>NZ_MDVW01000002.1:0-144321 GCF_001742765.1 Enterobacter sp. ku-bf2
CTCAGAGACTTGGTATTCATTTATTGTCCGAAGACATTAAGAATCCATGTCACTTTGAGTGCCCACACAGATTGTCTGATAAATTGTTAAAGAGCAGTGCAACGCGGCTTTCGCTCACCGTTGCGAGGTGGCGTATATTACGCTTTCCTCTTTCAGAGTCAACCCGTTATTTCAGGATTTTTTCTCTTCAACCGAACCGCTTGTTGTGTGAAGTGATTCACATCCGCCGTGTCGATGGAGGCGCATTATAGGGAGTTCCCGAACGACCGCAACCGAAAAGTTGCAAAAAAATGACTGACTGCTGCATTCCCCAGCAAAACCCCGCCTTATACCATTTTATGCACATAGTTATCCACAATCATGCACGGATCCGGACGCGATCCCACGAATTGAGCGGGAAGATCAACTATACTAGCGGCAAATACTCTCCTCTGTGCAGGCCGCTTCATGACCACACAACGCCTCACCCGTGACTGGCGTCTCCCTACCGCTGGGTTGATGCTGCTGGCAATTCTCTTTGCCGGTTTTACCCTGCATACGCACTGGAACGCCTTTATCCAGTGGTGTCTTGCCACGCAAATTACCCTGCACCGTTATCTGGTGATGTACCTGCTGCAGCTGAATAACCACCAGTACAGCGGTGGGTTATGGCTGTTAACGGGGGCTTTCCTTTATGGTGTTCTTCATGCCATCGGACCTGGGCACGGAAAATTCATTGTGACGACCTATCTGACCACCAATAAGGAAAGCGAGCTGGCCGCCCGGGTCGTCCCCTTCCTGGGTAGCCTGATGCAGGGCGTCAGCGCCATTCTGTTTGTCTTTATTCTAGCGGTGGGGTTCAACCTCGCCTCAGGGGATATCAGTACCAGCCGCTGGTACGTGGAGAAGATCAGCGCAGTACTTATTGGCGCATTCGGCGCATTTGTCATTTACCAGGCGCTGAAGAGTCTGCGCCCGCGCAGGATGTCTGTCTCAGCCATTAAGCCGCTTCATCAGCACGACGAACACTGTGGCTGCGGCCATCACGGCGTAGGTACAGACCTGACGCAGGGCGACTGGAAAACCCGTCTGGGCGTAATTCTGGCAATTGGGGCACGCCCGTGCAGCGGGGCGATCATGATTCTGATGTTTTCGAACGCGCTGGGCATCATTACCTGGGGAGTGGCCGCAGTCATGACTATGTCTTTGGGAACCGCGCTCTCTATTGTGGGGCTTTCCCTGGCTGTACGGTACGCCCGCGAACGTACGGTGACCTGGTTCGGAGAAAGCGCCTCATTAAGATGGCTGGTGCCGGCAGTCAAAATAGCCGGAGGGGTAGTCCTGATCCTGTTCGCGACGGTGCTGTTCCTGACGGTGATCCCCATCAGTGCCAATGGCGACTACATCGCCGCCGGATGCTAATAAAAGAAAACCCGCCGTTGGCGGGTTTCTTTATTACTCGTTGATGCGTGGATGCTGATCCACCAGTCGGGAGCGTTTTTTCTGCAGCTCTTCAATCTCGGCGTCAATATCCTCAATCTTCTGCTCTACATTATCGTAGTGCTCACGCAGGATCTCTTTCGCTTCCTGAATATCCGATGCCGCAGGCGTGGCGCCTTTCAGAGGACGATTCGCCGTCTCCTTCATGGTAATACCGGTAATCAAACCAATCACCGCGATCACCATCAGGTAATAAGCCGGCATCATCAGGTTCTGCGTGCTCTCCACCAGCGAGGCGGCAAGCGTCGGGGTCAGACCGGCAATCAGTACCGAGATGTTAAAGGCCGCGGCCAACGCGCTGTAGCGAATGTGGGTCGGGAACATCGCGGGCAGCGTTGAGGCCATCACCCCGATAAAGCAGTTAAGGATCACCGCCAGCATCAGCAGACCGGCAAAAATCAGCCCCAGCACATCGCTGTTAATCAGAATAAATGCCGGGATTGCCAGCGCAAACAGCGCAACGCTTCCCAGAATAATGAACGGTCGACGGCCAAAACGGTCACTCAACAGGCCCATAATCGGCTGTACAAACAGCATACCGACCATGATGGCGATAATAATCAGCACACCGTGATCTTCCGAGTAGTGCAGGTTATGCGACAGATAGCTCGGCATGTAGGTCAGCAGCATGTAGTAGGTCACGTTGGTCGAAATCACCAGACCAATACAGGTCAGCAGGCTGCGCCAGTGCTTAGTGGCAATCTCTTTGAACGATACCTTCGGACCATCCTGCAGCCCTTCACGGTCACCCTGTTCCAGCTTATCGACATGCTGCTGGAACGCAGGCGTCTCTTCAAGCGCATGACGCAGGTAGAGACCAATGATCCCCAGCGGCAGTGCCAGGAAGAACGGTATACGCCAGCCCCAGTCGAGGAAGTTCGCTTCCCCCACTACGGTTGAAATCAGCACCACCACGCCCGCGCCCAGAACGAACCCGGCAATGGAGCCGAAGTCCAGCCAGCTTCCCATAAAGCCGCGCTTACGGTCGGGGGAATACTCGGCAACAAAGATCGAGGCGCCGGTATATTCACCGCCCACGGAGAAGCCCTGTGCCATCTTACAGATCAGCAGCAGGATCGGTGCCCAAATGCCGATGGTGGCGTAAGACGGGATAAGACCGATACAGAATGTACTGATCGACATAATGACGATGGTGATAGCCAGGATCTTCTGACGACCATACTTATCACCGAGCATACCGAAGAACAGACCGCCCAGCGGGCGAATCAGGAAGGGAACGGAGAACGTACCCAGTGCGGCAATCATCTGCAGGCTGGGATCGGCCCCGGGGAAAAACACTTTACCTAACGCATAGGCCACAAAGCCGTAGACACCAAAATCGAACCATTCCATCGCATTACCGAGCGAGGCTGCGGTAATCGCTTTACGCAGTTTTGCGTCATCAATAATGGTGACGTCGCGAAGCGTGATGGGTTTAATCTTTTTCCTTCTCAGCATAGCTATCCTCGTTGACTCGGCCCTGTCTGTTTCACAGTCCAGTTTACGTTCTGTGAACCATGGGATCCGCTCCATGCGAATCGCCTTATTCAAGCGTAGCAGGTTTACTTACATTGACGTTTTACGTCGATACAACCGAACCTGTTGACGCCTGCCTGGGCAGTTAATGACCTTTTTACCCTACCAGCGTTTATATTTGTGATCAACTTCACACATATTTCAGCGTCAGGTCAACTCGTTCCCGGATTTGTCAATGAGTGCAAATAAGCACTTTCTCATCCCCGCCTTTAGAGCCCCTTCACACACATCATGAGTTCTTTCTCAACAAAAAAACAAACCACGTTTTCTCACATCCAATTTACATAAATTTTCATCATCAGGAAGCCATCGATGTTTTTACATTGAATATGTGACAAAGATAACTAAAACGATGTTTTATTTTCATTGAATCAATATTCCATTGATCGCATGATAAATCCGAATACAACGTTTCATGTGTTTTCCAATGAGGTTAATCGAGAGCACGCATTTATTTTCATTGCAGGGTTATCGAGAAATGCCTCTCAAGCAAAAACGCCAATCAATTGAATTTATTGACTAATTTTTAGCACCGTTCGCCCGTCAGGCGGGGTCAGATGTGAGGATTGTCTATGAAGATTAAAGCCACGATAGAACGCATACCCGGCGGTATGATGCTGGTTCCGCTGGTACTGGGCGCCATCCTGAATACCCTTGCCCCTGATACCGGGGCTTATTTTGGCGGTTTCACAAAAGGCATGATAACGGGCACGGTTCCGATTCTTGCTGTCTGGTTTTTTTGTATCGGTGCATCCATTAATTTACGGGCGACGGGTACCGTATTACGGAAATCCGGTACGCTGGTAATAACCAAAATAGCGGTAGCCTGGGCAGTAGCGATGATATGCGCGATGTTCATCCCGGAGACTGGAATTCAGACCGGGTTCTTCGCGGGATTATCGGTGCTGGCGATTGTCTCAGCGATGGATATGACTAACGGCGGATTGTACGCCAGCCTGATGAATCAGTACGGGACAAAAGAAGAGTCCGGCGCATTTGTGTTGATGTCTCTGGAGTCTGGCCCGCTGATGACGATGCTGATCCTGGGGTCTGCTGGCCTGGCCTCTTTTGAACCCCACCACTTTGTCGGTGCGATCCTGCCCTTCCTGATCGGCTTTGCCCTTGGCAATCTCGATCACGATCTGCGTGATTTCTTCAGCAAAGCCACGCCGGTGCTAATCCCGTTCTTCGGCTTCGCGCTGGGGAACACCATCAATCTGAAGGTTATCCTTGATACCGGCCTGCTGGGTATTGTGCTGGGTGTCGCCGTAATTATCATTACCGGTATCCCGCTAATCATTGCCGACCGCGCGATCGGCGGAGGAAACGGCACAGCGGGCGTCGCCGCCTCTTCAGCCGCAGGCGCTGCCGTCGCCAACCCGGTGATTATTGCCCAGATTAACCCGGCCTTCGAACCGGTGGCCGCTTCCGCGACGGCGCTGGTTGCGGCCAGCGTGATTGTCACCGCGATTCTGGTGCCGATCGTCACGGCGCTGTATGCGAAACGCTACGGGAATATGCAAGAGACCCAGCCTGAACCGAAACCAATTGAAATGAATCATTAACGCGCCGCACCAAACCATTCCCTCTCCCCCCCGGGGAGAGGATCAGGGTGAGGGGAAGAAGGGATTCACCCAAAAATCTCTTCCACCATCCCGTCCACCAGCCGTTTTGCCGAACAGAGCCTCGGCATTCCCAGCGCGACGGTCTGCCAGTTTTGCGTCACTGACCAGCTCACCGGATGCTTATCCGCCTGACACCAGTCCCCCAGCCAGCCCAGCATGTCTTTATGATCGATCAATCCCGGCGAAGCTGGCGTTGTCAGCCACTGGTGATAAAAATGGCGGGTCGTGGGGGAGGCATTGATGCCCTGCGCCAGATAGTTAGCCGCCATGCTGCGCAGGTTATCCTTAAGCATTGCCGCCACATCTTCGTTCGCGAGACGGCACGCGTCGCCAAATGCCCCCCAGCGCAGCTCCTCCAGGACGATAAAACAGCGCCCGGCCAGCGACCAGCCATCATAATGCCCGGCCCGCCAGCGGGTAAAAATTTGCTCGCTGTGCTCACCCGCCTGCACCGTCAGGCCGCGCTGGGTCAGCGCCTTTTCCTTATAGGCTGCGCGTTGGGTAAAATGAGACACGAGATCGGCGTACTGCTGCGTCAGTCCGGGGGACTGCAGGGTGCGCGGGTGAGTCTGCTGACGCAGCGCTATCAGCTTCTCTGCCATCAGCGTCAGCGCGAGATGACCCGGATCAAGCATGCTGGCCAGTTTTTCCGCCAGCCCCAGACGCAGCCCCGCATTTTCATTGAGCATCCCCGCCATCGCCCAGGGGCGTAGCCGGGTATGCGTCATGATTTCCTGCGTCAAACGCTCACGAAACTGCAGCTGCTGTGGTCCCAGGCGAGGATGACGCGCTGCGTCTCCCCCCTGCACCAGATCGACCATAAATTTTGGATTAATACACTCCAGCGTTCGCCCGGGGCCGTCCAGTAGTGGTGTTGTCATGGTTGCTCTGCCGCGAATAGGGTTTGAATATCATCGCGTAACAGTCGGGTATCTTCCTGTATCCACGTCGCAGTAGTGATGCTTTGCTTCAACAACTGGCAGAGCGCTCGGGTTGAGTGCTCATTTTGCTGACGCACTGCGAGGCTATCACGCAAGCTTTCCTGTAACCCGGTCAGGCACAACGAAAATTCTGCAAAGAACGTCGCCATTCCTGCCGTAACAGAGACATCGACCTGCGCGGACAAAGCTTTACGTATTTGTTCACAAAACTGATCAATATGTTGCTTAAATTTGTCATGTAGCTGCGCAATGTCGATAACATACCGCGTGCGCGTTTCCACATACTCGTCCCAGCCCCAGCCCGGATTATTGAGCCAACGAGAGACCGTTTCACGCATGCTGCTCCCGCTGGATGGGGGGACGGCCTGGCTGTCGTCCTGCGCAATCGCATCGTTGAACAGCGCCCGCGTATTGAAGTTAAGCTGGCTTGCCTGAAACGCCGGGAAGCTGATCCGCGCCCGAAAACCCGCATGGCTCAGATGCTCTTTAATACGCGTTTCGATGGGACGCATGGCTTCGTTCAGAGAGCGCGCCAGCGTGGACTCCAGCTGATCGAAGCGTAACGCCAGCTCCCGGCCGATCTTCGTCTGGGCATCCAGCATCACCTGCTCGCAGGAGGCGCGTAATTTACTCAGCGCAATCTGCGCCTGCCCTTCATCGTCCAGAACCAGCTGCTTCAGCACCTCACCGCGAAGGTTCGGCCGGTCGGTGCCTGGCAAATCAAGAATCGGGTGCGTGCTGAACACCAGGTCAATCTCATGGTGTAGCGCGGTTTTTTGGGACCCGATAAAGTCCGCGGTAGCGCTCAGCGCTTCCTCAACCTCGTGTTTCACCTCATCGCTCACCACGCACTGACGCGTCTGCAAAAGCGCCATGTCCTCTTCCAGACGTGCGATATTCAACTCCAGCGCCTCAAAGGCCACCGTCAGCCCCTGATAGCGGAAATCGAGATACTCGCGGGCATTTTGCGCGTAGTTGAGCAGCTTATGCGAGGCTGAACGCAGCGCGTATAGCGAGGCATTGGCATAGGCTGCGTAAATCAGTTTGCGTATCGGTTGCTCGAAGAGCGAATCTTCCCAGAGCAAATCGGCAGAATGTCGGATATGGTCGATATCGTCCAGGTCCGCCGTACGCCAGCGACGTCCGAGTGCCGCTTCGGCAAAATCCTGCACCCAGGGTTGCTCCTGATGATCCGGCAGTTGCCCGTGCGTACTCAGCTCGTAGCGCGCGCGGTTCGCCAGATACGCCCACATGGACGAAACGGGATAAATCTGCCCAGGCGAAATATTGCCTTTCATTAAGGTGCCGGAGATCATCGCCCGGATTTGTTCTTCATCGTCGCTATTGCGATCTTTCTGATCGAATTTATTCACCAGCGCATACAGCGGCACCGATTTTCCCGCCGCGGAAATGGCCTGGCGGACTTCTTCATCAGAGATGGATTTGAGCTGGGTATAATCCATCACGGCCAGCACCGCCGATGCGCGGGAGAGTTGCTCGCTGAGCATTTTTTGCAGATGCGGCTGTCCGGCCTCGTTCGGCCCGGGCGTGTCGAGCAGCGTCAACTGCCCGAGGTGGGCATCCAGGCCCGCAAGATGCACGAACTCCACTTCAATGACCGGGATATGTTCGATCGCCGCATATTCTGAGAACGGAAACGCCACGCCCAGCGCCTGGGAAAGTCTCACCAGGTCATTGAGGCTTTTCAGACAATGAAATATCGGCTGCGCGCCCAGATGGTGCTTCTCAAACGCTTCCCCTTTTTCAATGCGCTCCAGCAGCGTATTCATGTCTTTATCAATTTCCAGACGCTGGGCCAGCTTCCCGCGATCGTAATCGCATAGCTGTTTCTGAAGCAGTTGGATCAATTCATCAATCGGGGAGGCATGAGAGAAATGCAGCACCGGCTCCTTCTGGCCCGGCGTGTGGCGGATCAGCGTCGGCAGCGCCGTCATCGGACGATTGCGGTTCGGCAGCACTTCGGTACCCACAATCGCATTAATAGTGGTCGATTTTCCCGCTTTCATGGTGCCCACAATGGCCAGGACCATTTCCAGCCGGGTTATTTTCCGTAATTCATTATTCAGCATCGCCTGCTGCGCGTCGACGCCGCGCGCGCTAAAATGCAAAGGTAAAACGTTGTTCGTTTCGCCTGTAATAGCAGCCGCAGTGCTCTCCAGCATTGCAGTCGGCATTGATTTCAACGTATCAAGATTTTGCAGGGCAAGCTGTAACAAACGCTCCGCTTCCTGACTTAATTCAAAAATGGTCTGTGTGTGCATGATAAAAGCCTTTCCTTAACGCAAATTTATTACTTTTATTAAGCCACTTGTTTTAATTATGTCGTTCAGGCTTATATGATCACGTGTGGAAAACATGTTCGCCGAAATATAACTGATTGAAGATAATCAGAAATAATTCACTATCCTTGCATGGCGTGTATAGCTTCTCTCCTGGCCCGTTAGCCAAAAGAAAAAAGCGTAGCCCATTTTTAAGAAACTTCAGGATATATCATCATTATTTATCCACCTAAAAAGAGAGGTAATGCGCCACTGCCATAAGATATGTAGGGCAGTGAAGTCCGGCGATAAATAACAATGTGTCGCTTCACCTTATCCGAAATGGCAGAGCGTAGCAATTTGCTGCAATAAAATATTCGATATATTTATCGTCATTTCTTCCCACCGTGTTAATGGGTGTAAGCATCGCTTAACTGACTGACAGAACGTGTCACTCCCGATACGCTTTTTGCCTTTTTTAATTCACAATATCACCGACAACGGTGTGGATTTGCGTTATACTTGCCGCCTTTTTCGGCACCCTGCCGTCATTTTGCTGGCACTTTCCAGCGCGTTTACACTTTTGAGGATACCGATATGTCACTTCCACACTGCCCAAAATGCAATTCTGAATACACCTATGAAGATAATGGCATGTTCATCTGCCCGGAATGCGCTCATGAATGGAATGATGCCGAGCCGGCTCAGGATGCTGATGCGCTCATCGTGAAAGATGCGAACGGCAATCTGCTGGCGGACGGTGACAGCGTTACCGTCGTTAAGGACCTGAAGGTGAAAGGCAGTTCTTCCATGCTGAAAATCGGCACCAAAGTGAAGAATATCCGTCTGGTTGAAGGCGATCATAATATCGACTGCAAAATTGACGGCTTCGGTCCGATGAAACTGAAATCTGAGTTTGTGAAAAAGAACTGATTTACCCGCCCGGTGGCGCTTCGCTTGCCGGGCTTTCGGGAACTACACTTAATGGGCTTTTCTTACGTGAGGTAAAGATTATGCCGTTAAGTCCCTATATCTCTTTCGCCGGCAACTGCGCTGAGGCCACCGCCTTCTACCAGCAAGCCGTCGGCGCAGAGCTTCTCTATAAAATTACCTTCGGCGAAATGCCAAAAAGCGATAACAGCGATGAAGGCTGTCCGTCCGGTATGCAATTTCCGGATTCGGCTATCGCCCACTCCAACGTCCGCATTGCGGGCAGCGATATCATGATGAGCGACGGGTTGCCGCCCGGCAGTAACGCGCAGTACGCGGGCTTTACGCTGGTGCTCGACACCCAGGACGTCAATGAAGGCAAGCGCTGGTTCGACAACCTTGCCGATGGCGGGAATATCGAAATGGCCTGGCAGGAGACCTTCTGGGCGCACGGTTTCGGTAAAGTCACCGACAAATACGGCGTGCCGTGGATGATTAACGTCGTCAAGCAACAAACGTCGTAGGCAGGACACGCGCAGCGCATCCGCCCACAGCGCCGGTGGCGCTGCGCTGACCGGGCCTACGATGATTGTCATCAAACTCCGCTCAACTCTTCAAACTCCCGCAACCTGCACTTAACCCAAATGTCACATTGATGCGCCAGCATGAGGCCACATTTATCGTGAGGCCCAGCACATGCAAACTGTCATCCGCGTCGAGAAACTGAGCAAGACCTTCAATCACAACAAGGCTCTGCATGCCGTTGATCTGACCGTCCGGCAGGGCGACATGGTGGCGCTTCTCGGGCCTTCCGGCTCGGGTAAATCCACCCTTCTGCGCCATTTGAGCGGGCTTATCACCGGCGATAAAACACCGGAAAGCCACGTCGAGCTGCTGGGTAATACCGTGCAGCGCGCCGGGCGTCTGGCGAGCGATATCCGCAAGAGCCGTGCCCAGACGGGCTACATCTTCCAGCAGTTCAACCTGGTAAACCGCCTGACGGTGCTGGAGAACGTGCTGATTGGCGCGCTCGGCAGCACCCCGTTCTGGCGCACCTGTTTGCGCTGGTTCACCCCTTCCCAGAAGCAGGAAGCCTTACAGGCGCTGACCCGCGTCGGCATGGCGCACTTCGCCCACCAGCGCGTCTCCACCCTGTCCGGTGGACAACAGCAGCGCGTGGCGATTGCGCGCGCGCTGATGCAGAAAGCGCAAATCATTCTCGCTGACGAACCCATTGCCTCGCTGGACCCGGAGTCCGCCCGCATCGTGATGGAAACCCTGCGCGACATTAACCAGAACGACGGCATTACCGTGGTGGTCACGCTGCATCAGGTGGATTACGCCCTGCGCTATTGCGAACGCATCGTCGCCCTGCGTCAGGGACACGTGTTCTTTGATGGCGCGAGCCATCAGTTTGATAACGAACGTTTTGACCATCTCTACCGCAGCATTAGCCGCGTCGAAGAGAACGCGCAGGCTGCTTAATTAAACCCGATCCGAGGAAAGTACATGAGCTACAAAGCCGTTGCCGCGCTGGCCTTTACCAGCATGTTCAGCCTCAGCACCCTGTTAAGCCCGGCGTATGCACAAGAGCAGGAAAAAGCGCTGAACTTCGGCATTATTTCGACGGAATCACAGCAAAACCTGAAACCTCAGTGGGAACCGTTCCTGAAAGATATGGAAACCAAACTGGGGATCAAAGTGAACGCCTTCTTCGCCCCGGACTACGCGGGCATCATCCAGGGGATGCGCTTTAATAAAGTAGACATCGCCTGGTACGGCAACCTCTCCGCCATGGAAGCGGTGGACCGCGCGAACGGCCAGGTCTTTGCCCAGACCGTCGCGGCAGATGGCTCCCCGGGCTACTGGAGCGTGCTGATCGTCAACAAAGACAGCCCAATCAACAACCTCAATGACATGCTCGCCAAACGCAAAGAGCTGACCTTCGGCAACGGCGATCCGAACTCTACCTCCGGCTACCTTGTCCCTGGCTACTACGTCTTCGCCAAAAACAACGCCTCCGCCAGCGACTTCAAGCGCACGGTGAACGCCAGCCATGAAACCAACGCTCTGGCCGTGGCCAACAAGCAGGTGGATGTTGCCACCAACAACACCGAGAACCTCGACAAGCTGAAGACCTCCGCACCGGACAAGCTGAAAGAGATCAAGGTTATCTGGAAATCCCCGCTGATCCCCGGCGACCCGATCGTGTGGCGTAAAAACCTGTCCGAAAGCACCAAGGACAAGGTGTACGACTTCTTTATGACCTATGGCAAAACGCCGGAAGAGAAAGCAGTCCTCGAACGTCTGGGCTGGGCACCGTTCCGCCCGTCAAGCGACCTGCAGCTGGTCCCGATTCGCCAGCTGGCGCTGTTTAAAGAGATGCAGGGCGTGAAGGACAACAAAGGCCTGAAGGACGAGGAGAAGACCAGCAAAGTGGCCGCGATTCAGGCCCAGCTTGAAGACCTCGACCGCCTGACCGCCGCGCTCGGCGCGATGACGAGCGTGAATAAAGCGGTGCAGTAACGCTTTTCGCCCGGTGGCGCTGCGCTTACCGGGCCTACATTTTGGATCGTAGGCCGGATAAGCGTAGCGCCATCCGGCACATAAAGCCCCACGGAGCCAAACATGCAAACTATCACCCTCCCACCGCCAAAGCGCAGCTGGTTCTCGCTCATAAGCTGGGCCATCCTGCTGGCGGTGCTGGTTATCTCCTGGAAGGGCGCGGAAATGGATCCGCTGCTGCTCTTCAAAGACGCGGGCAACATGGCGACCTTCGCCGCCGACTTCTTCCCGCCGGACTTCAGCCAGTGGCAGGACTACCTCAGCGAAATGGCGGTCACCCTGCAAATCGCCGTCTGGGGCACCGCGCTGGCCGTTATTCTCTCTGTTCCGTTTGGCCTGATGAGCGCCGAAAACATCGTGCCGTGGTGGGTATACCAGCCCATGCGCCGCCTGATGGACGCCTGTCGAGCGATCAACGAAATGGTCTTTGCGATGCTGTTCGTGGTCGCCGTCGGCCTGGGTCCATTTGCGGGCGTCATGGCGCTTTTCATCCACACCACCGGCGTGCTATCCAAGCTGCTCTCCGAGGCGGTCGAAGCCATTGAGCCCGGTCCGGTGGAAGGCATTCGCGCCACCGGCGCCAATAAAATCGAAGAGATCCTCTACGGCGTCCTGCCGCAGGTGATGCCGCTGCTGATCTCCTACTCCCTGTACCGCTTTGAGTCCAACGTTCGCTCCGCCACCGTCGTCGGCATGGTCGGCGCAGGCGGGATTGGCGTCACCCTGTGGGAAGCGATTCGCGGTTTCCAGTTCCAGCAAACCTGCGCCCTGATGGTGCTTATCATCGTCACCGTCAGCCTGCTGGATTTCCTCTCTCAACGTTTGCGTAAGCACTTCATCTGAGAAGCGAGGCTTTGTTTTCTATGCACTTATCCAGACATCCGACCAGTTACCCTACCCGCTGGCAAGAGATTGCGGCGAAGCTCGAAGTGGAGCTGCGCACGCACTACCGCTGCGGAGACTACCTTCCTGCCGAGCAGCAGCTTGCCGACCGCTATGAAGTGAACCGACACACCCTGCGCCGCGCCATTGACCAGCTGGTCGAGCGCGGCTGGGTCCAGCGCCGCCAGGGCGTGGGCGTGCTGGTGCTGATGCGCCCGTTCGACTACCCGCTTAACGCCCAGGCGCGCTTTAGCCAGAACCTGCTGGATCAGGGCAGCCACCCGACCAGCGAAAAGCTGCTCTCTGTCTTACGCCCGGCCTCCAGCCACGTGGCGGACGCGCTGGGTATTCAGGAGGGCGACAACGTCATCCACCTGCGCACCCTGCGCCGGGTCAACGGCGTCGCGGTGTGCCAGATAGATCACTACTTCGCGGATCTCACCCTCTGGCCAGTGCTGCAGAATTTCTCCAGCGGTTCGCTACATGATTTTCTCCAGAATGCGACAGGCATTGCGCTGAAACGCACCCAGACGCGTATCAGCGCCCGCCGCGCGCAGGCGAAAGAGAGCAAAGTGCTCGAAATCCCCAATATGGCCCCGCTGCTCTGCGTGCGCACCCTCAACCACCGTGACGGCGAGATCGACGCGACGGAATATTCCGTCAGCCTGACCCGCGCCGACATGATCGAATTCACCATGGAGCACTGAATGCACTTCGACACCGCCACCCGACAGCGCTGGATGCGCGTGCTGGCCCACAGCCAGCCTGCTGCGCTGTCTGCCCGCATGAACGCCCTTAGCCTGGCCCCCGGGTACGACATCCTCCGCGCGCCGGAGATCGGCCTTGTGCAGATCCAGGCGCGCATGGGCGGCACCGGCGAGCGCTTTTTCGCCGGGGATGCCACCCTCACCCGCGCAGCGATCCGCCTGCACAGCGGCACGCTGGGCTACAGCTACGTGCTGGGGCGTGATAAAGCCCACGCCGAGCGCTGCGCGGTCATCGACGCGCTTTTACAGGAACCACCGCATTTCCAGACGCTGATGGAAACCCTTATTTCCCCGCTGGAGGCCGACCGCGCCGCACGTCTTGCCGCGCGTCAGGCCGAAGTGAATACCAGCCGGGTCGACTTCTTTACGCTCGTTCGCGGAGACAACGCATGACGCTTCAACCTGCTTTTACCCTGGCCGTCCAGGATGCCCAACACAGTTTTCGTCGCCTGCTGAAGGCCATGAGCGAGCCGGGCGTGATCGTCTCGCTGCACCAGCTCTCCCAGGGCTGGCTGCCGCTAAATCTGGCCACCACCAGCGTACTGCTGACCCTGGCCGACAACGATACCCCGGTATGGCTTTCGGGGGCTCTGTCGAACGATATCGCCAACCAGAACCTGCGTTTTCACACCGGCGCCCCGCTGGTCGATCAGCCCCGGCAGGCAATCTTTGCCGTGGCCGACGAACAAATCAGCCATGAACAGCTGAATGCCCTGAGCGAAGGCACCGCCATCGCGCCGGAGACCAGCGCCACGCTGATTTTGCAGGTTGCCAGCCTGAGCGGCGGCCGCATGCTGCGCCTGACGGGCGCAGGCATCGCCGACGAGCGCATGGTCGCGCCGCAGCTGCCAGAGTGCATCATTCACGAGCTGACCGAGCGCCCGCACCCGTTCCCGCTGGGCATTGACCTGATCCTGACCTGCGGCGAGCGCCTGCTGGCCATCCCGCGGACCACCCACGTGGAGGTGTGCTGATGTACGTTGCCGTCAAAGGGGGCGAGAAGGCCATCGCCGCCGCCCATGCGCTGCAGGCGCACAGACGACGGGGCGATGAACAGCTCCCCGAGCTGAGCGTCGCCCAAATCGAGCAGCAGCTAAACCTCGCCGTAGACCGGGTAATGACCGAGGGCGGCATCGCCGACCGAGAACTGGCGGCGCTGGCCCTGAAGCAGGCCAGCGGTGATAACGTGGAAGCGATCTTCCTGCTGCGCGCCTACCGCACCACGCTGGCGAAACTGGCGGTCAGCGAGCCGGTGAACACGGCGGAGATGCGCCTGGAGCGCCGCATTTCTGCCGTTTATAAAGACATCCCCGGCGGCCAGCTGCTTGGCCCTACCTGTGACTACACCCATCGCCTGCTGGATTTTACCCTGCTGGCGAACGGCGAGACGTCGCCGCTCAGCACCTCTGACGCCGAACAGGAACCGTCCCCGCACGTCTTCAGCCTGCTGGCGAAACAGGGTCTGGCGAAAACGGAAGCGGATTCAGACACGCAGCCGGATGACATCACCCGCACGCCGCCGGTCTACCCGTGTTCACGCTCGTCCCGCCTGCAGCAGCTGATGCGCGGCGACGAAGGCTATCTGCTGGCGCTGGCCTACTCCACCCAGCGCGGCTACGGGCGTAACCATCCATTTGCCGCCGAAATTCGCAGCGGCTACATCGACGTTGAAATCGTGCCGGAAGAGCTGGGATTTGCGGTGAACATCGGCGAACTACTGATGACCGAATGCGAAATGGTGAACGGTTTTGTTGCCCCCGAAAATGAAGACCCGCACTTTACCCGCGGCTACGGGCTGGTGTTTGGCCTTGGCGAGCGCAAGGCGATGGCCATGGCGCTGGTCGACCGCGCCCTGCAGGCGCCGGACTACGGCGAACACATCGCGGGCCCGGCGCAGGACGAAGAGTTCGTCCTGGCCCACGCGGATAACGTCGAGGCCGCGGGCTTCGTCTCACACCTCAAGCTGCCGCACTACGTCGATTTCCAGGCCGAACTGGAACTGCTGAAACGCCTGCAACGGGAGCGCAAACATGGCTAACTTAAGCGGCTACAACTTTGCCTATCTGGATGAGCAAACCAAACGCATGATCCGCCGAGCGATACTTAAAGCGGTGGCGATCCCGGGCTATCAGGTGCCGTTCGGCGGCCGCGAAATGCCGATGCCCTACGGCTGGGGCACGGGCGGTATTCAGATCACCGCCAGCGTGATCGGTGAAGCAGACGTGTTGAAAGTGATCGACCAGGGCGCGGACGACACCACCAACGCCGTGTCGATCCGCAACTTCTTTCAGCGGGTAACGGGCGTCGCGACCACGGAAAAAACCGAAGACGCGACGCTGATCCAGACCCGCCACCGCATTCCGGAAACCCCGCTCGCTGAAGATCAGATTCTGATTTTCCAGGTGCCGATCCCGGAGCCGCTGCGCTTTATCGAGCCGCGCGAAACCGAAACCCGCACCATGCACGCCCTGGAAGAGTACGGCGTGATGCAGGTGAAACTGTATGAGGATATCGCCCGCTTCGGCCATATCGCCACCACCTACGCCTACCCGGTGAAGGTCAACGGGCGCTACGTCATGGACCCGTCGCCGATCCCGAAATTTGATAACCCGAAGATGGACATGATGCCCGCCCTGCAGCTGTTCGGTGCCGGACGTGAAAAACGCATCTACGCCGTCCCGCCCTACACGCGTGTCGAAAGCCTGGATTTCGACGATCACCCGTTTACGGTGCAGGAGTGGGACGAGCCGTGCGCCATCTGCGGATCCAAACACAGCTATCTGGATGAAGTGGTGCTGGATGACACGGGCAAACGAATGTTTGTCTGCTCCGACACCGATTTTTGCCGCCAACAGAGCGAGGCGAACGGCCAATGAAACCGCTGCTTTCGGTTAACAACCTGACCCACCTGTATGCGCCGGGCAAAGGCTTTAGCGACGTGTCGTTCGAGCTGTGGCCGGGCGAAGTGCTGGGGATTGTCGGCGAGTCCGGCTCAGGCAAAACCACCCTGCTGAAGTCCATCTCCGCGCGCCTGACGCCGCAACACGGCGAGATACTCTATCAGGGACACTCCCTCTACGGCATGAGCGAGGCCGAGCGCCGCCGCCTGCAGCGCACCGAGTGGGGCGTGGTGCACCAGCACCCGATGGACGGCCTGCGCCGTCAGGTCTCTGCGGGGGGAAATATCGGCGAACGCCTGATGGCCACCGGCGCGCGCCACTACGGCAACATCCGCGCTACGGCGCAACACTGGCTGGAAGAAGTGGAAATCCCCGCCTCGCGCATCGACGACCTGCCCACCACTTTTTCCGGCGGTATGCAGCAGCGCCTGCAGATCGCCCGCAACCTGGTCACGCACCCGAAGCTGGTGTTTATGGATGAACCCACCGGCGGGCTGGACGTCTCGGTGCAGGCGCGCCTGCTCGACCTGCTGCGCGGCCTGGTGGTAGAGCTGAACCTGGCAGTGGTGATTGTCACCCACGATCTGGGCGTTGCGCGCCTGCTGGCGGACCGCCTGCTGGTGATGAAGCAGGGCCGGGTGGTGGAAAGTGGGTTAACCGACCGTGTGCTCGACGATCCCCACCATCCCTACACCCAGCTGCTGGTGTCGTCCGTGTTGCAGAACTGAGGTTGCTGCTGCCGGGTGGCGCTGCGCTTACCCGGCCTACGAATAGCGCACCTGTAGGCCGGGTAAGGCGTAGCCGCCACCCGGCAACACGAACACCGCATCTTGTAGGCCGGGTAAGGCGAAGCCGCCACCCGGCAAAACAAATCGCGAGGCCAACATGATCCACGTACAAAACATAAGTAAGACCTTTGTGCTCCACCAGCAAAACGGCGTGCGTCTGCCGGTGCTGCAAAATGCCTCTCTGGAGGTTAATCGCGGCGAATGCGTGGTGCTGCACGGCCACTCCGGCAGCGGAAAATCGACCCTGCTGCGCTCCCTCTACGCCAACTATTTGCCCGACGAAGGCCATATCCATATTCGCCACGGTGATGAATGGGTCGACCTGGTACAGGCCCCCGCGCGGAAGGTGCTGGAGGTGCGCCGCACCACGATCGGCTGGGTGAGCCAGTTTCTGCGGGTGATCCCGCGGATCTCCGCCCTGGACGTGGTGATGCAGCCGCTGCTGGATCTCGGCGTGCCGCGCGAAACCTGCGCCGCCAAAGCCGCCAGCCTGCTGACACGCCTCAATGTGCCCGAGCGCCTGTGGCACCTTGCCCCGTCGACCTTTTCCGGCGGCGAGCAGCAGCGCGTCAATATCGCCCGCGGCTTTATCGTCGACTACCCGATTTTACTTCTGGATGAACCCACCGCCTCGCTCGACAGCAAAAACAGCGCCGCCGTGGTGGAACTGATCGAACAGGCCAAAGCGCGCGGAGCGGCGATCGTCGGGATCTTCCACGACGAGAGCGTTCGCACCCGCGTCGCGGACAGGCTGCACCCAATGGGGACTCCCGCATGATTATCAATAACGTCAAGCTGGTACTGGACAATGAGGTGGTTGGCGGCTCGATTGAGATCCAGGACGGAACAATCCGCGCGTTTGCCGAAACCCAGAGCCGCTCACCCGAAGCGATGGACGGCGACGGCGGCTGGCTGCTGCCGGGGCTGATCGAACTGCATACCGATAATCTGGACAAGTTCTTCACGCCACGGCCGAAGGTGGACTGGCCCGCGCATTCAGCGATGAGCAGCCACGACGCGCTGATGGTCGCCAGCGGCATCACCACCGTACTGGACGCGGTGGCCATCGGTGACGTGCGCGACGGCGGCGACCGTCTGGAGAACCTGGAGAAGATGATCAACGCCGTGGAGGAGACGCAAAAACGCGGCCTCAACCGCGCCGAGCACCGCCTGCACCTGCGCTGCGAGCTGCCGCACCACACCACCCTGCCGCTGTTTGAAAAGCTGGTAGGCCGCGAGCCAGTCTCGCTGGTCTCCCTGATGGACCACTCGCCGGGGCAGCGTCAGTTCGCCAACATCGAAAAGTATCGCGAATACTATCAGGGCAAATATTCTCTCAGCGATGCGGAGATGGCCCGTTACGAAGAAGAGCAGTTGGCGCTTGCGGCGCAGTGGTCGCAGCCTAACCGTCTCAGGATCGCGGCGATGTGCCGGGACCGTAATATCGCGCTGGCCAGCCATGACGACGCCACACACGATCACGTGCTCGAATCCCACCAGCTTGGCAGCGTGATCGCTGAATTTCCCACCACGTTCGAGGCGGCTGAAGCCTCTCGCAGGCATGGGATGAACGTGCTGATGGGCGCACCGAACATCGTGCGCGGCGGCTCACACTCCGGCAACGTCGCGGCAAGCAAGCTCGCCTCCCTTGGCCTGCTGGATATCCTCTCGTCCGACTATTACCCCGCTAGCCTGCTCGACGCGGCGTTCCGGGTGGCCGACGACGAGGGCAACCGCTTTACGCTACCACAGGCGATTCGCCTGGTGACGAAAAACCCGGCCTCGGCGCTTAACCTGCAGGATCGCGGCGAGATAGCCGAAGGCAAGCGGGCGGATCTGGTGCTGGCCCACCGCAGGGGCGAGCACATCCATATCGACCACGTCTGGCGTCAGGGAAAGAGGGTGTTCTGATGGGAAGACTTATCTGGTTAATGGGACCGTCCGGCTCCGGTAAGGACAGCCTGCTGTCCGCCTTACGGCAGCAGGAGCATCCGCAACTGCTGGTGGCGCACCGGTACATTACCCGGGCGGCGAATGCGGGGAGTGAAAACCATATCGCCCTGAGCGAGCAGGAGTTTTTCACCCGTGCCGGGCAAAATCTGCTGTCGCTGAGCTGGCACGCCAACGGTTATTACTACGGGATCGGCATCGAGACCGATCTGTGGCTGCATGCGGGGTTCGACGTGCTGGTCAACGGCTCGCGGGCGCATCTTTCGCAAGCGCGCGCCCGCTATGGAGCGGCCCTACTGCCGGTCTGCCTGCAGGTTTCACCGGACGTCCTGCGCAGCCGGTTGCAGAGCCGGGGTCGTGAATCCGCCCGTGAGATCGACCAGCGGCTGGAGCGTGCGGCCCGCTATACCCCGTCCGACTGCCACGTCCTCAATAACGACGGAAGTTTGCTACAGTCAGTCGAGATCTTTTTATCGCTTATCCGTCAGAAGGAGAAACAGCATGCCTGACTGCACGCTTCGTCCCGCCACCGCCGACGATGCGCAAATCGTTTACGCGTTAATCTGCGAGTTAAAGCAGGCCGAGTTCGATCGCCAGGCGTTTCACGCGGGCTATCTTGCCAATCTGCAGGATCGCAATATGCGCTATCAGCTTGCCGAACTGGACGGGCAGGTGATCGGCATGATCGGCCTGCACCTGCAGTTTCATCTCCATCACGCGCGCTGGATCGGCGAGATCCAGGAGCTGGTGGTGATGCCGCAGGCGCGCGGATTAAAGGTGGGCAGCCAGCTGCTGGCCTGGGCGGAAGGGGTAGCACGAGAGGCCGGCGCGGAGCTGACCGAACTCTCCACCAGCGTGAAGCGCGTGGACGCCCATCGTTTTTACGTTCGTGAAGGATATACGCAGAGCCATTTCCGATTCACCAAACCGCTTTAGAGGTGCGCTATGAGTCTGACCATCACGTTGACGGGAACCGGTGGCGCCCAGTTGGTGCCGGTCTTTGGCTGCGACTGCGCGGCGTGTCGCCGGGCGCGCCTGCAGGATAACTATCGCCGTCGTCCCTGTAGCGCGGTGGTCAAATTCAACGATGCGGTGACCCTGCTGGATGCCGGTATTCCGCACCTGATGGACGACTGGGCCGCAGGCAGCTTTCAGCAATTTTTGCTGACCCATTACCATATGGATCACGTCCAGGGACTCTTCCCCCTGCGCTGGGGCGTGGGCGCGACGATCCCCGTTTACGGTCCGCCGGATGAAGCAGGATGCGACGACCTGTTTAAACATCCGGGGATTCTGGATTTCAGCCACACGGTCGACCCCTTTGTTATGTTTGAGCTTCAGGGTATGCGGGTCACGCCGCTGCCGCTCAACCATTCGAAACTGACCTTCGGGTATTTGCTGGAGTCGGCCCACAGCCGCGTGGCCTGGCTGTCCGACACCGCCGGACTGCCGGAAAAAACGGTGAAGTTCCTGCTCAACAATCAGCCGCAGGCGATGATTATCGACTGCAGCCATGCACCGCGCGACGAAACGCCGCGAAACCATTGCGACTTAAATACCGTGATGGCGCTAAACGAGGTGATTGGCTGTCCGCAGGTGATCCTGACGCACATCAGCCATCAGTTTGACGTATGGATGATGGATAACCCACTGCCCGACGGCATTGAAGCGGGGTATGACGGGATGGTGCTGGTACTGGACTGAGTTTTGCCGGGTGGCGGCTGCGCCTTACCCGGCCTACGGTCCAGGTTTTTGCAGGCCTGCGTCAGCGAAGCGCCACCAGGCTTTAGCCTCGATCGTAATCGTCTTCTAACCTGCGCTCATCCTCTTCTAACCGACGCCTGTCGTCATCCAGCTGGCGCTGGCGCTCGTCTAAACGGCGGCGTCTGTCTTCGAGCTGCCGACGACGATCGTCGTACTGTCGACTGTCGATTTGACGGCTGCGGTCATAACGATCGTCGTCGTCATTGCTGCGGCTGCTGCTGGGGTTGTAGGCATCGTTGATCGCCTGCTGAATGTTGCCAATAGCATCATCAACAATGTCGGCATGAGCCAGTTGGCTGGTGAGTGACAGCAGACCAAATAACAGAGCAGTTGAGTAACGTTTCATAAGGCCAGACTCGCAGGTGAACTGGCCTTACGATAATGAACAGCAGGAAACGGGGGTAGCGGAGGAATCTCAAATTCAGTTGTGTCCTGGGACTTCCATCAGTTGATTCGCACGCTGTTTATTTTCTGCGACCAGGACGATGCCGTAGCATTTTTGATCCGGCGAATGGCTCCAGATACGATCTTCGGGGATACACCCTCCGTCATAGATAACCTTGCTGCCATCATACGGCCAAAATGCGCCCTGCTCGGTATCGAGAACAAATACAGCGATTTGGTCAGACTCGCGGGCAATTTTCTGCCAGAGCATCTTCCCACCCTCATATTGTTCAAAGTCGCTGACAAGTGTCACGCCACACTGTAATACCAGGGCTTCATACAGGCGAGTTGCCAGTCCCTTGTCACGCTCGGCGGGATCAACACAGATACCTTCTACCTGAATAACATTGGCATCTTCCCAACAGCGCTCGACGGCAATGATATCTTCACCCAAATGCGTTTTACGTTGTAAATCCAGGGCAGCAACAACCCGATGCCGGGGCACCCCATCGAAGGTTTCGATATCCGCTTCAATAATCGCAGCTCTTGGAGTCTGACTATCAAAAATAACATGTAGCACTCGCCCGGAAAGCTCAAACTCATCAACGAGTTTAAACGACCTGGCAATTGTGCTCGGGCTGTATGTTGTAGGCATCACGATCATTTGTGAGTCCCCCTTTGTGAGTACCGGCATAATTCCTTTTATATCCCAATCTGCTAAATTTTGCGCAGATTAACATCACCGGCGTCAACGATGCTCTTGATGAAATCCTAAACAGGGGCATTTAAAAGCATATTTTCCGCAGAGCCTGCGCCAGCTGCGCCCGCGTAAACGGCTTACGCAATAACGGAACGTCCGGCAGCTGAGGATTATGCGAGGGCCGTAAATCCTGGCCGCTGATCAGCAGCACCGGAAGCTGCGGATAATGACTGCGCACATGGCTAATCACCTCGGCCCCGCTCAGGCTTCCGGGTAACATCAGGTCGCTGATAAACATGCCAATATCCGGCGACGCCGCCAGCATGTTCAGCGCCTGCTCGCCGTTGTCCGCTTCGAGCGTCAGATAGCCAAGCTGGTGCAACTGCTCGCACAGGGTCTGACGGACATCCGCTTCATCCTCCAGCACCAGCACCAGGCGCTCACTCTCGACGGAGGCGGTGGCTGACAGCGCTTCATCAGCTGCAGCGGCGGGCTGCGTCGAGCGCGGGAGGTGAAGCCGCACGGTCGTTCCCTGTCCCGGCGCGCTTTCAATCTCCACGCGACCACCGGACTGGCGCACAAAGCCGTACACCATCGACAGGCCTAACCCGCTCCCGCTCCCGGTCTGTTTGGTGGTGAAGAACGGTTCAAAGACCCGGGATTTGACCTCCTGCGACATGCCGCTGCCGCGGTCAATGACTTCCAGCGCCACCATATCCTGCCTGCGTCCGTCGCTGCGGGTAACGCGCTGATTCCAGGTGCGAATTTTAATCACCCCGCTTTGCCCTTCCATCGCATCGCGCGCGTTCATCACCAGATTAATGATGGCGTTCTCCAGCTGGCTGACGTCGATCCATGCGGGCCATGCCGGGGATTGCGCTTCAATTTCCAGGGTCAGGGTGGCGGGCAAGGAGTGACGCAGCAGTTCCCGGAGGTTCTCCAGCAGCGGCTGCATCTCTACCGCATGCGGCGTCAGGGATTGCTTGCGGGAAAACGCCAGCAGGCGCTGGGTCAGTAAGGCGCCACGCTCGGCCGCCTTCAGCGCCCGGCTGATGCGCGGCGCGTCGTTTGATTCGGGGTCGGTGAGCTCAAGACTGCCGATGATCACCGCCAGCAGGTTATTAAAATCATGCGCCAGCCCGCCCGTCAGCTGCCCAACGGCCTTCATTTTCTGGCTGTGCAGCAGCGCCTCTTCCAGCCCCTGACGCTCAATGCGGTCGATCTCCATCTGCGTGGTTTTTTCTTTCAGCAGGCGCGTGGTGTGCTCAAGCGAGGCGGTGTTGCGGGCAAAAACGTTAAACGCGCGCGCCAGTTCACCCAGCTCATCGCGCCGCTGCAGCGCGGGGACGGACACATCCTGTTCACCGTGAGCAAGACGCGACATCGCCCGGGAAATGGCCGTCAGGTTGGAGGCCAGATTGCGGTAGATATACCAGCAGGCACACCCGGTGATGATCAGCGCCAGCACGGCGAAAATGGTGATAAATACGCTGATGGATTGCAGTTCGTGATGGCTCTGGGCGGTGCGAAGCCGGGAGGCCTGCGCCACCTGCTCAACGTACTGATTGATGTCGCTGTTGAGGATCGCCACCAGCGCCTTGATGTGGAACATATACCAGCTTATCGCCAGATCGCTCTCCTCCAGCTGCTTCGACAGCGGGGCGAGCTGACCTAGCTCGGCATTAAAATCAGGCAGAACCGTATTTACGACCGGCTGTGCGGCACGCCGGGGCAACGTTGCGGCCACCGCGTCCAGTTGCTGGATGGTCGCGCGCGGCGAAGGGGTATCGATGGCGGCGGCGATCAGCCGGTCCATCTCCATCAGCTGCTGCGCACCCGGTACGTTACTGTCATAACGGCGGTTGATGTCCTGCAGATGACGCAGGTAACTCTGGCTTTGGTATAGCGAGCTCAGCAGCGCGTTACGCTCCAGATGGCGTCGCTGTCCGCGCTCCAGCATCTCCGTCACGCTCTGCTGTAGCTCATTGCTTCGTTGAATAATACGCGCCACCAGGGCTGGCTCCTGCTGCGCCAGCGGCGCCTCCGCAAGCTGCTCCAGCGAATGGCGCAGGGCCATTTGCGTCTGTTTCAGGCGCTCGGCTTCCCCTTTGTACTCGAGCGCCCCCACCACCTGCGAGAGCCGCACCGCCGCCGTCGCCACGTTGGCGGTATCGCGGGCCAGGTTCATGCTGCCGGTCATATCGTCCAGCGTTTGCTGCTGCACCTGCTCCTGGATTTGACTGGCGTGACGGAAGCCGAGTACCGCCACGCCGCTCACCATCAGCGTCACGGCGACCACCAGCAGATTGAAAATCAGCAGGCGACCGCGGGCGCTGGTGAAGAACGGGGGGCGGCGTGATGGCATGGATTGAGGCTCCTTTGCGGTTTGTTGTCCCCTCACCCTAACCCTCTCCCCAAAGGGGCGAGGGAATGATTTGCTCCCTCTCCCTTTCAGGGAGAGGGCCGGGGTGAGGGTAATTCAATAACTGTGATCCACATTAGCTATTCATAACTATGACAAATATGAACAGCTTCTGACATTTTGCATTTACGCACCTGTGATGAAGTGCAGAAATCGGCATTCACAGGAGATCCGCCATGAGCAGAACCCCGGTATTAGAGATGCGCAACATTGCCAAAACGTTTGGCAGTTTCCACGCGCTCAAGGGTGTGGATTTGACGGTTTATCCCGGTGAGATCCACGCGCTGATGGGCGAAAACGGCGCGGGAAAAAGCACGCTGATGAAAATCCTCGCGGGGGCCTATACCGCCACCCACGGCGAGATCCTGATTGATGGTCAGCCGTTTCACATTAAAGGGCCGAAGGATGCGCTGGCCGCGGGCATCACCCTGATTTATCAGGAGATGCAGCTCGCGCCCAATCTGACCGTAGCCGAAAATATCTTCCTCGGCAGCGAACTGTCGCGCGGCGGGATGGTGCAGCGCAAAGAGATGGCTGCCCAGGCGCAGGCGGTGATTGACCGCCTCGGCGCACAGTTCAGCGCCACCGATCTGGTGATGAAGCTCACCATCGCCGAACAGCAGCAGGTAGAAATTGCCCGCGCGCTGCACCGCAACAGCCGCATTCTGGTTATGGATGAACCCACCGCCGCCCTCTCCTCGCGGGAAACGCATCGCCTGTTTGAACTGATTTTACGCCTGCGCGATGAAGGGATGGCGATCATCTATATCAGCCACCGTATGGCGGAAGTGTATGAACTCTCTGACCGCGTCAGCGTTCTGCGCGACGGGCAGTACGTCGGCAGCCTGACGCGCGACAAACTCAACGCTTCCGAGCTGGTGCGCATGATGGTGGGACGACCGTTAAGCGACCTGTTCAACAAGGAGCGTGATATCCCCCTCGGCAGCCCGCGCCTCAACGTGCATCACCTCACCGACGGTAAAAAAGTACAGCCCTGCAGCCTGCAGGTGCGTTCCGGCGAAATCGTCGGGCTGGCTGGGCTGGTCGGGGCCGGACGTTCCGAGCTGGCACAGCTTATCTTCGGCGTGCGCAAAGCCACGGGCGGCATGATTGAGGTCGACGGCGAGCCGGTGGTGATCCATTCCCCGCGTGCGGCCATCGAAAACGGCATCGGTTTTCTCACCGAGAACCGCAAGGAGCAGGGGCTGTTTCTGGAGCTGGCGGCGCAGGAGAACATCACCATGGCGACGCTGGAGCGCGACGCCACCTTCGGCATGTTAAACCGCAAAAAAGCGCAGGCCATCTCCGATGACGCCATCGCCCTGCTTAACATCCGCGTGCCGCATGCTCAGGTGCGCGCGGGCGGGCTGTCGGGCGGCAACCAGCAGAAGCTGCTCATCTCCCGCTGGGTCGCGATTGGCCCACGCATTCTGATTCTGGACGAACCCACGCGCGGCGTGGACGTCGGGGCGAAAAGCGAGATCTACCGCATCATGAACCAGATGGCGCGTAAAGGGGTGGCGATTCTGATGATCTCCAGCGAGCTGCCGGAAGTGGTGGGGATGAGCGACCGGGTGTACGTGATGCGCGAAGGCAGCATCGCGGGCGAGCTTCACGGGCGTGACATCTCTCAGGAAAACATTATGACGCTGGCAACCGGCGTGAACGACACTCATCATCAGGCGGTGTAACCATGACAACTCCAACCCATCCGCAGCAGGTGGCGAAATCTGCCTCCGCCAAAAAAATGCTGATGAGCGATCTGATGCAAACGGTCGGTATTTTGCCAATTCTTATCCTGATTGTGGCGGTTTTTGGCTTTATTGCCCCGAACTTCTTTACCGAGAGCAACCTGCTCAACATTACCCGTCAGGCGTCGATCAACATCGTGCTGGCGGCGGGAATGACCTTTATTATCCTGACCGGCGGGATTGACCTCTCCGTGGGGTCGATTCTCGGCACCACGGCGGTAGCCGCGATGGTGGTATCGCTTATTCCCGAATTCGCCGGGCTGTCCATTCCCGCCGCGCTGATGCTCGGCATGGTGCTGGGCCTGTTTAACGGCGCGCTGGTGGCCTTTGCCGGGCTGCCGCCCTTTATCGTCACGCTCGGCACCTACACGGCGCTGCGCGGCGCGGCGTACCTGCTGGCCGACGGCACGACGGTCATTAACTCGAACATCAACTTCGAGTGGATCGGCAATAACTATCTCGGCCCAATTCCCTGGCTGGTGGTGATCGCCCTGGCGGTCATCGTGGTGTGCTGGTTCATCCTGCGCCGTACCACGCTCGGCGTTCATATCTACGCCGTGGGCGGCAACATGCAGGCGGCGCGCTTAACGGGCATTAAGGTCTGGCTGGTGCTGCTGTTTGTCTACGGCATGAGCGGCCTGCTCTCCGGCCTCGGCGGCGTCATGAGCGCCTCACGCCTGTACAGCGCTAACGGTAACCTCGGCACAGGTTACGAGCTGGATGCGATTGCGGCGGTGATCCTCGGCGGCACCAGCTTTGTCGGCGGGATCGGCACGATCACCGGCACGCTGGTCGGCGCATTGATCATCGCCACCCTCAACAACGGCATGACGCTGATGGGCGTCTCCTACTTCTGGCAGTTGGTGATCAAAGGGGCGGTGATCATCATTGCGGTGCTAATCGACAAATACCGTACCCGACACCATCAAAGTGCATAACAACAATACCCTACGAGTGAGGAAGACAAGATGCGTTTGAAACCGTTAGTAACCGCGCTCTGTGCTGGCGCGCTGCTTGCCGCAACGCCGTTTGCGCAGGCGAAAGATCTGAAGTCCATTGGCGTGACGGTGGGTGACCTGGCTAACCCGTTCTTCGTGCAGATCACCAAAGGTGCCGAGCTGGAAGCGCGCAAGCTGGCGGGGGATAACGTCAAGGTGACGCTGGTCTCCAGCGGGTACGATCTGGGCCAGCAGGTGGCGCAGATCGACAACTTCATCGCCGCGAAAGTGGACATGATCATCCTCAACGCCGCGGACTCCAAAGGGATTGGCCCGGCGGTGAAGCGCGCGAAGGACGCCGGGATCGTGGTCGTGGCGGTTGACGTCGCGGCGGAAGGGGCTGATGCGACCATCACCTCCGATAACACCCAGGCGGGTGAGATGGCCTGTAAGTACATTACCGACCGCCTGAAAGGGAAAGGCAACGTGGTGATCATCAACGGACCGCCGGTCTCAGCGGTGCAAAACCGCGTGGAAGGTTGCCAGACGGAGTTCAAAAAACATCCGGATATCAAGGTGCTCTCGGATAACCAGAACGCCAAAGGCAGTCGTGAAGGCGGTCTGGAAGTCATGACCTCCCTGCTGGCGGCTAATCCGAAGATCGACGGCGTGTTTGCGATTAACGATCCGACCGCGATCGGCGCCGATCTGGCCGCGAAACAGGCGCAGCGCAATGAGTTCTTTATCGTTGGCGTGGATGGTTCACCGGACGGTGAGGAAGCGCTGAAGCGCGAAAACTCGCTGTTTGTGGCGACCCCGGCGCAGGATCCGCAGGTCATGGCGGCAAAAGCGGTGGAGATCGGCTATGACATTCTCCAGGGCAAACCTGCACCGAAAGCGCCCGTGCTGATCCCGGTGACGATGATCGATAAAAAGAACGTCGGCACGTATAAGGGGTGGACGGTTAAATGATCCTTTTCCCTCTCCCGCAGGGAGAGGGAACTGTTTTCAAGGAGTCCCCATGAAACGCTCCGACATCAATGAAATCCTCGGCCACACGCGGCAGTTTTTCTCCATGCACGACGTTCATCTCCCGCCGTTTGCCAGCTTTCCGCCAACGAAATGGCAGCAGCTTGACCAGGCTGCATGGCAGGAAGTGTTCGACCTCAGGCTCGGCTGGGACGTGACGGCATTCGGCGGCAACAACTTTGCCGCTGAGGGCCTGACGCTGTTTACCTTGCGCAACGGCTCGCCCAACGGCGTGCCGTATGAAAAAAACTATGCCGAAAAAATCATGCACGTGCGTGACGGCCAGGTCACGCCGATGCATTTTCACTGGCGGAAACGGGAAGACATCATCAACCGGGGCGGCGGGAATCTGATCGTGGAATTATGGAATGCCGGGGCGCATGAAGAGACGGAAAACACCGACGTGACGGTCACCGTCGACGGCTGCCGTCAAACCCACGCCCCCGGCAGCCAGCTGCGCCTCACGCCAGGGGAAAGCATCTGCCTGACGCCCGGTCTTTACCACAGTTTCTGGGGCGAACGCGGCTTCGGCGACGTGCTGGTCGGGGAAGTGTCCTCGGTCAATGACGATGAACACGACAACCACTTTTTGCAGCCCGTTGCCCGCTATAACAACATCGAAGAAGACGAGCCGGCGCTGCTGGTGCTGTGCAACGAGTACAACCTGTTTCGGATATAAGGGGTGAATGATGCCATTGATTTCTCTTGCCGACGGTCTTGCGCACGCCAGACAACACCGCTATGCGCTGGGCGCGTTTAACGTGCTCGACTCCCACTTCCTGCGCGCGCTGTTCGCCGCCGCAAAGCAGGAGCGCTCGCCGTTTATCATCAACATCGCCGAAGTGCACTTTAAGTACGTGTCGCTGGATTCCCTTGTCGAAGCGGTGAAGTTCGAAGCCGCCCGTCACGACATTCCCGTGGTGCTCAATCTCGACCACGGCCTGCATTTCGAGGCGGTGGTGCGCGCCCTGCGCTTAGGGTTCAGCTCGGTGATGTTCGACGGCTCTACGCTGAGCTATGAGGAAAACATCCGCCAGACGCGGGAAGTGGTGAAGATGTGCCATGCGGTGGGCGTCTCGGTGGAGGCGGAGCTGGGCGCGGTCGGGGGGGATGAAGGCGGCGCGCTTTACGGACATGCGGATGAAGCCTTCTTTACCGACCCACAGCTGGCGCGCGAATTTGTCGATTCAACCGGCATCGACGCGCTGGCGGTGGCTATCGGTAACGCGCACGGCAAATACAGGGGCGAGCCGAAGCTCGATTTCCCGCGCCTGGACGCCATTCGCCAGCAGACGGGACTGCCGCTGGTTTTACACGGCGGCTCCGGGATTAGCGATGCCGACTTCCGCCGCGCCATCGAGCTGGGCATTCATAAAATCAATTTCTATACCGGGATGTCGCAGGCCGCGCTCGCCGCCGTGGAGCAGCGTATGGCAAAACGCCAGCCGCTCTACGACGAGTTTGCCGAGCTGCTGCTGGGCATAGAAGAGGCGATTACGGATACGGTCGCCGAACAGATGCGCATCTTCGGCAGCGCGGGGCAGGCATAATGGAACGCAAAGGCATCATCGCCGCAGGCAATATGCTGGTGGACCACGTCCACCAGATCGTGCAGTGGCCGGAGCGCGGCTGGCTGGCGGAAATCACCCACAGCGAACGCTCAACCGGTGGCGCGCCGCTCAACGTCCTGCTGACGCTGGCGAAAATGCACGTTGGCCTGCCGCTGCAGGCGGTGGGGCTGATTGGTGAAGACAGCGACGGGGACTACATTCTGGCGATGCTCGACCAGTACCACGTCAACCGCCAGCGCGTACAGCGCACCACCTTTGCGCCAACCTCCATGTCGCAGGTGATGACCGATCCCAGCGGACAGCGCACCTTTTTCCACTCACCGGGGGCCAACCGCCTGCTGGATCTTCCCGCTTTCGATCGCTTAGATGGATCGATGAAGATCTTCCATCTCGGCTATCTCTTGCTGCTCGACAGCCTGGATATGCCCGATGACGAGTTCGGCACCCGCAGCGCGCGGCTGCTGGCACAAATGCGTGACCAGGGGTATGAAACCTCGCTCGACCTGGTTTCCCGCAAGGGTGACCCACGCTATCAGCCGCTGGTGCTCCCTGCCCTGCGCCATCTCGACTATCTGGTCATTAACGAGCTCGAGGCCGGTGAGTTTAGCGGCCTGACAATGCGTGACGAAAACGACGCCCCGCACATTGCCCATATCGCCGATGCCGCGGCGCAGCTGCTGGCGGCTGGCGTACGCCAGCGGGTGGTGATCCACTGTCCGGAAGGCGCATGGGGAGAAGCCCGCGGTGAAGAGGGTCGCTGGATCCCGTCATGGATGCTGGAGCAGGAAGAGATTATCGGCAGCGTCGGCGCGGGCGATGCCTTTTGCGCGGGCTTTTTATACGGCTGTCATGAATCACTCCCGTTAACAGAGAGTATTTATCTGGCACACGCCTGCGCGCGGGCAAGCCTGCTGGCCGCCAATGCGATTGACGGCGCAAAAACGCTGGCCGAGCTGCAGACGTTTATTCGCGAGAGCGTTTAATTTAACAATAATTGCGATATTTCATTACAGTTCTATGAATTTTACATCCCCGAACTACACTATCTCCATCTGGCATATTCGGCGTGGGCAGCACACTGTCCGCACGCTTTTCCGAAATGAGATAGAAAGAGGACAAGGGAAAAATGTTCGCAGCCATCATCATCGGTATTTTCATTATCAGCGTTATTTATGCTCATTCACGCGGCAAAGAAAAACAGACGCTTTCTCGTCAGCTCTTCGACCATTCGACGTTCATGGCGCCCATCAATATGTTTATGACGGCGTTTTCTTCCCTGCCCGCCAGGCAGCCTTTCTTTGAAACAGAACGCTTCCCGGAATTAAATAAGCTGACGGAAAACTGGCTGGTTATTCGCGAAGAGGCGCTGCGTTTGCAGCATCATATTAAGGCGGCGGAAAATAATAACGACGCTGGCTTTAACACCTTTTTTAAACGCGGCTGGAAACGTTTTTATCTGAAGTGGTATGCCGATGCCCATCCCTCCGCGCAGTCTTTATGCCCGGTGACGACCCGGCTGGTAAGTGAAATCCCCTCGGTGAAGGCGGCCATGTTTGCCGAGCTGCCGGCGGGGGCGAAGCTTGGCAAGCACCGGGACCCGTACGCGGGCTCGGTTCGTTACCATCTGGGCTTATTCACACCGAATGACGATCGCTGCTTTATTGAAGTCGACAGGCAGCGCCACAGCTGGCGGGATGGAGAAGCCGTTATTTTTGATGAGACCTACGTCCACTGGGCAGAGAATAAAACGGATCAAACGCGCATTATTCTCTTCTGCGATATTGAGCGTCCGATGAAATGGCGCTGGGCGCAGGCGGTTAACCATTGGGTGGGAACCACGCTAATGTCTGCAGCCAGCTCACCGAATGACGAAAATGACAGCACTGGCGGCATTAACCGTATTTTTAAATACGTTCATGCAGGTCGCGAGCGGGGGCAGCGTCTGAAAAAAAGAAACCGTAAGGCCTATTACGCCCTCAAGTATCTGTGCATCGCTGCAATCTTTGCCGCCATCATTGTTCCGGCGATAACGTAAGCCTTATGCCGCCTGTTCGGGCCGGCTCACATCGGTGGCAAACACGTAACCCAGCCCGCGGATCGTTTTGATAAGCGCAGGCTGATGCGGGTTAGCCTCTATTTTCCGGCGCAGGCGCATGATCAGCACGTCAATCGTGCGATCGAACACGTCGGCGCTTTCGCTGTGGGTCAGCTCGAGCAGCCTGTCACGGCTCAGCACCCGACGGGCATTTTGCGTGAGCGCCAGCAGCAGGCCGTACTCGCCCTGGGTTAAGGGCACAGGATTACGCTGCGGATCGCTCAGCTCGCAGCGGGTGGTATCAAGCGTCCATCCGTTAAACGCAATGCCCGCGACGGGCGCTGCGGGAGCTTCCGCCGCCAGCACGCCCGTACGGCGCAGCACCGCTTTCACCCGGGCAACCACCACGCGCGGGTTAAACGGTTTGCCAATATAATCGTCGGCCCCCATCTCCAGCCCCACCACCACGTCTGACTCGCTGCCCAGCCCGGTTAACATCACAACCGGTAGCGCCGGACGCTGCTTTTGCAGCTGCAGCAGAACCTGCAGGCCGTTGATATCCGGCAGCATCATATCCAGCAGCACAAGCGCGATATTCGGCTCCTGCTGCACCTGGCGCAGCGCATCCTGGCCGTTATGGCAGACAAGCACGCTAAAGACGTGCTCGCTCAGCACGTCCTGAAGCAGTTCGCAGACTGCCGTATCGTCATCAACCACCAGAATCGCCGGTTTCATCGTATGCTTCCGTCAGGGGATTATGTTAAGTCTGAACTATTCTGCCGTCGGCTCCAGTCAAAAGGTTTTTTCAGTGACGGAAATTCAACCCATGTCACATCCGCCGCCCTGTCGACACGTCAATTTTGACGATTGACTGCTTTTTGTCAGGGTTTTCACCCCGAATGGGCCGTAAAGTCAGGGTATACCCCTACAAAAAACATGGCATAGAAGCTGCATAGTGGGTGCGAACGATTCGATTAACTGGAGCAGACTGATGAAAAAAGTCGTCACGGTTTGTCCTTATTGTGCCTCAGGTTGCAAGATCCACCTGGTGGTCGATAACGGCAAAATCGTCCGGGCGGAGGCCGCGCAGGGGAAAACCAACCAGGGCACGCTGTGCCTGAAAGGTTACTACGGCTGGGATTTTATTAACGATACCCAAATCCTTACCCCGCGCCTGAAAACCCCTATGATCCGCCGCGAGCGCGGCGGCAAGCTGGAAGCCGTCTCCTGGAACGAGGCGCTGGATTACGTCGCCACGCGCCTGAGCGCCATCAAGGCCAAGTATGGCCCGGATGCCATCCAGACTACCGGCTCTTCCCGCGGGACGGGAAATGAAACCAACTATGTGATGCAAAAATTCGCGCGCGCCGTTATTGGTACTAATAACGTCGACTGCTGCGCTCGCGTCTGACACGGCCCATCGGTTGCAGGTCTGCACCAGTCGGTCGGTAACGGCGCAATGAGTAATGCCATCAACGAGATAGATAATACCGATCTCGTCTTCATCTTTGGTTATAACCCGGCGGATTCTCACCCTATCGTCGCGAACCACGTTATTCGTGCTAAACAGAATGGGGCGAAAATCATCGTCTGCGATCCGCGCAAAATTGAAACCGCGCGCATTGCGGATATGCACATTGCATTGAAAAACGGCTCGAACATCGCGCTGTTGAACGCAATGGGACACGTCATCATTGAGGAGAACCTGTACGACCAGGCGTTTGTCGCGACCCGTACAGAAGGCTTTGAAGAGTATAAGAAAATAGTCGAAGGCTATACACCGGAGTCGGTTGAAGCGATTACCGGCGTCAGCGCGCAGGCGATCCGTCAGGCGGCCAGGATGTATGCCGGGGCGAAAACCGCCTCCATCCTCTGGGGCATGGGCGTAACCCAGTTCTACCAGGGCGTGGAAACCGTGCGCTCGCTGACCAGCCTCGCGATGCTGACCGGTAATCTGGGTAAAGCCCACGTTGGCGTGAACCCGGTGCGTGGTCAGAATAACGTGCAGGGCGCCTGCGATATGGGCGCGCTGCCGGATACTTATCCGGGCTACCAGTACGTGAAATTCCCGGAGAACCGCGCCAAATTCGCGAAGGCCTGGGGCGTGGAAAGCCTGCCGGAACACACCGGGTACCGCATCAGCGAGCTGCCGCACCGCGCGGCGCATGGCGAAGTGCGTGCAGCCTACATCATGGGTGAAGATCCGCTTCAGACCGACGCCGAGCTCTCTGCAGTGCGTAAAGGGTTTGAGGATCTGGAGCTGGTGATTGTCCAGGATATCTTCATGACCAAAACCGCGGCGGCGGCGGATGTCATTTTACCGTCGACCTCCTGGGGCGAGCATGAAGGCGTCTACACAGCGGCCGACCGCGGCTTCCAGCGCTTCTTCAAGGCGGTCGAGCCGAAGTGGGATCTGAAAACGGACTGGCAGATCATCAGCGAAATCGCCACCCGTATGGGCTACCCGATGCACTACAACAACACCCAGGAGATCTGGGACGAGTTGCGGAGCCTGTGTCCGGACTTCTACGGCGCCACCTATGAAAAAATAGGTGAGCTGGGATACATCCAGTGGCCGTGCCGGGATGAGTCGGAGGCCGATCAAGGCACGTCCTATCTCTTTAAGGAGAAATTCGACACCCCGAACGGGCTGGCGCAATTCTTCACCTGCGACTGGGTCGCGCCCATTGATAAACTCACCGATGAGTATCCAATGGTGCTCTCCACCGTACGTGAAGTGGGCCACTACTCCTGTCGTTCGATGACCGGCAACTGCGCCGCGCTGGCCGCGCTGGCGGACGAACCGGGCTATGCGCAAATCAACACCGCCGATGCGGAACGCCTTGGTATTGAGGACGAGGCGCTGGTGTGGGTGAATTCGCGCAAAGGGCGGATCATCACCCGTGCGCAGGTCAGCGATCGTCCAAACAAAGGTGCGGTCTATATGACCTATCAGTGGTGGATTGGTGCCTGCAACGAGCTGGTAACGGAGAACTTAAGCCCGATAACCAAAACGCCGGAGTATAAATACTGCGCCGTCAACGTTGAGCCGATTGCGGATCAGCACGCGGCGGAACAGTACGTGATCGACGAATATAACAAGCTGAAAGCCCGACTGCGCGAAAGCGCAATGGGTTGAAGCCGTTAATTTATCGTTTAATAAAGGGAGTGATATATTCACTCCCTTTTTATTTTCGATTAATCCATAAGAAATAGAAATTATTATTCTGGAAAGCGGCTCGCAGAAATAATGTAATTTTCGCGAAAAGGAATTACATCTTTGCATTTTAATTCAGAGAGATAAGATATGCGGCGGGTGCTTAAGACTTTCTGTCTTGAGCATTGTTGAGGGACAGAAAGTAGAAAGCCCCGGGAAATTTTCATTTACCCGAGGCTACTCCCTCAACTCCAACAAGTTGAGAGTAGCCTCTTATTCTTTTTTTGACAAGGAGTAAAAGGCATGACGCCATTAAAAACTGCGTTAGGCATCGTCTTTATTGTTTGCCTGACGATAGTGATCTTTACCTTTATTACTCGCGGTAAGCTCTGTGAGTTTTCAATAAAGAGTGAACATCAGGAGGTGGCGGCTAAATTAGCCTGCAACCCAGGCTAACCTCTACGGGCGGAACAACGGTTCCGCCCGGCTTGTAGGATGCTGAGGTCTTAATGCACCCATTTTTTTCTTTTGCGCCCGCGATTATACTGCGCGGCGTGTACCCAGATGATAAGAATCCATGAAAGCCATTTTTCTGTTGTTAGTGTTTTTAACGTCCTTCGTCCGCGCGGATGAGATAGGCAGCCAGTATCGGAAACAGGCGGAAGCCGGTGATGCGCGTGCCCAGTATTATCTTGCCGATACGTACTTCAGCTCCGGCGACAGCAAGCAGGCCGCGCTGTGGGCCGAGAAAGCCGCGAAAGGCGGCGATGTCGACGCCATGGGGTTGCTCTCGCAAATCCTCTTTACGCAGGGCGATTACGCACAGGCCAAAGCCCTGGCCCAACAGGCAAACATTGCTGGCAGCAAACGCGGCGCGATCATGCTGGCGCGCATTCTGGTAAATACTCAGGCGGGGAAAACGGACTATCCGCAGGCTATCAGACTGCTGCAAACGGCAACCGAAGATATCGACAGTGACTCTGCGGTCGATGCGCAGCTGTTGCTAGGGCTGATTTATGCCAACGGCGTCGAGGTAGCGCAGGATGACGTGCAGGCCGCCTCGTGGTTCAAGCGAAGTTCAGCCCTTTCGCGTACCGGCTATGCCGAGTACTGGGCAGGGATGTTGTTCAGGCAGGGTGAGAAAGGCTTTATCACGCCCAATAAACAGAAAGCACTGTACTGGTTGAACCTGAGCTGTACGGAAGGGTTTGATACGGGGTGTGAAGAGTTTGATGCGTTGAGCGGGGAGTAAAGTGCCGGGTGGCGGCTTTGCCTTACCCGGCCTACAAAACCCGTAGGCCCGGTAAGCGCAGCGCCACCGGGCTTAGGATGTTACTGGTCAGCCGTCTTATCAAAACGACCCAGCACTTCGCGTTCATACGCCAGCGCCTTTTTACGATCGAATTTGTGCTCCCACTTGGCGATAACCAGCACCGCCAGGGCATTCCCCACCACGTTCAGCGCCGTACGCGCCATGTCGAGGATACGGTCCACGCCCGCGATAAAGGCCAGACCTTCCAGCGGAATACCGACGCTGCCCAGCGTCGCCAGCAGTACCACGAACGAAACGCCCGGTACGCCTGCGATACCTTTAGACGTCACCATCAGGGTCAGCACCAGGACGATCTCCTGCCACAGCGACAGGTCAATGCCATACAGCTGCGCAATAAAGATAGCGGCGATACTCTGATACAGCGTGGAACCATCCAGGTTAAAGGAGTAACCGGTCGGCACCACGAAGCTGGTGATCGACGCTGGCGCGCCGTAGGCTTCCATCTTCTCAATAATACGCGGCAGCACGCTCTCAGAGCTTGCCGTGGAGTAGGCCAGAATCAGCTCATCTTTCAGGATACGGATCAGAATCCAGATGCTCAGCCCGCACAGACGCGCCACGATGCCCAGCACCACCAGCGCAAAGAACAGGATCGCGAAGTGCACCAGAATCACCAGCTTCGCCAGCGGCCAGAGGGAGGCAAAACCGAAGTTCGCCACGGTGACGGCAATAAGCGCAAACACCCCTACCGGCGCGTAACGCATCACCATGTGGGTCACTTTAAACATGGTCTCGGAGATAGAGCGGAACACGGTTACCAGCGGTTCGCGGTGCGTCGCGGGCAGAGAGGAGAGCCCCAGACCAAACAGGACCGAGAAGAAGATAATCGGCAACATCTCACCCTTCGCCATCGATGCCACGATGTTGGTCGGTACCAGAGAAAGGATAGTGCCCATCAGGCCGTGCGCATGGCTCTGCACGTCAGCGGTTGTACTTTGGTATTTCGAAATATCCACCGTAGCCAGCTGCGACATATCAATCCCGGAACCCGGCTGGAACACGTTCGCCAGGGTGATACCGAGAATGATCGCAACCGTAGTGATCACTTCGAAATAGATAATGGTTTTCGCACCAATACGACCTAACTGCTTCGCATCGCCGACGCCCGCAATCCCCACCACCAGCGTCGAGATCACAATCGGTACCACAATCATCTTGATCAGATGAATAAAGATATCCCCTGCCGGTGAAAGCAGGTTCGCAATCAGCCAGTCGCGGCTGTCGCTGTGATAGTGGAGGTAACTGCCCAGCAAGATGCCCAGCACAAGGGCAATTAAGATCTGCCAGGCCAGGCTGACTTTAACGTTTTTCATAGAAACTGACTTCCTCAATGAAGCGCCTTATTCACTCAAACTGCATGAATAGGGGGACATACTGATAGGGTATGAATTGTGTTGCGTCGATTTATGGGATTTTTTAACGCGGCGTATGAGTATCATTTGCGCGGCCTGTTGCGCAAGCCTTAAAGAACGACGCATTTCACTCGTAAAAGCGTCCGTGACGGGAGTTTATCCTGTTTCTAATAAATAACCTTTTGTTATAAAAACGCTTTTTTAAACATAAATGTGAATAATCGTCAGCATAAATTATTTTCCTTCAAAGTTTCATTCGCTCATTTTTCAACCTGTTCAAACAATGCGTGATCTGTAGCCCAAATAATAAACAAAGCTTGTAAAGCCCCTACTATTAACGTTTTTGCGACATATTATTAACATCTTACAAGGAGAAAAAAAGCCATGAGCCAAATACACAAACATGACATTCCCGCAAACATTGCGGACCGTTGCCTGATCAACCCGGAGCAGTACCACGAGAAATATCAGCAATCTATCACCGCCCCGGACACCTTCTGGGGTGAGCAGGGTCATATCCTGGACTGGATCAAACCTTATCAGAAGGTGAAGAACACCTCCTTTGCGCCCGGTAACGTCTCCATTAAATGGTATGAAGATGGCACGCTGAACCTGGCGGCGAACTGCCTTGACCGTCACCTTGCCGCGCGCGGGAACGAGACGGCGATTATCTGGGAAGGCGATGATGCCTCGCAGAGCAAACACATTACTTATAAAGAACTGCACCGCGACGTGTGCCGCTTTGCCAACGTCCTGCTGGAAAAAGGCATTAAAAAAGGCGACGTGGTCGCAATCTATATGCCGATGGTGCCGGAAGCGGCGGTGGCCATGCTGGCCTGCGCGCGTATCGGCGCCATTCACTCGGTTATCTTTGGTGGGTTCTCGCCAGAGGCGGTTGCGGGTCGTATTGTCGATTCAAGCTCAAAACTGGTGATCACCGCCGATGAAGGCGTGCGTGCAGGACGCGGTATCCCACTCAAGAAAAACGTCGACGAAGCGCTGAAAAACCCGAACGTCAAAACGGTCAGCAACGTCATCGTCCTTAAGCGTACCGGCGGCAAAATCGACTGGCACGAGGGGCGCGACCTGTGGTGGAGCGACCTGATTGAAAAAGCGAGCGACCAGCATCAGCCTGAAGAGATGAATGCGGAAGATCCGCTCTTCATTCTTTACACCTCTGGCTCAACCGGCAAACCGAAAGGCGTGCTGCACACCACCGGCGGCTATCTGGTCTACGCGGCCACCACCTTCAAATACGTCTTCGACTACCACCCGGGCGACATCTACTGGTGTACCGCCGACGTGGGCTGGGTCACCGGGCACAGCTACCTGCTGTACGGCCCGCTGGCCTGTGGCGCAACAACGCTGATATTTGAAGGCGTGCCCAACTGGCCGACCCCGGCGCGTATGTGCCAGGTCGTCGACAAGCATCAGGTCAACATTCTCTACACCGCGCCTACGGCGATCCGCGCCTTAATGGCGGAAGGCGATAAAGCCATCGAAGGGACCGACCGTTCTTCCCTGCGCATTCTTGGTTCCGTGGGCGAGCCCATTAACCCGGAAGCCTGGGAGTGGTACTGGAAGAAAATCGGCAACGAGAAATGCCCGGTCATGGACACCTGGTGGCAGACCGAAACCGGCGGTTTCATGATCACACCTATGCCGGGCGCCACGCAGCTGAAAGCAGGCTCGGCAACCCGTCCGTTCTTCGGCGTGCAGCCTGCGCTGGTGGATAACGAAGGCAACCCACTGGAAGGTGCCACCGAAGGCAACCTGGTGATCACGGACTCGTGGCCGGGTCAGGCGCGTACCCTGTTCGGCGATCACGATCGCTTCGAGCAGACCTACTTCTCGACCTTTAAAAACATGTACTTCAGCGGCGACGGCGCGCGTCGTGATGAAGATGGTTATTACTGGATCACCGGACGCGTGGACGACGTGCTGAACGTCTCCGGCCACCGTCTGGGCACCGCGGAGATTGAATCAGCGCTGGTGTCGCATCCGAAGATTGCCGAAGCGGCCGTTGTCGGTATTCCGCACAACATTAAAGGCCAGGCGATTTACGCCTATGTCACTCTGAACCACGGGGAAGAGCCGTCGCCAGAGCTTTATACAGAAGTGCGCAACTGGGTGCGTAAAGAGATTGGCCCGCTGGCCACGCCGGACGTGCTGCACTGGACCGACTCGCTGCCGAAAACCCGCTCCGGCAAAATCATGCGTCGTATCTTGCGCAAAATCGCGGCAGGGGACACCAGCAACCTCGGTGATACCTCAACGCTCGCGGATCCTGGCGTTGTGGAAAAACTGCTCGAAGAGAAGCAGGCCATCGCAATGCCATCGTAATCTTTTCTCCCTCTCCCCGTGGGAGAGGGCCGGGGTGAGGGCATCAGACCGCACCTTCCTCCCCTCACCCTCACCCTCTCCCCATAGGGGAGAGGGGATAAAAACAAACCAACCTTACCTTTGGAGACTCTGTGATGAATGACCATATTTGTCAGCAGATAGAGAATAGTGCGCACTACAGGGAGCTCGTCGATAAGCGGCAACGGTTTGCCTTCACCCTTTCCATCATCATGCTGATTATCTATGTCGGCTTTATTCTGCTGATCGCCTTTGCGCCGCACTGGCTGGGCACCCCGTTACACGAGGGTACCAGCGTGACGCGCGGTATTCCCATTGGCATTGGCGTGATTGTGATTTCATTTGTGCTCACCGGCGTCTACGTCTGGCGCGCGAACGGTGAATTCGATCGTCTTAATAAAGCGGTACTGCAAGAGGTAAAAGCATCATGAAGCGAGTCCTGACGGCGCTAGCCGCCACACTTCCCTTTGCCGCCCACGCGGCGGATGCCATTACCGGCGAGGTACAGCGTCAGCCAACCAACTGGCAGGCGATTATCATGTTCCTGATTTTCGTGGTGCTGACGCTGTACATTACGTACTGGGCGTCGAAACGCGTGCGCTCCCGTAACGACTACTACACCGCAGGCGGCAACATTACCGGCTTCCAGAACGGCCTGGCGATTGCGGGTGACTTTATGTCCGCCGCCTCGTTCCTCGGGATCTCCGCGCTGGTCTACACCTCCGGCTATGACGGCCTGATTTACTCCCTCGGCTTCCTCGTCGGCTGGCCGATCATTCTGTTCCTGATTGCCGAGCGCCTGCGCAACCTGGGCCGCTATACCTTCGCCGACGTGGCCTCGTATCGCCTGAAGCAGGGGCCGATTCGCACCCTCTCCGCCTGCGGTTCGCTGGTGGTGGTGGCGCTGTATCTGATCGCACAGATGGTGGGCGCGGGTAAATTGATCGAGCTGCTGTTCGGCCTGAACTACCACATCGCGGTGGTACTGGTGGGCGTGCTGATGGTGATGTACGTCCTGTTCGGCGGCATGCTGGCCACCACCTGGGTGCAAATCATCAAAGCCGTCCTGCTGCTGTTCGGCGCCAGCTTTATGGCCTTTATGGTGATGAAGCACGTTGGGTTCAGCTTCAATAACCTGTTTACCGAAGCCATGGCGGTCCACCCGAAAGGGGAAGCCATTATGAGCCCGGGCGGGCTGGTGAAAGACCCGATTTCTGCCCTGTCGCTCGGTCTGGGCCTGATGTTTGGTACCGCAGGTCTACCGCACATTCTGATGCGCTTCTTCACCGTGAGCGATGCGCGTGAAGCGCGCAAGAGCGTCTTCTACGCTACCGGCTTCATGGGCTACTTCTATATCCTGACCTTTATCATCGGCTTTGGCGCGATCATGCTGGTGGGGGCAAACCCGGCATTTAAAGATGCCGCGGGCGCGCTGATTGGCGGTAACAACATGGCGGCGGTGCATCTGGCCGACGCGGTGGGCGGCAACCTGTTCCTCGGCTTTATCTCTGCCGTGGCCTTCGCCACTATTCTTGCGGTGGTTGCGGGTCTGACGCTGGCCGGGGCGTCGGCGGTCTCGCATGACCTCTACGCCAACGTTTTCCGCAAAGGCGCGAGCGAGCGCGATGAGCTGAAGGTCTCCAAAATCACCGTGCTGGTGCTGGGCGTTGTGGCGATCCTGCTGGGCATCCTGTTCGAGAAGCAAAACATCGCCTTTATGGTGGGGCTGGCCTTCTCCATCGCGGCAAGCTGTAACTTCCCGATCATCCTGCTCTCCATGTACTGGTCGAAACTGACCACCCGTGGCGCGATGATTGGCGGCTGGCTGGGGCTGCTGACGGCGGTGATCCTGATGATTCTGGGCCCGACAATCTGGGTGCAGATCCTCGGTCACGCCAGCGCCATCTTCCCGTATGAATACCCGGCGCTGTTCTCCATTGCCGTGGCGTTTATCGGTATCTGGGTCTTCTCGGCCACCGACAATTCGCCGGAGGGTAACCTGGAGCGCGAGAAATTCCGCGCCCAGTTTATTCGTTCACAAACCGGTCTTGGCGTTGAGCAGGGCCGCGCGCACTAAACCTTTCTCCCCGGCCATTCTGGTCGGGGAGCTTAAAACATCACCCACGCCACCAGCGGCGCAACCAGCACCATCACCACGCCCGACAGCATCATCACCAGGCTCGCGACAACGCCCTCCTGCTGGCCCAGCTCATAGGAACGTGCCGTGCCCGCGCCGTGCGACGCCGCGCCAAACCCCGCGCCTTTAGCCATTCCTTCCCGAATAGAAAGCCGCAGAAAGAGCATATCGCCCACCGCCATTCCAAAGACGCCCGTCACCACCACAAACAGCGCCACCAGGTCTGGCTGTCCGCCGAGGGGTTTAGCCGCCGCCAGCGCAAACGGCGTGGTCACCGAGCGCACGGCCAGGCTGCGCTGAATTTCATCGGGCAGCGTAAACAGTCTCGCCAGCCAGACGGAGCTACAGACCGCGACCACCGTGGCGGTGATCACGCCTGCGCTGAGCGACATCCAGTGGCGCCTGATAATCGCCAGGTTGTCATAAACGGGCACGGCAAAGGCGATGGTCGCCGGGCCGAGCAGCCACAGCAGCCAGTGGGATTCACCAATGTAGTTCTGCCAGGAAATGTGGCCTAAGACCAGCATCAGCACCAGCAGGATCGGCGTGAAGACCAGCGGCATCAGCGGCAGCGCATGAAACCGGCGATACAGCCGCTTGTTGGCGAAGTAGATCCCGAGCGTCGCGATCAGGCACAAGACGCTGATCTGAAAGTTAGTCATGTTTGTGCCTGCTGATTTCAAACCGGTAGACTTTATCCACGACCCAGGCGGTCGCCCCCAGCACCATCAACGTACTCAGCGCGATCACCGCAAAGATTCGCCAGCCGTCCACCATCAGCAGTTGCGCATAGTTCACCACCGCCACCACGGCAGGGACAAAGAACAGCAGCATCTCCGCCAGCAGCCAGCGCGCCCCGGCGCGCACCCAGTTAAGGGGGATCACGCGACAGAGGATGAGTGTCAGCATCAGCAGCATCCCCACCAGGTTGGCAGGCAGCGGCAGGTGGAGCCAGCCGACAAGATATTCGGCGAAAACAAACAGTCCCGCGTAGAGCAGTACCTGAACCGGGACCTGGAGTCGTTGTACAACGGCAGGCGTAACACGGCTTAACGCCACGGCCATGGGGGTTTTCCTCAAAAATGAGACGAGGCGCCAGTATAGTGAGCGCACGGTGTGGACTGAAATGAATTAAAATCATCAAAGGTATAGTTTCGAGGAATAATCATGGACATAAGAACGCTGCGCTATTTTGTCGAAGTGGTTCGTCAGCAAAGTTTTACCCGCGCAGCGGAGAAGTTGTTTGTTACCCAGCCCACCATCAGCAAAATGCTGAAAAACCTCGAAGATGAACTGAACTGTACCCTGCTGATCCGCGACGGGCGCAAGCTGCTGCTGACCGACACCGGACGCGTGGTGTTCGAACGCGGGCTGGCGATTCTGGCGGAGTTCCGCCAGCTGGAAGCAGAGCTGGACGATATTAATCATCTGACCAAAGGGGTGCTTCGCCTCGGCATTCCCCCGATGGTCGGCATGATGATGGCCGGACCGATTAGCCTGTTTCGCCAGCGTTATCCCGGCGTAGAGCTGAAGATTTCGGAGTTTGGTGGGTTAACCGTCCAGCAGGCGGTCACTAACGGCGAGCTCGACGTGGCAATGACCGCCCTCCCCGTTGAGGAAGAGAGCGGCCTGGCGACGCTTCCGCTCTTTAGCCACCCGCTGTGCGTGCTGGTGCCCCGCTCCGGCGACTGGCTAAAGAGGGAATCGGTGAAGCCTGAACTGCTCGGCGAGCACCCTCTGCTGATCTACAACGAAGACTTCGCCCTCAGCCGCCAGCTGATGACGCTGTTTAACCAGCATAACGTCAAGCCGCGCATTGCGGTACGCAGCGGACAGTGGGATTTCCTGGCAGCGATGGTGCAGGCCGGCGTGGGGATTGCCATTCTGCCGCAGCCGATTTGCGAGCGTCTGGATAAAAACACGCTGCGCTGGATCCCACTGGAGAGCGATCTGCACTGGCAGTTAGGGATGATCTGGCGTGAAGGGGTTTATTTGTCGCAGAGCGCGCAGGCGTGGCTGCAGTGTTGTGAGGGGTTTTGGGTGCGGTCTGAATAGTGCCCGGTGGCGCTTACCGGCCTACGTTCGAACCGTAGGCCGGGTAAGGCGAAGCCGCCACCCGGCAAAACAGCGCTACTGATTCTCTATCAACAGCGCTTCCAGCAGGTCCAGATCGTGCAGCAGCTTTTGCAGCGTCTCGTTGCTGATCTGGCGCGTGGCGCGCAGGTGGTACAGTTCGGCACGCTCTGAGCGCAGCGCTGCCAGACGGAACCGGCGTTCCAGATTCTCCTCCTGCAGCGAGCTTTCCACATCGTTACGCCCGTCCGCACGGCGGCGAAGGTTACCAATTACGCGGGAACTCACCTCCGTCAGCAGCTGATTATCGATGTTCTCTTCCGCATCCGCGGCCAGGCGCTCTTCCATTTTCTGGATGGCGACAATCGCCACTTCGGCGGTGGCCGCACGCGCAATGCGCTCTTCCTTGTGCTGCTGGGTCGAATCACCGACATCAATATGCTGGAGTAAAATCGGCAGCATAATTACGCCGACAAACAGTGAGAACAGAATGACGCCCGCCGCCAGGAACACCAGCTCGTAACGCGCCGGGAAGACGTCGCCCGTCGGCAGCAGCAGCGGAATGGAGAGGACACCGGCAAGGGTTATCGCCCCGCGTACGCCCGCAAAAGAGGCAATCAGCAGTTCACGCGTTGTCCACGAACCAAACTCCATCGGCTTTTTCTTCAGGAAGCGGACGCTGAAGTTTTTCATCGTCCACAGCCAGCCGAAACGCACCAGCATCAGCGCCAGGTAGATCAACACGATGTCGGTAAACAGCATCCAGACTTCAACGTTCGGATCGGCTTCGGCCGCCACCAGCGAGGATTCCATAATGCCCGGCAGCTGCAGGCCCAACAGCAGGAACACCATGCCGTTAAAGACAAACTCCAGCATGGCCCAGGTGCTGTTTGCACGCAGACGCATAGCCAGCGGCGCGCGGCGCATCACGCCAGAGCGGGTAATGGTCATCCCTGCCGCCACTGCCGCCAGAATGCCCGACACGCCGATATGTTCGGCAATCAGATAAGAGGCGAACGGCAGCAGGAACAGCAGTACGATCTGCGTAGCGGGTTCATCGCCACCCCAGCGGCTGAGGAAGCGCAGCGAGCGGCCGTACAGCCAGCTCACCACGAAGCCCGCGAGAATACCGCCAATCGCCACCTTGAAGAACTCCAGCGTCGCACCGCCGACGGTAAAGACCATCGTGCCCATCGCAACGGCCACGGCAAACTTCAGGGCAACCAGGCCGGAGGCGTCGTTCATCAGCGCCTCCCCCTGTAAAATTCCCATAATTTTCTTCGGAATACGGCCTTCACCCACAATGCCGGACAGCGCCACGGCATCGGTTGGCGACAGCACGGCGGCCAGCGCAAAAGCCGGTATTAACGGAATGCCCGGTACCGTCCAGTAGATCAGAAAACCAATCCCGACGACGGTGACCACCACCAGCGCCAGCGCCAGGCCGAAGATCTCTCGCCCGTGCTCAAGGAATTCGCGCGTGGGCGTTTTCCAGCCATCGGCAAACAGCAGTGGCGGGATGAACAGCACGAGGAACAGTTCGGGGTCAAATTCCACGTGCAGGCCAAACGTCGGCCACGCCAGCAGCGCGCCGATGGCAATTTGCATTAATGGCAGGGGGACCTGAAAGGGCAGTACGCGTGTAACCACCCCGGATAGCGAGACCACAAGGGTCATGATGAGTATTGTGAAGAAGATTTCCATGCGTTCCCTGTTTGCTGTGTTGCTTATGTACTCCGGAAGGCGTCGTGCCTTTTATTCTATCTTCACCAGAGTAACGCAAAAGGCAACAGGATGAGTCCTGAAAATAAAAACGGGCGGCCTGAGCCACCCGTTTTCGCATCAAAGGCCAATTTAGATTGCCCAGCCGCCCGCGTAAAACGCCACCAGCGCAACGGCAATCACAACGGTGCCAACGTTCAGCTTGCGCCATTCCCCGGAGACCAGACGACCAATCACCAGCGACGCGAAACCGATCATAATGCCGGTCACGATGTTACAGGTCAGCACGATAAAGACCGCGGTAATCAGGCCAGACATCGCGTCCACGAAATCCGCAAAGTCGATTTTCGCCACGTTGCTCAGCATCAGCAGGCCAACGTACATCAGCGCTGGTGCGGTCGCGTACGCCGGAACCAGGTAGGAGAGCGGAGAGAGGAACAGGATCAGCATGAACAGCACGCCAACGGTGATCGCCGTCAGGCCGGTTTTACCGCCTGCCGCTGTACCCGCTGCGGACTCGATGTACACCGCCGCAGGCGCTGCGCCCACCAGGCCTGAGAAGACGCTGCTCAGGGAGTCCGTCGTCAGCGCTTTGCCACCGTCAATAATCTGACCGTCTTTATCCAGCAGGTTCGCCTGACCGGCCACCGCACGAATGGTACCGGTCGCGTCAAACACCGCGGTCATTACCAGCGCCAGCACGCTTGGCAGGATGACCGGGTTCAGCGCGCCAACGATATCCAGGCTGCCAATCAGAGAGTTGCCTTTGTCATCGCTCAGCGACGGCATGGCGAAAATGCCGGAGAAATGGACGTTCGGATCGAAAATCAGGCCGACAATGGAAACGCCGATAATGGTCAGCAGAATGCCGCCCGGGACTTTCAGTTTTTCCAGACCGATAATCACCGCCAGCCCGATCAGCGACATGATCACCGGGAAGCTGGCGAAATGGCCGAGCGCCACCGGCAGACCGTCCAGCGGGTTCTTGATGACCAGACCGACGCCGTTGGCGGCGATCAGCAGCAGGAACAGGCCGATGCCGATGCCGGTACCGTGCGCCACGCCCTGCGGCAGGTTGCGCAAGATCCAGCTACGGATGCCGGTCGCTGAAATAACGGTAAACAGCACACCCATCAGGAACACGGCGCCCAGAGCAACCGGTACGCTGATGTGCTGGCCCAGCACCAGGCTGAACGCGGTAAACGCGGTCAGGGAGATGGCGCAACCAATCGCCAGCGGCAGGTTCGCCCACAGGCCCATCACGATAGAGCCCACGCCGGCCACAAGGCAGGTCGCTACAAAGACAGCTGCTGGCGGGAAGCCCGCTTTGCCCAGCATGCCCGGCACAACGATGACGGAATACACCATCGCCAGAAACGTTGTCAAACCGGCAACGATTTCCTGGCGCACGGTGCTGCCGCGGGCCGAAATTTTAAACATGGCGTCAAGTGAACCGCCAGTACGCGCAGATGGCGTAGACATAGAAAACATCCCCTGAGAGTTTTTTAGGAAGTCCGTAAGCGAGGTGGAGACGCCACTGCCAGCTAAACGTCAAATCCTTGTGTTGCGTTTGCGACGAAAGGGCGTCACAGAAAAAGCAAACGTTTAACTCCGCGCTTACAAACGGGTGGTCAAATTAAGGCAAACGATTATCTAGCCTAATCCCCGCCCTTTTCAACTGAACTTTATCGTTTTTCGCTAAAATTCACTTATGACGCTGAAGAAATAAACAGAGGATGCGCAAACGTTATCGTCTATGCGCAATTTGTTTACATTTCAATCCTCCCCTGGGATGGATAACGGCCCCCCTTGTGCCAGGGTTCGTTGCCAGCCAGGGCTGTTTTCAACCTTCGTTTTCCATGCCTGACTATGCGGCAGGTTATTAATACCGCCGCGCGCCAGCAGGGCAAAGATCGGGAAGCTCATCTGGATGTCGGCCATGCTGAGCGAATCCCCGGCAAACCAGCTGTTTTTAGCAAGGTGCGACTCAATAAAGCGTGCATGGGTTTCCAGCTGGCGGTTGAGGTACGCTTTCTGCACCCCCTGCCCCAGCGCTTTCCCCAGGGTTCGGATACCAAACGGCACCGGCGGCTTGCCGAGGCTGTTGAAGACCAGCTTCATTAACAGCAGCGGCATCAGCGATCCTTCCGCGTAGTGCAGCCAGAAGCGGTACTGCACCTTATGCGCCGGATCTAAAGGCTTAAGCCGCGACTCGGGATCGTACGTCTCCTGCAGATACTCCAGAATGGCGCCTGACTCTGCGAGGATCAGTCCGTTATCTTCGATGACCGGTGATTTGCCCAACGGATGCACCTTTTTGAGCGCCTCAGGTGCCAGCATGTTCTTTTCGCGCTGATAGTGAACGATCTCATAAGGCAGACCGAGTTCTTCCAGCGCCCAGATTACGCGGTGCGAGCGCGACTGGTTTAGGTGGTGTACCGTGAGCATGGCTTTCTCCTGTTATTCATACTTTTTAACTATAGAAAATTGAACAACACCGCGAAAAAAATTCGGCTAAAAACCGGTCAGCGTCGCTGGCGAAAAAACGGGCCTTGCATAGAATTAAAGTGTCAGCACAATCCGGAACCTCCCCAACCAGCTCGACACGAGGGGTGCTGATGTCGGGGGAAACCCTCCCGTGAACCAGCGGGATAGAGAGAAAGACAAAGACCGGGAAAAACTAAAGCGCCCTTTGTGGCGCTTTAGTTCTTTATGTATGTGGGGTTTTGCCGGGTGGCGGCTACGCCTTACCCGGCCTACATTTGACGGTTTGGTAGGCCGGGTAAGCGAAGCGCCACCCGGCAAACCGATCTCAATCCTCTTCCAGCAACCGCGCTCCCGTTCCCTGCTCGCCCAGTTTGTCGCCGGGGTTACGCAGCGGGCAGTCGCTGCGCGACAGGCAGCCGCAGCCAATGCAGCCATCCAGTTCGTCACGCAGCGCGACCAGCGTATGAATACGCCTGTCCAGCTCTTCACGCCACTGGGACGACAGCTCTTTCCACTCTTTCGGGCTCAGCGTGTGCCCTTCCGGCAGCACGCCAAATGCCTCGCCGATCGTGGCCAGGGGAATTCCGATTCGTTGCGCAATTTTGATAATCGCCACGTAGCGGAGCACGTCGCGGGTATAGCGACGCTGGTTGCCGCCGTTACGGATGCTTTTAATTAACCCTTTGCTTTCATAGAAGTGGAGCGCCGATACCGCCACGCCGCTTCGCTTTGCCACTTCGCCGGGGGTTAACAGCGCTTTAATGCGCGGCAATCTCTTTTCCATAAAACCTCTTTACCTCAAGTTAACTTGAGGAATTATACTCCCCCGCAGAGAAAACGACGAATTAACCGAGATAGTTGTATCTACAGAGGGGCAACCTTATGTCGCATCAGCAGATTATTCAGACGCTTATTGAATGGATTGATGACCATATCGACCAACCGTTGAACATTGATGTGGTCGCGAAAAAGTCGGGCTATTCGAAATGGTATTTACAGAGAATGTTCCGTACGGTCATGCATCAGACGCTGGGTGAGTACATTCGTCAGCGCAGACTGCTGCTGGCGGCGCAGGCGCTACGCTCAACGCAGCGGCCGATTTTTGATATCGCGATGGATCTTGGCTATGTGTCGCAACAAACCTTTTCCCGCGTGTTTCGCCGCGAGTTTGACCGCACGCCGAGCGACTATCGCCACCAGTTAAATTAATCACGCTCAGTGCAAAGGTTGCTGCTGCCAGGTCATAAATTCCTGGGGCGGCATCGCTTTCGCGAAGTGCCATCCCTGACAAAACTGGACGCCGCGCTTCAACAGCCAGCTCACCTGCTCTGCCGTCTCAACCCCTTCCGCAATGGTTTTCAGCCGCAGGCTTTGCGCCATCTCGATAATATGCTCGGCGATCAGGTGGCTGGTGCTGTTGGTCGTTAAGGTATCGATAAACGATTTGTCTATTTTCAGAATATCGACGTTCAGCGAGTAGAGATTGTGCAGGTTCGAGTAGCCGGTACCGAAATCATCGATCGCCACTTCATACCCCGCCTGACGAAAAGCCTGAATCACCGGCGTGGTTTTAGGCACATCGATAAAACCGCGTTCCGTCACTTCAATTTTGATTTGCTGCGCGCGGACGGCATAGTGGCGGGCCTTCTCAGAAATCATGGCGATCAGCCGCGAGGAGTGGAAATCCGTCGCCGACAGGTTAATCGAAATATAGAGATGCGGATGCTCGGCCAGGAAATGGCCTAAATCACTGAACACTTCCTCAACGACATAATCCGTAATCCGCTCGCTCATCCCCTCATTTTCAGCCAGCGGAATAAACTCAGCCGGGCTCATCACCTGCCCGTTAAAACCAGGCCAGCGTAATAACGCCTCCGCGCCGACACACCGGTTGTTCTTGATATCAATAATCGGCTGATAGTGCACGCAAAGCTGGCGTTTGTTCAGCGCCCTGTGCAGTAAACGCCCTGGCGAATTGAGCTCACGATGGGTGCGGGACCAGACCAGCAAAATAATAATGCTGCAAATCATTCCCAGCGGCAGCGTTAATGTCGCCTGATGATAAAGCGTTTCATAAAAGCGTTTATTCGATGTCGACACGATGGCCGCAATCGGTCTTTTGGGTGATGTGACGATCGTATAAAAACGGTTATCTTTTTGAAATACCGATTCCTTATCCCGAATCATCGAATTTAATAAAGAAACATTGGCTTTCTGACTGACGGAAAAGAAAGCATTGGTTACCGTGTCGTATACACCCCACGAGAGAGAATGATCCGCGGACATGACTTCGCTGTATGAAAGCGGATTAACGACCACCACATAATTTCCACGCTGCATATATGTCATTTTATAACCAGTATAAAATGGGGTGTCGCGATAATAATAGATAGCGACGTCAGGTTTACGCGTGTAATTAGCGACGGGAATGGCGTAAGGACGATCCGGTGTAAAAACGGTCGAACAAAGAAAATTCTGACCTTCAGCATAAATTAAATCGGCAACGAACAGGCGGCCACGAACAACGTTCAACATATATTGACGGTGTCCCGGGGTGCAAAGCTCGCCCCGATATTTTTCCGCCTCGTCCCGGGCCAGATCAACCTGCTGTATAACCAGCTCTGTTTTGTCTAAAGCCAGTTCAGCAAATGTCCGTAGCTGGGCGCTTGTTTCAGACACGGCTCTTAGCTGGGCAAACCATAGCGCAAGCATCACCGGCAGCATAACTACCATGATGATCCCTACCACCCTGAGCATCTTGCGCTGCGCGCTACGATTCATTTCCCGCCCTATATCCCTGCATGTTGTACGCCTGTAGTAATGAAGGCCGGATGCTGTGTTAAACAGGTGATTACGTTGCATGAATCATGCGAAGTTAGCAACTGACTTTTCGTATTAAAAATCTTAAATTTCGTTATGACGATAATATTTTCCCGTAAGTGAAACTGTAAGTATTCGTTCCGTTTCAATTAAGGAAAATAATTATCCAGCCCGTAAGGGCGGTGGGAAGATAACACAACAGACGATTGTTGATTAAGCCAAACTTCTGGCAGCATGAAAAAAGCACACTGTCATAATGACGTTTTATGCTATTTGATCGGGTGTATTGTGTTCACTGATTTATAAATAATCAGCCGCCACCACCGTTTTTCCTCGCCCCAAATGCTTAGCCTCATATAACGCTTTATCAGCACGCCTTAGCAAGGCTGAAGTATCCCGCTGTCCCCCGCGGACTTCCACGACCCCTGCGCTAAACGACAGCGACAGCGTTCTCTCGCCCACTATCAGCGGATGAGTTTGCAAAACGGTGCGCAACCTGGCGGACAGTTGCGCAGCGCCATTACCGTCAGTTTGCGCCAGAAGGAGCAAAAATTCCTCCCCTCCCACGCGCCCTAATGCGGAGCCTGAAGGGGCCAACTCACGGATAGCATTACAGAAGTGAAGAAGCGCCGCATCGCCCACCGGGTGTCCCCACTCGTCGTTGATCTGTTTGAAAAAATCCAGGTCAAACATCAGAACGCAAAAATGGCTGTTAGCCTCCTGCCTGGCACTGGCGGCCAGCGCAAGCTCCAGCTGCTGCAAAATCGCCGACCGGTTAAAGCAGCCGGTGAGATCGTCAGTGGTGGCTTTAACTTCGAGCTGCTGTTCGGCTTTTTTCCGCTCGGTGATATCCAGCCCAATATTCAGGATAGAGTTGTCCGGCAACAGAATGTTTGACCACAGCACCGTCAGCGGGGTGCCGTCTTTGCGTAGCGGATGCCATTCATACATATCCTTCAGCGGCGAGACATTGACCGACTCTCTTACCCGCCGCCGCTCTTCAGGATCGGGATAAAACAGCGAAAGCGGATCGGCATGTTCCGCGATCTCCGCCATCGTCCAGCCGAATACTTTTTCACATTCGGCATTCCACAGCACGCAGCGGTTAAATTTGTCGAAAGAGTTCATTAAAACCGGGGCGCGTTCAAAGAGCGTCTTATATTGCGTCACGACGCGCTGCATTTCCTGCGCCGTTTTTTCTCGGGCAATAATTTCCGCAAAATAGTCTTTTAATTTTTCGACCAGCACCACGACGATATTTTTCAGGATCGGCAAAGAAGAAAGCCTTTCTTCGAACGCTAAAAAGAAATAGCCGCTGCAGTGCCAGTTTTGGGTGGAAAGCTTGCACAGCACACCGCTTTGCAGTTGCGCATAGCCCGGGTGCTGAGGAGGAAATAACGTGCGGCCAATATTCTCTTTCCAGTAGACCACCCGCCACGATCGATGATGTCGCTGAAGCAGCGTGTTCGCCAGGAAATCGGCCACGTCGAGGGGATGGCAGGTCATCTCCCCGGCGGACACCACGCGCTTCAGCCCGTCATCACCGTTAACGCTGACCCAGGCAAGGCTTGCGCCCAGCGCGCGACTGATGGTCGCCAGCATGTCGGCCAGAGAACATTGAGCATGAAGCTGGGGCATTAGCTTAGCCAGCGCATGCAACGCCTGCATGCTGTCATTAACAATCTCACGTCGGTTTTCTTTCATTTTTTTCGCTGATTATCAGGCGATAAACCGGACGCAACTTTCTTCAGATTCGAAAAATCGACAAACCAACGCGCAGGCTGAATCTCAGCGTAGCGAATTAAAAACAACGTTGTGTGTAATTAAAAACGTACAAAAAAATAAAAAAATAATGAAATTCAAAAACCTGAAAGGTTAGCTGCGAGTAAAATTAATTGTCCACTCAAGCATAAGCCATAGGGTTATTGCTGTAAACATTGTACAGAGTGCGTCCTTTTGCATCAGTTTTGCTATCTTAATGAATTCATTATAAAGAGTGCGGGAACTGGAGAACTTAGCCAGCAAAGATATATTTTCACTCAGGCATCCACTGATTCTCGGCAACTATGAATCGCTCGTTTTTCATCATCCCGGGACTGGCGAATAAAACAGCAAACGTGATATAGTTCACACAACTTATGTAACGAAAATACTCTGTTTCATTCAGTTCGTCTGTTTTATAGAGGATGGGTTTTATGGCAACCATTACTACCAGCATGGTACTCCTGCGCTGGCCTTTGTTGAGTGCGGTACTGATGTTTTTGGCCAGCACGCTGAACATTCAGTTTCGTAAATCTGACTACGCGGGTCTCGCTGTCATCAGCACGCTGTTGGGGCTGGGGGCTGCCTGCTGGTTTGCAACGGGTCTGCTTGGCATTACCCTGCTGGATATGGCCGCCGTCTGGGAAAATATCAAAGTGGTGATGGTTGAGGCGATGAGCCACACGCCACCAGACTGGCCGATGGTGATTACCTGATCCCTTATGGAATAAAAAAACCCAGACGATGTCTGGGTTTTTTGTTTGGGGAACGCGGAAATCAGAACGGAATGTCGTCGTCGAAATCCATTGGCGGTTCGTTAGACGGTGCAGGAGCAGACTGCTGCTGCGGGCGAGACTGCGCGCCGCCGCTGAACTGGTTGCCACCCTGCGGCTGCTGAGGCTGACCCCAACCGCCCTGCTGCTGGCCGCCACCTGCTGGTGCGCCGCCGCCCTGACGGCCACCCAGCATCTGCATGGTGCCGCCGACGTTAACCACCACTTCCGTCGTGTACTTCTCAGCACCGGACTGATCGGTCCATTTGCGGGTGCGCAGCTGGCCTTCGATATAGACCTGAGAACCTTTACGCAGATACTCACCGGCCACTTCGGCCAGTTTGCCAAACAGCACAACGCGGTGCCATTCGGTCTGCTCTTTCATCTCACCGGTCGCTTTATCACGCCAGGATTCGGAAGTAGCCAGCGTAATGTTGGCAACTGCGCCACCACTCGGCATGTAGCGTACTTCCGGGTCCTGGCCCAGATTACCGACGAGAATCACCTTGTTTACGCCTCTGCTGGCCATGTTCGTGTCTCCTGAATACGTTTCTTAATAGTGTAAACGCGCGAGTGTACCATTTCCATGCTGCACTTTGATAGTTGCGTAGCACGTTCCAGAGTTCTCCCGCAACTCGACATTGTTACACAGCGAATCAGAAAATGCATTCCAATACTGTATATTCAAACAGGTCAAATTGTGTCATAATTAGCCGTTTCTGACAGCCGTTTGTCCTTCAAACAAACCAGGCAATCCGTGTTCCAACCGGGAAAGGTGAATGGATAAGATCGAAGTTCGGGGCGCCCGCACCCACAATCTCAAGAATATCAACCTGATAATCCCTCGCGACAAGCTGATTGTCGTGACCGGGCTGTCGGGGTCTGGCAAATCCTCACTGGCTTTCGACACCCTGTATGCCGAAGGACAGCGTCGTTACGTTGAATCACTCTCTGCGTACGCGCGTCAGTTCCTGTCGCTGATGGAAAAACCGGATGTCGACCACATTGAAGGGTTGTCCCCTGCTATCTCTATTGAGCAGAAATCCACCTCGCATAACCCGCGTTCAACGGTCGGTACCATTACCGAAATCCATGACTACCTGCGTCTGCTGTATGCCCGCGTGGGTGAGCCGCGCTGCCCGGACCACGACGTCCCGCTGGCGGCACAGACCGTCAGCCAGATGGTGGACAACGTCCTGTCGCAGCCGGAAGGCAAGCGCCTGATGCTGCTGGCGCCGATCATCAAAGAGCGTAAGGGTGAGCACACCAAAACGCTGGAAAACCTGGCAAGCCAGGGTTATATCCGCGCCCGTATTGACGGCGAAGTGTGTGACCTGTCCGATCCGCCCAAGCTGGAACTGCAGAAGAAGCACACCATCGAGGTGGTGATTGATCGCTTTAAGGTGCGTGACGATCTCGCCACGCGTCTCGCAGAATCGTTTGAAACGGCGCTGGAACTCTCCGGCGGCACGGCCGTGGTCTCCGACATGGACGACCCGAAAGCGGAAGAGCTGCTCTTCTCCGCCAACTTTGCCTGCCCGATTTGCGGTTACAGCATGCGCGAGCTGGAACCGCGCCTGTTCTCGTTCAACAACCCGGCGGGTGCCTGCCCGACATGTGACGGCCTGGGCGTGCAGCAGTATTTCGATCCGGACCGCGTGATCCAGAATCCGGAGCTTTCGTTGGCGGGCGGCGCCATTCGCGGCTGGGACAAGCGTAACTTCTATTACTTCCAGATGCTGAAGTCGCTGGCAGAGCACTACAAGTTCGACGTGGAAGCGCCGTGGGCCAGCCTGAGCCCGAACGTACACAAAGTGATCCTGTTTGGCTCTGGCAAAGAGAACATCGAGTTCAAATACATGAACGATCGCGGTGATACCTCCGTGCGTCGCCACCCGTTCGAAGGGGTGCTGCACAATATGGAGCGCCGCTACAAAGAGACCGAATCCAGCGCGGTGCGCGAAGAGCTGGCGAAGTTCATCAGCAACCGCTCCTGCGCCACCTGCGAGGGCACGCGCCTGCGTCGCGAAGCGCGCCACGTGTTTGTGGAAAATACGGCGCTGCCGACCATCTCAGACATGAGCATCGGCCACGCGATGGACTTCTTCAATAACCTGAAGCTCTCTGGCCAGCGCGCGAAAATCGCCGAAAAAGTGCTGAAAGAGATTGGCGATCGCCTGAAGTTCCTGGTGAACGTCGGCCTGAACTACCTGACGCTTTCCCGTTCGGCAGAAACGCTCTCCGGCGGTGAAGCCCAGCGTATTCGTCTGGCGAGCCAGATTGGTGCGGGCCTGGTGGGCGTGATGTACGTGCTGGACGAGCCGTCAATCGGCCTGCACCAGCGCGATAACGAACGTCTGCTCGGCACCCTGATCCACCTGCGCAATCTCGGTAACACGGTGATTGTGGTCGAGCACGACGAAGACGCGATCCGCGCCGCAGACCACGTGATCGACATCGGCCCGGGTGCTGGCGTGCACGGTGGCCAGGTGGTGGCGGAAGGGACGCTGAAAGACATTATGGCGGTGCCCGAGTCGCTGACCGGCCAGTACATGAGCGGCAAGCGCAAGATTGATGTACCCAAACAGCGCGTAGCAGCGGATCCGGAAAAAGTGCTGAAGCTGACCGGCGCGCGCGGCAACAACCTGAAAGACGTCACCCTGACCCTGCCCGTCGGGCTGTTTACCTGTGTCACCGGCGTGTCCGGCTCCGGTAAATCGACGCTGATCAACGATACGCTGTTCCCAATTGCACAGACCGCGCTAAACGGTGCGACGCTGGCAGAGCCGGCACCGTACCGCGACATTCAGGGGCTGGAGCATTTCGATAAAGTTATCGATATCGACCAGAGCCCGATTGGCCGTACGCCGCGCTCTAACCCGGCAACCTATACCGGCGTTTTCACGCCCGTACGTGAACTGTTTGCCGGTGTGCCGGAAGCGCGTTCACGCGGGTATACGCCGGGACGTTTCAGCTTTAACGTACGCGGCGGCCGCTGCGAAGCGTGCCAGGGCGATGGCGTGATCAAGGTTGAGATGCACTTCCTGCCGGATATCTACGTGCCGTGCGACCAGTGCAAAGGCAAACGCTATAACCGCGAAACGCTGGAGATTAAGTACAAGGGCAAGACCATCCACGAAGTGCTGGACATGACCATTGAAGAGGCGCGCGAGTTCTTTGACGCCGTTCCGGCGCTGGCGCGTAAGCTGCAGACGCTGATGGACGTCGGCCTGACCTACATTCGTCTGGGTCAGTCCGCAACGACGCTGTCCGGCGGTGAAGCGCAGCGCGTGAAGCTGGCGCGCGAGCTGTCAAAACGCGGTACAGGCCAGACGCTGTATATCCTGGATGAGCCGACCACCGGTCTGCACTTTGCTGACATCCAGCAGCTGCTGGACGTGCTGCATCAACTGCGCGATCAGGGCAACACTATCGTGGTCATCGAACATAACCTGGACGTGATTAAAACCGCGGACTGGATTGTCGATCTCGGCCCGGAAGGCGGCAGCGGCGGCGGTGAAATCCTCGTCTCCGGTACGCCAGAGACCGTTGCAGAGTGCGAAGCCTCGCACACCGCGCGCTTCCTTAAACCGTTGCTGTAATTGTCACACGGAGAGCTGCTGTCGGGTCGTTTCCGGCAGCAGCTCAACCGCCTGCTGATAGGATGCGTCCACCAGGTAGTAAATTTGTGAGCCTGGAATCGATCCATCCAGATAGACGGTGCTCCAGTGCGCCTTATTGAGGTGCTGGCTCGGCCTCACGTCATCATGCTGCTGACGGAGTAAATCGGCCAGTTCAGGGCTGGTTTTCAGCGACGCCGCCGGACGGCCTTCCACCTCTTTCACCATCGCAAACAGCACATCCCCCACCTTAACCTGCGTGGCCTTCCAGTCGCTGTGGACGCTCTGCTCCGCGCCGGGCTTGCTCATGCAGTACTGAAGTATCTCCGAAATTGTCATCTTTATTCCCCTTGTAGCGTGGCGATAATTTTACGCGAACCACCGTGAATGCGATGCTCTCCCAGCCAGATCCCCTGCCACGTGCCCAGCAACAGCCGCCCGTTGTGGACCGGCAGCATCAACGATACGCCCAGCAAAGAGGATTTAATATGCGAAGGCATATCGTCCGCCCCCTCATAGTCATGCTCGTAAGGGGCGTTGTCCGGGACGCTCTTCAGAAAATGCCGCTCCATGTCAGACCGGACGGTGGGATCGCAATTTTCATTCAGCGTCAGAGAGGCAGACGTATGCTGAAGCAGCAGATGCAGCAAACCCGTTCTGACGCGCGACAGGTCGCGGAGTTGCCCGATGACTTCATCCGTCACCAGGTGAAATCCGCGTGGCTTCGCGCTTAAGGTCAGGGTCTGTTGGTACCACATAGGCTGCTCCGTGATGAAAGATGAATCTTTCTAAGTGTGCAGCAAGAAGACGAAAGGTAAAACCCGCAGCAGCGAGATTTGATTAAAAAAGAGTCAAACTCGCTGCCAGGGACTCAGTACTCCGAGTTGACGATCACCTCTTCGCCAAACTTTCCGGCCATCGGCAGCGGTCGATAGGTAGAGTTAGACGCGCGTAACACCCTGATCCCTCTGGCACCTGCATCCTGCGCGGCGGAAATGTCGTTATCCGAATCGCCATAAAACACTTTGATGTTTTTCTTTTCCAGCCACTGGATTTTGGTGTTTTGCCCCTCTTTGTCACCCGCAAAGATGACCGGATTCATGTTGGCTGCCGGGATCTGGAAATCGTCCTGCAGGGTTCTGGAGACGGTTTCCGTTTTGGTCTGGCTACGACCGGTGACGAAATAAATACTGTCGCCACGCTTAACATGCATAGCAATTACCGCCCGGGCGACCTCTTTCGGAATGCTGTACTCGTCCCAGCCGTTATTCATTTTTTCCCAGAACTCCGGGTTCTTCAGATACGCTTCGCTGTCGGGAGAATACATTTTTTTGCCGCGCCAGAATCCCGGGCTTGAGAACAACACGGTATCGTCAATATCGAAGCCCACGGCCATTGGTGGGCGCCCCATCAGGCTGTTTTCGATTTGGGCCACGGAAACCCAGTGAATGGGCGCCTGCTCGGCGAGAATGGCGGCGGTAGTGCCGGTGTAAAGCGGCGTCGGGGCGGAAGCTCGCGCGACGACGGCGCTGTTAAGTGAGAACAATAAGCAGGCGGCGCTGAGCGCCAGTGTGATCTTGCGCATATTTTCCCTTGAATATTCAGCTTGTTATCGTTTTATTTTGAGTGAATGGTCAAAAAACTATCCGACCATAACCCCAGCGGGAGGTGAAGGGAAGGAGTTTTTGCTTATGAAGCGGAATAAAAAGAAGACGATCACAAAGCGCAGCGCCACCGGGCAATGACTGGCACCGGCGCGAACAAAAAAGCCGGGTGGCGGCTGCGCCTTACCCGGCCTACATATAGCATGCAAGTAAGTGAATACTTACATTACGGAGGCAAACGCCTGCGCCACGCGATGAACGTTGCCGGCATTCAGGCCCGCCACGCACATACGGCCGCTGGCGATCAGGTAGACGCCGAACTCTTCGCGCAGGCGATCGACCTGCGCCGCGCTCAGTCCGGTATAGCTGAACATCCCGCGCTGCTTGAGCAGATAATCAAAGTTATGCCCAGGCACAGCCTCTTTCAGGACATTAACCAGTTCCTGACGCATCGACAGGATGCGCTTACGCATCGCCTCCACTTCGCCAAGCCAGGACGCTTTCAGCGTTTCGTCACCGAGAACCGTTGCCACCACCTGAGCACCAAAGTTTGGCGGGCTGGAGTAGATACGGCGCACCGTCGCTTTCAGCTGACCCAGCACGCGGCTGGCTGCTTCGGCGTCTTCACATACCACGGAAAGACCACCAACGCGTTCACCGTACAGGGAGAAGATTTTAGAGAAGGAGTTACTCACCAGAACAGGCAGCCCGGCGCTGGCAGCGGCGCGGATGGCATAGGCGTCTTCTTCCATACCCGCGCCAAAGCCCTGATAGGCAATATCGAGGAATGGGATCAGGTTACGGGCCTTCAGCACCTCGATCACCGCATCCCACTGGGCATTGGTGAGATCGGCACCGGTCGGATTATGGCAGCACGGATGCAGCAGCACAATACTGCGCTCCGGCAGGGTGTTCAGTTTTTCCAGCAGCGCGTCAACGCGCACGCCGTTCGTTTCGCTGTCGAACCACGGATAGGTCGCCACCTTAAAGCCCGCGCCCTCGAAGATCGCAACGTGGTTTTCCCACGTCGGGTCGCTGACCCACACGCCTGAATCCGGGAAATATTTTTTCAGGAAGTCTGCGCCCACTTTCAGCGCACCCGAGCCGCCCAGCGTCTGGATGGTCGCCACGCGTTTTTGCGCGAGCACCGCGTGATCGGCGCCGAACAGCAGCGGCGCGATGGTGTTGCGATAAGCGTTTAGCCCTTCCATCGGCAGATACAGAGAAGCGCCGTGTGGAACAGCGTTCAGACGCGCTTCGGCTTCAGCTACGGCTTTTAATTGAGGAATAATGCCATCCTCGTTGTAATACAGACCGATGCTGAGGTTCACTTTGTCGCTGCGAGGATCTTCTTTGAAACGCTCCATTAAGGAGAGGATAGGGTCGCCGGCATAGGCGTCAACTTTCTGAAACACGCGATAGTTCTCCGGAATTCGATGAGGCAGGGATTTCAACAATAAACCGGAAGCAGGTGAAGGTCGAGTGCGATATCAGGCCAGACACTCGATATATCGGCAAATGCAATCGATTCGCTCAGGCACCGAGCCCTGCACGCGCAGAAAAGGAATGTTTCGTTGTGATAGCTCTGCTTCATACCATACCTGCTGTCTGTGGCGAAACGCCTCCCCCTGCCGGGTGCCATCCTGCACAAACGGAAAATCATCTCCGCAAAGCACGACCAGTGCATAGTCTCGTTCAGCAAGCGCCATTAACGCCTGCGGCGCGCTGCCAAACTGATCGAGCGCGTAAAACAGGGTCGTTAAAGGTGACGTATCACAGACCAGATAAGGCGCCGTGCAGGCTGATTCTTCCCGACGCACCTGCTCGCGGGCAATATGCAGCAAATCCTCCAGATCAAGGATGCCGTTCTTCTCTTCCCAGTGTTCACGACCATACTCTGCAACGTACGGAACGTTTAGCGTTTGCGCCAGTGTCTTTGCAAGCGTACTTTTGCCCGTCGATTCTCCACCTAATAAGCAGATACGAAAAACAAAGCTGCGATACACCTCAGGGGACATCATCTTGCGATAACGATGAACATCAGAGCGGATGAGCGTTCCCGATGGAGCTTCTGGTCCCTGTTGACGCTGGAGACGCACGTGCGCAACCGGTCGTCCGAAACGCTGGCTCAGGACAGTGGCAAACCCGTCTCCATAGTCTTCGGCAGTAAATACCGCCTCTGGCTGACAATGCAGAATGTCCTCACATAGCGTTGCAACATAATGCCGGTGAAGATCGTCATCAGCGTCATTCGGTGGCGGTGGCGCAAGGCCATATGAAGCCAACACTTGCGGCGAAAGCACGAGGTGGCGACATTGTGGGAAGCGCGTTGTTAACCAGTTAAGCCGCTTTTCAGGTTCGTAACCGCGTATTTCCGGCGACGAATAGCTGATGATACAGACCGTCTCGCACTGCTCAAGTGCCGTATTGATGAGCGCTTCATGGCCCGCATGTAATGGTGCGAATTTGCCTACCACCAGGCCGTTGGCATACAGCGTCATTGCGCACGGATCTCCTTGCGCCACTGATACAGTCCGTGCCACGCATTAAACCAAAACACCAGATATAAACCGGCGGTCAGATACAGTTCTCTCGTCGCGTACAGCGGTACTGCCAGCGTGTTAACGGCAAGCCAGATGTACCAGTTTTCCAGACGCCGTCCCATCAACATAAACTGAGCAAGAATGCTGAATGTCAAAATGATGGAGTCCAGCCAGGGGGCCCATGCATTGGTATAGAGATGCAATATCCACCCGTACGCCGCTGCTACGCTTACGGCGCAGACTAAAAGCATAAAAAAATGTCCCGGTCTGGTACGACGAACAGGCAAGACCTCTCCATGATTGCCTTTAAGCCAATGCAGCCAGCCGGTTATGCTCGTTATGATGAAAAAGAACTGAAGGGTAACGTCAGCATAAAGCTGAACAGAATAGAAGACCCAGGCATAAAGCCCGCTACCAATGATACCTATCCACCACGTATGGATATTGTTTCTGGCGGCCAGCCAGACGGAGAGAGCATAGGCCAGACACGCAGCGATTTCTGAAGGGGACATTATCCTTCCCTGGAATAAAATGTTAGTCGACGTACTTCATCGCCACCCGAGACGTCAGGCGGGTAATAAGTTCGTAAGCACTCACTTTCGTGATTTCAGCAATACGTTCAACGGGTAAACCTTCCCCCCACATCACCACATCGTCGCCGGGTTTATCCTGGGCTTCAGGACCCAGATCGACACAAATCATGTCCATCGCCACGCGGCCAACGATCTTTACTTCGCGACCGTTGACCAGCACCGGCGTACCCGTGGGTGCAGCGCGCGGATAACCGTCGCCATAGCCCATCGCCACGACGCCGAGACGGGTATCACGCTCGCTGATCCAGGTGCCGCCGTAGCCCACCGGCTCACCGGCTTTGTGTTCGCGCACGGCAATCAGAGTAGACACCAGAGACATGACCGGCTGAAAACCCATGTCCGGCCCCCAGGGTTTATTCTCCAGCGGCGACACGCCGTAAAGAATGATGCCCGGTCGCGCCCAGTCGAAATGCGACTGCGGCCACAGCAGGATCCCGCCGGATGCGGCGATCGAGCGCATCCCCGGCTTACCTTCGCAGAAGGTATTAAAGATATCCAGCTGCCGCTCGGTCGCACCGCACTCGGGCTCATCGGCACGGGCGAAGTGGCTGACAATATTCACCGGCTGGCGCACGTTTTTACACCGGCATAAACGCTGATAAAACGCTTCCGCACTTTCCGGACGCACGCCCAGACGGTGCATGCCCGTATCAAGCTTCATCCACACGGTCACCGGCTCGCTCAGCTCAGCGGTTTCCAGTGCGGCCAGCTGTTCTTCGTTGTGTACCGCCGTGTGCAGATGCTGATCTGCGATGGTTGGCAGATCGGTGGCTTCGAAAAAGCCTTCGAGGAGCAGAATCGGTTGGGTAATCCCCCCCGCGCGCAGGCGGAGGGCTTCTTCAAGACGGGCGACGCCAAAGGCGTCGGCATCGGGGAGCGTTCGCGCGGTCTCAATAAGACCGTGTCCGTAAGCGTTCGCTTTCACGACTGCAACGAGCTTGCTGGCGGGGGCCAGTTCACGCAGACGTTGCAGGTTGTGTCGCAGAGCGCGGCGGTTAATCACAACAGTTGCCGCTTGCATTTGAATTCCTTAGAAATTACTCATCATCATATTGAGGACCGGCATAGTTGTCGAAACGCGACCACTGTCCGTTAAAGGTCAGACGTACCGTCCCGATCGGGCCGTTACGTTGTTTACCAATAATAATTTCGGCGATCCCTTTCAGGTCGCTGTTCTCGTGATAAACCTCATCACGGTAGATAAACATGATTAAGTCGGCATCCTGCTCGATGGAGCCGGATTCACGCAGGTCGGAGTTGACCGGGCGCTTGTCAGCACGTTGTTCCAGAGAACGGTTAAGCTGCGACAGCGCCACCACCGGCACGTGCAACTCTTTGGCTAACGCCTTGAGCGAGCGGGAAATTTCGGCGATCTCCAACGTACGGTTGTCGGAGAGCGACGGGACGCGCATCAGCTGAAGGTAGTCGATCATGATAAGGCCGATACCGCCGTGTTCACGGGCGATACGACGCGCGCGGGAACGGACTTCCGTCGGCGTCAGGCCGGAAGAGTCATCAATATAGATGTTACGTTTTTCCAGCAGAATGCCCATCGTGCCGGAGATGCGCGCCCAGTCCTCATCGTCGAGCTGGCCGGTACGGATGCGGGTCTGGTCCACGCGCGACAGCGATGCCAGAGAACGCATCATGATCTGCTCAGAGGGCATCTCAAGACTGAAAATGAGTACCGGCTTATCCTGCAACATCGCCGCGTTTTCGACGAGGTTCATCGCAAAGGTCGTTTTACCCATCGACGGACGCGCCGCGACGATAATCAAATCCGACGGCTGCAGACCGGCGGTTTTCTTGTTGAGATCATCATAACCAGTGTTCACCCCGGTCACACCGTCGTGCGGCTGCTGGAACAGCTGTTCGATACGGGCAACGGTGGCGTCGAGGACGTCGGCGATATTTTTGGGGCCTTCGTCTTTGTTGGCGCGGCTTTCGGCGATTTTGAAGACGCGGGACTCGGCAAGATCGAGCAGGTCTTCACTGGTGCGACCCTGCGGATCAAAACCGGCTTCGGCGATCTCATTCGCCACCGAGATCATCTCGCGGACAACGGCACGTTCACGCACGATGTCGGCATAAGCGCTGATGTTTGCCGCACTTGGCGTGTTTTTTGACAGTTCTGCCAGATAGGCAAACCCGCCGACGCTGTCCAGCTGTCCCTGACGCTCCAGCGATTCCGCGAGCGTGATCAGGTCAATCGGGCTACCCGACTCCTGCAGGCGCGCCATTTCGGTAAAGATATGACGGTGCGGACGGGTGTAGAAATCCTCAGACACCACGCGCTCGGCGACGTCGTCCCAGCGTTCGTTATCCAGCATTAAACCGCCCAACACCGACTGTTCCGCTTCAATCGAGTGCGGCGGGACTTTTAACCCTGCGACCTGGAAATCACGCTCGCGAGGTTCAGTCTGTTTGTTGAAGGGTTTGTTTCCTGCCATAGTGAATGGAGTTACCGAGATAAAGAGTGGGTCGAAAGATTACCACATTCTGGAGGAAGCATGGCAACACGTATTGAATTTCACAAGCATGGTGGCCCTGACGTACTCAACGCGGTGGAGTTCACCCCCACCGCGCCTGGCGAAAACGAAGTGCAGGTTGAAAACAAAGCCATCGGCATAAACTACATCGACACCTATATTCGCGGCGGGCTCTACCCGCCTCCGTCGATGCCGAGCGGACTGGGCACCGAGGCAGCCGGTGTCGTCATCAAAGTGGGCAGCGCGGTTAAGCATCTTAAAGAGGGCGACCGCGTGGTGTATGCGCAATCTGCGCTGGGCGCTTACAGCACCGTCCACAACGTCCCGGCGGATAAAGCCGCCCTGCTGCCTAATGCCATCTCCTTTGAGCAGGCGGCGGCCTCCTTTCTGAAAGGCTTAACCGTTTACTACCTGTTGCGTAAAACCTATGAAATTAAACCCGACGAGCAGTTCCTGTTTCATGCCGCGGCGGGTGGTGTCGGGCTCATCGCCTGTCAGTGGGCAAAAGCGCTGGGTGCAAAACTGATCGGCACCGTGGGCAATGCCCAAAAAGCGCAGCGCGCACTGCAGGCGGGCGCCTGGCAGGTGATTAACTACCGTGAAGAGAGCATCGTCGAACGGCTGAAGGAGATCACAAGCGGCAAAAAGGTGCGCGTCGTGTATGACTCGGTTGGGAAAGACACCTGGGAGGCATCGCTGGACTGCCTGCAGCGTCGTGGGCTGATGGTGAGCTTCGGAAACGCCTCAGGTGCTGTCACCGGCGTGAATCTCGGCATCCTGAACCAGAAAGGCTCGCTGTACGTCACGCGCCCTTCCCTGCAGGGTTACATCACCAACCGGGAAGAACTTGAGGAAGCCAGCAACGAGCTGTTCTCGCTGATCGCCAGCGGCGTCATTAAGGTGGATGTGGCAGAAGCGCAGAAATACCCGCTAACCGATGCGCAGCGTGCGCATGAGGTGCTGGAGAGCCGGGCAACGCAGGGGTCGAGTTTGTTGATTCCCTGAGCCCCAAAAAGAAATTGGGCTTCCCGTGGGAAGCCCTTTCTTTTTTTAGTTCGGCTGTATGTAGGGTACAGCGCGATGAATTCTTTAACGGCAGTCATAGTGACAGATTCGATAAGTAAATCCTATTCTGTTCTAAGCCATGCTGCCGGAAAAGTTACAACTCTGTGACGAACCCCTCAATACCTTAGTAACGGAAGCGGTTATTGCGCTGATAACTGGGCACTTTTGGCGATTTAATCGCCCGTATCACCCACACCACCGCCACGGCCAGCAGTAACCACGGCAGCAGTTTGATCGTCAGGGCAAACAATCCGCCAATAAACATGACGACCGTCGCCACCACGATAGCCGCCAGAATGCCGAGCAGCGAAATGCCCGTTGCTAACAGCATGACAAAAAAGCCAATCACAAAAAGTAGTTCCAGCATGGTGCTCTCCCACGAGTTCCCGAATGATGCTGCAAACATTACAAGAATCATGCCAGACATAACCTGTTGTTCTTAAAGCAAAACGCCCCGCGAGAATTCGCAGGGCGTGGTGAATTTGACGAATTTTTAGCGAAAGTTATCGCTTGTCTGCCACCAGTCGCAGCGCATGTTCCAGCACCTCGATATCGGCACCGGCTTTATGTGCGTTTTCGCTCAGGTAGCGACGCCACTGACGCGCGCCCGGAATGCCCTGGAACAGCCCAAGCATATGGCGGGTGATATGGCCGAGATACGTACCGTTGCTCAGCTCGCGCTCAATGTAAGGATACATCGCCCGCACGACGGCAACCGGATCGGTGTCTGCACCTTCGATGCCAAAGATTTCGCGATCGACCGTCGCCAGAATGCCCGGGTTCTGATACGCCTCGCGCCCAACCATCACCCCATCCATATGTTCAAGGTGCGCTTTGGCCTCTTCCAGCGACTTGATGCCGCCGTTAATGGACATGGTCAGATGCGGGAAGTCACGCTTCAGCTGATACACGCGCGGGTAGTCCAGCGGCGGGATTTCACGGTTCTCTTTCGGGCTCAGGCCGGAGAGCCAGGCTTTTCGCGCATGGATGATGAACATCTCGCATTCACCCTTTCCGGAGACCGTATTGATGAAATCGCACAGAAATTCGTAGCTGTCCTGGTCGTCAATCCCGATACGGGTTTTGACCGTCACCGGAATGGAAACGACATCACGCATCGCCTTGATACAGTCCGCTACCAGCTGGGCATTCCCCATCAGGCAGGCACCGAACATACCGTTTTGCACACGGTCGGACGGACAGCCAACGTTCAGGTTGATCTCGTCGTAGCCGCGCGCTTCCGCCAGCTTCGCACACTGCGCCAGCGCGGCCGGATCGCTGCCGCCCAGCTGCAGGGCAACCGGATGCTCTTCTTCGCTATAGGCCAGATAGTCGCCCTTCCCGTGGATGATTGCGCCCGTGGTCACCATTTCGGTGTACAGCAACGTATGGCGGGAGAGCTGGCGCAGGAAATAGCGGCAGTGTCTGTCCGTCCAGTCGAGCATCGGCGCAATGGAAAAACGGTGTGCAGGGAAAGCGGTCTGTAATTCTGACGACATGGCGAAGTTTTAAGCATCTGGTGGAAAAGGGGCGCTACTATAGCACAAAGAAAAGCCGGAGGCGCAGCGCCTCCGGATGACTTTAGAACGTCATGCTCAGCTGAGCCCCTGCGCCCCAGGTTTCGTCTTCACCGTACAGGCCCATCAGGTCAACATGCACGGTGCTAAACGGCGCGAAACCGACACCGCCGGTAAAGACATTACTGTCGTTACCCTTCACGTCGGCACGATAACCCGCACGCACCGCCAGCCAGCTCAGCGGTGTCACCTCGGCACCGACACCCACGTACTGCGACGTATCTTCACTCTTGAAGCCTTTGGTTTCCGTCAGATCGCCATCGGCGGTCAGCGTCACCAGATCGTTGTGCCAGGCGGCACCGGCGGTCACCAGCGGACGGATCTGGTAGGTGTCTTTATAGCTCACCACTTCTCCCGTACGGCCATTGCGGATACGGATATCTTTGGTGTCGATATCACGCGACATCAGGTTTTGTCCGCTTACGCCAACGGTCCAGTTTTCGCCGAAATCGGCCGCAATACCGGCATCCACGTTGAAGCCCGTATCGTCAGTACGGTAGCGGCTGTCGTTCCACTTGTTACTGTCGTAATCGTAGATTGACGTGGTGTAGTTATAGACCCAGGTTTTTTGCAGTTTTGGTGTTACGCCCACGGAAACCGGGACGCCGCCGAGATCAAACTGACGGGCAACGGCAACACCGTAGTCGGAGACAATCGCCGCCCGGCCGGACGCCGTTGAGTTGAGGTTCTTAGTGATCTGATCCGTACCGTTCAGCGCAGCATCCAGCGCAACACCGGCCGCCACCACATTACTTCGTTGAATACCACGCAGATAATCAATGTCTTGCTGATCGATAGACGAGCTCACCCGGCCATGTGCATAACCTTTCGCCATGAAGGCGACGGAAAGGACATCGTTAGGGATACTCACCGCAAGCCCTGCACCAGCCGTTGCGCGTGCGGTTTTGCCTTTGAGATAGTCCAGCTCATCGGCCAGATCTTTGGCCGCGCCCTGGAATTGATTAATGGAACCTAACGGATTGGTGATAATTTCTCGTGGCGTGAGATTATCAACCACATCCTTGTAGTGATTGATTTTGTCATTGATGTTATCAATCTCGTCCTGAAGATTGTCTTCATCCGTCACCTGCACCCCAACGGCTGGCAAGATGACCGTCACATCATCGTCCGGTTTTGCCTTTGCCAGCAGCGCCGGGTTGATTAACGCCCCACTGCCATAGCTTCCCGACGCCACGCCGGTGCCACCCATGGCGTCGCTGCGTGATTCTGTCCAGGTATTGGCTGCTCCCGCCTGATTTGCCATAAACAAGGAGACAGCAATGCTAACCACCGAAAATTTAAAATTTTTTTTCACAGTATGCCCGTTATAGTCTGTTATGAAATAACCCCTGTCTGTTATCACCCAAACAGGAACGAACTATTGCTGTGAATAAGTAGTAAAAGACCCGCTATTTCTTTCCCTAAGTAAAACTCCCTTACGGCCTGTTATATTTTGTGACGGCCCTCAATATTTATAGAAGAGGAAATTATTTTTTCCCAGGTTTTCCATCATGCGGCCCAAAAAACTGTGGGGGATGGTCTACCCAGCGATCTTCCCGCGTGGCGGCATACTCAGGGTTGAGCGGATAGTAGATGCGGTTGTGCTTCTTGTTGGCCTCGCCAACGACCAGTAACCGAACCTCGTCGTCCGTGTTGTTGATAAAGGTATGACAGATGCCGGTTCCGGCGGGAAAACCTACACTGTCGCCAGGCTCCAGCTTCCACAAGTAGCCGTTAATCCAGGCTTCAGGGTAACCTTCGAGCACGTAAATAAACTCTTCTTCGTCGCTCTCCGCATGCGGATAGGACGTTCTGCGCCCCGGCGGCAGGCGCTCATGATGGATGCCAATACGCCCGAGCCCAAGCCTGCGAGCCAGCGGTGCGCCGATAGAGAACAGCTCATCGCTGTCGGGGTAGGTCGAGTCATCCGCGCCTTCCACGTCGCGCCAGTGCCGAATACAGTCAGGTCTTTTCATTTTGGTTCTCCCGGTTTTCGATGGGTCAGGTATAGCACAGACTGGCGGATCTCGGTGTTTTTAGCAGAACATGATAAAGTGGGGGTTTTCCGTCCTATAACATCCGGGGTGCTACATGGATAAGTCCACAAAAGAGCTGTTAGCGCAGGCCGAAAAGCTGTGTGCGCAACGCAATGTGCGCCTGACTCCGCAGCGCCTTGAAGTCTTACGCCTGATGAGCCTGCAGCAGGGTGCCATCAGCGCCTACGATCTGCTGGATCTGCTGCGCGAAAGCGAGCCGCAGGCAAAGCCGCCGACGGTCTATCGCGCACTGGATTTCCTGCTTGAACAAGGGTTTGTGCACAAGGTGGAATCCACTAACAGCTATGTGCTGTGCCATCTGTTCGATCAGCCCACCCACACATCGGCGATGTTTATCTGTGACCGCTGCGGCGTGGTGAAAGAAGAGGCTGCGGAAGGCGTGGAAGATATTATGCATACGCTGGCAGCGAAAATGGGTTTTGCCCTGCGTCATAACGTGATTGAGGCGCACGGGCTCTGTTCCGCGTGCGTGGAGGTGGAAGCCTGTCGTCATCAGGACGCGTGTCAGCACGACCACTCTATTCTGGTGAAGAAAAAGCCGCGTTAACGGCAAAAGAAAAGGCGGCTTAGAGCCGCCCTGTGGGTTATTCAGCGTTACCAGCGGTAGTCGTTGCGTTTTTCCCAGTCGCCCACTTCTTTTTCCGCCTGGTCTTTTGCGTAGCCGTAACGTTCCTGAATTTTACCGACAAGCTGATCGCGTTTACCTTCGATGACGGTCATGTCGTCATCCGTCAGCTTACCCCACTGTTCTTTCGCTTTACCTTTGAACTGCTTCCAGTTGCCGCCGATTTCGTCTTTATTCATCATCGTGTCCTCTTCGTTAAGCGTCGGGTCGTAACGTCCGTTACGTTCTTTTCTGCTGGACGTGATAATTATTGTAGTTAAGGATTCCGTGGTTAATTTCATATTCGGAATCTTTAACCGTCACGATATATCGGAGCGCGAGGGAAACCAGGTATTGTTTTGCCAGTGTCGATGCCAGATAAACGCCAGCGATAACCCGCGCAGTGAGAGGAAGACGGCCAGGGCCAGCCACAAACCATGATTACCCAGCCAGGGGAGCGTCAGCAGCGTCAGACCAAACCCAGCCGCCGCGACGGCCATGCTGTTGCGCATTTCGGCCCCGCGCGTCGCACCAATAAACATGCCGTCCAGCAGATAACACCAGACGCCAACCACCGGTAAGACGACTTGCCAGATGAGATAGTGGCTCGCCAGCTCGCGCAGCGCAGGGAGAGAGGTAAGCAATGCAACGATCTGCTCACCAAAGCAGGCGTAAACCAGGCCAAATGCCAGCGCCACCAGTCCCGACTGACGGCAGGCAGCCCGCCAGACATCCCGTAGCTGACCGCTTTCGCGCGCCCCGTACGCCTGCCCGGAATGCGCTTCAACCGCATAGGCAAAACCGTCCAGCGCGTAGGCGGTAAACGTCAGCAACGTCATCAATACTGCGTTGACCGCGACGATTTCTGGCCCCAGTCGAGCTCCGAAAACCGTCAGTGCCCCGAAGCAAAGCTGGAGAAGAAGCGAGCGCAGCATGATGTCACGGTTGAGGGCCAGCAGCTTACGGATATTGCCGCGCCATGCGGTTTTGAGCAGCGCCAGGGAGATCCCGCGCATGGCCAGTACACGCCAGACCATCCATAAGCCAATGATAAAGGTCCCGTATTCGGCAATCGCCGTCGCCAGCGCCGCACCCCGCACGTTCATATGCAGACCCATGACCAGCCAGACATCCAAAACGATATTGAGCAGGTTACCCACCACCAGCAAAATCACGGGCGCACGGGCGTACTGCACGCCCAGTAGCCACCCCAGCAGAACCAGGTTAGCCAGCGACGCGGGCGCGCTGAGCCAGCGGATTTCAAGGAAACGTCGCGCCTGCTCTAATACCGCCTCGCTGCCGCCAACAATATGAAGCGCAAGATCGATCAGGGGTGCCCGCAATAAAACGATGAACGCACCCGCGCCAAGCGCGAGGATCAGCGGCTGCACCAGCGCGCGCGCCAGACGCAGCGGATCTTTCGCGCCATAAGCCTGTGCGGTAAGACCGGTGGTGCTCATGCGCAAAAAGAGCAGCAGCATAAACAGGAAGCTGGTTGCCGTCGCGCCAATCGCCACGCCGCCAAGATAAACCGGTGAATCAAGATGGCCTATAACGGCAGTATCGACCAGCCCCAGCAAGGGCACGGTAATATTGGAGAAAATCATCGGCAGAGCAAGACGCCACAATGCCTTATCGGATGCCGTCAGCAGTGACATGAAAGATACCGGGAGTGGGGAATGAATCAGGCTACAGCGGTGCCATAGCCTGTCAGGAAGAGGTTACAGCCATTCACCGTTGCGAATCACCCCGACCGCCAGACCTTCGATAGAGAAGTTCTGTTCGCGGAGATCGACCACAATGGGTGAAAACTCGCTGTTTTCAGGCAGCAACTGTACGCTGTTACCCTGTTTTTTCAGACGCTTAACGGTCACTTCGTCATCAATGCGCGCCACCACCACCTGGCCGTTTCGCACATCCTGTGTTTTATGCACCGCAAGCAGATCGCCATCAAGAATACCGATGTCTTTCATTGACATGCCGCTGACGCGCAGCAGGAAGTCAGCGCTCGGTTTGAACATACCAGGATCGACCTGGTAATGGCCTTCAATATGCTGCTGAGCCAGTAAAGGCTCACCGGCAGCAACACGCCCTATCAGCGGAATGCCCGTCTCTTCTTCCACCAGCAGGCGAATACCCCGTGACGCGCCCGAGACAATCTCAATCACGCCCTTACGCGCCAGCGCTTTCAGGTGTTCTTCGGCAGCATTTGGAGAACGGAAACCCAGACGCTGCGCGATTTCCGCACGCGTGGGTGGCATACCCGTCTGGCCGATATGATCCCGGATGAGATCAAACACCTCTTGCTGCCTGGTCGTTAACGCTTTCATTCCGCCCCCTGGGTGTATATACAGTTATGCTGTGAGTATATACAGTCAAAGGCGATTTTGGAACCAAAAACTGCACAAAAAACCAGGGACTTAATTATTCCTCGAGGCTCATCGGAAATGTGACCAAAGCAGCGTGACCCAGGTGATAACGGCAGTGATAATCGCCAGCAACACGGCAGCAGAGCCCATGTCTTTTGCACGGCCAGAAAGCTCATGGAAATCGGAACCAATGCGATCCACAACGGCCTCGATAGCGCTATTAAGAATTTCCACTATCATCACCAGAAGAACGGAACCGATAAGCAGTACGCGGGTAATCGCATCAACATCAAGGAAACAGGCGACGATCACCGCGATGATAGCGGCGACGCCCTCCTGGCGAAAGGCGGCTTCGTTGACCCATGCGGCACGGAAACCTTTCCATGAATAGCCGGCGGCTTTGATGATACGTGTTAACCCAGTGGTATTATTGGCCATTAAAAGAACCTTTTTTAAAAAAGAGCGTCAGTAACAGGAGCCGTAGCGCGTTTCGCTACAGCCTGAAGTATGACGGGTAACAACAGAAATTTTGCGCGCTTTCTGTTATCCTTGCGCCGCAATTGCATTATTAACCAGAGGCTTTACATCGTTTATGTCCGGCTGGCCACGAATTTACTACAAATTACTTAATTTACCATTAAGCATCCTGGTAAAAAGCAAGTCTATCCCAGCAGAACCCGCGCTGGAATTGGGGCTCGATACGTCACGCCCCATTATGTACGTTTTGCCTTATAACTCGAAGGCTGACTTACTGACGCTTCGCGCCCAATGTCTGGCGCATGACTTACCTGACCCGCTTGAACCGCTGGAAGTTGACGGTACGCTGCTGCCGCGCTACGTGTTCATTCACGGTGGACCGCGCGTGTTTACCTATTACACGCCAAAAGAAGAGTCCATCAAGCTGTTCCATGACTATCTCGACCTGCACCGCAGCAATCCCGATCTGGATGTGCAGATGGTGCCGGTATCGGTGATGTTTGGTCGTCGTCCGGGCCGTGAAAAAGGCGAAGAGAATCCGCCGCTGCGCATGCTTAACGGCATCCAGAAGTTCTTCGCGGTCTCCTGGCTGGGACGCGACAGCTTTGTGCGTTTCTCCCCTTCCGTTTCGCTGCGTCGCATGGCGGACGAGCACGGCACCGACAAGATCATCGCGCAAAAACTGGCGCGCGTGGCGCGTATGCACTTCGCCCGTCAGCGCCTGGCTGCCGTAGGACCACGCCTCCCGGCTCGTCAGGATCTGTTCAACAAGCTGTTGGCCTCCAAAGCGATTGCCCGCGCCGTTGAAGATGAAGCGCGCAGCAAGAAAATTTCGCATGAGAAAGCCCAGCAGAACGCCATTGCGCTGATGGAAGAGATTGCAGCGAACTTCTCTTACGAGATGATTCGCCTTTCTGACCGTATTCTCGGCTTTACGTGGAACCGCCTCTATCAGGGCATTAACGTCCATAACGCCGAGCGCGTGCGTCAGCTGGCGCATGATGGCCATGAGATTGTCTATGTCCCCTGCCACCGCAGCCACATGGACTACCTGCTCCTTTCCTACGTGCTCTATCATCAGGGGCTGGTACCACCGCACATCGCAGCCGGTATCAACCTGAACTTCTGGCCAGCAGGTCCGATTTTCCGCCGCCTGGGCGCGTTCTTTATTCGTCGTACCTTCAAGGGCAACAAGCTCTACTCCACCGTGTTCCGCGAGTATCTGGGCGAGCTGTTCAGCCGCGGCTATTCCGTGGAGTACTTCGTGGAGGGCGGTCGTTCCCGTACCGGACGTCTGCTCGATCCGAAGACCGGCACGCTGTCGATGACCATCCAGGCGATGTTGCGCGGAGGTACCCGTCCGATCACGCTGGTGCCTATCTACATCGGCTACGAGCACGTGATGGAAGTGGGCACGTACGCGAAAGAGCTGCGTGGTGCGACCAAAGAGAAAGAGAGCCTGCCGCAGATGCTGCGCGGCTTGAGCAAGCTGCGTAATCTCGGTCAGGGCTACGTGAACTTCGGTGAGCCGATGCCGCTGATGACGTACCTGAACCATCACGTTCCGGAGTGGCGCGAGTCCATCGATCCTATCGAAGCGGTGCGTCCGGCCTGGCTGACGCCAACGGTTAACGGCATCGCATCCGAGCTGATGGTGCGCATTAACAACGCCGGTGCGGCTAACGCCATGAACCTGTGCTGTACGGCACTTCTGGCTTCACGTCAGCGCTCGCTGACCCGTGAACAGCTCACGGAGCAGCTGGATTGCTATCTGGATATGATGCGTAACGTGCCGTACTCGGTTGATTCGACCGTGCCTTCTGCAACCGCCAGTGAACTTATCGATCACGCGTTGCAGATGAACAAGTTTGAGGTCGAAAAGGACACGATCGGCGACATCATCATTCTGCCGCGCGAGCAGGCAGTGCTGATGACCTACTACCGCAACAACATCACGCATATGCTGATGCTGCCGTCGCTCATGGCCGCCATTATTACCCAGCATCGTCATATCTCCCGTCAGGAGCTATTGCGCCATCTTGAGACCATCTATCCGATGCTGAAAGCGGAGCTGTTCCTGCGCTGGAGTAAGGATGAGCTGGCGACAGAACTGGATAAGATGATGGAAGAGATGCGTCGCCAGGGGCTGATTACCCTGAACAACGACGAGCTGCACATCAATCCGTCACGCTCCCGCACCCTGCAGCTGCTGGCGGCCGGTGCGCGCGAAACGCTGCAGCGCTACGCCATTACGTTCTGGCTGCTGAGCGCGAATCCGTCTATCAACCGCGGTACGCTGGAGAAAGAGAGCCGGACGCTGGCCCAGCGCCTGTCCGTTCTGCACGGCATTAACGCCCCTGAATTCTTCGACAAAGCGGTCTTCAGTTCCCTGGTGCTGACGCTTCGCGATGAAGGCTTCATCAGTGATACGGGTGATGCCGAGCCGGAAGAGACGCTGAAGGTGTACCAGATGCTGGCAGAGCTGATTACCTCGGACGTGCGCTTGACGATTGAGAGCGCCACGCAGGGCGAGTAACACAATGCCGGGTTATGGCCCGGCCTGACGCCCTGGATAATAAAAAGGCCCGGTAAGCGCTGACGCTACCGGGCCTTATTTTTAGCCTTGTTAAATCACCGCATTTAGCTGAGCAGCGTAAAGGCAATCATCCCGACAATTGCACCCGTCGTGCCGAGGATGGTTTCCATCAGCGTCCAGGTTTTCAGGGTTTGCGCTTCGGTGGCGCCGGTAAACTTACCGAACAGCCAGAAGCCGGCGTCGTTAACGTGAGAGACCACAATCGAACCACCCGCGATACAAATAGAAAGCGCAGCCATCTGGGCACCGGAGTAGTTCAGCTGTTCAATCACCGGCATCACCAGACCCACGGCGGTTAAACACGCCACGGTAGCAGAACCCTGGATGATACGTACCGCCGCAGCCAGCACAAAGCAGGTCACCGCAATCGGCAGGCCCATCCCGGTCAGCGCTTCACCCAGAGCCGGGCCCACGCCGGAATCCACCAGCACCTGCTTGAACACGCCGCCTGCACCGATCACCAGCAGGATAATCCCCGCAGGCTGCAGCGCCGCACCGCAGATCTCCATCACCCGGTCTTTTGGCATCCCCTGACGCATCGCCAGGCCGTAAATCGCCACCAGACACGCCACCAGGATCGCCGTGAACGGGTGACCGATGAACTCAAACCACTCGTAGGCAGTGGACCCCACCGGCACAAAGCGCGCAGCGATGGTTTTCAGACCCACCAGCACCAGCGGCAGCAGGATCAGCGACAGGCTGAAGCCGAAGGATGGCATTTTGCCCTCGCCCAGGTGCGGCTCGGTAATGTCATCCGGAATGTGCAGCTCAACGTAACGGCTGATGAAGTTGCCCCACAGCGGGCCGGCGATAATCATCCCCGGGATTGCCGCGCACAGGCCAATCAGAATCATCCAGCCAAAGTCGGCGTGCATCTGGGATGCCAGCAGCATCGGGGCGGGTCCCGGCAGCAGAAACGCCGCAGCCGCCGCCACGCCCGCAAACAGCGGAATGACCAGCTTCACGAGGTTAGTACCGGTATGGCGCGCCATAGAGAATGCGACGCTTATCAGCAGCACAACGGCCACTTCGAAGAACAGCGGCAGCGCGCAAATCAGACCGGCCAGACCAATCGCGTAGTGCGCACGGCTGTGGCCAAAGGATTTCAGCATCTTGACGGCAATCTGGTCGACCGCACCCGTCTCGTGCAAAATCTTGCCAAACATCGCGCCCAGCGCGACCACAATCGCCAGGAAGCCCAGCGTACCGCCCATCCCTTTTTCCATCGTCGCGGCGATCTTGTCGAGCGGCATACCGGAAAAGAGACCAGCACCAATAGAAACCACCATCAAAGCAACAAAGGCGTGCATACGCGCCTTCATCACTAAAAACAGCAGCAGCAATACCGAACCCACTGCTGTCAAAACTAGCGTTAATGTACTCAAAACTTACTGCCTTTTATTAATGACCTCGATGGTGCTGGCAACAACACCCTCCAGTGACTGATCGATATCAACCACTAAGACGTCTTTCTCGTCTTCACCCGGTTCCTGCAGCGCTTCGAACTGCGTTACCAGCATCTGGGTTTTGAAGAAGTGACCTTTGCGCGCCTTCAGGCGGCTTTCAATCACCTCGAAATCCCCTTTCAGGTAGATGAAAGAGAGGTTCGGGTTGCCGTCGCGCAGCAGGTCGCGATAGGTTTTTTTCAGCGCGGAGCAGACGATCAGGGAGACTTTGTTGGTGCGCTGCATCGCGAACGCGGCGTCATTCAGCGCCTGCAACCACGGTTTGCGGTCGTCATCGTTCAGCGGCTCGCCGGAGGCCATTTTCATGATGTTGCTGCGCGGATGGAGGAAGTCGCCATCAAGAAACGCAGCCTGGAGTTGATGCGCCACTTCGCTGGCCACGGCTGATTTCCCGCTACCGGAAACGCCCATCAGGACGTAGACGTGGTGATCGTGATTAGTCGTGCTCAAAGGGTGTCCCTCAGTCAATTGTTACGGGTAACAGTTATCGGTAACATTGTCCTGCTGGGGCAAAAGAGAAGCAATATCCAAACGTGCGCGAAGTGAATAAGTGTGAGCTACTTCAAATTTGTCAGTTCAAATAGATCCACCCGGTGACAAGGTGAAACCTAAATCTAACATTTTCGGGGTCACCGTCTCGCCACGAATGCGCGCCAGCAGGCGTTCTGCGCCAATACGGCCCATACGTTCACGCGGCGTCAGGACGCTCGCCAGACGCGGCTCCATCACCTGGCCAATATCGTGGCCGTGGAAACCGGCGATCGCCATATCATCAGGGATCTTCAGCCCCAGACGCTGACACTCAAATGCTGCGCCGACCGCAAGGTCATCGTTGGTACAGAAAATACCGTCCAGTTGCGGATACTCGCGTCGCGCCTGACGCATCAGCTCAATACCCGACGTATAGGAAGAGGACTGCTCCACCATCACGCTGTACGGGGTTAAGTTCGCGTCGAGCATCGCCTGCTCGTATCCCTTCTGTTTGATGATAGTACGTTCATCAAGACGCGCACCCAGATAGGCGATATGACGATGCCCGCGGGCGATGATGGCCGCCGTCATCTGACGCGCCGCTTCGAAGTTATCAAACCCCACGGCAATGTCGAGGCACGGCGACTGGCTGTCCATCAGCTCCACGACCGGAATACCGGCCACTTCAATCATTTTGAGCGTGCGGGCAGTGTGGGTTCGTTCGGTTAAAATCAGGCCGTCAATGTTCCAGGAAAGCATCGATTCAAGACGTTCCTCTTCGAGTTCCGGCTTGTACCCGTAGTGGGCGAGCATGGTCTGGTAGCCAAACGCATCGGTGACGCTTTCAATTCCACGTAATACTTCTGCGAAAACCTGGTTGGTCAAAGAAGGAAGCAGAACGCCCACCGCGCGGCTGGTCGCATTGGAGAGAATATCGGGCGCGCGGTTGGGGATATAACCCAGTTCATCAAGGGCAGCGGCAATCTTGCCACGTAACGCCACGGAAACCTGTTCCGGGTTACGTAAAAAACGGCTGACCGTCATTTTGGTCACACCGACGCGATCGGCGACATCCTGAAGTACGGGGCGTTTCTTTTTCATCGTCCTGAGAAATCTTGAAGTGAGAGATTTGCTCAGTTTACCACGGACAAAGCCCATCCTTCCCCTGTCAAAGGGAAGGATGGGGATTTATTTATGTTTTATTACACCGGCGGCAGGTCAAACAGCAGAATTTCGCTTTCGCTGTCGGCGTGCACGGAGATCGCCTGCTCGTCCCAGATGGCCAGACCATCGGCGGTTGTCGCTTTGGTCCCGTTGATGGACACGTCGCCTTTCACCACCTGGATCCAGACGCGGCGGTTAGCGGCAATCTGATGCACGGACTGTTCATCTTTCGCCAGCGCCCAGCGGTACAGCTCCATATCCTGATGCACTTTCAGGGAGCCTTCACGCGCATCCGGGGAGAGCACCAGTTGTTTACCCTGTTTCGCGTCGAAGCGGCGCTGCTCGTAGCGCGGCGTGATGCCGGTCTCTTCTGGAATGATCCAGATTTGATACAGGTGCAGTTTTTCCGTTTTGCTTGGGTTGTACTCAGAGTGACGCACCCCGGTACCCGCGCTCATAATCTGGAACTCGCCCGCCGGAACCTGCTCTTTGTTGCCCATGCTGTCCTGGTGCTCAACCGCGCCTTCCAGCACATAGGTCAGGATTTCCATGTCTTTGTGCGGGTGGGTACCAAAGCCCTGGCCTGCATCAATCACGTCGTCGTTAATCACGCGCAGTGCGGAGAAGCCCATGAAGTTCGGGTCGTAGTAGTCGGCAAACGAGAATGAATGCCATGAGTCCAGCCAGCCATGATTCGCGTGACCACGTTCGTTTGCTTTGCGTAAGTAGATCATTGTTTTCACCCTCAGTTCGTTTCGATGGAGTAAGTGTGGACGCAAACGGCCTGGGATCATAGAGGGTGAAAATTGACTCCTCTGTTCAAAAATTGTGAACAAGTGCAGAGGAGCCGTTTTTGCTTATTTTGCGAGGGTTATCGTGGCAGGAGAAGCCTGTTCGAAGGCCCGTTCAAGGATTTCGAGGTTGGTCAGAACGTCAGATTCCTTGACGTAATTCGCCATGCCGTTTGTGAGGGTCTCAAACAGCGCATCATAGACGCGGCCATAGTCGCCGGTTTCCGGCTTCAGCGTTTCTTTGACCGTCACGCCCTCGTCGTTCACATACTCCAGCACGCCCACGGAATCGTCCGCGGCAAAGCCTGGTTCACCCGGCATGATATTGGCCTTCAGGCTGGTCTCCTGCTGGTCGATACCGTATTTGATAAACGAACCTTTAGTGCCGTGAACGATAAATTTCGGGTAGTCGATTTTCACCAGGTGACTGGTTTTGACGATGGCCTTCAGATCGCCGTAGAACAGCTGGGCTTCGAAGGTATCGTCCGGGTTGGCTTTGTTGCGCAGGCTGCGAATGTCATACGCCACGTGGTCCGGGCGGCCAAACAGGGAGATGATCTGGTCCATGGTGTGCACGCCCAGACCATAGAACGAACCATCCTGAGGCAGTCCGGGTTGCGTTTCCGCCACCGGACGGTAGTAATCGAAGTGACTTTCGATTTCCACGATGTTGCCGAGCTTGCCGCTTTCAATCGCTTTTTTCGCCGTCAGGAAGCAGCTGTCAAAGCGACGGTTCTGATACGGCGTGACGGTCAGGCCTTTGCTTTTCGCCAGCGCGAACAGCTCTTTCGCTTCGGCAATAGTCGGGGTGAACGGCTTTTCTACCAGCACGTTTTTACCCGCATTGAGCGCGCGTTTGGCATAGTCAAAATGGCTGTCGGCGTGGGTGCAGACAACCACCAGCTTCACCTGTGGGTCGTTAAGCACCTCATCGAGATCGCTGGTGAAGTGGATGTGGGAATACTGCGGAGATTGCTCTTCCGGCTTCGCGCGGCGGCGGTAGATATGGGCCACATGCCAGCTGTCTTTGCGGTTAAGAACATACGGAAGGTGATAGCGGGTCGTACTTTTACCAAATCCAATAAATGCGCAATGTAGTGTCATAGCTCAGTCCTTTTGGAAGGTTACTGAGTCTAACCATAACAAAAAAAAAGCCAGCTAAAAGCTGGCTAAAGTAATACTGGAAGCAATGTGAGCAATGTCGTGCTTTCAGGTTCCCGTAGGGGTCTTCCTGAATGCAGAGCAATAATAATCATTCTCATTCGCACTTGTCCAATACTTTTTGCAAAAAATAGCGGTTGACTCAAATTTTAAAGTCATTGATGTTGGAAGGGACGTTTAACTGACTGAGGAACAAGGAATGAGTGAGATAGTGATACGCCACATCGAACCCAGCGATGCAGAAGCTTTACGTGACATCATGTCGCATCCTGATGTGTATCACGACACGCTACAGCTCCCTCATCCTTCTATGGAAATGTGGCACGAACGCGTTGCGACAAAACCAGGCCGGCGCCATCTCGTTGCCTGTCTGGACCAGCGCGTTATTGGACATATGGCGCTGGACGTAATGGAAAACCCGCGTCGCAGCCATGTTGCCACATTCGGCATCAGCGTGGCTGCGGATATGCAGGGACGCGGCGTAGGCCGCAGGCTCATGAGCGAGATGATCAACCTGTGTGACAACTGGTTGCGCATTGAACGTATCGAACTGACGGTCTTTGCCGATAACCCCGCGGCAGTTGCCCTCTATAAAAATTTTGGTTTTGAAATCGAAGGGACCGGCAAGAAATTTGCCCTGCGCAACGGCGAATATGTGGACGCGTATTATATGGCGAGAATGAAGTGACACACTCCCCTCACCCCGGCCCTCTCCCCATAGGGGCGAGGGAGAAAAGACCGCACCGTGCAATCCCCTCTCCCCTATGGGGAGAGGGTTAGGGTGAGGGGAATAATCAATACCCCGCCGTCAAATCATCCACCGAACGCGGATCTGATGCGCCAAACAGCGCTCCGTCCGGCCCCACCATAATGCTCTGGGTGCTGCCCATCGCCTCTTTCACCGCCACCTTCTGCCCACGCTGCTCAAGCAGTTTAATGGTGTCCGGGCTAAAGCCCTTCTCGACGCGCAGCTCGTCCGGCAACCACTGGTGGTGGAAACGCGGGGCGTTGGTGGCTTCGGCGACGTTCATCCCAAAGTCGATGCTGTTCACCACCATCTGCAATACGGTGGTGATAATCCGGCTGCCGCCCGGGCTACCGGTTACCAGCCAGGTTTTGCCCTCTTTCACCACGATGGTGGGCGACATGGACGACAGCGGACGTTTCTTCGGCCCTACCGCGTTCGCATCGCCGCCGACCAGCCCGTAGACGTTCGGCACGCCCGGCTTGGCAGAGAAGTCATCCATCTCGTTATTCAGCAGAATGCCGCTGTTACCCGCCACAATCCCGGTGCCAAACGTGGTGTTGAGCGTATAGGTCACCGCCACCGCGTTACCATCTTTATCCACCACCGAGAAGTGGGTGGTCTGGTTGCTTTCATACGGCGCCAGCTTGCCGGGGCGGATCTCGCTCGACGGCTTAGCCTTGTTGATGTCGATCTGATCGGCAATGGATTTGGCGTACGCCTTGTTGGTCAGCGCCTGCCACGGCACCTTCACGAAGTCCGGATCGCCGAGATATTCCGAGCGGTCAGCGTAGGCGCGTTTTTCCGCCTCCGCCATTATCTGCATGGCATCCGCGCTGCCGAAGCCGAACTTGTGCATATCGAAGTTTTCAAGAATGTTGAGGATCTGCACGATGTGAATGCCCCCGGAAGACGGCGGCGGCATGGAGAAGACCTCGTATCCGCGGTAGGTGCCGCTAATCGGCTCGCGCTCTACCGCCTTGTAGTCCGCCAGATCCGCTTTGGTGATGAGTCCGCCGTTCTTCTGCATCTCTTGTGCAATCTGGTCGGCAATCGCCCCTTTGTAGAAGGCGTCAGGACCGTGCTCCGCAATCAACTCCAGGCTTTTAGCGAGGTTCTTCTGCACCAGCTTATCGCCCTTCTTCAGCGGTTCACCGTCTTTCCAGAAGATGGCCTTGCTGTTTTCGTGATTCGGAATCACTTCGCTGCCGTAGGTTTTGAGGTCGTCTGCCAGCGCGTCATTCACCACAAAGCCCTCCCGCGCCAGCTTGATAGCAGGCTGTACCACCTTGTTCAGCGGCATCGTGCCGTATTTTTCCAGCGCCAGCGAGAAGCCCGCAACGGTGCCCGGCGTGCCGGACGCGAGATGCGAGGTCAGGGATTTTTTACTGTCCGGGTTCCCCTGGTCATCGAGGAACATGTCCCGTGACGCCTGAGAAGGCGCCATTTCACGGAAGTCGATAGCGGTGGTTTTCCCGTCTTTGGTACGCAGCATCATAAAGCCACCGCCGCCCAGGTTCCCCGCCTGCGGGTGCGTCACCGCCAGCGCATAGCCCACGGCGACCGCCGCATCCACCGCGTTACCGCCCTGCCTGAGAATATCGACGCCCACGCGGGTCGCCAGCGCATCCACGGATGCCACCATGCCGTGGGTTGCCCGCACGGGATGAAAAACATCTTCCTCCACGCCGTAAGAGACCGGAGGCGCCGCGGGCGGGTTGGCCGCCACGCTAAATGTACCGCCTGCCATCAGCGCGGCGAGGGCGACCCAGCGCAAAAACGTTGGTTTCATCATTATTGTTCTCCAGGTGAAGGGATCCATATTCCCCGCTTAAGCCTGGTTCACAACTCCTAAAAAATCATCGTCATGGTGAAATCAGGGTAAACTTAAGAGAGACCTCAAAAGGAGGAAATGACAATGAAACGCTTATTGATTCTTACGGCGCTGATCCCCTTTGCCGCGCTCGCACAGCCACTCAACACCATGAATAACCCGAACCAGCAGGGGTATGTCATCCCGAGCCAGCAGCGTATGCAGACCGAGATGATGAGCCAGCAACAGCAGCAAAAAGGGATGCTGAATCAGCAACTGAGAACGCAGACCCAGATGCAGCAACAAAGCCTGCAAAATCAGATGAACGCCAATACCCAGCGCGTGCAGCAGGGGCAGGTGCGCGAGCAGCCGTTGCCGAACAAAAACGGCGGAATGTTAGGTGGGATGACCTCGTCAGGCAGCGGACAGCAGCATATGCTGCCGCCGCAGTCGAATGGCAGTATGCTTAATCCGCAGAACTAAAGTCCGGGCCGATCAGGTCAATCGCATCGGTACAGATGCTGTCCACGCCCCAGCGCAGCAGTTCGGCCGCACGCTGGGGTTTATTGACGGTGTAAACCAGAATACGCAGGCCCGCGTCTTTCAGCATCTTCACCCGCGCCTCATCCAGCAGCTTGTGATTAAGATGAATAGAGACACACGCTAAGCGCGTCGTCAGCTCGCACCAGTCCTCGCGCCACTCGTCCAGCAGCAGTCCGCGCGGCAGTTCCGGCGCTGCGGCCTGTGCGGCCTCCAGCGCATCGATTTCAAATGATGACAGCAGCGGTGCGGTCATCCCCTCCCACAGCTCACGCGCGGCAAGGGCAATGACTTTGCCCGTCAGCGGCCCGGTGCCGGTGGTCGGTTTAATTTCGATATTGGCCATCATGCCGTGCTGGCGACAGCGATCGGCCACTTCCGCCAGCAGCGGCAGCGGTTCGCCTTTGAATTCGCCGCTGTACCAGCTTCCGGCGTCGACTTTCAGCAGATCGCGCCACGGCAGCTCGCCCGCGACGCCCCAGCCGTTGCTGGTGCGTTCGAGGTTATCGTCATGCAGCAGGAAAATCTCGCCGTCTTTCGACAGCTTGGCGTCGAACTCGATCATCGTGTGGCCGTAGCGCGCGCCAACGTCGATCGCCGCCAGGGTATTCTCCGGCGCCAGCTTACCGCCGCCCCGGTGGGCGACGACATGGGGATAAGGCCAGTTGCTCATACTCGTTGTCCTGTTTCACCGTCAAACAGGTGCAGATGATTTTCCGGCAGGTGTAGCCACAGCGTACTGCCTGCTTTAGGGCGCTCCTGATGTGCCAGACGCACCACCATTTTTTGTTCGCCCCAGCGCCCGTGCGCCAGGTTATCTGCACCCAACATCTCCAGCGTGTCCATGACCAGCGGCACGCCGCCTTCCGCCTGAGTGGTTAAACCGATATGTTCCGGGCGGATACCGAGCGTCATCTTACGCCCGGCGTAGCCACGATAGTACCAGTTGATCGGCAATGCCATCCCGCTTTCCAGCTCAAAGTGCGAGCCCGCGCTGCTGATGCGCCCTTCCAGCAGATTCATCGCCGGGCTGCTGATAAAGCTCGCCACAAAGCGGGTGGCTGGTTTCTCGTAGACTTCCACCGGGGTACCAATCTGCTCGGCAACGCCTTTGTTCATCACCATCACGCGCTGGGCGAGGGTCATGGCTTCGACCTGATCGTGGGTAACGTACAGCGATGTGGTTTTCAGACGACGGTGCAATTGCTGCAGCTCAAGACGCATCTGCACGCGCAGCTTGGCGTCGAGGTTAGACAGCGGCTCGTCGAACAGGAATACCGCCGGGTCGCGCACGATGGCGCGCCCCATCGCTACGCGCTGGCGCTGGCCGCCGGAGAGCTCGCGCGGGCGGCGCTTGAGCAGGCCGTCCAGTTCCAGAATGCGGGCGGCTTCTTTCACGCGCTCCTCGATATGGCCTTTGCCCATGCCGCGGATTTTCAGCCCCCAGGCCATGTTCTCCTCCACGCTCATGTGCGGATAGAGAGCGTAGTTCTGGAAGACCATCGCGATGCCTCTGTCTTTCGGCTCCATCTCGGTGACGCGCTGGCGGTCAATCCAGATATCCCCGGAGGTCACGCGCTCCAGCCCCGCCACCATGCGCAGCAGGGTGGATTTACCACAGCCGGACGGGCCGACCATCACGATAAACTCCCCGTCCGCCACGTCGAGCGTGAGCGGCTGAATCACCTGGGTTTTGCCGTCCCAGCTTTTGGTTACTGCCTGAAGTTTTAAACCTGCCATCTTATTTCTCGCTATCGACCAGGCCGCGGACAAACGCGCGCTGCATGGCTAAAACAATGACTACGGGTGGGATAAGGGTCAGCAGCATCGCCGCCATCACCTGGTTCCAGAGGGTGGTGCCTTCGCCGGTGGCAATCATGCCTTTGATGCCCGCCACGGCGGTGCCGAGATTGACGTCCTGAATAATCAGCAGCGGCCACAGGTACTGGTTCCAGCCGTAGATAAAGGTGATCACAAACAGCGCCGCAAGGTTGGTTTTCGACAGCGGCAGCACGATGTCGCGGAAGAAGCGCATCGGCGATGCGCCATCAATGCGCGCCGCTTCAATCAGCTCGTCCGGCAGGGTCATAAAGAACTGGCGAAACAGGAAGGTGGCGGTCGCCGAGGCCATCAGCGGCAGGGTCAAGCCCGCGTAGCTGTCGAGCATCTTCAGGTTGGCGATCACTTCCACCGTCGGGAAGATACGCACCTCCACCGGCAACATCAGGGTGATAAAAATCATCCAGAAAAACAGGTTGCGCAGCGGAAAGCGGAACCAGACGATGGCGAAGGCCGAGAGCATCGACACCGTAATTTTGCCGACCGTAATGCCGAACGCCATGATGAAGCTGTTGAGCATCATCAGCCAGAACGGCGCGCTGTTGGCGCCCACGCCCTGGGTCCAGATGGTCTTCATATTCTCGAACAAATGTGTGCCTGGGATCAGCGTCATCGGCGTGTCGAACACCGCTTTGGTGTCCAGCGTGGCGGCGACAAAGGCCACGTACAGCGGAAACAGGATGACGATAATCCCCAGAATCAGCATGGTATGGCTGAAAATCGTCAGCCCGCGACGGTTCTCAATCATTGGTAGCGCACCTTACTTTCGACATAACGGAACTGCACCACCGTGAGGATGATGACGAGGAACATCAGCACCACCGACTGCGCGGCGGAGGCGGAGAGATCCAGCCCGGCGAAACCTTCGCGGTAGATCTTATAGATAAGCGTGGTCGTCGCCTGCACCGGACCGCCCGCGGTCGCCGCGTCGATCACCGGGAAGGTGTCGAAGAAGGCGTACACGAGGTTAACCACCAGCAGGAAGAAGCTCACCGGGGCGATCAGCGGCAGCGACAGTCTGAAGAAGCGACGAATAGGCCCTGCGCCGTCAATCGCGGCGGCCTCCACCAGCGAACGGGGAATGGACTGCAGCGCGGCAAAGAAGAACAGGAAGTTATAGCTGATCTGCTTCCACACCGAGGCGAACACCACCAGGAACATCGCCTGACCGCTGTTCTGGGCGTGGTTCCAGTCGTAGCCGAACTCTGCCAGGAAATGGGTAATCAGCCCGCGACCGGGGTTAAACAGGAAAATCCACAGTACGGCAGCGACGGCGGGCGCCACGGCGTACGGCAGCAGCATCAGAGTCTGATAAATACGACTGCCGCGCACCACGTAGTCCACCAGCGCGGCGAAAAACAGCGAGGCGACAAGGCCGCTGACGGTGACCAGCGCGCTGAACTTCATCGTCGTCCAGAAGGCGTCCAGGTAGTAGCTGTCATGGAACAGCGCGGTAAAGTTGTCCAGCCCGACAAACTGGCTGGAGAGCCCAAACGGATCGACGCTTTGTACCGAGTACCACAGCGCTTCGCCCGCAGGCCAGATAAAGAAGATAACGGTGATGACCAGCTGAGGCGCGACCAACAGGTACGGCAGCCAGCGGGAACGGAACACCGGACGGGATGATGACATAGGTTAGCTCTGTAGGTATTCACCCCTCACCCTAACCCTCTCCCCAGAGGGGAGAGGGGACTGCACGGAGCCGTCTTTTCTCCCTCGCCCCTTTGGGGAGAGGGCCGGGGTGAGGGGCAGGTTTGAATTACGATTTCGTCGACTGCTCAAAGCGGCGCAGCAGCTGATTCCCGCGCTCTACTGCGGAATCCAGCGCCTGCTGTGGCGTTTTCTTCCCGGTCCACACGCTTTCCAGCTCTTCATCCACAATGGTGCGGATCTGCGGCATGTTGCCCAGGCGCAGGCCTTTGGTGAACGGCAACGGCGGCTTGTTCAGCATCTGACGCGTCGCGATGTCCGCGCCCGGGTTCTTGCTGTAGAAGCCCTGCTCGCGGGTCAGGTCATACGCGGCTTTGGTGATCGGCAGGTAGCCGGTCTTCTGGTGCCATTCGGCAGCGTTTTCCGGCTTCGCCAGGAAGTCGAGGAACTCGGCCACGCCTTTATAGGTGCCCTTGTCTTTACCCTGCATCACCCACAGGCTCGCCCCGCCGATGATGGCGTTCTGCGGCGCGCCCTTCACGTCAGCGTCATACGGCATCATGCCCACGCCGTAGTTGAATTTGGCGTAGTGACGGATATCCGCCAGAGAGCCGGACGAGGCGGTGGTAATGGCGCAGTCGCCGTTATAGAACTTCTCGGTGGATTCGTCTTTACGCCCGAAGTAGCTGAAGTCGCCCTTCTTGTTGAGTTCTTCCAGCAGCGCAATGTGCTTCACCTGCTCCGGCTTGTTGAACTCCAGTACCGCATCGGTGCCGTCGAAGCCGTTGTTTTTGGTCGCCACCGGCAGGCCGTGCCAGGCGCTGAAGTTTTCAATCTGGATCCAGCCCTGCCAGCCGCTGGCGTAGCCGCACTTCATCCCCGCCGCTTTCAGCTTCGCGGTGTATTCGGCCAGGTCCTGCCAGGTTTTTGGCGGCTGCTCCGGGTCTAAACCGGCTTTCCTGAAGGCGTCTTTGTTGTAGTACAGCACCGGCGTGGAGCTGTTAAACGGCTGAGACAGCAGATGTCCGGTTTTGGAATCGGTGTAGTAACCCGCTACGGTCGGCACAAACTGGGATTCATCAAAGTTGATACCCGCCTCTTTGAACACTTCATACACCGGCTTGATAGCTTTGGAGGCCATCATGGTGGCGGTGCCCACTTCATAAACCTGTAACAGTGCAGGCGCGTTGCCGGTACGGAAGGCGGCGATGCCCGCGCTCAGGCTCTGCTCGTAGTTACCTTTGTACACCGGCACAATTTTGTAATCCGGATGGGTGTCGTTGAAACGCTGCGCCAGGGAGTCAACTTCTTTACCCAACTCCCCTTCCATGGAATGCCAGAACGGAATGGTCGTCACAGCCATTGCGTTCGTCGCAAAAGCCAGACCCAGTGCCAGACCCAAAGCTGTGTGTCGTAACGATGTCATTGTCATCTCTCTTATTGTGCCGGATGCGCGATATCACGCGTTTTATGCTCGCGAGGTAACATGACATGCTCGAATGACAGAAAAATAACTGTTTGTTTACAGATAAGTGACAGTAAAGGGTCAGGGGGATGATGGTTGTGTGAAGGGGTGTAGTGGTTAAAAAAGCCGGGTGGCGGCTACGCCTTACCCGGCCTACTCGATCCCTGTAGGCCCGGTAAGCGCAGCGCCACCGGGCGATACAGACAGCTCAGCCGCCCAGGTAAGCACTCCGCACCGCTTCGTTCGCCAGCAGCGCATCGCCGGTGTCTTCCAGCACCACGCGGCCGTTCTCCAGCACGTAGCCACGGTCAGCGAGCTTCAGCGCCTGGTTGGCGTTCTGCTCGACGAGGAAGATGGTCATCCCCTCTTTACGCAGCTGCTCGATGGTGTCGAATATCTGCTGGATGATGATCGGCGCAAGACCGAGCGACGGCTCGTCCAGCAGCAGGAGACGCGGCTGGCTCATCAGCGCGCGGCCAATTGCCAGCATCTGCTGTTCACCGCCGGACATGGTGCCCGCACGCTGAATGCGACGCTCCCACAGGCGCGGGAAGAGTTCGTACACCCACTTGATGCGGGTCTGGTATTCATCGCGATGGGCGAAGAAACCGCCCATCGCCAGGTTCTCTTCCACCGTCATACGCGAGAAGACGCGACGCCCTTCCGGGACAATCGCCACCGCCTCACGCATGATTCTGGCCGTCTGCCAGTCGGTAATGTCTTTGCCATCAAACACAATCCGCCCGCTGGTGGCGCGCGGGTCGCCGCACAGGGTGCCGAGCAGCGTGGTTTTGCCCGCGCCGTTGGCGCCAATCAGGGTAACGATTTCACCCTGATTGATATGCAGGCTGACGTCGTGCAGCGCCTGGATCTTGCCGTAGTGCGCGTTGACCTTGTCGAACGTTAACATCGCTTTTTCCATCTTATGCCTCACCCAGGTATGCGCGGATCACGTCCGGGTTGTTGCGGATCTCTTCCGGCGTGCCGTTTGCCAGCGGCGTACCCTGGTTAACCACGTAGATACGGTCGGAAATGCCCATTACCAGCTTCATGTCGTGCTCAATCAGCAGAATGGTGGTGTCGTGGTGATCGCGCAGTTCGGCAATCAGCTCGTCCAGCTCTTTGGTCTCTTTCGGGTTGAGGCCGGCCGCCGGTTCGTCGAGCATCAGGATCTCCGGCTGGGTCACCATGCAGCGCACAATCTCCAGACGACGCTGGTCGCCGTAGGCCAGGTTGCTCGCCTGACGGTTGGCGTGCTGCAGCAGGCCAATGCGGTCGAGCCAGGTGGCGGCGCGATCGAGCGCTTCATCCTGGGCGCGGCGGAAGGCCGGGGTTTTCAGCAGGCCGGAGAACAGCCCGGTTTTCAGCTGCTGATGCTGCGCGACCAGCAGGTTCTCAATCACCGTCATCTCGCGGAACAGACGCACGTGCTGGAAGGTACGCACCACGCCCATGCGGGCAATCTGCTGGCCAGGCAGCCCTTCAAGATGCTTGTCGCGCAGCATGATGGTGCCGCCCGTCGGCTTGTAAAAACCGGTCAGGCAGTTAAATACCGTGGTTTTCCCCGCGCCGTTCGGGCCAATCAGGGAGACAATCTCTTTCTTGTGCAGATCCAGTGACACATTGTTGACCGCCAGCAGGCCGCCAAAACGCATCATCAGACCGTTAACGGATAATAATGGCTGACTCATGCCTGCTCTCCTTTCGCTTGCCCGTTCTTCAGCTTCAGCTGTGGACGGGTCATCGGCAGCAAGCCCTGCGGACGCCAGATCATCATCAGCACCATCAAACCACCCAGCATTAACATGCTGTATTCGTTAAAGTCGCGCATCAGCTCGCGCGAGACCACCAGCAGGATGGCCGCGAGGATAACGGCAAACTGCGAGCCCATCCCGCCGAGCACCACAATCGCCAGCACAAAAGCGGATTCGGCAAAGGTGAACGATTCCGGGCTGACGAAGCCCTGACGCGCGGCAAACAGCGTCCCGGCGAAACCGGCAAACGCGGCGCTGATGGTGAATGCGGTCAGCTTGATGCGGGTCGGGTTCAGGCCCAGGGAGCGGCAGGCAATCTCATCTTCGCGCAGCGCTTCCCACGCGCGGCCCAGCGGCATGCGCAGCAGGCGGTTAATCACGAACAGGGTAATCACCACCAGCAGCAGCGCCACCAGATAGAGCCAGATGACGCGGTCGGACGGGTCATACTTCACGCCGAAGAAGTTACTGAAGGTGTCCCAGCCGCCTTCGCGGGCGGTACGGCTGAACTCCAGGCCAAAGAAGGTTGGTTTCGGGATCTGGCTGATGCCGTTCGGGCCGCCGGTCACTTCGGTGTTGTTCAGCAGCAGGATACGGACGATTTCGCCAAAGCCTAAGGTCACAATCGCCAGGTAGTCACCGCGCAGGCGCAGTACCGGGAAGCCGAGCAGGAAGCCTGCCGCGGCTGAGACCAGCCCCGCCAACGGCAGGCAGGTCCAGAAGCCGAGGCCGTAATAGTGGTTCAGCAGCGCGAAGGTGTAGGCGCCGATGGCGTAGAAGCCGCCGTAGCCCAGCACCAGCAGGCCAGAGAGCCCCACCACCACGTTCAGACCGAGACCGAGGATCACGTAGATCATGGTCAGGGTAGCGATATCCACGGTGCCACGAGAGACCACAAACGGCCACGCCACGGCAGCCACCAGCAGCACCACGAGGAACAGCTTCTGCTTAACGGTAGACCCGTCGATGGCCGGCAGAACGAATTTCGGCCCGGAGACGTTTTTCAGCGACTTCTGGAACAGCGGACGCAGCAGCTGGAACAAGAACACCACGGCAGTGCCGATAAACACCCACTGCCAGCGGATGTCGGGGGCGGTATCCACCACCAGCTTCGTCCCATCCAGACCTAACTGGACGCCCATAAAGACGCCTGCCAGCACGAAGAACATGGCGGCAGAGAGCAGCGCCATTGCAAAATGCATCGGTTTCATACTTTCTCTACCTCCGGACGGCCCAGAATGCCGGTAGGCATGACCAGCAGAACCAGAATCAGCAGGGCAAACGACACCACATCTTTATATTCCGTGCTCAGATACGCCGAGGAGAGCGCTTCCGCCACGCCCAGGATCAGGCCGCCAATCATCGCGCCCGGAATACTGCCGATACCGCCCAGCACCGCCGCGGTAAAGGCTTTCATCCCGGCCATAAAGCCGATGTACGGGTTGATTACGCCGTAGAACTGGCCGAGCAGGACACCTGCGACGGCCGCCATCGCGGCGCCAATCACGAAGGTCAGGGCAATCACGCGGTCGGTGTTGATGCCGAGCAGGCTCGCCATTTTCAGGTCTTCTGCGCAGGCGCGGCAGGCGCGTCCCATCCGCGAGTAGCGGATGAACAGCGTCAGGGCAAGCATTGCAATAAAGGTCACGACCCAGATAACCAGCTGCATGGTGGTGATAGAGGCCGCGAAGTTTTCACTGGCCCCCACAATCCACTGGCCGTTAAAGAGGCTTGGCAGCGCCACGTCGCGCGAGCCTTCGGTCAGGCTGACGTAGTTTTGCAGGAAGATCGACATCCCGATGGCGGAAATCAGCGCAATCAGGCGTTTGGAGCTGCGCACCGGCCGGTAGGCCACGCGCTCGATGCTCCAGCCGTAGGCGCTGGCAATCACAATCGCGCCGACAAACCCGGCGGCGACCAGCAGCCAACTGCTGTCGATGCCCATCATCATCAGGGCGGCGATAATCATAAAGGAGACATAGCTACCGATCATGTAGACCTCGCCGTGGGCGAAGTTAATCATGCCGATAATGCCGTAAACCATCGTATAGCCGATGGCAATCAGCGCGTAGGTGCTTCCCAGCGTGACGCCGTTAAACATCTGCTGCAGGAAATAGAGAAACTGCTCGGACATATGCAAACCTTTTTATACCCGCCCGTCAGTCCGGGCGGTGGGATAATTATTTGGCGGCCGAGGATGACCCGTCGGCGTGCCACTTAAAGACACCAAACTCAAATCCCTTCAGATCGCCTTTCTCATCCCAGTTCAGCGGCCCAATCACGGTGTTCGCCCCGTGTGCTTTTAAATCTTTCACCAGATCCAGCGGTTCTTTGCTGCCGGTACGATCCAGCGCGGTGGCCAGAGACTGCACGGCGGCGTAGGTGATCCAGACGTACGGACCACTCGGATCTTTCTTCTGCGCCTTGAGCGCATCCACGATAGCCTTGTTGGCCGGATCCTGGTCATAGCGTTTTGGCATCGTCACCAGCATGCCTTCGGCAGAATCCCCGGCGATGTTGGACAGGGAAGCATTGCCCACACCCTCTGGCCCCATAAACTGGGTCTTCAGACCGGTGGCGCGCGCCTGACGCAGCATCTGCCCCATCTCCGGGTAGTAGCCGCCGTAGTAAACAAAGTCGATATTCTCTTTTTGCAGACGAGCGATCAGCGCGGAGAAGTCTTTTTCACCGGCGGTAATCCCGTCGAAGAAGACGATGTTTGCGCCGCCTTTTTTCAGGCCGTCCTGAACGGAGCGCGCCAGGCCTTCACCGTACTGCTGCTTGTCATGAATAATGGCGATACGCTGCGGCTTGACGGTTTCAAGGATGTATTTGGCGGCGGTTGGCCCCTGAGAGGAGTCCAGCCCGGCGGTACGCATGATGTGCTGATAGCCGCGCTGGGTCAGTTCCGGGTTGGTCGCACCGGGGGTGATCATCAGAATGCCTTCGTCTTCGTAGATATCAGACGCGGGCTGGGTGGACGACGAGCACAGGTGGCCGATCACATACTGGATGCCATCGTTGACGATTTTGTTAGCGACCGCGACGGCCTGTTTCGGATCGCAGGCGTCGTCATATTCTACGCCCACCAGCTTGTCGCCTTTGATGCCGCCCTTTGCGTTGATGTCTTTGATGGCCTGGCGCGCACCGTTGAACTCCATGTCACCCCACTGGGCAACAGGGCCGGACATCGCACCCACAACCGCAACTTTAATGTCCTCCGCCATGGCGGCATGCGAGATCGACAGTGCGACCATCCCCGCGATTAACGTCTTCGCGTTCCTTTTCATCTCTGAATCCCCATTCGTGATGTCGTGTTTATATTTTGTTTTATTATGGTTAAAAAGCATTCTGTACTTTTAATGAACAACGCTATTTTTACCAGTGCCTTTAATGGTTTAGCGCAGGTTTTTGTCAAAAACCAGACTAAAATCTCTATTTTTCAGGCGATTAAGCAAAGATAATATTCTGAAATCAGGCAGAGATAAACAACTAAAAGTGCAGTTTGCAGCATAAAATAACGGTACAAAGCGCCGAATAAATCACTACCCATCAGGTTAAAATTCTGCGTATTTTTCGATCCATGTGTTTTCAAACTGCCCAACGCGTTGCCAAAAAACTAATCACCTGGCGAATGAGAATAAAAAGAGGAAGCCCCTGAGTGAATAAATTGAGTACACTGCCTCTACTCAATTTGATTTGGACAAGTAGCTAATGAAACTGACTATCGTGCGTCTGGTGACCTTTAGCGACCAGGATCATATCGACCTGGGCAAGATCTGGCCGGAATATTCCCCTTCGTCGCTACGCGTGGATGAGACCCACCGCATTTATGCCGCGCGTTTTAACGAGCGCCTGCTGGCAGCGGTTCGCGTCACCCTGAGCGGTACAGAAGGGGCGCTGGACTCGCTGCGCGTACGTGACGTCACCCGTCGTCGCGGCGTGGGACAGTATTTAATTGAAGAAGTGATCCGCGAAAACCCGAGCGTGACCTCCTGGTGGATGGCCGACGTGGGCGTGGAAGACCGCGACGTGATGGCGGCGTTTATGCAGGCGTTAGGCTTTACGGCGCAGGAGAGCGGGTGGGAGAAGCGCTAAAAGAAAGCCGGGTGGCGGCTGCGCCTTACCCGGCCTACGGGGTGCTGTGCGGTCTGATGCCCTCACCCCGGCCCTCTCCCACGGGGAGAGGGTGCAAACACTAAAATGGCAACCTTACGGTTGCCATTTGCGTTTATTTTGCGTCGGTCGCCGTGCCGTTAGCATGCCAGTCAAACACGCCGAACTCGAAGCCCTTCAGGTCGCCCTTCGCGTCCCAGGAAAGAGGCCCCATGACGGTCTCAACCGTGTTTGCTTTCAGCCAGGTGGCAATCTCAGCCGGATCGGCTGACTGGTTCAGGCCCGCCTGAAGAGACTGCAGCGCCGCATAGGTGGTCCAGACGAACGCGCCGCTTGGATCCTGTTTCTTCGCCTTGATGGCATCTACGATAGGTTTGTTCGCAGGAACCTGGTCGTAGTTCTTCGGTTTGGTCACCAGCAGGCCTTCAGCGGATTCACCTGCGATGTTAGACAGAGAAACGTTCGCCACCCCTTCCGGGCCCATGAACTGGGTTTTCAGACCCGCTGCGCGCGCCTGGCGCAGGATCTGACCCATTTCCGGGTGGTAGCCGCCGTAGTATACGAAGTCGATATTCTCTTTCTTCAGACGCGCCACCAGGGTGGAGAAGTCTTTCTCACCGGCGGTGATCCCGTCGAAGAACACCACATCGGCATTGGCTTTCTTGAGGTTGTCCTGCACTGAACGCGCCAGACCTTCACCGTACTGCTGCTTGTCATGAACGATGGCAATGCGCTTCGGCTTCACTTTTTCAACGATGTATTTCGCCGCGGTTGGGCCCTGGTCAGAGTCCAGACCGGTGGTACGCAGGGTCAGCTTGTAGCCGCGCGCGGTCAGCTCCGGTGCGGTCGCAGCCGGGGTGATCATCAGGATACCTTCGTCTTCGTAGATGTCAGACGCGGGCTGAGTAGAAGAAGAGCACAGGTGACCGATAACGTATTTGATCCCGTCGTTCACCACTTTGTTCGCGACCGCGACCGCTTGTTTCGGGTCACAGGCATCATCATATTTTACGATCTGCAGTTTTTCGCCCTTAATACCGCCTTTGGCATTAATGTCTGCAACCGCCTGTTCTGCGCCAGTAAATTCCTGGTCGCCGTACTGCGCTACCGGTCCGGACATGGCGCCAACCACAGCCACTTTAATGTCTGCCTGCGCCATGGTGCTGAATGCCAACGCGATACATCCTGCCAGTAACGCTTTACCCTTCATGTTCATCCTGAGATTCCCCATTATTATGGTTATTACGATTGTTGTGATGTTGTTGTGCAGCGCTTTATGTCAGTTATAGGTGTGCTGTTCGCGCTTTTTCAGCATACTCTGCTAAAACATACCCGATTTTTATGATTTTGGAATAGCTAATTTGAAATGAATATATGATAGGCCCGGCAGGGATTTTCGCCGGGCATATGGCTTTAACGTGTCAGCGAGGCGGAGATAATGTCCAGCGCTTTACGGAACTGCACTTCGGGAATCGTCAGCGGATACAGGAAACGAATGACGTTGCCGTAGACGCCGCAGCTCAGAAGAAGCAGTCCTTCCTGCAACGCACGCTCCTGCACCTGACGGGTAAATTCTGGCGAAGGCTGGCCCGTTTGCGGGTCGTTAAACTCCACCGCCACCATCGAACCCTGGGCGCGAATATCCGCGATATACGGGCAGTGTTCCTTCGCTTTGTTCAGCACTTCCACCAGGTGATGGCCAAGATGCGCCGATCGCGTACAGAGATCTTCCTCATCAATCACGTCCAGTACGGCATGCGCCGCCGCAATCGCCAGCGGGTTACCTGCGTAGGTGCCACCCAGCCCGCCCGGCGCGGGCGCATCCATCACCTCAGCACGGCCCGACACCGCCGAGAGCGGCATCCCGCCCGCCAGGCTTTTCGCCATGGTGATCAGATCCGGTTTCACGCAGTGGTGTTCCATCGAGAACAGCTTGCCGGTGCGGGCGAAGCCGCTTTGCACCTCGTCGGCAATCAGCAAAATGCCGTGGGTATCGCACAGGGCGCGCAGCGCCTGCATAAAATCAGCAGGAGCGATGTTGAAGCCGCCCTCCCCCTGAACCGGTTCGAGAATTATCGCTGCGACCTGGTCAGGAGCAATATCCGCTTTAAAGATACGTTCCAGGCTTTTCAACGCCTCAGCGGTGCTGACGCCGTGCAGTTCATTCGGATACTGCGCGTGATACACCGAGCCGGGGAAGGGCCCAAAGCCGAGCTTGTAAGGCGCAACCTTGCCGGTCAGTGCCATGGTCATAAAGGTGCGGCCGTGGAACGCGCCGCCAAAGGTGATAAGGCCAGGACGTCTGGTAAAGGCGCGGGCAATTTTTACGGCGTTTTCCACCGCTTCTGCGCCCGTCGAGAAGAACGCCGTTTTCGCCGGGCCGTCAATGGGCACGCGTGCGTTGATGCGCTCGGCAAGCGCCACGTAGCCTTCGTACGGCACGATCTGGTACGCCGTGTGGGTAAAGGCGTGGAGTTGTTTTTCGATGGCGGAAATGACTTTGGGATGGCGATGGCCGGTATTCAGCACCGCGATACCGGCGGCGAAGTCGATGTACTCATTGCCCTCGACGTCCCACACCGTGGCGTTTTCTGCTTTATCGGCATAGAAGTTACACATCACGCCGATGCCGCGAGGCGTCGCCTGTAAACGCCGGTCGTTCAGTTCGTTGTTTTTCACCCTGTCCCCCTGAGAAAGTCGCCTGCTTAGCGCATCAGTAAGTGTTTGCCAGGGGGAGGGAATTCGCCAGAGCGGGCGCTAAAAAAACAAAACCCCCAGACTCTCATCCAGGGGTTCTCGGTGTACTTCGCGGAAATTACGCTTCGATAGCAGCGCGAAGTTTTTTCATGGCGTTCTTTTCAAGCTGACGGACACGTTCCGCAGAGACGCCGTAGCGGTCGGCCAGCTCCTGCAGCGTGGACTTGTTGTCTTCGTCCAGCCAGCGGGCGCGGATAATATCCTGGCTACGTTCGTCGAGGCCTTCCATCGCATAGCTCAGCTTGTTCGCGGCCTGATCTTCCCAGTTGTCCTCTTCGATGCCGTCAGCAAAGTTAGAGGTTTTATCCTGCAGATACAGAACCGGTGCCATTGGCTGGCTGTCGGATGCGTCGTCGTCGGAGGACATATCAAAGGTCATGTCCTGCGCGGCCATACGGGATTCCATCTCACGCACGTCTTTGCTGGATACGCCCAGCTCGCGCGCCACCATTTCCACTTCATCCTGATTGAACCAGCCCAGACGCTGCTTAGTTTTACGCAGGTTGAAGAACAGTTTGCGTTGCGCTTTTGTCGTGGCGACTTTCACGATACGCCAGTTGCGCAGCACGTATTCATGAATTTCTGCTTTGATCCAGTGTACGGCGAAGGAGACGAGTCGCACACCCACTTCCGGGTTAAAGCGACGCACAGCCTTCATCAGGCCGATGTTACCTTCCTGAATCAAGTCCGCCTGCGGCAGGCCATAGCCCGCATAATTACGAGCAATGTGAACAACAAAGCGCAGGTGAGACAGGATCAGCTTTTTCGCTGCTTCCAGATCGCCCTGGTAATGCAGCTTTTCAGCAAGCTCCTTTTCTTCCTCGGCCGTTAACATCGGCCAGGTGTTCGCAGCCCGGATGTAAGATTCCAGGTTACCAACAGGGGCTAAAGCTAAAGTTTGCATTTCTTTGGTCATTCATTCCTCTCAGTGTTTCTTCTGGTCCAGGTTGTCCCCGTCAGGCAACAACCATGCCAAAGCGTTTGAGCAACGAGATTAGCATTCACTCTTTTATCAGACAGTGATTTTATCCACAAGTTCCAGGTGCAACGGTGAATAAATTACGCACAAAATGTGACATGGAGATGATAACAGGGGAAGAGACAACAGGGACGCTTTCCCTGCAGAGCGAACATCTCGGTGCAGGGAAAGATTATATCACGCTTTTATTAGTCGGGAGTAAAGTGACGTAAATGTTGAACGGTTGCCAGCCACGCTGCCACCCACCCAATCATCGAACACACCAGCAGCAACAACAGGCACTCATCGAACCCTAAACCACTGATATCAAACTTCGTTCCGAAAACCTGCGCCACTTCAGTCACGGCAGAGGAAAGCCGCATCACCAAAATTTCTGACAATATCAGTGAAAGAAATGCGCCGGAAAAACCGAGCAGTGCGCCACCGTAAAGGAACGGTCGGAGGATGAAGCCATCTGTCGCACCAATCAGTTTCTGCACGTTGATGGTGTCGCGACGGGCGAAGATGCTCAGACGAACGCTGTTGCCGATGACGAGGAAGACCGCCGCCACCATCAGCACGCCAATCATCGCCGCGACGCGGCCTACCAGCCCGGTCAGAGCAGAGAGACGCGCAAACCAGCTGTCATCCATGCGCACTTCATCAATCCCCTTAATGCGCGTAATGCGATCGCGCAGGGTGTTAAGCGAATCTGTCCCCTGGAAATCCAGCTTCGGGATCACCACCGCCACGGCGGGCAGCGGGTTCTCCTCGAGCATATCCAGCGCGCCGCCAAAGCCAGACCAGTTCCTGAACTCGCCCAGCGCGTCTTCACGTGAGAGATAATTGACCTTCTCCACGCCCTGCTCGGCCTGAATTTGCCCAACCACCTGCGCCGCTGCGTTATCGTCGAGCGCTTTATCCAGATAGACCGTGATCTGCGGAGACGGATAATACTGCGACGCCGCCTGGTTGACGTTTTTATAGACCATATAGCAGACGCTTGGCAGCGTGAGGGAGATGGCGATCACCATCACCGTCAGGAACGTCGCCAGCGGTTTGCTTTTCAGGTCCTGCAGCGCGCCGTGGAACGCGTAGCGCACCTGCTCGTTAAACACGTTGGTTTTACGGGAGGCTGGCTTTGGCGCGGCCTTCTGGCGCTTCGGCGCATTACGATTGCCGTCACCCCCGCCCTGCGGCTTACGGAAACGGTCAAACCGGTTCCCGAACTGCCGAATCTGGTTTATTGCATCACGCTTATTCACCGTGGCCTCCGTGCAAATGACCGTCGCTCAGGGTCAGCATGCGGTACGAACGACGGGAAATCAGCCCGATGTCGTGCGTCGCCATCAATACGGTAACCCCCACGCGGTTAAACTCCTCAAACAGACGCAAAATCCCTTCTGACAGGGCATCGTCCAGGTTACCGGTCGGTTCATCCGCCAGCAGCACCGCAGGCTTGTTCACCACCGCACGGGCGATACCCACGCGCTGCTGTTCACCGCCGGAGAGCTGGATCGGGAAGTTCTTCGCTTTGTCCAGCAGCCCGACCTTATCCAGCGCCGCGGAAACGCGACGGCGGATATCGTCATAGCTGGCGCCGGCAATAATCAGCGGAATGGCCACGTTATCGAAAACGGTGCGATCCATCAGCAGGTGGTGATCCTGGAAAATCATGCCGATCTGACGACGCAGGAACGGCACTTCGCGGTTTTTCAGGCGGCTGATCTCATGGCCGCCGAAAAAGATTTTCCCGGCGCTTGGCCGCTCGATCCCACAGATAAGCTTGAGCAGGGTACTTTTCCCCGCGCCGGAATGGCCGGTCAGGAATGCCATCTCGCCCGGCTGCAGGTGGAATGTGACCCCCTGCAGCGCTTGTCTCCCACCGAGATAGGCCTTGCTGACGTGTTCAAAGCGAATCATTGTTAGTCCTCTCGGGCAAATAATGCCTCAATAAAGTCGTCCGCCTTAAACGGACGTAAATCCTCAATACGCTCGCCCACACCGATGTAACGGATAGGAATGCCGAACTGGTCGGCCACGGAGAAGATCACCCCGCCTTTCGCGGTGCCGTCCAGTTTGGTCAGCGTGATCCCCGTCAGTCCTACCGCTTCATGGAACAGTTTTGCCTGGCTGATGGCGTTCTGTCCGGTGCTGGCATCAATGGTCAGCATAATTTCATGCGGTGCGTCTTCGTCCAGCTTCTTCATGACGCGAACGATTTTCTTCAGCTCTTCCATCAGGTGCGATTTATTCTGCAAACGCCCTGCGGTATCGGCAATCAGCACATCCACGTTGCGCGMCTTCGCTGCCTGGATGGCGTCAAAGATCACGGACGCGGAATCCGCGCCGGTATGCTGAGCAATGACCGGGATGTTGTTGCGCTGGCCCCAGACCTGCAGCTGCTCAACCGCCGCCGCACGGAAGGTGTCGCCCGCCGCCAGCATCACCGATTTACCCTGCTGCTCGAACTGACGCGCCAGCTTGCCGATGGTGGTGGTTTTACCCACGCCGTTCACGCCGACCATCAGAATAACAAATGGCGTTTTGCCTTCAATATTAAGCGGTTCGTCAACTTTTGCGAGAATTTCACCCATCTCGTCTTTCAGCAGGCCGTACAGCGCTTCGGCGTCACGCAGCTGTTTGCGGCTCGCCCCTTCGGTCAGATTAGTGATGATCTTACGGGTGGTTTCGACACCCACGTCCGCAATCAGCAGTTGCTCTTCCAGCTCTTCAAACAGATCGTCGTCGATCTTCTTGCCGCGGAACAGACTGATAAATCCGGAACCTAAGTTTTCTTTGGTTTTAAGCAGGCTGCGCTTCAGACGCGCGAAGAAACCCTCTTTGGTCGGTTTTTCCTGCTCCTGAACGGTCTCTTCTTCCGGTTCTTCTTCCACCGGCACCACGATGACCGCTTCTTCAGCGGCCTCGGCCGCCAGCGCCTGAGCTTCCAGCTCTTCGTCGGTCAGCTCTGGCTCAAGCGCCGCCTCTTCTTCCACCGCCTCAACAATTTCAACGGTTTCCGCTTCGGCCTGCCACTCTTCGGCAGACACCGCTTCGTCTTTGACCTCTTCCGGCAGCGGAAGCTCTTCGTGTTCGATAGCAGCCTGTGGTGCTTCGATAGCGGCTTCTACGACAACCGGCTCTGGCTTCTCGCTTTCCTGAACCTGTTCAGTGACCTCAACCACCTCTTCAGCAAAGGTTTCAACCTCTTCTTTGCTGTGCGCCGTCTCTTCCGCGTCGACAACCGCGGCGGTTTCTACAGGCGTTTCAGGCTGCGACGGCTCTTCAACGGCATGTTGCTCTTCGGTTTTCTGTTCTGTTTCTTGCTCTTTTTCACCGAAGCCCAGCCAGGAAAAGAAGCCACGTTTTTTTTGTTTTGCCATCTGCGACTACACTCCTCGCGGCGCTATATACATGGAAGCTAAAAAAATGATGAAATAGTCTAACACTTTACTTAATTGACATCACCGCCCGCAATCGCAGGCCAATTGTTAACAGAGCTTTCCTGAGATGAAGAAACCCAACCGCGCCCCGGCCGGTCAAATTCGTATTATCGGCGGTCAATGGCGAGGCCGGAAATTACCGGTGCCGGACAGCCCCGGTTTACGCCCCACTACCGACCGCGTGCGCGAGACGCTGTTTAACTGGCTGGCCCCGTCAATGGTAGACGCCCGCTGCCTGGACTGCTTCGCCGGTAGCGGCGCGCTCGGGCTGGAAGCGCTGTCGCGCTATGCTGCCAGCGCCACGCTGCTGGAGATGGAGCGCGGCGTGGCGCAGACGCTGCAGCAAAATCTGGCGACGCTGAAAGCGAGCAACGCGAAAGTGGTGAACACCAACACGCTGACCTTCCTCGCGCAAAAGGGCACGCCGCACACCGTGGTGTTTGTCGACCCGCCGTTCCGCAAGGGGCTGCTGGAGGAGACGTTATCCCTGCTGGAGCAAAACGGCTGGCTGGCGGATGACGCATTGATTTACGTGGAAAGCGAAGTGGAAAACGGTTTACCGCCGGTTCCCGCCCACTGGGATCTGCACCGTGAAAAAGTCGCAGGTCAGGTTGCTTATCGTCTGTATCACCGTCAGGCACAAGGAGGATCCGATGCCGGTACTGATTAATCTGGGACGCTTGCTGATGCTGGGCGTCTGGGCGTTTTTGCTGCTCAATCTGGTGCACCCGTTCCCGCGTCCGATGAATATTTTCGTTAACGTCGCGCTGATTTTCACCTCGTTCATGCACGCCCTGCAGATGGTGATGCTGAAAAACGGTCTGCCGAAAGACGGCCCGCAGATGACGGGCTGGCAGCAGCTGCGCGTGTTTATTTTCGGCGTGTTTGAGCTGCTGGTGTGGATGAAGAAGTTTAAGGCGCAGGTGAAGAAGTAAGGTGCGCGCTATCGCCCGGTGGCGCTTCGCTTACCGGGCCTACGAAACCCTGTAGGCCGGGCAAACGCAGTGCCGCCCGGCGTTACCGCTCCGGTGCAAACCCTTCTAATCGCGACCCTTTGTAGCTCAGCGTTCCTTTCTCTCCCACCGTCAGCTGGTGGTACTGCTGCGCCTCCAGGCGGAAGGTCATCTCGAGGCCGCCCGTTTCCGGCTTAAAGCTCGCTTCATAGCGCATTGTTGTGCCCGCAGGCGTCACCTGCTGCTGGCGCGAGCGGCGGTCATTGAGCGGTTTTTCGCGTTTGTTCGTCACCACCACGCGCTTTTGCATCAGCGGTGCGGCATCGTTATCCGCCTTCTCGCGGCGCTGCTGCACGAAGCGGAACGAGGCGGCAATGACGATAATCGCCACCACGATAATGAAAAACAGCGGCATCTTGCTCATTCTACAATCCCATCAGATTATGCGGAATTCAGGATACCCTGCCTTCCCCGCCATTGCCAAACGCCCGCCCGCGTCACTACACTGGATCAGAAACTGATTATTCAGACTTAACAGATACAGGGAGTTAATATGCTTTGGTCATTTATCGCTGTCTGTTTTTCCGCATGGCTTTATGTCGATGCGTCGTACCGTGGTCCCACCTGGCAGCGCTGGCTGTTTAAACCCGTCACGCTGTTGCTCCTGTTGCTGCTGGCCTGGCAAGCGCCGATGTTCAACGCCGTCAGCTATCTGGTGCTCGCCGGGCTGTGCGCCTCTCTGATTGGCGACGCCCTGACCCTGCTGCCGCGCCAGCGCCTGCTGTATGCCGTAGGGGCATTTTTCCTGTCGCACCTGCTGTATACCATCTACTTCGCCAGCCAGATGACGCTCTCTTTCTTCTGGCCGCTGCCGCTGGTCCTGCTGGTGATTGGCGCCCTGCTGATCGCGGTGATCTGGTCGCGTCTGGAAGAGATGCGTTTGCCGGTCTGCACGTTTATCGCCATGACCCTGGTGATGGTATGGCTGGCAGGTGAACTGTGGTTCTTCCGTCCGACCGCTCCGGCAATGTCCGCATTCTTCGGCGCCGCGCTGCTGCTGATTGGGAATATCGTGTGGCTGGGCAGCCACTATCGCCGCCGTTTCCGGGCGGATAACGCGATTGCCGCCGCCTGTTACTTTGCCGGGCACTTCCTGATTGTGCGTTCGCTGTATATCTAAATAACGCTTGACTCTGGAGTCGACTCCAGAGTGTATGCTGCGGTTAATGAGAAAATTATCATTGCCGGAGACTGCCATGTCGACTCCAGAAACACCCAAAAAAGTTCCTCAATTCTCGGCGCTTAAGCTCAGTCCGGTTCCGCCTCAAGACGACTGCTGCTGCGAAGGCGCGTGCGAAACGCAAACGGAAATGCTGCCCGAAAGCGGCAACCGCTACAGCTGGGTCGTTAACGGCATGGACTGCGCCGCCTGCGCCCGTAAAGTAGAAAATGCGGTGAAACAGGTGCCGGGCGTCAGCCACGTTCAGGTGCTGTTCGCCACCGAAAAGCTGCTGGTTAGCGCCGAAAACGACGTCAGCAAACAGGTGGAAGCCGCGGTAAGCAAGGCGGGTTACAGCCTGCGTAGCGAAGCCGCGCCCGCGGAAAAAACGTCTTCCCTGCGGGAAAACCTGCCGCTCATCACCCTCATCATCATGATGGCACTGAGCTGGGGGCTGGAACAGATTAACCATCCGTTCGGCAACCTGGCGTTTATCGCCACCACGCTGGTCGGTCTGTTCCCGATTGCCCGTCAGGCGCTGCGCCTGATGAAAAGCGGCAGCTGGTTTGCCATCGAAACGCTGATGAGCGTGGCGGCCATCGGCGCGCTGTTTATTGGCGCGACGGCAGAAGCGGCGATGGTGCTGCTGCTGTTCTTAATCGGTGAACGCCTTGAGGGCTGGGCAGCCAGCCGGGCGCGCAAAGGGGTCAGCGCGCTGATGGCGCTGAAGCCGGAAACCGCCACGCGCGTGGTAAACAGCACGCGTGAAATGGTCGCCATCACGACCCTTCGTCCGGGCGACGTGATTGAAGTCGCGGCAGGCGGACGCTTGCCTGCAGACGGTGCGCTGCTTACCGCCACCGCGAGCTTTGATGAAAGCGCCCTGACCGGCGAATCCATTCCGGTTGAACGTGAGGCGGGTGAAAAAGTGCCTGCAGGCGCCACCAGCGTCGACCGTCTGGTGCAGCTCACCGTGCTTTCCGAGCCGGGTGACAGCGCCATCGACCGCATCCTGAAGCTGATTGAAGAGGCCGAAGAGCGCCGCGCGCCGGTCGAACGCTTTATCGACCGCTTCAGCCGGATCTACACGCCCGCCATTATGCTGGTGGCTCTGCTGGTTACCGTCGTCCCACCGCTGTTCTTTGGCGCGCCGTGGGAGGGGTGGATTTATAAAGGGCTGACGCTATTGCTGATCGGCTGTCCTTGCGCGCTGGTGATTTCCACCCCGGCGGCCATTACGTCCGGGCTGGCGGCTGCGGCACGTCGCGGGGCGCTAATTAAGGGCGGCGCGGCGCTGGAGCAGCTGAGCCAGGTCCAGCATATCGCTTTTGATAAAACCGGTACGCTGACCGTCGGCAAGCCGCAGGTGACCGGCGTGTATCCGCAGGACATCAGTGCAGATGAACTGCTGACCCTGGCCGCCGCCGTTGAGCAGGGGTCCACTCACCCGCTGGCGCAGGCGATTGTGCGAGAAGCGCAGTCGCGCGGGCTGAACATCCCTCAGGCAACTGCCCAGCGGGCGCTGGTCGGGACAGGGATTGAGGCCACCGTTGACGGTAAAAAGGTACTGATTGTCGCGGCGGGCAAGTCTTCTACGCCAGAGGTGGAGGCGTTAGAACAGACCGGGCAAACTGTCGTGACCGTTATGCAGGACGGCACCGCAAAAGGGATGCTGGCGCTGCGCGATACCCTGCGCGATGACGCAAAAGAGGCCGTGGCAGCGCTCCATCAGCTGGGCGTGCAGGGCGTGATTCTCACCGGCGATAACCCGCGCGCGGCGGCTGCGATTGCCGGCGAGCTGGGGCTGGCGTTTAAAGCCGGATTGCTGCCGGCGGATAAGGTCAGCGCGGTGACGGAACTGAATGCTCAGGCGCCGCTGGCGATGGTCGGTGACGGGATTAACGATGCCCCGGCGATGAAAGCCTCCACCATCGGTATTGCGATGGGCAGCGGGACCGACGTCGCACTGGAAACGGCTGACGCGGCGCTGACCCACAACCGCCTGACCGGGCTGGCGCAGATGATCGATCTTGCGCGCGCGACGCGGGCCAATATCCGTCAGAACATCGGCATCGCGCTGGGGCTGAAGGGGATTTTCCTGGTGACCACGCTGCTCGGCATGACCGGGCTGTGGCTGGCGGTGCTGGCGGATACCGGCGCGACGGTGCTGGTGACGGCGAACGCGCTCCGGCTGTTGCGTCGCCGGTAAAAAAACGCCCGGTGGCGCTGACGCTTACCGGGCCTACATATCCTGCTAAATCGTAGGCCGGGTAAGGCGAAGCCGCCACCCGGCTTTTTTTAGATGAAGTAGCTCATCGCCAGGCCTAAAAACAGCACCAGACCGACGTAGTTATTGTTCATAAACGCCTTGAAGCAGGCATCGCGTTCGCGCTTCGCAATCAGCTTTTGCTGGTAGGCAAACAGCAGCCCCGCCACCAGCACGGACCAGTAAAACTCCCAGTTCAGCCCGTTCAGGCGACCGATCGCCACCATCAGCGCCAGTACCGCGACCTGCAGGATACCGATAATCAGCTTGTCCTGACGGCCAAACAGAATGGCGGTGGATTTGATGCCAATTTTCAGGTCATCGTCGCGGTCAACCATCGCGTACTGCGTGTCGTACGCCACCGCCCAAAGTATGTTCGCCAGGAACATCAGCCAGCAGCTGAGCGGTAAGGACTCACTAACTGCCGCAAACGCCATCGGAATCGACCAGCCAAACGCCGCCCCCAGCACCACCTGAGGCAGGTGGGTATAGCGCTTCATAAACGGATAAACCCAGGCCAGGGCCAGGGCCGCGACGGAAAGCAAAATGGTCATGGTGTTGAGGGTTAACACCAGCAGGAAAGAGAGCAGCACCAGAATGATGAACAGCACGCGGGCTTCTTTCCCGGTGACCTGCCCGCTGGGTAACGGACGACCGGCAGTACGCTTTACATGGCCGTCGAATTTACGATCGGCATAATCATTGACCACGCAGCCCGCCGCGCGCATCAGCCAGACGCCAGCCACGAACACGCCAAGGATCCACAGCGGCGGCACGCCCGGCGTGGCAACCCACAGCGCCCATAGGGTCGGCCACAGCAGCAGCAACGCGCCAATCGGTTTATCGGTACGCATTAAGCGGTGATACGCCAACAGCTTATTCTGCGTCAGGCTCCACTCCATTTTTTCTTCCTCTTAGTACAACGGCGATGCCGGTAAAAAAAGCTCCGTCAGAATTAACGGCTTACCGCTCAGGCGAAGGCGGGAACGACGCCCCCACAGTTCGGCATCACGACCAATCTCAATAAAATCCCGGGTAAGCTCAGACGAGGTGAAAAGGTAACGCCCCAGCGGCGTTTTCCCCAGACGTTGCAGCGCCAGTTCTGGCCCGGAAAGGGTGGACTCGGGCACCACCGTCCGCCCGGCAAGCCACGGCTCGCCATCAGCGCAGAGTAAAATTTCACGCAGCCAGTAACGTGGCTCGTGCGGCAGTAGCGGCAGCTCGTTGGCGATCTCATCGCCAGAGACAAACCCTTCCTGAATCAGGGTCACCGTGACCGTTTTTCCCTGCTGCTCAAAACGTTTCGTCATGGAATCTTCCAGCAGCAACCAGTCCAGTTGCTGGGGATCAAGCGCAGGTATTTGGTCGAAATAGCGCAGCGCACGCAGTTGCGTTAGCGCAGGGTGTGACATGCCAGACTCTCCGATACATAACGTAATGGCATTGTATCGCAGAAACACGGATTGAGGGGGGCCAAACGTTATTTAACGATCACGATCGCAACAAGAGTGCAACAGCCCGGCGGAGACGAAAAAAAGTGCGCCCACTCAGGCGCACCAAACGACTAACAAATCAGCACTGCGGGGAAACGGTTACCCCTTGCCTTTTACACTGCTGATAAAGGTGGAACGGGCAGTGGTTGAACCTAAACGTTCGGCTTCATCAAGCAGTTTCAGCGCTTTATCGACATCGCCGCGCTTCACCGCCTGCTTAATGGCGTTGTTGAAGTATTCTTCGGTGTCGTTCAGTACCGGCTCCGCTTTCTTCGCCGGGGCTGGCGCTGCGGTCGCTACCGGTGCGGCTGTCGTGGCAGCAGGTGCGGTATAGGCAGGCGCAGCGGTGTTACCTACAGTGACAGGGCCGGTACCGGAGGAGCCAAACAGCGGGCCGACCAGGACGCTGGATGCACTGCTGGTCGACACTTTCAGCTTCACAAGGCCGTCAGTGGTATGGCGGGCAATCGGGTCCGGGATATCCGGCACGGCGTTACCTACGCCTTTGGCATAGGCCTTAGCGGGATCAAGCAGCGTAGTGGTTTGCTGCAAATCTTTTTCCGTGGTGAAGACGAGTACATAAATTTTCTGCTGACCCAGCGCAGGCGTCAGTCGCATTACCCCTTCGAGGCGGTCTGCGCTCATGACGCCGGGTTCCTGATAGGTAAAGTATTCGCTCGGGAAGAACGCAGAAGGCGTCATGTTCTGGTCAAGAATCAGCACGTTCGGTGCAAAGACGCTGGTCTGTTTATTGACTTCACTGGAGAGCGTTAACGTCAGTTCGCCAATGTTAGCGGGCACGCTGTATGCGACCACCGGGCCACTGATGCCTGGAACATTAAGCGGTTGTCCCCCCGTCGAGAGCTGGGTCGTTTGGGCTTTAGATTGATCGACAGGCGTCCAGACCAGCTGTTGCAACGCTGCGGCCGGTATGGCCGGCGCGGATGTTGTGTTTTGCGGAACGAAATTCACATTAGCGAGCGTTACAGCAGGCGCGCTCGCCAGCAGCCCTGCGGATAAACAAAGGGCAAGGAGAGTTTTGTTCATTTTCATTGTTATCACCTCAAAATGCACAGGTCAGCGGTAGCCAGGCAATAGCGCGCCGTCCCAAGGATTGAGGGGCTTGCGCCCCTCAGTTTGGTCATTACGTCAGGTTAAGACGGTATTACCACCAGATTTCCATCTGGGCGCCGAAGGACCACTCGTCGTTGTCACCGCGGCTGTAGGTTGTGGCTTTGGTATCGCTTTTTGCAATGCCGTTGTCATAACCCCATTTCTCATCCCACTTCGCGTAAGTTGCGAAGACACGGATCGCTGGACGGGACCAGATGCTGTCACCGGCCTGCCATTGCTGTGCAAGGGTAATTTTGTACTGGTTGTTGGTATCGTCAGTTTTCTGCGACTTAACGTTGTCGTAGCCCACTTCAAGCAAGGTGCTCATGATTGGCGTCCATTTATACATTGGGCGCACACCCACGGTGTACCAGGTCGTACCGTTGTTGTCGTCACGATCGATATCCTGATACATACCGACGTACATCAGATCCCAGCTGTCACCCAGAGAGATCGCACCGTGGTCAAGAATACGAACCAGAGAGCCGTTGTTGTTGATCTTGTTGTCTACAACACCAATTTCAGCGTCTTTGTCATAGTTGTTGCCGGTGAAGGAACCCTGAGGAATACCTTTGCCCTGAGTGGTCATTGCATCGGTAGCGTACTGGACAACAAACTTGTTGTAGCCTTTCAGCATGCTCTGGGTATGTTCAGCGGTGAACATCCAGCCATCTTTAGATGCGCCGTCAGCGAAGCTGTAACCGTCAGTTTTGTTAGCTCGGCCATAGTCAACACCCAGCTCCAGCGTACCGCCCGGGTTGATTTCCATCTGCGCTAAACGCACATCGAAGACGTCGTTAGCGGTGTCTTTGAAGTTATGATAGATATCGTTGCTGGTGAAGATGTATGAGCCACCCGCTTCCTGAGAACGGGTCGCGGCCAGAGACAGTTTACCGAAGCCCAGATCGACGTTTTCGATACCCGCACCAGGACCTGAAATATCCCAGTAGTAGAAGTCGATCATGTGGACGTCATGACGCTGATAGAAGCGCTTACCGGCCCAGATGGTGGAACCTGGCAGCCACTCAATCAGGTTTTTACCCTGCACGTTGGCTTCACGGAACGCCGGATCAGTGGCTTCCCAGTCGTTCTGTTGCGCCACGGAGTACGCTACGTTGGTGTCGAAGTAGAAGCTCTTGTCGCCTTCTTTCCACACTTCCTGGCCCAGCTTCAGTTCCGCATAGGTTTCACATTCGTTACCCAGACGGTATTTACTTTGAGCACCGGTTGCCTGGAAGCACTGTTGTTCGCCGCCACTCCCCGTCCAGCCGATACCGGAACGAGCATAACCATGGAAATCCACGGCCATTGCCTGAGCAGACATTACGCCCGCTGCGACGGCAACTGCCAGAGGAAGTTTGCGCAGAGTAATCATCATTCTATCTCCTGAGATCATTGCTTTTCTTTGAACACTTCACCTGTCGGTTTCGTGTCTTCTTTTGGGATTGCTTAAACGCCTGGCTCTTTGTGCAACCGACGACATGCAGTGCCATCCTCACGGAACAGATGGCAACGCTCTGGCGGCAAGCCGATAGCGAATGTGGCACCCTCTTCTACCAACACCACGTCGTTCTGGCGGTAGACCAGGTTCTGACGGATGGCGGGGATCTGGATATGAATCTGTGTTTCGTGACCAAGCTGTTCGACGACCTGAACCTCACCTTCCAGCGTCACATCGGCGATGTGGCTCGGCAGTAAATGCTCAGGACGAATACCGAGGGACATGTTTGCCCCCACCTGTACGTTGGCGCTGTCGACCGGCAGCCACACCTGCTGGCGGTTTGGCAGCTCCACCTGTACCTGTTCAATCGCTGTCGCGGTCACTTTGACGGGCAGGAAGTTCATCTTTGGCGAGCCAATGAAGCCCGCAACAAAGCGGTCTGCCGGGTAGTGATACAGCTCCAGCGGTTTGCCCACCTGCGCCACGCGACCGGCATCCAGCACCACGATTTTGTCGGCGAGGGTCATCGCTTCGACCTGATCGTGGGTGACGTAAATCATCGTGCGGCCAAGACGCTTGTGCAGACGGGAGATTTCGATACGCATCTGGACGCGCAGGGCGGCATCCAGGTTGGAAAGCGGTTCATCGAGCAGGAAGACGCGCGGCTCGGCAACCAGCGTACGGCCGATCGCCACACGCTGACGCTGACCGCCGGAAAGCGCTTTCGGCTTACGCTCCAGCAGGTGCGCCAGCTGTAACACTTCCGCCACCTGCGTCACGCGCTGGTTAATGACCTCTTTCTTCGCGCCAGCCAGCTTCAGACCAAAAGACATGTTCTCGGCGACGGAAAGATGGGGATAGAGAGCATAAGACTGGAACACCATGCCTACGCCACGTTCGGCAGGCGGGATGTCATTCATTCGGGTATCACCGATCAGCAGGTCGCCGCTGGTGATGGTTTCAAGACCGGCAATCATACGCAGCAGAGTTGATTTACCGCAGCCTGATGGGCCGACAAATACCACGAATTCACCTTCGTGGATGTCCAGATTGATGTCTTTCGACACCACAACGTCACCCCAGGCTTTCGTTACATTACGCAGCTGTACGCTCGCCATGCCCTTCTCCCTTCGTTACAACCTGTCACCGACAGAAACATTCAAGATAAGTTCACTATGGGGTATCCATTACTTTCCCGAATCCTCCACCCCCCGGCTTTTTTATGGGGGAGGAGGCGGGAGGATGAGAGAGCAGGCTCTGCGACCGGCACGGGCGGGCCAGGGCAAAATTCGTGAAGCCGCCTGCAAAATTCAGTGCGTTTTTATGTGCGCCAGCACTCATAACTTAAATTTATGCAACGGAGATCACACAAACGGGGGGTGGGGCGTAGGGGTTGGGAGGATGGAAAGAGGATGTCAAATAAGGAGACTGAGTCACGTTGAACCACTGAAGTCATACCACGAGACATCACCAAAAAGGATGGCAGATATGAATATCAAGACTGGCGCACGCGTTTTCGCATTGTCCGCCCTCGCAGCAATGATGATTTCCGCACCGGCGCTCGCCAAAATTGAAGAAGGCAAACTGGTTATCTGGATTAACGGCGACAAAGGCTATAACGGCCTGGCCGAAGTGGGCAAAAAATTCGAGAAAGACACCGGCATCAAAGTGACCGTAGAGCATCCGGACAAACTGGAAGAGAAATTCCCGCAGGTTGCGGCAACCGGCGACGGCCCGGACATCATCTTCTGGGCGCATGACCGTTTCGGCGGCTACGCGCAGTCTGGCCTGCTGGCTGAAGTCACCCCGGACAAAGCGTTCCAGGACAAACTGTTCCCGTTCACCTGGGATGCCGTTCGCTATAACGGCAAGCTGATCGCGTACCCTGTCGCGGTCGAAGCCCTGTCTCTGATTTACAACAAAGACCTGGTCCCTAACCCGCCGAAAACCTGGGAAGAGATCCCGAAACTGGATAAAGAGCTGAAGGCGAAAGGTAAATCCGCCCTGATGTTCAACCTGCAAGAGCCGTACTTCACCTGGCCGCTGATTGCTGCCGACGGTGGTTACGCGTTCAAGTTTGAAAACGGCAAATACGACGTGAAAGACGTGGGCGTCGACAGCGCGGGTGCGAAAGCGGGTCTGACCTTCCTGGTTGACCTGATCAAGAACAAACACATGAACGCGGATACCGATTACTCCATCGCGGAAGCGGCGTTCAACAAAGGCGAAACCGCGATGACCATCAACGGTCCGTGGGCCTGGACCAACATTGATAAGAGCAAAATCAACTACGGCGTGACGCTGCTGCCAACCTTCAAAGGCAAGCCGTCTAAACCGTTCGTTGGCGTGCTGAGCGCAGGCATCAACGCTGCCAGCCCGAACAAAGAGCTGGCGAAAGAGTTCCTCGAAAACTACCTGCTGACCGATCAGGGTCTGGATGAAGTGAACAAGGACAAACCGCTGGGCGCCGTCGCGCTGAAATCTTTCCAGGATCAGCTGGCGAAAGACCCACGTATCGCGGCCACCATGGATAACGCCCAGAAAGGCGAAATCATGCCGAACATCCCACAGATGGCCGCATTCTGGTACGCCACCCGTACCGCGGTTATCAACGCTGCAAGCGGTCGCCAGACCGTTGATGCCGCGCTGAAAGATGCTCAGGGCCGTATTACGAAGTAAGCAGAAAAACGGCGGGTGGCGCGTGCGCTTACCCGCCCTACGACTACGGCACGATCCGTAGGTCAGGTAAGCGCAGCGCCACCTGACGATAAGATTCCACCGTTGTAGAGGAAGAACCCCATGGATGTCATTAAAAAGAAACGCTGGTGGCAAAGCGACGCGCTGAAGTGGTCAGCGATCGGTCTGCTGTGCCTGCTGGTGGGTTACCTTGTTGTTTTAATGTACGTACAAGGGGAATATCTGTTCGCCATCATGACGCTGATTTTAAGCTCTGCTGGCCTGTATATTTTCGCCAACCGTAAAGCCTACGCCTGGCGCTATGTCTACCCTGGCGTGGCCGGGATGGGGCTGTTTGTTCTGTTCCCGTTGATTTGTACCGTCGCCATTGCGTTTACCAACTACAGCAGCACCAACCAGCTTGCGCAGGAACGCGCGCAGCAGGTCCTGCTGGACCGCTCATACCAGGCAGGCAAGACCTTTAACTTCGGCCTCTATCCTGCAGGCAACGAGTGGAAGTTAGCGCTCACTGACGAAGCAAGCGGGAAATACTATGTCTCTGACGCCTTCAAATTTGGCGGCGAGCAGAAGCTGGCCTTAAAAGAGGCGCAAGCCCTGCCGGAAGGTGAACGTGCCAACCTGCGCGTCATTACCCAGAACCGTCAGGCGCTGACCCAGCTCACCGCCGTGCTGCCAGACGAAAGCAAAGTGATCATGAGCTCGTTGCGCCAGTTCTCAGGCACCCAACCGCTCTATACCCTGGCGGATGACGGCACGCTGACCAACAACCAGAGCGGTGTGAAATATCGTCCGAATAACGACATTGGTTTCTATCAGTCCATTACTGCCGACGGCAAATGGGGTGATGACAAGCTCAGCCCGGGCTATACCGTCACCATCGGCTGGGACAACTTTACCCGCGTGTTTACCGACGAAGGCATTCAGAAACCGTTCTTCGCCATCTTCGTCTGGACGGTGGTCTTCTCCGTACTGACCGTAATCCTCACCGTGGCCGTGGGCATGGTGCTGGCCTGTCTTGTCCAGTGGGAATCCCTGAAGGGCAAAGCGATCTACCGCGTGCTGCTGATTCTGCCGTATGCCGTGCCGTCGTTTATCTCAATTCTGATTTTCAAAGGGCTGTTTAACCAGAGCTTCGGTGAAATCAACATGATGCTGAGCGCCCTGTTCGGCATCAAACCGGCCTGGTTCAGCGACCCAACTACCGCCCGCTCGATGATCATCATCGTGAATACCTGGCTGGGCTATCCGTACATGATGATCCTGTGCATGGGGCTGCTGAAGGCCATCCCGGATGACCTGTACGAAGCTTCGGCGATGGACGGTGCGGGTCCGTTCCAGAACTTCTTTAAGATTACGCTGCCGCTGCTCATCAAGCCGCTCACCCCGCTGATGATTGCCAGCTTCGCCTTTAACTTTAACAACTTCGTGCTGATTCAGCTGTTGACCAACGGCGGCCCGGACCGCCTGGGCACCACCACGCCAGCAGGCTATACCGACCTGCTCGTGAGCTACACCTACCGTATCGCCTTCGAAGGCGGCGGCGGTCAGGACTTCGGTCTGGCGGCGGCGATTGCCACCCTGATCTTCCTGCTGGTAGGCGCACTGGCGATAGTGAACCTGAAAGCCACGCGTATGAAATTTGACTAAGGAGGGCACTGAACATGGCTATGGTACAACCCAAATCTCAGAAACTGCGCCTCCTGGCGACGCATTTAGGCCTGCTGATTTTTATCGCGGCGATCATGTTCCCGCTGCTGATGGTAATCGCCATCTCCCTGCGTTCGGGTAACTTCGCCACCGGGAGCCTGATCCCGGACGAAATCTCATGGGAGCACTGGAAGCTCGCGCTGGGCTTCAGCGTGGAGCACGCGGATGGCCGCGTCACGCCACCGCCGTTCCCGGTGCTGCTGTGGCTGTGGAACTCGGTGAAAATCGCAGGCATTACTGCGATCGGTATCGTGGCGCTGTCCACCACCTGCGCTTACGCATTTGCCCGTATGCGTTTCCCGGGCAAAGCGACGCTGCTGAAAGGGATGCTGATTTTCCAGATGTTCCCGGCGGTGCTGTCGCTGGTGGCGCTGTACGCCCTGTTTGACCGCCTGGGCCAGTACATTCCGTTTATCGGCCTGAACACCCACGGCGGCGTGATCTTCGCCTACCTTGGCGGTATCGCACTGCATGTGTGGACCATTAAAGGCTATTTCGAAACCATCGACGGCTCGCTGGAAGAAGCGGCCGCGCTGGATGGGGCTACCCCGTGGCAGGCGTTCCGCCTGGTGCTGCTGCCGCTGTCGGTGCCGATTCTGGCGGTGGTGTTTATCCTGTCGTTTATCGCTGCGATCACCGAAGTACCGGTTGCCTCACTGTTACTGCGTGATGTGAACAGCTACACCCTGGCCGTGGGTATGCAGCAATACCTCAACCCGCAAAACTACCTGTGGGGCGACTTTGCCGCGGCGGCCGTACTCTCTGCCATCCCGATTACCGTGGTGTTCCTGCTGGCGCAGCGCTGGCTGGTCAACGGCCTGACGGCGGGCGGTGTGAAAGGTTAAGTTTCATTTTGTTATGCCACTGCAACCCTCAACTTTAGACGTATTGTATTGACCCAACTTGTGACTGTTGTTAGGCGCTCTTCGGAGCGCCATTTTTTTATTCTCGCTTCAGCCGCTTCGAGTTACACAGCCAGAGGGTGATCACCAGCAGCAGGATCGCCGCCGAGTAGATCAGCACGTCGAGCGGGGATTTATGATCGACGATGATCAGCCGCACAATCGCGGTGATCCCGATGTAGACAAAATAACGCAGCGGGAAGTGAAAGCCGGACTGAAAATACTTCACAATCAGGGCGATAAATTCAAAGTAGAGAAAATAGACCACCAGTCCTTCCACCAGCGCATATTTGCTGGTTTGTTCAGGGGCAAACAGCACATCCGCCAGATGCACCGTCTCCTTACCCAAAAAGACGACCAGTATCAGGCCAAGGCTCAACAGACCGAGGTTCAGCACGGTCTGGAGGATAGTTGAGATAAACTCAACGCGCGGGCGAGTCAGGGATGTCATACAGCACCTCATTCTCCAGGGCGAGGTTTCTGTATAACGCAAAAATGTGACGGAGATCTATATTTTTTGTTTATGTTTAGCGCACCGGAGAGGATTCCCCTCACCCCGGCCCTCTCCCCAAAGGGGCGAGGGGAAAAAGACAGCACCGAGCGCTCCCCTCTCCCCTTTGGGGAGAGGGTTAGGGTGAGGGGCATCAGCGGAAGTTAATGTTCTTGTCGCTGGTCATATCATACAGCTGGAACTTACGTCCAAGCTGCTGACCGCCGTCGCGCGTCAGCGGCGTCCAGCCGATGGCCGCGCGGCTGCGGGTTGGACCGGATGAGAAGAGATCCAGCGGAATCGACACGTAAACCCCTTTGGTGAAGTCTCCTTCCCCGTACTCGTCCGGCGAGACGTTGGTGATGGTGGCATAGCCGCCCACCACGACGCCGCTGTCGAAGTGTTTGGAGATATCCAGCGTGCCGCCCTTGTCGCCCGCCAGGTACTGGCCGACGCTGGCTTTCACCAGCACGTCAGGCGCGAACGACGGCGTCCAGTAGGCGGTCAGGTGGCCGGTTTTGACGCTGTAGTCGGTGAACTTCATCATGTCCTGGGCGCTGCGCCAGTCACGCTGTTTGACGTAGTTGGCATCAATCCCGAACGCCCAGTTGCTGTCGACAGGACGATAAAGCACTTCTGCCCCCGCACCACCGTACATGGTTTCCAGATACCCGCCGTACACCTGGCCGTAGAAGCCGTTGCCGAAGTACTGGAAGTAGTTGGCCTGCAGGTTATTCACGTAGGCATCGTTCTGCACGTACTCACGCACGCGGGTACGCACGCGCGGCAGCGTCGAGTCTTTTGGCGGGTTGGTGTAGTTGAACTTGTCGTAGTTGTTGGCGATGTTGCCGAACAGGCTGCCAGTGGTCAGCAGGTGGTCGGTGAGCCACAGATCCGCCGTCGCCATGACGCCCAGCTGATACATGTAGAAGTTTTCCGGCCCGCCGACGGACTGGTTCAGCACCGGATCGATATGGAAATCGAAGCGCGACTTGTCGATATACCAGCCCTGCTCGGTGGTCTCCGGCACGATCGGCTCAACGCGTTTTTGTACCAGCTCGGTTTCATGCCCAAGCGGTTCGCCCTCCAGGTGGCGCTTAAGGCTGGCAACATCCGTTTCCGTCGTCACCTGCGGCAGGTTGAGACGATTCTCCGTCACGCGGATCGTGCGGATCCCGTCCGGGAGATCGTTCATGATGATCCGGTTGGCGCGTTCGATCCCTTCACGCGAGTCGCGGTATTTCACCTGCTCGCCGGTGACGTACAGCGTATCGCCTTTCACCTGAATTTTTGGATCCGCCAGACCGGCATTGTATTTCAGCAGCGTCAGCTGGTTTGCCACCACGGAGTGCTGCAGAATCGCATCCTGCGGCTCCGGCTGGTATGCAGGCCGCGCGTTATCATTGTAGTGCGGCCGCATGTCGTTAAAGTTGGTGCGCAGCGTGAAGCCAAACATCACCGTATTGCCGCGCTCGTAGCTGAGGTTAACGTCGGCCCAATCGGTGACGCGATAAATGGCGCCGACGTTAAACTTGCTCTTCTGCTCAATCTTCCCGGCGAAGTCCTGCGAGTAGTCATTCCCCTCGTACTCCAGCTTCAGGCGTAATGGCTGCCAGGGCGTCTGATATTCAACGCCGCCAAACAGTGACGCCGGACCGTGGAACATCTGGTCACCGTTGATGGAGCCCGCTTTCTGGTAACTGTTATCGCGGTAGCAGTATTTATCGCTGTAGGAGCAAAACGGGTTTTTCACGTTGCCGCTGGTGCCGAGATAGCCCCATCCCAGACCGAGTGAGAAATCAAACGGTCCCCAGGCCTTGCTGGCCACGATGTATTCCGCGTCAAACAGGCCGGTACCGCCGATATCTTTGGCACCCACGGAGACCTGCGGCATCCAGTAGCTCTCTTCCCACAGGCGCAGCTTGACGTCGAAGGCTTTATCTTTGTAGGTCTGATCGCCTGAGAACGCCTCGACGCTGCTGTATTGTTTCGTCCGCACGTCGGTATAGCGCAGCGTGGTTTCAAGCCACGGGAACAGCTGAACCGACGCCGAGTAGTAGCGATACTGGTCGTTATCACGGTAGTTAAGGCTAATTTCCCCTTCACGCGCCATACGCGCGGTGGGCGTTTGCAGTAAACCGACGCCGCCGAAGTCTGACTGAGACGGGCCAATGGGTGCCGGATACGTTTCTGCATGGCAGGCGGCACTCACGCAGAGCGCCAGCATGCTGTAGAGATAGGTTCTTTTCATTATTCCGGTATCCGCTGAATCAGGGAGTGAAGGATATCGGCGTTAAGCCCGTCATACGCCTTCGTCCAGAAATGGTCGGCAAAACCGACAAAAATAATGCTGCCCGGCATGGGTTCGATATGACGCTTATTCCAGTAAGCGACAGGGGCTTTTTGCGTGTGGCCGTCAGGGTAAACCACCCAGGCATAGCTGTTATCCGCGCCGCTCAGCAGACTCTGCTCGTCGAGATAGCTCGCCACGTCACGACCGGGGGTAAAGGGCTTCTTACCCGGGCTGCTGATAAGCCCCATCACGGTCACCGTCGTCGGCTTCGCCGGAAGCCAGAGCGTATAGTCCCCTTCCAGCGTGGGGTTGCCGTTTTCCGTGACGCGCACCTCATCCGGGTCAAGATTGACGTTCTGTCGGCCCGTCACCTTCAGCGCCTGCAGTTGCTGACGGACGCTATTAATGGCCGCCGCGTCGTCGCCATCTTCCTGCTCCGCGAGTCCCGTTAGCCTGGCAAGAAGCGCCTTGTGCTGCTGTTCCGCTTCCACGGTCTTCTGCCGTTCAGCGATGACCGCGCCTGGCCACCAGCTGTTGGCGAGCCTTGGCTGTCCGACAAGATCGAGCAGATGCTCGGCGTGGGTTAAGGTTTTGGGTTTTTCACTGTCCGGCGTGTAGACCTTTACTGTCCCGGCGGACCATGCCAGCGGCGCGGCAAAACTGGCGATAAGCGCAACGTGAATGAGCGTTTTCATGATTTCGCCGCCTTGATCAGGGTGGTTTTGACCGGGAAGAAACCGGCACCGAGATACTGTAAGGACTGACGGATCTGCCCTTCCTCGTCGATCCAGAAGCGGTTGTGCCAGGTGGCCTGGTCGGTGGTGACCTCTTCATCCAGCACGCGAACCTGCGTTTCGTCGCTGCCGACTTTCACGCTGTCGGTGCCATCCCAGCGGAAGGTCGAGCGTGCCGTGGCGTAACGCACCTGCTTGTGTTCGGTCCAGCCCATCGTGCGCGTCCAGCCTGCGCCGTCGGCGATCTGGTTCGGCTTGATCAGCGGGTCGTCGGCGATATTATTCACCTCCAGCAGGTTATCGCCGCCCAACAGGGTTTTCACGATACGGCCATGCTGCGTCACGATGGTGGCCTGATCCTGCGTCACCCATTTCTGCTGCCCGTTTTCATCGAAAGCGAGCACCACAAACAGTTGCGGGCCATCGTTAAGCTGCATGTACTGACTGGCATAGGGCATGTTCTGAAGTTCGTCATCGGTCAGATGCACGCCCGGTGTGCCGAACAGGCTTTCCCACAGTGAGTTTCCCAGCCCTTTAGTGGTGGCCGAGCACGCCTGCAGCAGCAGGCAAATCAGAATGATTGCAGGTCGCTTCACGACTCTTCTCCGAAGGGGCGAAATAACCACACCGAAGTGTGGTTATGATTAAAACACCCGCTATTACTGGGTGCTGGTTGTCGTGGTGGTCGTGGTTCCGGTGTTGGAGCCATCACCGCCACCGGTTGCCGCCAGCGCGACACCCACGGCTGAACTTACGGTGCTGGCGCTGGCTGCGGTAGAACTCCCCGCAGACGCAGACGTCGCAGCCGACCCTGCCGCTTCCCCGACCTGAACCGGAGCTGCATAGACAGATGTCGCCGCAAGCGCAGATATGGCAAAAATGCCATACAGTACTTTCTTCATAACAATTTCCCTTCAATGAATGAATGGAGATTTGCCCGAAAAGAATTTCAGGCGGAATCGAGTATACACAACTACTGCCGCGGGTTTGCCGTAAGGGGAAATAGGGAGAGGGTTTTCGGACTAATGGATAAAACCGAAATGAAAGGAAAAACAGGAAAATATATAACTAATAAAAATCAATAAGTTATAATATATAGATATTAACTGACTTCTGCGTATTTTCTTAAAATAAACCGCAGCAATTAACGGGTTAAGCGTCTTTTTCGGATTAAACTCAGAACCAGAATTTGAGTTAACTAACAGACATCAGGAATTATCCGATAAAAAAATGCCGGCATTAAGCCGGCACGTTTTCATGACGTTTTAATTACGCACGCCATGCTTTATAACGGTTGATCAAACCATTGGTCGAGCTGTCATGGCTGGTAATCGCTTTATCATCACCCAGCTCTGGCAGAATACGGTTTGCCAGCTGTTTGCCCAGCTCAACGCCCCACTGGTCAAAGGTGAAGATGTTCAGGATCGCGCCCTGCGTGAAGATTTTGTGCTCGTACAGAGCAATCAGCGCACCCAGGCTGAACGGCGTGATTTCGCGCAGCAGGATGGAGTTGGTTGGACGGTTGCCTTCGAATACTTTGAACGGGACAACGTGGTCCAGCGTTGCCGGATCTTTACCCTGGTCGCGGTATTCCTGCTCTACCACCTCGCGGGATTTACCGAACGCCAGCGCTTCGGTCTGGGCGAAGAAGTTGGACAGCAGCTTCGGATGGTGATCGGACAGCGGGTTATGGGTGATAGCCGGGGCGATGAAATCGCACGGTACCATTTTGGTGCCCTGGTGAATCAGCTGGTAGAAAGCATGCTGGCCGTTAGTACCCGGCTCGCCCCAGATGATTGGGCCAGTCTGGTAGTCCACCGCGTTGCCATTACGGTCAACGTATTTACCGTTGGATTCCATGTTGCCCTGCTGGAAGTACGCAGCAAAGCGGTGCATATACTGGTCGTACGGCAGGATCGCTTCGGTTTCAGCGCCGAAGAAGTTGTTGTACCAGATCCCGATCAGCGCCAGCAGTACCGGCAGGTTTTTCTCTGGTGCGGTGGTGGAGAAGTGTTTGTCCATCGCGTGCGCGCCGGAGAGCAGCTCAACGAAGTTGTCGAAGCCCACGGACAGGATGATGGACAGGCCAATTGCAGACCACAGAGAGTAGCGGCCACCAACCCAGTCCCAGAACTCGAACATGTTCGCGGTGTCGATACCGAACTCGCTGACGGCTTTACCGTTAGTAGACAGCGCCGCGAAGTGTTTCGCCACGTGCTTGTTGTCGCCCGCGGTTTTCAGGAACCAGTCGCGCGCGCTGTGGGCGTTGGTCATGGTTTCCTGGGTGGTAAAGGTTTTAGACGCAACCAGGAACAGGGTGGTTTCCGGGTTCACGTTCTTCAGCACTTCGGCAATGTGGGTACCATCGACGTTAGACACAAAGTGCATATTGAGGTGGTTTTTGTACGGACGCAGCGCTTCGGTCACCATGAACGGGCCGAGGTCAGAACCGCCGATACCGATGTTTACCACGTCGGTGATCGCTTTGCCGGTGTAGCCTTTCCAGCTACCGGAGATGATCGCTTCGGAGAAGGTTTTCATCTTTTCCAGCACCGCGTTCACTTCCGGCATGACGTCTTTGCCGTCAACGATGATTGGCGTATTGCTACGGTTACGCAGAGCGACGTGCAGCACGGCACGGTCTTCGGTGCGGTTGATCTTCTCACCGGAGAACATGGATTTGATGGCGTCCGCCAGCTCGGTTTCTTTCGCCAGATCCTGCAGTTTTGCCAGCGTCTCTTCGGTAATGCGGTTTTTAGAGAAATCCACCAGCATCAGGTCGTCGAAGGTCGCGGAGAACTTGTTGAAACGATCGGCATCTTTCGCGAACAGATCCGCGATGGTGACGTCTTTCATTTCATCAAAATGTTTCTGGAGTGCCTGCCAGGCAGCGGTCTGCGTTGGGTTGATGTTTTTCATTAGCAATACTCTTCTGATTTGAGAATTGTGACTGCGGTCGATTGTAGCGCCTGCAAATAAAAATTGTGATGGTTTTTATGCCATTGCCCTGGCCTGCATCAAACACAGGTGAAAAGACCCGAAAAGTATAGCTGCTGAAGCGCCTTCCAGGAGCGGTGAAATGTCGGTCAAAATGCCCTAAAACGGAGCATAAAATCTGGCCCTGTTATAAGTCCTGTTTCTCAGGGGTACCCCCCCATAAAAAATCCGCATAATCCCAGCATTGACAGGACCTCCCCCGCATTTTATTTATAGGGCCGTATTTTGCGCCTGCACCTGTTTTCGTTTCACTCTTGTGCCAAGGTCGCTTATTCATTCCCTGACACGAGGTTGTTATGACGAGTTTTGTGGTCGCCAAATTTGGCGGCACCAGTGTGGCCGATTACGATGCCATGAACCGCAGCGCCGATGTGGTGCTGGCCGATCCGAATACCCGCCTGGTGGTGCTGTCTGCATCTGCCGGCGTGACGAACCTGCTGGTTTCTCTGTCTGAAGGACTGGAAGCGACAGAACGTTTCGTGAAGCTGGATGCACTGCGCAAAATTCAGTTCGACATTCTTGAGCGTCTGCAGAACCCGAACGTCATCCGCGAGGAAGTGGAACGTCTGCTGGAAAACATCACCACCCTGGCAGAAGCCGCCTCGCTGGCCACCTCCACCGCCCTGACCGACGAGCTGGTCAGCCACGGTGAACTGATGTCCACCCTGCTGTTTGTTGAAATCATGCGCGAGCGTAACATTCAGGCGCAGTGGTTTGACGTGCGTAAAGTGATGCGCACCAGCGACCGCTTTGGTCGCGCCGAGCCGGACGTTGAAGCACTGGCCGAGCTGACCAATCAGCAGTTGGCCCCGCGTCTGGCAGACGGCATCGTGATCACCCAGGGCTTTATCGGCAGTGAAGCGAAGGGCCGCACCACCACGCTTGGCCGTGGCGGCAGCGACTACACCGCCGCGCTGCTGGGCGAGGCCCTGCATGCCACGCGCGTGGATATCTGGACTGACGTTCCGGGTATTTACACCACCGACCCGCGCGTCGTTTCTGCGGCGAAACGTATTGATGTGATCGCGTTTGAAGAAGCGGCGGAAATGGCCACCTTCGGCGCGAAAGTGCTGCACCCGGCAACGCTGCTGCCTGCTGTGCGCAGCGATATTCCGGTCTTTGTCGGCTCCAGTAAAGATCCAAAAGCGGGCGGCACGCTGGTCTGTAAGAAAACGGAAAACCCGCCGCTGTTCCGCGCACTGGCCCTGCGCCGTCGCCAGACGCTGGTCACCCTGCACAGCCACAATATGTTGCACTCCCGCGGTTTCCTGGCGGAAGTGTTTGGCATTCTGGCGCGCCACAACATCTCCGTGGACCTGATCACCACCTCTGAAGTGAGCATTGCGCTGACGCTGGACACCACGGGCTCTACCTCAACCGGTGATACCCTGCTGACGCAGTCGCTGCTGATTGAGCTGTCTGAGCTGTGCCGCGTGGAAGTCGAAGAAGACCTGGCGCTGGTTGCCATCATCGGTAACAAGCTGTCACGCGCCTGCGGCGTGGGCAAAGAGGTGTTTGGCGTGCTCGACCCGTTCAACATCCGCATGATTTGCTACGGTGCGTCCAGCTATAACCTCTGCTTCCTGGTGCCAGCCGATCAGGCCGAGCAGGTTGTGCAGAAGCTTCATCAGAATTTGTTTGAATAAGCGCAAGAATGGCCCGGGCGTTTTCACTACCGGGCCATTCTTTAGCTTTTCATTACTGTTCTCATCAGCAACGAATCCAGATCTTTTAAATTTCCTTCTCTGCTGTCGGGTAGTACCGGCGGTACTTCTCCTCTCACCAGCTCATTTTGCAAAAAAGCGTGGAGTAATGGCCGTTTAGGACCATATTCCGCTTCATCTGCGCGCTGTTTTATTTCCAGCAATGCATCGATTTCCGCACGTAACGGCGCACACAGTTCGCTCCCGGCAAGCAGTTCGGTAAAACGCATCGGTGGAACGCCTTTCCCCGCTTCTACCCACCGCGCCGCCAGCAAAGGGCGCAGAACATAAAAGTACTTTTTCAGCCGAACCGTTTCCCCCTGTAAATATTCATGGAAGTTTTTTCGGGCCATCGAGTAGTAATGCCAGCGGGCGCGCAATGGTGAGAACCACGCGGGTATCAGCGCGCGCAACTCGGCCACTACCGTCTCATCCTCCTGATAAACAATAGGGGAATCCAGCCACTCGATAAGCGTCGGGTTTGCCCCCTTCAGCAGGCCCAGTGCCTTGCGCCATTCCCAGCCACATACGTCCAGTTCATCATCTATCGGCAGCTCGATCACATCCCGTTGGGCTTCGACGCGCAGATACCATTCTGGGCGGTGAACGTACAAAAACCGCACATCATAATCGCTATCCGGTGAGGCAAATCCCCATCCCCGGCTGCCCGATTCACAGGCGTAGAGCACGCGCACGTTATAGCGCTGCTCTATATCGCGAAGTTGCGCGCAGACTCGTGCGCGCATCGCGCTATCAACATCGTTGTTGCTCATTTTTTTATCCTTTTACACACACTACCTGACGCAGGGTGTGAACGATCTCCACCAGCGACGATTGCGCGGCCATCACGGCATCAATGTCTTTATAGGCCATCGGCGTTTCATCGATCACCTCATTGTCTTTGCGACACTCTACGTGAGAGGTCGCCTGAATATGGTCGCTAAGGGTATAGCGTTTTTTTGCCGCCGTTCGGCTCATCACTCGCCCAGCGCCGTGGCTGCAGGAACAGAAGCTTTGCTCGTTGCCGAGGCCACGCACGATGAAGCTCTTTGCGCCCATTGAGCCCGGAATAATCCCCATTTGCCCTTTCTGCGCCGACACCGCACCTTTGCGCGTGATCAGTACCTCTTCCCCAAAGTGATGCTCTTTCTGCACATAGTTGTGATGGCAGTTAACCGCCTCCTGCTGCGTAATAAAGGGCTTAGTCACTTCGCGAGAGAGCGCCGCCAGCACGCGCGACATCATCACTTCCCGATTGTGGCGGGCAAAATCCTGCGCCCACTCCACCGCCTCGATGTAGTCCTCATAGTGACGACTCCCCTCCTGAAAATAGGCCAGATTTTTATCCGGCAGATGTCCCAGGTGATGCTGCATATCCTGCTGTGCCAGGGCGATAAACACATTACCGATGGCGTTTCCTACGCCGCGCGAGCCGCTGTGCAACATCACCCAGACGCGCTGCTGCTCATCGAGGCAAATTTCAATAAAGTGATTTCCGGTACCCAGCGTGCCCAGATGCTGATAGTTGTTGGTTTTCCGCAACTGCGGGTATTTATCCGTGAGTTGTTTAAAACGTGGGGCCAACACCAACCAGCGATCGTCCACTTCTTTCGGTGGCGTTTCCCACGCGCCTTTATCCCGTCGAGAACGGGTATTGGTTCTCCCATGCGGTACTGCCTGTTCAATGGCGCTACGTAAACCGCTGAGATTATCCGGCAAATCACCGGCCACCAGCGACGTGCGAACGGCAATCATCCCGCAACCAATATCCACGCCAACCGCCGCAGGAATAATTGCCCCTTTGGTCGGGATCACGCTGCCGATGGTTGAGCCTTTACCGAGATGAACGTCGGGCATCACCGCAAGGTGTTTGAAAATAAACGGCATCTTTGCGGTATTCAGTAACTGCGCCTGTGCCTCTGGCTCCACGGGCACACCGTGAGTCCACATTTTGATCGGGGCGCCGTTTGACGCCGTCAGTAATTCAAAATCATTCTGTTGCATTGCGTTATCCTTTCAGGTTAACAAGGCCGTGTAATACCTGGTCCAGGCCACCAAATACTGAAATTTTGTCGATACGCTCCGCGACCCTTTCCAGGGTTTCCAGCTCTTTTAAACGCAGCGCCACCGGGTTGTTTTCCATCACCTTTGCGGTGTTTAACAGCGATCGTGTCGCCGCCGTTTCTTCACGTCGGCGAATAACATTTGCCTGGGCCGATTTTTCGGCCTCTACCAGACGGGATAAAATCGTTTTCATATCACCAGGTAAAACAATATCTTTTACCCCAAGCGACGCAATTTCCATTCCAAAGGATGACAGGCGGCCTTGCACCTGTTTGCTGACCACCTCGTCAATGATCTGCTTATCTTCCAGTAACTCATCGAGCGTGCGTGTGCCGACCGCTTCACGCAGTGCGAACTGGAGTTCGCGGTACAAATGTTCCAGCGGTTTCGTAAGCTGTCCGCAGGCCTGCAACACGTCGCTGTAACGCCAGTTAGCCGCCAGGTTCAGGCGCAGGTTAACTTTGTCCTTCGTCAGGATCTCCTGCCCGCTCACTTCTACTACCTGAAGGCGCGTATCCACTACCTCTGCCTCGACAAGATGGTTAATTTTCCAGTATGCCGTCAGTCCCGGCGGTAACAGTGCCTGAATTTCTCCGTCGATTTTCACCACCCCGACGTGCCAGGCAGGTACCTGTACGACCAGCATCGCGTCACGCCCTTTTACCGCGCCATTGCGACGCGGCTGCAGAGCAGCATTCATCACGTCCTCCGGCACCCGCACATCACGGGTATCAATTCTTCGCAGGCTCAACGCCGCATCCTGCTGCCAGTACAGACGACGTGTACAAGGCGGCACAATCTCCTGCAATACGCCGTTGTTCGATAACACCCCGATTTCATCCGCAGTAAGATCAACCGCCAGGCAGTAACGTGCCACCCAGTCAGGCTGAAAGCGGCGCAGATAATCCGCCAGCGCACCCGGCACCTCGCTGCCGTCCTGGCTCACCACCAGCACGTCGTCAGTATTGAACCAACCCAGACGGTGTTCACCCGCCTCCAGTACCCGGTAATAATCGCCAGCTTTTGCTACCAGTCCTAACTGACCTTTTTTTATCGTGATTTTTTTAGCCATTTTATATTCCTTAAAGTCAGGCGCGGGTGCAGGCACGAAATCACAGGGGAATGCCTTTTCGCCTGCGATCCGGCGCCATTACCGGCGACCTTCATTGGGATTGCTGACTGCGCAATCCCCGTTTTTACTTTGATGTTTACAACCAGTTTTCATTGGGAGAATGAATCGGGAATCGAACCCTTCTGTCTGTCATGGGTTGACGGAACGCCCCCGGAAAACAGCCTTGCCGTTCCTGGTGCGCCGACGGGGCCTTAACCCCCAGTGTGCTCAACGTCGTGACGTTATCTGTATTGCCAGAAGCGTGCCAAAAACAAAAATCGCCGTTTTATTTTTTTATTTCATTGATAATTAATTATTTTTTATTTATCAGGCTTTTCATGCATTGCCGTTCGGCTCAACATTTTTTATCCTGTTATATCGGAAATTATCTTTTTGGATAAACATGAAGAAGCGGAAGGTGGTGATCGGGGTGCTTGGCACCGTGATGGATAAACGGGGAAAGCGGGCTAATCGCTTTCGCAAATGGCGACCGACCGTCGGGCTGTGCCAACAGCCGGATTTCCCGGTCGACAGGCTGGAGCTGCTACATCAACCGCGAGATCTCGGCATGGCTCAGCAACTGGCGGAAGATATTGTGCTGGTTTCCCCCCACACCGAGGTGCGTCCCAGCACGGTAATCATTGAAGACCCGTGGGATTTCGAAGAGGTTTATGCCGCGTTTCTCGATTTCGCCACCCAGTACACGTTTGATACCGATCACGAAGAGTATTTCGTCCATATCACCACCGGCACGCATGTGGCGCAGATCTGCTGGTTCCTGCTGACGGAAGCCCGCTATCTTCCCGCCAGCCTTTTGCAGACTGGCCCTGCCAGAAAAGAAGCCTCTGCTGAGGAGACTGCAGCCGGAACTTACTCAATTATCGACCTGGATTTAAGCCGCTACACGACCCTTACCAACCGTTTTCAGCGCGAGCAGCAGCAGTCAATCTCATTTCTGAAAGCGGGCATTGATACGCGAAATGCCACCTTTAACACTCTTATCGACAAGATTGAACGCGTGGCGCTACGTTCAACAGCCCCGATCCTGCTGACTGGCCCCACCGGCGCGGGCAAGTCGTTCCTCGCGAACCGCATTTATCAGCTTAAGCAGTCACGCCATCAAGTTTCCGGCAAGCTGGTTTCCGTCAACTGCGCGACCCTGCGCGGTGATAACGCCATGTCCACGCTGTTCGGCCATGTGAAAGGAGCCTTTACCGGCGCACTGTCGGCGCGCAGCGGCCTGCTGCGTGAAGCCGATGGCGGCGTCCTTTTCCTCGACGAGATTGCCGAACTAGGCCTGGATGAACAGGCGATGCTCCTCAAAGCCATTGAAGAGAAAACTTTTTTCCCGTTTGGCTCCGATAAAGAAGTTCACAGCGATTTTCAACTTATCGCCGGAACCCACCGTGATATGCGCCAGTGGGTGGCAGAGGGACGTTTTCGTGAAGATCTCTATGCCCGTATTAATATGTGGAGCTTTGCCTTGCCCGGCCTTGCCCAACGGAAAGAGGACATCACGCCGAATGTCGACTACGAACTTCAACGTTTCTCTCGCGAAAGCCAGACGCAAATCCGCTTCGATAAAGAGGCGCGCGAAGGCTATCTGGCCTTTGCCTGTTCCAGCAGGGCGCTGTGGCGGGGCAACTTTCGCGAACTGAGCGCCAGCGTCGCACGCATGGCGACCCTGGCGGAACGAGGGCGTATTACTCAGGATCTGGTGTTGGAGGAGATCTCACGTCTTCAGACCGACTGGCAAACTGACGTGACGCAGCCTGCAACTGACATGGAGATTGACCTTTTTGACCAGCGGCAACTTGAAACGGTGCTGGAGGTATGTCGCCGCAGCGCATCGTTGTCTGAAGCCGGTCGTGAGCTGTTTGCCGTTTCACGGCTCAAAAAAGCCAATCCTAACGACGCCGACCGACTGCGCAAATATCTGGCTCGCTTTAGTCTGAGCTGGGAAAGCATCCGGTCATAATTCATTTGAATATTACTTCCTTACGCGATAAACAATAACTATAGCCGGGCTCGATCCCGGCTTTTTATAACAAACACATACAACATTCATCGCAAGGAAATCATTATGTTATCCGCTATTACGCGGCTGTTCCCGTTATGGGCGCTGCTGCTCTCCGTACTCGCGTATTACACGCCCACCACGTTCACCGGTATTGGTCCGTGGGTCACCACGCTGCTGATGCTGATCATGTTCGGTATGGGCGTGCATCTGAAAGTCGACGACTTCAAACGCGTGCTGTCTCGCCCTGCGCCCGTCGCGGCAGGAATATTTCTGCACTACCTGGTGATGCCGCTCGCGGCGTGGCTGCTGGCGATGGCCTTTAAGATGCCGCCCGACCTTTCCGCCGGGATGGTGCTGGTGGGCAGCGTGGCCAGCGGCACGGCGTCCAACGTCATGATCTATCTGGCGAAAGGCGACGTGGCGCTCTCCGTCACTATCTCGTCCGTCTCTACGCTGGTGGGCGTGATTGCCACGCCGCTGTTAACCCGCCTGTACGTGGATGCGCATATTCAGGTGGACGTGATGGGTATGCTGCTGAGCATTCTGCAAATCGTGGTGATCCCGATTGCGCTGGGGCTGGTCATTCACCATCTTTTCCCGCGCGTGGTGAAGGCCGTTGAGCCATACCTGCCCGCATTTTCGATGGTCTGTATTCTGGCCATCATCAGCGCCGTGGTGGCGGGCTCCGCCTCGCACATTGCTTCCGTAGGCTTTGTGGTGATCGTCGCGGTGGTGCTGCATAACACCATTGGCCTGCTGGGCGGCTACTGGGGCGGGAAACTGTTTGGCTTCGACGAATCGACCTGCCGCACGCTGGCAATCGAGGTAGGGATGCAGAACTCCGGCCTGGCGGCGGCGCTCGGTAAAATCTACTTCTCGCCGCTGGCGGCCCTGCCGGGTGCGCTGTTCTCCGTCTGGCACAACCTCTCCGGCTCGCTGCTGGCGGGCTACTGGTCCGGCAAACCGATTGAGGAACAAACGAAAAAAGATGCGGTGAAGCAGGGTTAATTGACTCAGCTTGCTTTACACTGAAGCCTCTCTCTCAGGAGGCTTCAGCAATGGCGACACCACGTTTGACCCAGAAAGACATGACGGAAGCCGAGCAGCGCGAACTGAAAACGCTTCTCGACCGCGCCCGCATCGCGCATGGCCGTACGCTGACCAACGCCGAAACCAATCAGGTGAAAAAAGAGTACATCGACAAACTGATGGCGCAGCGTGACGCCGAGGCGAAAAAAGCCCGCAAATTGAAAAAGCAGCAGGCTTACAAGCCGGATACTGAAACGACCTTTTCCTGGTCGGCCAATACCTCTACCCGTGGAAGGCGCTAGCTAGCGCCCTTTCTTTTTACGGCCAGGCTGGGTAAATCGCTTCCCGTTGCCCGGTTTGCCGCGTCCTTTCTCTTCCGCCTGCGGTGCCTTCACGACCGGACGCTTAATCGCCTGGGTTTTCGGTTTTGCTTTGGCCTTCGGCTTCGCTTCGGACGAGGAGTTCTCAATAAGCTTGAACAGCTCGATCAGTTCGTCGTCCGTTAAGTCGCGCCATTCGCCCAGCGGAATGCCGGACAGGCTGACGTTCATGATGCGCGTGCGCTCCAGCTTCGTCACTTCATAACCGAAGTATTCGCACATGCGGCGGATCTGGCGGTTTAAGCCCTGCACAAGGGTAATACGGAACGCAAACGGCGCTTCTTTCTTCACCTTACACTTTTTCGTAACGGTACCGAGGATCGGCACACCGGCGCCCATACCGCGAATAAAGTCGTCCGTGACCGGCTTATTCACCGTCACAATGTACTCTTTCTCGTGATCGTTACCGGCACGCAGGATCTTGTTGACCAGATCGCCGTGGTTGGTGAGGAAAATCAGCCCCTGAGAGTCTTTATCCAGACGGCCAATCGGAAAGATACGGCTGCTGTGGTTCACGAAATCAACGATGTTGTCCCGCTCGCCATCTTCCGTGGTGCTGACAATCCCAACCGGTTTGTTCAACGCGATAAACACCAGGTCTTCGGCATCACGCGGTTCGATGAGCTGACCATTCACTTTAACCACGTCGCCAGGCATCACCTGGTCACCAATCGTGGCGCGTTTGCCGTTGAGGAACACATTACCTTGTTCAATGTAACGGTCCGCCTCGCGACGTGAGCAGATCCCGCTCTCGCTAATGTATTTGTTTAATCGGGTTGATTGAGTTGGCAGCATAGTTTCTCCTGTGAAGGGCGAAATATACCTTAGGTATGGACTGGAAAAAAAGATTAGCCGACGGTAACTGAGACGGGTTTTTTAGTTTGCGAGACGCTTTCAGGATTTTGCATCCTGTCATTTACCCATGTGTTCAAGCCTTTTAGTTTTACTCTCCATGGAGAAGTGTTTGTAGTTTATAAATCACAGGGAGTAATATGAAGGAGATTGTTCAGACAGAATCCTTCCGACGCTGGGAGCAAAACTTAAAAGATCGACGAGCGAAGACCATTATCGCTTCCCGCCTCTTTCGGTTGGCAAATGGCCTAGCGGGCGACGTTAAACCCGTGGGAGAAGGTATAAGTGAGCTAAGTATCCACTTTGGTCCGGGCTACAGAATCTATTTTAAAGACCAGGGCAATTACATCATCGTGCTGTTATGTGGTGGTGACAAAAGCAGCCAGGCCAGAGACATACTGATGGCAAAAATGCTGAGCAATGTATCCCAATGGCAGGAGTGAATGAGCATGCATAAATTAACACCTTACGATCCCGCCAACGCGTTGGTGGATGACGAGGAAATCGCCGTGTTTATCGCTGATGCACTAGAAACAGGCGACTCGACATATATCGCTAAAGCCCTTGGTGTTGTCGCGCGAGCCAAAGGCATGTCGAACATTTCACAGCAAACCGGTTTATCACGTGAGCAGCTTTATCGGTCATTCAGTGATAAAGGAAACCCAACGCTCAAAACCACGCTCGCGGTCATGAAAGCATTGGGTTTTGGGCTAACACTCAAACACGCCGGGGATTAATACTCATCCCGCTGGTCATCTTCATCCGGCTGTTCCATCACGCTGTAGGCCACCGCACAGAACAACGAGTTAAGGCGCTTCATATCGCCCAGCAGTCCGAGGTGGAGTGAGCTGGTTTCGATACTTTGCACGTTTTGCTGATGCAGGCGCTCAACGTGGGCGTGCGAGTAGCGGCGGTTAAGAATGCGGAATCGATGCTTGTTACGGCGCAGACGGCGCGCGCTCGGGACGTCGCTGGAAAAGAAGACCAGCATCGCCAGCTTCAGATTACTGACCAGCTGCTCGTGCAGCGCTTCCAGCTCCTTCAGGCCTTCAACGGAGAACGCCCGGCGTGCGGCCAGCGACTTATCGGCGATCTCGCTGCCCATGCGCTCAACGATATCGGAGGCCTGCTCAAGATTGAGCGACATCTCAATGATTTCCGCCCAGCGGCGGGACTCCTCCTCCGCCAGCTCGTCCTGCGGCATGCGCGCCAGGTAGAGCTTAATGGCGGTATAGAGCACGTTGATGTCGTCCGCCAGTCTGCGCAGCTCTTTCTCCTCTCGCGGCTCGCCGTGCATTACCTTTTGCAGGCCTTCGAGCATGGTTTCCATCGCGTCGCCCATGCGCAGCGTCTCACGTGCGGCATTCGCCAGCGCCAGCGCCGGGGTGTCCAGCGCGGAGGTATCCAGATGCTTCGGCTTCAGGCGCGCATCCAGCTCCGGTTCGTCCTGAATGAGTCGTTCGCAGAAGCGGGCCATCGACCCGGCAAAAGGGATCATCGCCAGGCAGCGCACCAGGTTGTAGAACACGTGGAAATAGATCACCAGCTCCGCCTTCGGCAGCGGGAGGTTGTCCATCAGGTTCGCCAGCGGATGGATAAAGGGCAGGATAATCAGGCTGCCCACCAGCTTAAACAGCAGGCTACCGAGTGCCACGCGGCGGGCGGCAGCGTTGGCGGCGCTGTTATTGAGCATCGCCAGCAGGCCAGAGCCGAGGTTGGCACCGATCACCAGACACAGCGCGACCGGGAAGGAGATCGCCCCGGCGGCGGTGAGCGTGGCCGTCAGCAGCACGGCGGCCAGGCTGGAGTAGCTGACGATGGCAAACACCGCGCCAATCAGCGCGTCGAGCATGATGTCCCCGGTCAGGGAAGCGAAGATGACCTGAACGCCGTTGGCCTCGGTAATCGGGGTGACCGCCTGCACAATCAGCTCCAGCGCCAGCAGAATCAGCCCCAGGCCAATGCCCACGCGTCCAAGCTGGCCGGCCCGCGTCTGTTTGCGGCCGAGGAAAAAGATGACGCCGACAAAAATCAGCAGCGGCGACAGCCATGAGAGATCAAACGTCAGGATACGCGCCATCAGCGCGGTACCCACATCAGCCCCCAGCACAATGACCAGCGCCGGGGCCAGCGCCACCAGATCCTGCGCCACAAAGGAGGTGACAAGCAGAGTTGTGGCGTTGCTGCTCTGAACCAGTGCCGTTACGCCAATGCCCGCGCAGAAGGCGAGCGGCTTCTTCTCAACGCTGCTGCTGAGAACGGTACGTAAACGGGCGCCAAAAACGCGCATCACGCCGGTACGGACGATATGGGTGCCCCATACGAGCAGTGCGACTGCAGAGAGCAGATGTAACAGGGTCAGCACGGAAGGTTTTCCTCCTTATCATTATTCGTTTTCCATAGGTTCAGTATAAGGGTTTAAGCGTAAGAAAGAGACAAGGCACCCTTGAGGTGCCTTGTTTGTTGTAAGGAAAAGTGACGTTAGTCGGCGTCGTAGCCTAAGTTCGGGGCCAGCCAGCGCTCGACTTCTGACACGCTCATGCCTTTACGCAGGGCGTAATCTTCAATCTGATCGCGCTGCAGCTGCGCCACGGCAAAGTACTTGCTGTCCGGATGACTGAAGTACCAGCCTGAAACTGAGGCGCCCGGCCACATGGCGAACGACTCGGTGAGCTTCATCCCGGTATGCGCTTCGACGTCCAGCAGTTTCCAGATAGTGCCCTTTTCGGTATGTTCCGGGCAGGCCGGATAGCCCGGTGCCGGACGAATCCCCTGGTAGTTCTCGCGAATAAGCTCTTCGTTGCTGAGGTTTTCATTCGCCGCGTACCCCCAGTGCACCTTACGCACGCGCTCGTGCAGGTACTCGGCGAAGGCTTCCGCCAGGCGGTCAGCAATCGCTTTCACCATGATTTTATTGTAATCATCGTGCTGCGCTTCGAACGCGTCCGCCAGCGCATCTTCCTCCAGACCGCCGGTCACGGCAAAGGCGCCGATATAGTCGGCTTTACCACTCAGCTTCGGCGCGACGAAATCGGCCAGGCAGTAGTTAGCAAAGCCCACTTTCTCGGTTTGCTGACGCAGATGACGGCTGACCGCCAGCACGTGGGTGCGGGTTTCATCGCGATAAATTTCGATGTCGTCACCCACGCGGTTGGCCGGGAACAGGCCCACGACGCCGCGCGGGTTAAGGGTTTTCTCCGCGCTCAGCGTGTCGAGCATGTCGTTGGCATCTTTAAACAGGCGCTTCGCCTCCTCGCCAACCACCTCATCTTCCAGGATGCGCGGATATTTGCCCGCCAGCGACCAGGTCATAAAGAACGGCGTCCAGTCGATGTAGTTACGCAGCGTTTCAATGCTGGCGCTAACCTCCTGAACGCCCAGACGGTGCGCGACCGGCGGCGTATAGCTCGACCAGTCAAACGCCAGATCGTTATCCCGCGCCGCCTGGAGTGAAACTGGCGGCGTGCGCGGTTTCTTGCGCCCGTGCTGGATGCGAACGGTTTCGTACTCTTTGCGGGTGCGCTCGACAAACTCGTCGCGCTGGGTGTCGGAAAGCAGCGCGGAGACCACGCCCACCGTGCGCGAGGCGTTCTGCACATACACCGTCGGGCCGCTGTAGTTCTGCTCGATTTTCACCGCCGTGTGCGCTTTTGAGGTAGTCGCCCCGCCAATCAATAACGGAATGGTGAAGCCCTGTCGCTCCATCTCTTTCGCCACGTTGACCATTTCGTCCAGCGACGGGGTGATCAGCCCGGAGAGGCCAATCAAATCGGCATTCACTTCGCGCGCGGTCTTGAGGATTTTATCCGCCGGGACCATCACGCCGAGGTCGATAATCTCGTAGTTATTACACTGCAGCACCACGCCGACGATATTCTTGCCGATGTCGTGCACGTCACCCTTGACGGTGGCGATGACCATCTTGCCGTTGCTGGAGCCTTTCTCTTTGCTGGCCTCGATAAACGGCTCCAGGTACGCCACGGCCTGCTTCATCACGCGGGCGGATTTCACCACCTGTGGCAGGAACATTTTGCCTTCGCCGAACAGATCGCCTACCACGTTCATGCCGTCCATCAGCGGCCCTTCGATCACTTCAATCGGGCGGGCTGACTGCTGACGCGCCTCTTCGGTGTCCTGCTCGATAAACTCGGTGATGCCTTTTACCAGCGAATATTCCAGACGCTTTTTCACGTCCCAGGCACGCCACTCGGCCTGCTGAACGTTGGCTGCGTCATCCGACTTGCTGCCGCGGTATTTCTCCGCCAGGTCCAGCAGCCGTTCGGTGGCGTCGTCGCGGCGGTTGAGGATCACGTCTTCCACCGCGTCGCGCAGCTCTGCGGGCAGGTCGTCGTAAATCGCCAGCTGGCCGGCGTTAACGATCCCCATGTCCATCCCATTGCGGATGGCGTAGTAGAGGAACACGGCGTGGATCGCTTCACGCACCGGGTCGTTACCGCGGAACGAGAACGAGACGTTCGATACGCCGCCGGAGATGAGGGCATGCGGCAGCTCGCGCTTAATGTCCTCGCACGCGCCGATAAAGTCCTGGGCGTAGTTATTGTGCTCTTCGATACCGGTCGCCACGGCGAAGATGTTCGGGTCAAAGATGATGTCTTCCGGCGGGAAGCCCACCTCTTCGGTCAGTATTTTGTACGCGCGGCGGCAAATCTCAATTTTACGCGCGCGGGTATCGGCCTGGCCCACTTCGTCGAAGGCCATCACCACCACGGCGGCACCGTAGCGGCGGACTCTCTTCGCGTGGTGGATGAAGACATCAACGCCCTCTTTCATGGAGATGGAGTTGACGATGCCTTTACCCTGAATGCACTTCAGCCCCTTCTCGATCACGTCCCATTTGGAGGAGTCGATCATGATCGGCACGCGGGCGATGTCCGGCTCACCGGCAATCAGGTTGAGGAAACGCACCATTGCCGCTTCGGCGTCGAGCATCCCCTCATCCATGTTGATATCGATAATCTGCGCGCCGCTTTCCACCTGCTGGCGGGCAACGTCCAGCGCTTCGCTGTACTTCTCTTCTTTGATCAGGCGTTTAAACTTCGCGGAACCGGTGACGTTCGTACGCTCACCCACGTTCACAAACAGGCTGTCTTCACCAATGGTCAACGGCTCAAGGCCGGAGAGGCGACAGGCAACCGGCAGCTCGGGCAGCCTGCGTGGCGGCAGCCCGGCGACGGCGTTGCTCATGGCGGCGATATGCTCCGGCGTGGTGCCGCAGCAGCCGCCGACGATGTTCAGAAAGCCAGACTCGGCCCACTCGCGGATTTGTGCCGCCATGGTGTCGGCATCCAGATCGTATTCACCGAAGGCGTTTGGCAGACCGGCGTTCGGGTGCGCGGTGACGTAGCATTCCGCGATGCGCGACAGCTCCTGCACGTACTGGCGCAGTTCATCCGGGCCCAGCGCGCAGTTCAGGCCGAAGGAGAGCGCGTCGGCGTGGCGCAGGGAGTTATAAAACGCTTCGGTGGTCTGGCCGGACAGGGTACGGCCAGAGGCGTCGGTGATGGTGCCGGAAATCATGATCGGCAGGTCAACGCCCAGCGCCTCGAACTCCTCTTTCACCGCGTAAATTGCGGCTTTGGCGTTGAGGGTATCGAAGACGGTTTCAATCAGGATCAGATCGGAACCGCCTTCCACCAGCGCTTTGGTCGATTCCCGGTAGGCCGCAACCAGCTGGTCAAAGGTGATATTACGAAACGCCGGGTCGTTGACGTCCGGTGAAATCGACGCGGTGCGGTTCGTCGGGCCAAGCACCCCGGCAACGTAGCGCGGCTTATCCGGCGTGCGGGCCGTCCACTCGTCGGCGCAGGCGCGCGCCAGCTTCGCGGCTTCAAAGTTGATTTCCGCCGACAGGGATTCCATCTGGTAATCCGCCATGGCGATGGTTGTCGAGTTAAAGGTGTTGGTTTCAACGATATCCGCACCCGCTTCGAAGTAGGCGTTGTGGATATCTTTAATCACGGACGGCTTGCTGAGCACCAGCAGGTCGTTGTTCCCTTTCAGGTCGCAGGGCCAGTCGGCAAAGCGTTCGCCGCGGAAATCGTCTTCACTCAGGCGATAGCCCTGGATCATGGTGCCCATGCCGCCGTCCAGCACCAGAATTCGTTCATTTAACTGCGCACGCAGTTGCTCTACTTTGCTGCTCACACTTGCTCCCGACAACGCTCAACAAGGCCAAAAGGCTGCGTTCCATACTGGCACAATCTCGCAGGGTGGAAAAGCCGCTCAGCGGTAACATGAGACATGTTCACCATCACTCCTCCGATCAGTCAGGATAACGGTTGCAAATTCACCAAATAAAACGAAAATGATTTCCACGATACAGAAAAAGGAGATCGTCATGGTCGCGACCGTTCCCGCTAAACGCGGCAGAAAACCTGCTGCCACCACCGCCGCCGCACAACAGGGCGGACAGGTTCAATCGCTCACGCGCGGTCTGAAGCTGCTGGAGTGGATAGCCGAGTCGCACAGCAGCGTGGCCCTGACGGAGCTGGCCCAGCAGGCTGGCCTGCCGAACTCCACAACACACCGCCTGCTGACCACCATGCAGCAGCTGGGTTTTGTCCGCCAGGTGGGCGAGCTGGGACACTGGGCGGTGGGCGCGCATGCGTTTATCGTGGGCAGCAGCTTCCTGCAGAGTCGCAACCTGCTGGCGATTGTGCATCCGATTCTGCGCAAATTGATGGAAGAGTCGGGCGAGACCGTGAATCTGGCCGTGCTCGACCAGAGCGACCATCAGGCGATTATCATCGACCAGGTACAGTGCACGCAGCTGATGCGCATGTCCGCGCCGATTGGCGGTAAGCTGCCGATGCACGCGTCCGGGGCGGGGAAAGCATTTCTCTCGCAGCTGAGCGAGGAGCAGGTGACGGGGCTGCTGCACCGTAAAGGGCTGCACGCCTATACCCACGCCACGCTGGTGTCACCCGTCCATCTGAAAGAAGATCTGGCCCTGACCCGCAAGCGAGGCTATTCGTTTGACGACGAGGAGCACGCGCTCGGCCTGCGCTGTATCGCAGCCTGTATTTTTGACGAGCACCGCGAGCCGTTTGCCGCCATCTCTATCTCCGGGCCGATTTCGCGTATGACCGACGATCGGGTCACTGAGCTGGGTGCGCTGGTGATTAAGGCGGCGAAAGAAGTGACGCTGGCGTACGGTGGGATTCGTTAAGCATGCATTGCCGGGTGGCGGCTTCGCCTTACCCGGCCTACATGATGCCCTCTGAAAACCTGATGCAAAACCGCTGCTTGCGGCGGTATGCATACACATCTTCGACATGCCCATTTTTGATCCGCGTTTGCAGTCCGCGCCAGTAGCTGGCGCGAAACAGATCGGCATGCATCTCTTCGAATAGCGGCCCGATGCGCGGATCGGCGCACAGCCAGTGGCGAAACTCTTCGGGAAACACATCGCCCGGCGAAACGCTGTACCACGGCTCGCTGGAAAGCTCATCTTCCGGGTAACGGGGCGGTGGGATATCGCGGAAGTTCACCTCGGTCATGTAGCAAATTTCGTCGTAATCGTAGAACACCACCCGACCGTGACGGGTGACGCCGAAGTTTTTAAACAGCATATCGCCCGGGAAGATGTTGGCGGCGGCAAGCTGGCGAATCGCGTTGCCGTACTCTTCAATCGCATCTCTTAAAGCCTGACCTTCGGACTGCTCCAGCCAGATATTCAGCGGCACCATGCGTCGTTCAATGTAGAGATGGCTAATGACGATCTTGTCGCCAAGATCGGTGATTTTGGCGGGTGCTTCTTGTAGTAAAAGCGCCATGAGTGCCGGATCGATCTGCTGCTTATCCAGCACAAAGTTTTCGAATTCCTGAGTATCCGCCATGCGCCCGACGCGGTCATGCTCCTTAACCAGCTGGTAGCAGGCGCGGACGTGCGCGGCGGTCATCTCTTTCTGCGGCGCGAATCTGTCCTTAATCACCTTAAAGACCCGGTCAAAGCCCGGCAGCGTAAACACCAGCATCACCATGCCGCGAATGCCGGGCGCTTCGATAAACTGCTCATCAGCGGTAGTGACATAACGCAGATATTCCCGGTAGCTTTCCGTTTTAGCGTGCTTCTGGCAGCCAATAGCCATATACAGCTCGGCGGTAGTTTTGCCCGGCAGGATCTCGCGCAGCCACTCCACCAGCGCGGCAGGTAACGGGGCATAGACCATAAAATAGGAACGGGCGAAGCCAAACACGATGCTGGCCTCGGCGCTGGTGGTCAGGCAGGTATCGACAAACAGTTCCCCACCGTCGGTGCGGTGAATGGGCAGCAGAAACGGCACAATGGCCGTCGGCGTAACCAGTTTGCCCACCAGCCAGGCGGCTTTATTGCGGTAGAAAAGCTCATTGGCCACCTGCAAATGGCTGTGGCTGAGCACCTCTGCACCGAACGTTTCGTTGAGATGGGCGTGGATATACCCGATATCCCGGGTTTTATTCTCCCAGGGCAGGCGCAGCGGCAGATCTGTAAGCACGCGGTGCAGGAGCTTTTCCCATCCGCGATCGGGGAAGAAATCTTTCGCCAGCGGACGCGGAATGGTACGAAAGCGTCGCTCGGGCTGGGAGCTGAAGATAAATAACCGCTCAGGAGATAATGAGCGGTGGTCAAATAACCGGCAATAGACGGAGTTGAAAAAGCTCTCCGCAATCTCGAAGCGCGGGTAGTCGGGTAACAAATGGGTGTAATGCTCTTTTACGCGCAGTAAAAATTCCGCGTCCGGACTTTTACCGTCGGTAATACAGCGCAACTGCTCCACCACCAGACCCACGTGGTGGTCATAAAGATGGATACGCTGCTTCATGGCCTGCTGAACCGCATGCCAGTCTGCATGTTCGAAGCGCTGCTGCGCGCCGGAGGTCACTTCAAGAAAACGACCATACTGGGCATCGAAGCCCTGCAAAATAGTTTGGGCAATCAGTAATTCCAGGCCACGCGACATATATTCCCCCTCACCATCAACCCTCTCCCCAGGGGGGAGAGGGGGAAAAGATTAGAACTGTGCTTCTTCCGTTGAACCCGTCAAGGCGGTGACGGAGGAGGTGCCGCCCTGAATAATCGTGGTCACATTATCAAAGTAGCCGGTGCCCACTTCCTGCTGGTGAGAGACGAAGGTATAACCATCTTTGCCCGCCGCAAATTCTGGCTGCTGCACCTTCTCAACGTAGTGCTTCATGCCCTCACCCTGCGCATAGGCGTGCGCCAGGTCGAACATGTTGAACCACATGCTGTGGATGCCTGCCAGAGTAATGAACTGGTATTTATAGCCCATGTCGGACAGCTGCTGCTGGAAGCTGGCGATCGTTTTGTCATCCAGCTTTTTCTGCCAGTTGAAGGACGGCGAGCAGTTGTAGGCCAGCAGTTTGCCCGGGTACTTCGCATGAATGGCATCAGCAAAGCGTTTTGCCAGCGCCAGATCCGGCGTGGACGTTTCACACCAGACCAGATCCGCGTACGGCGCGTACGCCAGACCGCGGCTGATCGCCTGCTCGATACCCGCGTGGGTACGATAGAAACCTTCACTGGTGCGCTCGCCGGTGATGAACTCGCTGTCGTACGGATCGCAGTCAGAGGTGATCAGGTCAGCCGCGTCGGCATCGGTACGGGCAATGACCAGCGTCGGCACGCCGAGCACGTCAGCAGCCAGACGCGCGGCAACCAGCTTCTGAACCGCTTCCTGTGTGGGAACCAGCACCTTCCCGCCCATATGTCCGCACTTCTTCACTGACGCCAGCTGATCTTCGAAGTGAACGGCCGCTGCACCGGCTTCAATCATCGATTTCATCAGTTCAAAGGCGTTCAGCACGCCGCCGAAGCCCGCTTCCGCATCTGCAACGATCGGCAGGAAATAGTCAATAAAGCGCGGATCGTTAGGTTCGATGCCCGCCGCCCACTGGATCTGATCCGCACGACGGAAGGTGTTGTTGATCCGATCCACGACCGACGGCACGGAGTTAGCCGGATAGAGCGACTGATCCGGGTACATGCTGGAGGCCAGGTTGGCGTCCGCCGCGACCTGCCAGCCGGAGAGGTAAATCGCCTCAATACCGGCCTTCGCCTGCTGCAGCGCCTGACCGCCGGTCAGCGCGCCGAGGCTGTTGATGTAGCCCTTTTTAGAGCCACCGTGCAGCAGCTTCCACATTTTAGCCGCGCCATTTTGCGCCAGCGTGCATTCCGGATTGACCGAGCCGCGTAATTTCACCACGTCCTCCGCGCTGTACGGACGGCGGATGCCTTCCCAGCGAGGTTGTGTCCACTCTTTCTTTAATTCTTCGATTTGTTGGGTACGGGTTTTCATGTGCAGATGCTCCATATTGTTATGTGGTGAGTTACGCCAGGAAGCGGTAGCCCGGCAGGGTCAGGAAGTCGATTAAGTCATCTGATGTGGTGATTTGCTCCATCAGGCGCGCAGCGTCGTCAAAGCGTCCGCTGCTGAAGCGGTGTTCGCCCAGCTCGTCCTGGATCACCCGCATCTCTTCGGCCAGCATCTGGCGGAACAGGGACTTGGTCACCGGCTTGCCGTTGCTGAGCGTTTTTTGATGGTGGATCCACTGCCAGATAGAGGTACGTGAGATCTCCGCCGTCGCAGCATCTTCCATCAGGCCGTAGATCGGCACGCAGCCGTTGCCGGAGATCCACGCTTCGATGTACTGCACCGCAACGCGGATATTGGCCCGCATCCCCTCTTCCGTCCGTTCGCCCGCGCACGGGGCCAGCAGCTGTTCTTCAGCCGTTGGGGCATCGTCTTCACGCGTGACAAACAGCTGGTTTTTATTGTCGCCAAGCACGCGGTTGAAGACGTCCATCGCCGTATCGGCCAGACCCGGATGCGCGATCCACGTCCCGTCATGGCCGTTACGTGCTTCAAGCTCTTTGTCGGCTTTCACCTTGTTGAGCACCTGATTGTTGCGCTCAGCATCTTTGCTCGGGATAAAGGCCGCCATGCCACCCATCGCGAAGGCACCGCGCTTGTGGCAGGTTTTGATCAGCAGACGCGAGTAGGCGCTCAGGAACGGTTTATCCATGGTCACGACCTGGCGATCCGGCAGTACACGATCGGGATAGTTTTTCAGCGTTTTGATGTAGCTGAAAATATAGTCCCAGCGTCCGCAGTTCAGGCCGACAATGTGGTCACGCAGGGCGTGCAGAATTTCATTCATCTGGAACACGGCAGGCAGCGTTTCAATCAACAGGGTGGCTTTGATGGTGCCGCGCGGCAGGTTGAAACGATCTTCCGCATAGCTGAAGACTTCGCTCCACCAGGCCGCTTCCTGCCAGGCCTGCGTTTTAGGCAGATAGAAATACGGGCCGCTGCCCTTCGCCAGCAGGGCTTTGTAGTTGTGGAAGAAATAGAGCGCAAAATCAAACAGACTTCCCGGAATGGCTTCACCACGCCAGGTGACATGTTTTTCCGGCAGGTGCAGCCCGCGCACGCGACAGATCAGTACCGCCGGGTTCGGTTTAAGCTGGTATATTTTGCCGGCTTCGTTGGTATAGCTGATGGTGCCGTTTACGGCATCGCGCAGGTTGATCTGTCCGTCGATGACCTTACGCCAGTCCGGTGCCAGCGAGTCTTCAAAATCGGCCATAAAGACCTTAACGTTGGCGTTCATGGCGTTGATCACCATTTTGCGCTCTACCGGACCGGTGATCTCAACGCGACGATCCTGTAAATCTTCAGGGATGCCGCGGATTTTCCACTCGCCACGGCGAATGGAAGCGGTTTCCGAAATGAAACCAGGCAACTTGCCGTTATCAATTTCCTGCTGCTGATGAATACGTGCCGCCAGCAGCTTATTGCGCTGCGGCGTAAAGCGGGTCACCAGTTCAGTCAGAAATTCTACCGCTTCTGCCGTCAAAACTTGCTGTTCTTGCTCGCCATACGGCTGGGTAAAGGCCAGTTCATCGACCGTCGTTGCCTGTTGAGTCATTACTCTGCTCCTCATCAAAGATCCAAAATCACGCTCCCGATGCGAACGAAAGATCGTTGGGTAGTTTTCGCTCAGCAGAATTAAGACTATCTCTATTTTTTCTAAAATCAAAAACAATTTCCATTTTAATTATAAATTGCAATTAATTGATTGATTTTATTGAAATTAAAGTTTTAAAGAATGATGAGCGACATTTCGGAAATAAAAAAGGCACCCGAAGGTGCCTGATTTGAATAGCTGAAACGCTTTAGGATCGTTTAGTGCAGACGATTACTCCAGCGTTGGATTCATGTGACGCAGATCGTATGGTGTTATCTGGTAGACGTAATAGTTGAGCCAGTTAGTAAAAAGCAAATTCCCGTGGCTGCGCCAGGTCGCTCTCGGTTTGTTTTGCGGATCGTCTTTCGGGAAATAGTTGTACGGGACATCCGGGTTCAGACCCGCTTCGACATCACGGAAATACTCTGACGCAAGGGTGTGCGGATCGTACTCAGGATGTCCGGTCACAAAGGCAATGCGCTTATCTTTACTGGCAAACAGGTAAGCGTCTCCATCTTCCGTTTCGGCCAGAATCTCCAGATCGGTGTAATCACGAATCAGCTGGGCCGGGAAGTCAGCGTAGCGGGAATGCGGAGCCAGGAAAGAATCATCAAACCCGCGCGTCAGCAACGCATGGGGGTGAAGAATATGGTGTTCGTATACGCCGGAGAGCTTTTCAGTGCGGGTTTGCTTGGGGATGCCATAGAGAATATTCAGTGCGGCTTGTACCGCCCAACAGACAAACAGCGTGGACGTGACGTGATCTTTTGCCCACTCCAGAACCTGTTTGATCTGCGGCCAGTAAGCGACATCGTTAAATTCCACCAGGCCCAGCGGCGCGCCGGTCACAATCAGACCGTCGAAGTTTTCACCCTGAATGTCATCGAAGTTGCAGTAGAAATTGTTCAGATGCTCAGAAGGTGTATTGCGTGACTCACGGGCGTCGATCCGCAGCAGTTGAATATCGACCTGCAGCGGGGAGTTCGACAGCAGACGCAGGAACTGGTTTTCTGTTTCGATCTTTTTGGGCATCAGATTGAGAATAAGCACCTTCAGCGGGCGAATTTCCTGACCTGTCGCACGTGAAGTCGTCATCACAAAGACATTTTCTTCACGCAAGAAATTGACGGCTGGTAGCTCGTCCTGCACCCGAATCGGCATAGCTTTGTATCCTCACAGCATACGTATAAACGTTTAGACATCCAGACAGCTAACGATACCCAGAAATGGTTTGAATGTCGAGTCTGCAAGCAGAAGGTGAGAAAGTTTCAAGGAGAGGATGGTGCGGTCTGCCATGCCCGGTGGCGCTGCGCTTACCGGGCCTGCAGGTTTTGTAGGCCGGATAAGGCGAAGCCGTCATCCGGCATGTTTTCTGGCGTGCAAAGCAAAAAACCCCGCACCTTCCGGTACGGGGTTCTTCTTAATTGATGCCTGGCAGTTCCCTACTCTCACATGGGGAGACCCCACACTACCATCGGCGCTACGGCGTTTCACTTCTGAGTTCGGCATGGGGTCAGGTGGGACCACCGCGCTAAAGCCGCCAGGCAAATTCTGTTTAATCTGTATCAAGGCTGAATTTTGATTGTTCGTCTCTTCGCCAAAACAGCTTCGGCGTTGTAAGGTTAAGCCTCACGGTTCATTAGTATCGGTTAGCTCAACGCATCGCTGCGCTTACACACCCGACCTATCAACGTCATCGTCTTTAACGTTCCTTCAGGAGACTTAAAGTCTCAGGGAGAACTCATCTCGGGGCAAGTTTCGTGCTTAGATGCTTTCAGCACTTATCTTTTCCGCATTTAGCTACCGGGCAGTGCCATTGGCATGACAACCCGAACACCAGTGATGCGTCCACTCCGGTCCTCTCGTACTAGGAGCAGCCCCCCTCAATTCTCCAGCGCCCACGGCAGATAGGGACCGAACTGTC
>NZ_MDVW01000003.1:0-135482 GCF_001742765.1 Enterobacter sp. ku-bf2
CGCTGTTTACCGGCAGGTGTCATATATTGCGGGTCAAGCGACACCCAGAACGCCCCGCCGGTCATTTCGGATTTGCTGTTGAGCATCCGGGCAAGCCCGAACGTCTGTGTCTGTCCCTTCAGGTCGAAGGTGAGCTCACGCAGCACAATGACGCTGTCGCCCGTTTTCAGCTTATCCTTCGCAACCGGCGCCTTATCTCCGTCTTTTTCTTTGCCGGTGTATTCGCGCTGACTCAGCCCGTCCCCCTTGTCAGTAACCTGATACAGCTTGTGCTCCGGAAAGGCAGACAGCGGATTTTCAGAAGGTACATTTAATCCTTTGATTACCCAACGAGAGAATACGTACTCAACACAATTCAGTTGTATTTCTTAAGATATTCAATCCGTTCATTTGTTTTATCTAACAAACATTTCTCATATATACTGGAGAATGCAGCCTCTGTTTTGGACTCATAATTTTCATAATCACAGCTAGCGTCACGCATTTTTATCCATGCCAATTGAGATTTTTAAGATATATATCGCGCGATTCACTTTATCCATAAAACCCCGCCCCCTCCTTCTTATACTCCTGTAGCTGCTGTCTATATACAAAATTCAGTTCAGCATCTGCTTTAGAATATGCCTCTTTTATTCTCTCAAAATTAACCCACTCACTTGGAGGGTCAGCTTTTGCAATTGAAGATAATATAAGCACTGAGAGTGCCAGTGAAATATATTTATTCTTCATGAAAATTCACCTTACCAATTAATCATTAGCCCCCAACCCGAGCCAATTGCTTAGCATACTGAAATCAATCGCCATATTTACTGTGTAAATATTTTTTTATCTTGCTCGCATTATCTAATTTATAGTTAGATATCTTTTCATTATTTTTTGTTTGAAAACCTGATAAATTTGGGTCCCTATCTGAATCCAAGAACAACTCATAACCTGAGTCTTTAGTAGCATTATATGCCTTTACTTCATATTGATATGGATATTGTACACCATTAGTGAAATAATTAACATTCCAGCGCAGAAGAACAACCACACTTCTCTTGCCATCAAGAGTGGTAAAGAATACGGAGGAAACCTCAGCGGGAGCATCAGAATAACTAAAGGTATCAATAATTTTGTTAACCTTCCCGTTAACGGATGAATAACTTTGATAAAAATTAACATCTCTTTTATCTGGAGAGTTTTGAAAACAAATAACCCCATTATTAAATGCACTATCTTTGAATGGACCTTGAGCCATTGCATTGGGATTATCACCACAAGCATAAACCAATGATGATACTAAAAGCATGCTTAAGGCTATGAATTTAATTATAATATTTTTCATTTTAATCACCTTTACCTAATTCGTTCTCGATCAACTGGGCTTCTCCTTCACGGCGTCTTATCAAACCTCGCTGATTTGACCATAAGCGTTTCATACTTCGTAGGCGGCTCGGGATTTTAATTTCATTTCCTTGAGCGAAGTCATCTCGAATCTCTCTCATTTCTCGTCGATTATCTATTGGATCATTTGGTTTAGGAAGTGCTAATGATGGCCCACGATTGTAAATTAATGATAGCATTGCTCCCGCGCTATCCGGTGGTAGATTAATAGCCTGTGGATAAGCATCCACAACTTTCTGGCAATACCTTTGCTTTAGAACCATTGCCATATCTAAAGCTTTATCTTTCGTTATGGTTATATCTGCCAGCCCATGAACGATTGCCCTAGCATTATCACCTTTTTTCCCGATTGCAGTCAGTAATCTTTCAACTTGTGCATTTGAGTAATAAGCACTTAATAATTCGCGAGCTGATGATGTCGTCTGTTGCCCTAAATCATAACCATATCCGACAGTAACTCCGCTTGACTGATCCCCACCTGGAACATAGGGTTTGGGAGCATATGCTTCCCAAGATAAAATGAATTCGGCTGATTTTTTTGATATCCGATACACACCTAAAGTCGTATTGAAATCAATAGTGTCACCATATTTTTCAGCAATTGCATCCAAAAACACCACTGGATGCATATGCCAGACAGGCGCACCACCACTTAATCCGTCCACCTTGCTCATCCATTCCATGTTGTCAAACCACTGTCTGACATAGCTGATGCACAGCGGATCCAGCTGTTTTAAAAATGTTCTCCACCGGTGATGGCTGCTGCCGCCAAACCACTCACTGTCGTGTCTGACCACCATTCGTGCCGCGATATCCCTGACATCCAGTTCCGCGTAATTCACCGCCTGGCGCAGTTCTTCGCCGGAAAGGTCACCACTGTTGTCACTGTCCATTTTCTGCAGCAGGGATTTATAGTAGTCAGAGACCTGTTTTTCCCGGATACCACGTTCAGGGCGTACCCACTCAGCAATTCTGGTGAACCCGTCCTTGATCCACCCCTCACGCAGGGATTTCGTCATATCGGATGTGGACGGCTCTTCAAATGCTTTAAAGCCCAGTTTGTCCAGGTCGTACTGGCCGATATCCGCATCGACATCGTCTTCGCTTACCCAGGCCCCGTCCCCGATATCAAACCAGCGCTTGCCGCTGCTGTCAGTGAACGGATGGCATTTGTCCTGCGGCATAATTTTGTGAATGTCTTTCTTCACCTTACCTTCAGTTTTGGTGAAGGTATCCCCGGAACGGGCATAGACAGAACTCTCCGGGTGGATATGAACAAATTTCGGGCCGCTCTTCACCTGTGCCTTATTGCGCAGAAAATCGACCATCCGGCTGTCGGTACTGATTACTTCAATGTGTGCGAACGCACTTTTCTCYACACCGTGTAAGTCGCAGGGGGCAATGTCTTCCGCGAGGTAACCCACGGCATYACCAGCTGCAACTTCCATTCTGGTTGCCGGTTTAACGACGGTATCAAATGTGCCCTGCGCTACAGCCTGCTGCATCCAGGCCGGCAGGTGTGCCCGCTGTTTACCGGCAGGTGTCATATATTGCGGGTCAAGCGACACCCAGAACGCCCCGCCGGTCATTTCGGATTTGCTGTTGAGCATCCGGGCAAGCCCGAACGTCTGTGTCTGTCCCTTCAGGTCGAAGGTGAGCTCACGCAGCACAATGACGCTGTCGCCCGTTTTCAGCTTATCCTTCGCAACCGGCGCCTTATCTCCGTCTTTTTCTTTGCCGGTGTATTCGCGCTGACTCAGCCCGTCCCCCTTGTCAGTAACCTGATACAGCTTGTGCTCCGGAAAGGCAGACAGCGGAGCAAGCCCGATATACAGCGAGTAAAAATCGAGGCTGTTGTCCTTTTTTTCGGGATCGGGGGTACAGGTCGATTTAACCAGCACAAACGTACCGGAATACTGCAGCGGGTTATTGATGTATTTACCGGTCAGATAGTCCTGATTAATGCGCCAGGCCACCACTTCGCCGCCCGCCATAAACTGAAGCGGCACCGCCGTGTCTGCCGTCTCGTTTGTCAGCACAGAACCCGGGGCACTCTTACGGGTGATGTGGATCCCGCCGTGCCACATGTTATTCGTTCCGGCCAGCCAGGAGCCGTGTGGCTCCTGACAGAGCGGCTGCATCATGTCATCCAGGGTGGCGTACTGCTCGCCATTCGCTTTTCGGGCAGGAAAACAGATTTTCATTCCGGTTATCCTTAACGTGAAGGGATATTACGTGTTTTAGGCGGCGTCACGCTGGCGTTTGTCTGGCTAAACCTGGGCGGCGTAATATCCATGCTGCCACCCGCCATCGGTGAGCGGTAATGCGCGGATTTGACCAGGTAATCTCCCGGGGTTTCTTCCAGAATGCCGCCGTTGTCCAGCGTGATACTGGAGCCGCCGCCGTTAAGTCGCAGTTTAGGCGCACTAATGAGCAGTTCATCCTTGTTACTGCTGATGGTAAACAGCAGCTCAGATGTCATCTCCATCGAACTCGCTTCAGCGCGGATCTCAACATCCCCCTGATTAGCAATCATCTTCGCCCCGGACTGATGAGCAAACAGCCCGACAGACTCACTGGCAGCCAGCGTGATGTTCTTCATTGCTCCCATATCCAGATGCTGACCTGCACTCAGGATGGTGTTCTGCTTGCTGGTCATCTGAAGATGCTCACCCGACGTGAACGCCACGCCCTGCGGTGCGCTGCCGAGTAGTGCCGCGGACTGAAGGTCTCTCAGGCGGTTTTCCAGCAGTCTGTTCTGGCTTTCGAGGTCACAGGTGAGTGCCTGAGCCTGCTGCGCAAGCAGATTGAGCCGCTTCATTTCGGCCGCTGACTGGTTCAGGCGTTCAATAGCCGGCGCCATATCCAGCATTTTGCCCTGTGCCGCCGGTTGGGCATCAGCAGTCAGGAACATCCCCCGTCCGGCACGCAGCGCCCCGTATTCATCGGTGCGCAGTTCAAAACCGGTTCCGCGGGGCTCACGCTCACTATCTACAACGTGACCGCCGTTGAGTTGCGTCTTGCCAAACGGCGTCGCCAGCTTGAAATGCTCTTCCTGACGCTTGTCCTCCAGACGGAATTTGTTGTCTCCGGCCGTACGCCAGATGTTGCGCGTGTGATTATCACGGGTGACGTGGTCCGGGTGTTCTGAATCGTGCTGAGCGTAGGCAATATACGGCCGGTCAGGGTCACCGCCGTCGAACATCACCGAGACTTCAGTGCCATCAAGCAGCGGGGAGTGGAAGCCGTAGGTATCCCCGGCATAAGGTTTCGCCAGGCGAAGCCAAAGGTAGGCATAGCCCTGTTCAGTGCTGTTGCGGTCAAAATCAAGCCGGACACGGTAGCGTCCCTGATTGTCGAGGTAAGCATAGGTGTCATGCTTTTCATCACTTTCCACCCGGGCAGGCAGGGAGCCGGCCACCACCGGGCGGTTCAACAGGGCCGGACGAAAACAGACCGTTTCGCTGTAAGGAATGCCCGTAAAGTGCAGTCGAAAGCCTTTGTCGCGTGCACCTGATGTGTGAATACCGGTGATGACGATGCCGTTCTTCAGCGAGTCAGGCAGCCCACTGCCCTGTGGCTCCAGTACTTCGCCCGGAGCCAGAACCGGCCTACTTGCGCGCCCCGTTACTGTTTGCTGGGCATTGAGGTAGCGCTCATGGCGCAGGCGGGCATACCAGGCACCGCTCTCCGGCGTTTCCGTATCCCCTTCACTCAGGAACGGCTCGGCATAGTGATACACCTCACCGGTGGTCGCCCCGCCCTCCTGGCGAACCGTCACCGAACTGTCCTGTGGGGCCAGCGCATCGCGGTAGTTATAGTCGCGGGTAGCCACACTACCGGTGACCACGCGGTCTTTCGGCCGAATATCCCAGACGCTCTCCTGTCCGTTGTCGCTGGTGCGTGACGGCGGAATAATGGGCAGCTTTACACCAAACTGATACTGCATCTGACTGTCCTGGAAAATTACCACGTCCTGTTCAATGCGGCCATCCATCTCAAAGCGCCAGAAGATACCAACTTCGGCCAGCAGGCGCTGAACAAAAGCCAGGTCTGTCTCACGCCACTGGGTAATGAGCTCCCGGACCGGGTAGGCCTGCGACAGACGAAATTCAAAATCCGCTCCTTCCAGTCCGTGAGAGCGCAGTATCTGCTCAACCACTTCCGGTACGGACTGATTGAGATATACCGCGCATCGTTCGGTATGGTGCATCAGGGCAATACGCGGCACGAGTCGCAGGGCGTAGGTGATTTCATCCCCTGACACGGAGATCCGACGGAATGTATCCACCACGCCGTATACTGTGCGCACCGGCGCAGCCAGCGTGCCATCAAACAATGGCGTCTGAAAGGTGAAAGATGCCGGTTTCAGCATCACCTCATTGCTGGCAATGCTCGCCGCACAGGTGAAGGTGACATCGTAGTGCCACGGCTGGCTCAGGGTTTCAGTGGCACGATAGCGCAGGACATCGAGAAAATGCGGGCAGTCATGGACGTCTAAGCGATAACGGGACAACCCCAGAGCTTCATTGATTTTTTTCTGTGCCAGACCGATAGCAGTATTACTCATCTCTTATCTCCCTTACAGAACACCAGCGACAATCAATTAATTATTGCCACTGAGGAAATCAATGCGCTCATTGGTCATTTTTGTCTGGCACTGATAAATTTCGATGCGGTGTTTCATATCAACACTATTCGATTCCGCATCCGACAATTTCCCGCACTTAGTAGTTTTTTCATTCACCCATGCCAGCTGTTCTTTTTTTAACGCATTTCGCGAAGAGTCCGGGAGTTCTCGCCAAACGGAATTCAGGTTGCGGTCTGAAATTTTATATTCGGCCTTAGCAGAATCCAGCGCACCTTTAAACTGAGCATGAATAATCTGGCTTTTATTAATGGACAATACACTGATATTGAAAAGGGCATCAGACAAATCTGTACGGTTAAACTCGCTGAAGATGACATCCTTACCATTGTCTGCAAGCTTAGCGCTGTAACTGACATCACTCCAGACCACGCTTCCATTATTCAGTTTGCCATAGTTCCCTGTAATGGAATGCAAATAGTCTGGTTCGCTACTCACCACATCCAGTGTTTCCTGTGGCACCTTCACTGAGATAGTTGCGCTACAATTCAGACCATAGCTTCCATTACCAGACGTAGAGACATTACTGACGCCAACCACCAGGCTATTAAGCTTATTCTGATAGTCAGCAACGGGTTTGTCATAACTGTATCTGGATTTTGTCAGGTAATCACTTTGCAGCAGGCCTGAAGCATCACTGCGAAAAGAATCCGAAAGAGCTTTAACGGCGTCTTCTCTGCCACATTTAAAATCATCGGATGAACTAAACAATCCCGCATAAGCATTTGCTGTAAAGGTCAGAGCAATAGCCGCCGGGACAATTTTTTTAAACGTCATATATTTCTTCCTTTTTATTGGCAGTAACAGCAACATTCCGTTGCTAATAATAAATAATTCCGTTCTGCGTTATGATTTCGCGGCATTAAATTCAAGCACTATCCCCTCTTCGTCATTCCAGCCGAGCGTCAGGGAGTCCGGTTTCTGTTTCGCGGCCATGTGGGTCAGCAGTTGCTGGCTCAGCACCGGCAGGATTTGCTGGTTGAGCAGGCTGTCGACATTGCGCGCGCCGGTGTCCGGCAACAGGCAGGCGGCGGTCAGCGCGTCATACAGGCTGCCATCAATATGCGTGGTCAGGCCGTAGTGACGGTTCAGGCGCTTACTGACCTGTGACAGCTTCATTTCCACGATGGTGCGCATCGCCGCTTCGGCCAGCGGACGGTAAATCACGGTCTGGAAGCGGGCGAGCAGTGCCGGCTGGAAGTGGTCGCGTAAAATCGGGCGCAGCAGTTCGTGCAGGTCGCCTTCGGTGGATTCTGGTTGTTCGTCCAGCAACTGCATCAGGTGATCGCTGCCGAGGTTGGAGGTCATCAGGATGACGGTGTTGCGGAAGTCGATTTCACGCCCTTCACCGTCACGCATAAAGCCGCGGTCGAATACCTGATAGAACAGGTTCATGACGTCACGGTGTGCTTTTTCCACCTCATCGAGCAGCACCACACTGTACGGGCGCTTGCGCACCGCTTCGGTGAGAATGCCGCCCTGACCGTAACCCACGTAACCCGGAGGCGAGCCTTTCAGCTGCGACACCGTGTGCGGCTCCTGGTATTCGGACAGGTTGATGGTGATGAGGGATTTCTCACCGCCGTACAGCACGTCCGCCAGCGCCAGTGCAGTTTCGGTCTTACCAGTGCCACTCGGACCAACCAGCAGGAACACGCCCTGCGGACCATTCTCGGACGTGAGACCCGTTTTTGCCGAACGCAGGCGCCGGGCGATGGCGGTCAGCGCCACGTCCTGCCCGACCACGCGCTTGCCGATTTCGTTTTCGAGTGTCAGCAGTTCGGTCTGTTCATCTTTCATCAGGGAGGAGAGCGGAACGCCCGTCCAGTCGGCAATCACGTTGGCAACGGTGCGTACGTCAACATCCAGAGAGAGCAGCGGGTTGCTGTGCTGCATGCCGTTCAGTTCCTGCTGCAGCGTGCGCGTCTCGCTTTGACGGGAGATGTCCTGGCGGCTTTCCAGCAGTTGTTCGGTGAGTTTCAGTTCCTGCCCGTACTGCGTTTCAAGCTCGTCGAGAGCAACGATAAGAGCGTTCTCTTCCTGCTCAATGACGGTCAGGCGTTCACCATGGCTCTGATTGCCGACAGCAATATCTTCCAGCAGCGCCTGCTTCTCCATTTCAAGAGAGGTAATCTGCGAGCGAATGCAGGTCAGCTGTTCCGGTACCGTGTCGAGGCTCATTCGGACGCGCGCTGCGGCGGTGTCGAGCAGATCAACCGCCTTATCCGGCAACTGGCGGCCCGTGAGGTAGCGGCGGGAAAGCGTAACAGCAGCGCGCACCGCATCGTCGGTAATGTGCACGTGATGGTGCTCGGCGTAACGGGATTTCAAACCACGGAGCATCAGGCAGGCTGTGTCATCGTCAGGCTCATCGACTTTTACCATCTGGAAACGACGCTCCAGGGCCGCGTCGCGTTCGAAGTACTGCTTGTACTCGCTCCAGGTAGTGGCCGCAATAGTACGCAGTTCGCCACGCGCCAGCGCCGGTTTTAGCAGGTTCGCTGCATCGGCGCCCCCTGCCAGGTTGCCCGCGCCGATGATGGTATGCGCTTCATCAATAAATAGCAGGACCGGGGACGGGGATTGCTGCACCGCATCGATGACGTTTTTCAGCCGCTGTTCGAACTCGCCTTTCACGCCTGCACCGGCCTGCAGCAGGCCCAGGTCAAGGGTACGCAGAGTGACCGTTTTCAGGGATTCAGGCACATTACCCTCGGCAATACGCAATGCCAGACCTTCAACCAGTGCGGTTTTCCCTACGCCCGGCTCACCGACCAGAATCGGGTTGTTTTTGCGGCGACGAGAGAGGATATCCACCATCTGACGGATTTCTGTGTCACGGCCAAACACCGGATCGATCTTCCCTTCCTTCGCTTTGGCGGTGACATCGAGGGTGAATTTATCCAGCGTGTTCTGCAGCGCAGGGCTCAGTTCCCCCTCTTTCATTTCCACACCAGCCGGACGCCCGACAAACTCCACCTCACCACCGTGGTTCTGTGCCAGCTCGGCTTCGTGCTGCATTTCTGGACGCTCATCCGATTGCGCATCCAGCAACGGTCGCAGGCGCTCCAGCTGGCTCTGAGCAAGCGTTAACAACGGCCAAAGGCCGTCACAACGTGCCAGTTTTGGTTTTTCAACCAGGGCCATCAGCAGATGGATGCTGCGAATGTGCTCTTCGCCATTAAGTGAGGCAAGTAGCCAGGCTTGCTGCATCAGAGTCTGGATGTCATCAGAGAGCTGGGGCCGATGGCGCACGGAGCGAGGTTGTCTGTCGAGCCAGCCAAGTAAATCCTGCCAGATGCCATCCATATCCCATTCATAGCGACGCGCCAACACGGTCAGGTCACCTTCCCCTTGCTCCAGCAGCTTCAGCAGCCAGTGCTCCGGCAGAATTTCGGCATGGGCACGGGTCTGACAGAGCGAAGCTGCGCCTTCCATCGCTCGGGCACAGTAAGGGTTCAGACGACGTAACAGGATGGCTGGATTTTCCATGAGATTCTCTCTTTGTCGGTTCCTGGACACGCTACCGCCCCTCGCTGTTCACCAAAGCGCATAAGGTCAGGCAGGCAGATTGTTTTTTCTTTGCTGAGTGCCCGCAACTCAGGCACTCAGCAAAAAACTGCGGACAGGAAAACCTGCCCGCATCAGGATTACGCCGTGGCGCGTTCGTTCCAGGAATCGGAATGAATGATGTTGCCGTCTTTGTAGGTCCAGGTGATTTTTTCGTATCGCAGTTCAACGCGTTCAAGGTGGTTGTGCTTCTCTTTAGAAGGATCCTTGATGTCATACATTTCAGGATTCACTTTCACTACCTTCACGTTTTCCAGTTTGGTGTTGAAGTACTCCACTTCCTGGCCCGCGTCGTTGATTTTGTACCACTTGAATTCAGCGGATTTCAGGGTCTGACCGGTTGTCACCGCCTTGTACAGATACGGGCTGGAGGAATCGATTTCCTTCGTGAACAGGAACGGTGTGTGGATACGGGTGCCGGTCAGCTTGCCGGTGTTGTTGTCGGTTGGGATATACAGGTTATGCTCCTGTGCAACCACCTCGATGCTACCGTCACGATCCTGAACGTCCACAGACCCTTTGATGTCCGCACCGCCGTCGTCTTTCAGCCAAAGATAAACAGGAATTGCCATGGAATTACTCTCCATTGTGTAGTGATGCGCCATCATCCTGCGATGACGCCTAGGTGTGGCCCGGTATCTGACAGGCATTGGCCTGCGGTACCAGACTGATTTCGACACGGCGGTTGAGCGCGCGGCCCTCCGGGGTGTCATTGGTTGCGACAGGACGGCTTGCGCCATAGCCCTGCACCGCAAAACAGCTTTCGGGCACGTCGCCCGTGTCCCGCATCCAGTCGCGTACCGCTTCGGCGCGTTTCAGAGACAACGTCTGGTTCAGTAATGCATTACCGGTGTTATCCGTGTGACCCGCGACCACAATCAGCCAGCCCGGCTTGGCCTTAATGCCGACCAGAGAATTGACCAGCATTTTGGTGGAGCCGGTTTTCAGCATGAATTTGCCGGAATCGAACAGCGACATACTGTCAAGACGGACAATTTTTGGTACCGGCGTTGGCTTCGGTTTTGGTGGTGGCGGTGGAGGTACATAAGTATCTATGGCCTGCTGCACCGCCAACCACAGGCGGTTGCCAGAATAAAGTCCTAGCCCGTAACGATGGGGTTCTCCCTGACGCTGCCAGCGCTCCAGCAACAATGCGTCCTGCTGCAGGGCAAGCAGGGCCTGAGCTTTCGGGACATAGTGGTTCATTGGGATAACCTGCCAGCGCTGAAGGTCGGCGCTGACCTTACGGATAAGCGACAGGTTATGCCGCACGGACAGGACAATGGCACCGAGGGCGCATAACAGCAGAACTATCACAACCCGACGACCGGTTTTCCCACCCTGCAATGGGGTAGTATAAGGGGCCAGCAGAGGGAGTACCGAATCGGCAAAATGCCAGCGCGGCTCATACGCCGTGACATGACAAGCAGGTACTATGCGGGTCTGGCGGAACAATAATTGTGGCCACAGCGCGGCTGTCGAGGTGAATACCGACCCGAGACGCATGGTCACTGCAAATGGTCGTACGGCCGGATACAGCCTGTCCGCTTTGCCCAGTTCATTCAGCATCACGGAGTGAAGCAGCGTTGTCGCCTGAGTCAGATAAGGCTGAATAAAGGCCGCCTGCGGGGACTGCTGCCATTCACTGAGGGTGACGGCAGATTCGTCTTCCGGACACACCAGGGCTGTATCTCCCCGCACCACTATCCAGGGTGTTTCCGGACCGCTGAATTCGGTGCTCAGGACAACCGGCACGCTATAGCCGGTCAGGTCCCGCAACTGCTTCATCTGCAGGCGCAACGCCTTCAGGGAAGCGCGCAACAGTGCCTCATCTTCATGCTGGTCCGGCAGACAGCGGAACATTACAGCGAGCTGGCCTGCCATCGTCGGGGTGCGGGCCAGCAGACGCTCTGCAAACGGCGTGAGTCCGACCAGTTCCGTTATCCGGATATACCAGCCCTGTGCTGTACCCCGGCACGAGCTTGCTGCAAATATGGCATCATCCACATCCCCACAAACCAACACCACCGGTCCGGTATGGCTTTCTGGCGGGAAGTTACCAGCTTCATCGATCTGCTGTGCAGGCTGCCTTTGACGGTAACGCCGACGGATAAGGGCAGTTGAAGTCAGTATAAGGAGCAGCGTCAGAACCGATTTTCCTGCGACTGGCCATGTGAGAAAACCCCATAACAGCCACAACACCGCGGTAAGGCACAGCAATACCGGTACGGCAGCCCGGGCAAGTGTTCGTCCATGCATCAGGGTTGCTCCGGAAGTTGCTGGTGCAGCAGGTCCTGCAGCCACAAATGACCGCCCAGCCACACAACACCAGTCAGGATCACCGCCAGCACAATCCAGAACCAGACGGAACGCAGCAGGTTGTAACGACGCCGTCCGGTCTTCTGCACCACCAGGGAGGAGCCGGTTCCAAGCGCAGGCACACGCTCATTCAGTGCTGCAATAACCTCATCACGACGGGACTGCACAACGCCGGACAACCGGTACTGCCCCTGGAAACCAAGCGCCAGCACCCGCTGGTAACAGGTCAGCACCGCAGGTTCAGGCGCAGGATGTCGCAGTATCTCCGCGATACGGTCATAGAGCGCTTCACCAGCACGCAATGAGCCAAAGTACAGCGCTTGCAGCGGGGCTGAACGCCAGGCTATCTGCCCCGCGTCCAGCGTGGTGATGTTCAGCAGGTCACGGGACATTTCATCGGTGGGAAAACTTTCTGTGGCGTCTGTTCTGATGACATCCGCTACAGCAGTTTTCGGCTCCGGCCTGCGGTTCAGAACAGTTTCATCCAGCAGGGCACATTGCGCGTAGGTAATGTGATCGATACTTTCAGTATCAAAGCCTGCCCTGTCCAGCGCCTCGCGCACACTTTCAACCTGCGCTTTACACGCGGCATATAGTGCCGGGCCGTCCGTTATCTGCCCGCCATGACGCAATTGCGCCACGGTGAGCCAGGTTTCTGCCAACAGGGCATCAATGTCGAAGTCCTTTATCATGAGCGCAGCACCGCAAACAGTTCCAGCTCAAGTTCGCCGAGCACGGACGGGACATAGAAGGCGCAGACCCCCTGATCTAGCATTTCACGGGCGGCAGCACATTCCATATCCAGCACAAAGTACTGGTTTTCCAGACGCACCGGCAGCGCAGCAGGCACACGGCTCAGAGCAATGAGGCCAATACCTTCAACAGCCAGACCGGACACTTCGCCTACGCTTGCTGGGGCACCGGCAATACAGACTTTTGCGAAGCGCTCTGCAATCTGCCAGAGTGGCTGATTTGTTCGAACGGAAAGATAGAAATCGGCCTCATCGCGCAGACGAATATCGTGCAGCACCGCTTTCCAGGTTTCCGGATCCATGCGCTCCATACGGACAGCCACCACACGTGACGGAAGGCTGGATTCCAGCAGTTCGCTGATAAGGTCAAAGAGTGGCGGGAATGTTTTCTCCGGCGCACTGTGCTCATAACCCGGAATGGCATCCAGATCGTGATCAAGTGAGAAGGTCAGCATACTGCCGGCAAGACGCGCCAGCTCGACCCAGACCTGCTCAGGATGTCTGTCAGGGAAACGCTCATACTCAGAGAGCACCCTCGCATGAGAATTCAGTGCATTCAGCAGCCAGAAAAGCGAAACATCAGCGACAGCAAAATCAGCCATCCTGTCGTTGCTCTCTCGACGCATTGACATCAGACGCTGGCGGCGGGAACGCAACTGGCGATTAAGTAATGCCAGGCGCTCACACAAATTATGACTTGCCGAGAACATCGCCATAGGCGGGATAAAATCCGGATCCTGACGCCAGCCCCCCTCCCCGTTCTGCATCAGACGGGCAATGGCGCAGGTATCCCAGGCACTGTTATCTTCATGCCCGAAACGGAATGCCAGATTAAAGCGGGCCACAGCCATCGACTCTTCTTCCTGACCGAAACGATCAGCGATCGTTTCCCAGGCTTCCCGATAGCGCAGCGGACGCTCTGCTGGTACCTTGTCCGTCTGCACATTTACGATCCCGGCCTGCATCACCGGTAACGCCACATACACCGTTACCTGGACATTGCTGGCAGAAGTCGGTGCCTCGATTTCACGCGGCTCCGGTGGCAGGTCGCTGAACCGGGTATCAACCAGCGTGTCATCCGGGAGCCAGAGACGAAGCGACTGTGCCTGCACGCGGCCAGAGGCCAGCATCGCGTCATCCAGCTCAACCCGCCCAACGCCCCAGGGGAAGGCATTTCCGCGGGCGGCAATACCGGCCCGGGAAAATGCATCCCATTCAGACTGCTGCTGGAACTGCTGAGGGGCCAGAAGCGCCCCTTCATTCCATAACGGACGATGAATTTTCATCCCTGATTTCCCCTCGCCTTAGGATTTGGCTTTCGGCATCTGGGAAACCAGCGACAGGTTGACGTCCATCCCTTCCACCTGGAAGTGCGGAATCGCATACAATTTCACGCGGAAGAAGCCCGGGTTATCCTCAATATCTTCCACCACCACTTTTGCATCACGCAGTGGATGAGAAGCCTGAAGTTCGTCGCCCGGATCGGTCATTTCGGTCACCAGACTGCGGACCCAGGTGTTCAGCTCAAGCTCCAGCAGTCGGCGATCCTTGGTGGTACCGATGTTCTCGCGCTGAATCAGCTTCAGGTAGTGGGCGATACGCGACAGCAGGAAGATGTACGGCAGACGGGCGTTGATGCGGCTGTTGGCCGTTGCATCTGCGGTATCATACAGCGCCGGTTTCTGGGCGGAGTTGGCTGAGAAGAAGCAGGCGTAGTCGCGGTTTTTATAGTAGGACAAAGGAATAAAGCCCAGATTCGCGAACTCGAATTCACGCGTTTCAGGGATCATGACCTCAGACGGGATTTTTACCTGATTGCCGGTACCCAGGTCATACAGATGGATAGGCAGATCCTGAACCGCACCGCCAGCCTGCGGGCCACGGATTTGTACACACCAGCCATTATTGATAAAGCTACGCACCATGTTGGACGCGAAGGCAAACGACGCATTCGTCCACAGGTATTTGTCGTGATCCGGACCTTTGACTTCTTCAACATAGTTGAAGCTGCGAACCGGAACAGTATCCGGGCCATACGGTAAACGTCCCAGTACGCGGGGCATCACCAGACCAATGTAGCGAGCGTCGTCCGTATCGCGGAACGATTTCCACTTGATGTACTCTGCGCGGTCAAAATAGTTACCAATATCTTTAATCGCCGCGACGTCTTCCATGGACTCCTTAAGGAAGAATTTCGGGCCTGCCGAGCCGATAAATGGCATATGTGCAGCCGCAGATACTTTAGAGATGTTGCGCAGCAGAGCGACATCCTGCGCTGAAGCATCGAACTCATAAGCGGAAATCAGCGCCGCAATCGGCTCGCCGCCCGGGGTATCGTATTCATCAATGTAGGCGTGTTTATAGAGACCACTCTGGATAATTTCCGGGCTGTCTTCAAAGTCCTGGCGAAGGTCTTCTTTAGACATGCTCAGAAGCTCAATTTTTACGTTCTGGCGAAAATCCGTTTTATCAACCAGCGACTTCACGCCGCGCCACAGGCTCTCAACCGCCTGAAATTCTTCATGGTGCATAACGGCGTCGAGCTGGCGGCTTATCTGGTAATCGAGCTCAGCGATGTGGTGATCGATCAGGCTTTTATCCAGTTTTTCGACCTTCGAGCCTGCCTTGGTCAGGCATTCCAGAAAGACCTGCATACCTGCGGTGAGACGCTCGTCAGCGGTCGCATCCGACATCGCCTGCGCATCTTGCCAGATATCCAGCGCGCTCAGTTCGGAGACAGGGTTAAGATTGATTTTCTCAAACAGTGAAGCGTATACCCCACCCACAGCAGGGCGTTCCAGCACCACGCTTTCCCCGCCAGCAGTATTATTTTGTACAGACATGAGCATTCCTTGATTAATCCGTTAAAACAGCATGATGGTTAAGGTTTTTTTGAAGCCAGTGCGGATAGTTCATTTCGCAACTCAGCACTAAGTGACTGGTCAAGAACGATTTTCTCCAGCTCTTTTCGGAAAGTCTGGTTATCCAGCAGGTTGGCTTTCAGATCGCGGAGCAAGTTGCGCATTGCCAGCATCGCCTTCAGCTGTGGAATTTGGGCAGCCACCTGCTCTGGCGTGAAATCTTTCATGCTCTGGAAAGTCAGCTGAATGTTGTCCTCGCCACCATCGTCAGACAGCGTATTTTTAACGGCCAGGTTAACTTTTGGGGAATATTCGGAAAGAACGCTGTCAAAATTATTTTTGGTGATGTTAATCTTTTCGCGTTCAGATATTGTCGCAGATTCCTGCCCATTACTGAAATCACCCGCAACAAGCAATTTCAAGGGTAATTCCATTTTCTTGCTTGCTCCGCCAGTATGCAGGTCAAGCTTCAGGTTAATACGTGCCTTAGGCACCTCATTCTGAAAACTGTCAGCCATCTAATCATCCCTCTTTGTTTTGCTATGCCAACTTCACGGTATCGTTCTTGATGCGCAATAATAGAATAATGATCGGAACAAAATCAAATACACAGATCATTAATCCGATACAAGAATTTTCTTAAGAATTTTCCACTAATACATTATCGTAAATAGGCCAACTAAATCAGGAAAAGAAACTGCTCTTTTCGCACAAATCGAATATTTGTATCGCAGAAGGGGTTGTAGCCAGAGAGATGTTTATAAAAACTTCTTGTTTTGATTTGCATCACAGCATTACTTCAAAAAGCGCGAAAGAACGACAATATCTTATTGCGGCACGATTAAACGAAGACAGGAATGGATGAAAGCAGATGGCTATTCCATTGATGGTATGAATAACGCTTAAGAATTTTCACGAAGAAATTTCTTATTTATTATGCGGAGGAATAAATAAAGGCGTAAATGTTTAATTTGGCGCAAATCAACAATACCGTTTTTTTTCTTTACGCCTTCCCTATGAGCGCTAACGCTTTTGCCTTCCGCTCAGGCAGGAAAGGCGCTTTCATGCGACTGCCTATAAAATCTGTAAAATCAATCACCTTCCGAACTGCCGCTTTTTTAATCAAAAACGAGTAATAGCACATATCGTATAACGGTGCTACATTACGCCGCCCGCCCAAATCAGCAGTGGCCAGGCAACGCCGTAAAGTTCGGTAAAGCCTGCAACCATCACCTTGAAGAACGGTCTTATCGGCACGTCGTATCGCAAACTCTGCGCTACCTTTACAGGCTTCACATAGGTTTCACTATTTTGTCTCAATCCAAATTTCAACGCGCGTTTTTACACCCGCGTTACTGGTTTACATGGTTTGGTCTTGGCGTTCTCTGGCTGCTGGTTCAACTTCCGTACCCTGTACTGCGTTTGCTGGGGTCGAAACTGGGCAGCGCTTCGCGCGTCTTCCTGAAACGTCGCGAATCTATTGCGCGGAAAAATATTGAGCTTTGCTTTCCGCAGTACAATGCCGAAGAGCGCGAGAAGCTCATCGCTGAAAACTTTAAGTCTATCGGCATGGCGCTGCTTGAAACCGGCATGGCCTGGTTCTGGTCGGATGAGCGTGTCCGTAAGTGGTTTGATGTAGAAGGACTGGATAACCTGCAACGCGCGCAGATGCAAAAACGCGGCGTGATGGTCGTCGGCGTTCACTTTATGTCGCTGGAACTGGGTGGCCGCGTGATGGGCCTGTGCCAGCCAATGATGGCGACCTATCGACCACACAACAGTGCGCTGATGGAGTGGGTCCAGACGCGTGGCCGCATGCGTTCCAATAAGGCGATGATCAGCCGTAACAATCTGCGCGGTATGGTCGGTGCCCTGAAGAAAGGTGAAGCCGTCTGGTTTGCACCCGATCAGGATTATGGACGTAAAGGCAGCAGCTTTGCGCCTTTCTTTGCGGTTAAAGATGTTGCGACGACTAACGGCACCTTTGTCATATCTCGTTTGTCAGGCGCCTCAATGCTGACCGTAACGATGGTGAGAAAAGCAGATAAATCAGGCTATCGTCTGCACATCTCTCCTGAAATGGCTAACTATCCGGAAAACGAGTGCGAAGCCGCGGCGTTTATCAATAAAGTCATCGAAACTGAAATCATGCGTGCGCCAGAGCAGTATCTGTGGATGCATCGTCGTTTCAAAACCCGCCCTCTTGGCGAAGCCTCGCTCTATATTTAAGCCTTTCATTAAGGTTAGTTTCGCTAAGAAACTAACCTTTTCAATCACCTGTCATCCCGTTGAGAAATCGTCTTTCATTGCGTCGCCCAAAGTGAATTTATTGCGATGCGAAATCAAACTGTCGCCGTTCCACGACACTCGTAAGTAACGGAAATTATTTAAAAAAATCCCTCTTGTCACCCCTCATTTTTAGGCGTACATTAGCGCCGTCTGGCAACAGGAAAGCACAGAATTCTGAGCTGGAGTGAGCGGCGTAACGGGAAAATTCTCATTTCCGTTTTGACCGGATTTCAGTTCTCTATAATCAGGTGGACTCTGTTTTTAAATGCGTACCACAAGATACGCGGAGCGATGAAACGTGAAATATTTCTTTATGGGCATTTCGGTGATTGTTTTAGTCTGGGCCGGAACCTTTGCCCTGATGATCTAGTGAAGAACATGCAGTCAAAAAAACAGGAGCCATCGGCTCCTGTTTTTTTATGTCATGTCGACGCGGGATGTTCAGACACGCTCTTCGACGAAAGAAGGCCGTCGGCCCGGAACATACTCTTGATGCCCCTCACCGCCTGACGAATGCGATCGCTGTTTTCAATCAGGGCAAATCGCACATGGGTGTCGCCATAATCACCAAAGCCAATGCCCGGTGATACGCACACCTTCGCATCCTGCAGCAGTTTTTTGGCAAACTCCAGCGATCCCATCGCCGCGTACGGCTCCGGAATTTTTGCCCAGACGTACATAGACGCCTTCGGCATTTCCACCATCCAGCCCGCTTCATGCAAGCCCTTTACCAACACGTCACGGCGGCGCTTATACTGGGCGGCAATCTCGTGAACGCACTGTTGGTCGCCTTCCAGGGCAGCAATAGCCGCGACCTGTAGCGGCGTGAAGGTACCATAGTCGTGGTAACTCTTAATGCGCGCCAGTGCGCTCACCAGCGTTTTGTTACCCACCATAAAGCCAATGCGCCAGCCTGCCATGTTGTAGCTTTTTGACAGCGTAAAGAACTCGACCGCCACGTCACGCGCGCCCGGAACCTGCATGATGGAAGGCGCTTTCCAGCCGTCATAGACGATGTCAGCGTAGGCTAAATCATGAACCACCAGCACGTCATACCGCTTGGCCAGGGCGACGACTTTCTCGAAGAAATCGAGCTCCACACACTGGGCGGTTGGGTTTGACGGGAAACCGAGGATCATCATCTTCGGTTTCGGATAACTTTCGCGAATCGCACGCTCAAGTTCGTTAAAGAAATCGACACCTTCCACCAGCGGAACGGAACGGACCTGCGCCCCGGCAATCACCGCGCCGTAGATGTGGATCGGGTAGCTTGGATTAGGCACCAGCACCGTATCGCCATGATCCAGCGTGGCCAACATCAGGTGAGCGAGCCCCTCTTTCGAGCCGATGGTGACAATCGCTTCACTTTCCGGATCGATATCAACCTGATAGCGATCCTGATACCAACGCGAGATCGCGCGACGTAATCTGGGAATACCGCGAGAGGTCGAGTAGCCGTGCGTATCCGGACGCTGGGCAACCGTGCAGAGCTTTTCAACGATATGCGGCGGCGTTGGGCCGTCAGGGTTACCCATGCTGAAATCAATAATATCTTCGCCGCGCCGACGCGCAGCCATTTTCAGTTCAGCAGTGATATTGAAAACATAAGGGGGGAGACGATCGATACGCGTAAAACGGCGTTCAGGACTGAATTCAGCCATAGATTCCTCAGATTAACGTTAGCGCCCGGACCGTCCGAGCGACGCTGCCACCGATGTGGCATGCTTAGAAAATAACCTGAAAAAAATCATGCTGTCGAGAGGGAAATGAAAAAAAAGCGATCGCCTGAAAACCGGAACCCGGCAGTGCCAAAAAGCGGAAGCCCCTGTTTCAGGGTTGGCTTTCTGATAGCCGTTATTTAACAGGATGATATCAAAACAGTTACCTGACGATACGCTGGCTATAAAAAATCTGGCCGTGTCCGTGACCGCCGGACAATCCCCTTTAAGAATTATGGTTTTTCCTCATTTGATAAACCTGACGGATAGCTGGTCAATACGCGTCAGGTTTTTTATCATGGTTCTTTCCCGTTTTCCCAGGTCTACTCGTGCACGAAATATTCACTATGCTGCTGGCGGTTTTTGACCGTGCGGCATTAATGCTGATTTGCCTGTTCTTCCTCATCCGCATTCGCCTGTTTCGCGAGCTGTTGCACAAATCCGCCCACTCGCCAAAAGAGCTGCTGGCCGTTACCGCCATCTTTTCGCTGTTCGCCCTGTTCAGCACCTGGTCAGGCGTGCCAGTAGAGGGCTCGCTGGTTAACGTGCGCATTATCGCCGTGATGTCCGGCGGAATTTTGTTTGGCCCGTGGGTGGGCGTTATCACCGGCGTGATTGCCGGAACCCATCGCTACCTGATTGATATCGGCGGCGTCACGGCGGTGCCCTGTTTTATTACCAGCATTATCGCCGGGGTGCTCTCCGGCTGGATCAGCCGCAAAATCCCGAAAAAACAGCGCTGGCGCGCCGGGATCGTCGCAGGCATGGTATGCGAAACGCTGACCATGATCCTGGTCGTCGTCTGGGCCCCGACCACCGCGCTGGGGCTGGATATTGTCTCGAAAATCGGGATTCCGATGATCCTGGGCAGCGTGTGCATCGGTTTTATCGTGCTTCTGGTGCAAAGCGTTGAAGGGGAAAAAGAGGCCAGCGCCGCCCGTCAGGCCAAGCTGGCACTGGATATCGCCAACAAAACGCTGCCGCTTTTTCGCCACGTTAACGCGGAGTCGTTGCGTCAGGTCTGCGAGATTATCCGCCACGACATCCACGCAGACGCCGTCGCCATCACCAACATTGACCACGTGCTGGCCTACGTTGGCGTCGGGGAACACAACTATCGCGACAACGATGACACCATCAGCCCAACCACCAGACAGGCGATCAACTACGGTAAAATCATCATTAAAAACAATGACGAAGCCCACCGAACGCCGGAAATCCACTCGATGCTGGTGATCCCGCTGTGGGAGAAAGGCGTCGTGACGGGCACCCTGAAAATTTATTACTGTCACGCGCATCAGATCACCTCCTCGCTCCAGGAGATGGCGATTGGCCTGTCGCAGATTATTTCCACCCAGCTGGAAGTCTCCCGTGCAGAACAGCTGCGTGAGATGGCAAATAAGGCAGAGCTGCGCGCGCTGCAGAGCAAAATCAATCCCCATTTCCTGTTTAACGCGCTGAACGCGATCTCCTCGTCCATACGTCTTAATCCGGACACCGCGCGACAGCTGATTTTTAACCTGTCCCGCTATCTGCGCTACAACATCGAGTTGAAAGATGACGAGCAGATCGACATCAAAAAAGAGCTGTATCAGATCAAAGACTACATCGCGATTGAGCAGGCGCGCTTTGGCGACAAGCTCACGGTCATTTACGATATTGATGAAGAGGTCAACTGCGTGATCCCGAGCCTGCTTATCCAGCCGCTGGTCGAAAACGCGATTGTTCACGGCATTCAACCCTGTAAAGGCAAAGGCGTCGTCACCATCAGCGTCACCGAAAGCGGCAACCGCGTGCGTATTGCGGTGCGCGATACCGGACACGGCATTGATCCAAAAGTTATTGAGCGCGTGGAGTCTAACGAGATGCCCGGAAATAAAATCGGCCTGCTGAACGTGCATCACCGAGTCAAGCTGCTTTACGGTGATGGGCTACACATTCAGCGTCTTGAACCGGGCACCGAAATTGCCTTTTACGTCCCGAACGAGCGCACTCCCGTTCATTCAACAACATCACTGTTGCCCCAGGTGGAGTAACCCATGAAAGTCATCATCGTAGAAGATGAAATCCTGGCTCAACAGGAGCTAACCTGGCTTATCAACACCCACAGCCAGATGGAGATTGTGGGCACCTTTGATGACGGTCTGGACGTGCTGAAGTTTTTGCAGCATAACCGGGTCGACGCTATCTTCCTGGATATCAACATTCCGTCGCTGGATGGCGTATTGCTGGCGCAAAACATCAATCAGTTTGCCCATAAGCCGTTTATTGTGTTCGTTACCGCATGGAAAGAGCACGCGGTAGAGGCCTTCGAGCTGGAAGCGTTTGACTATATCCTTAAGCCTTACCAGGAGTCGCGGATTGTCAGCATGCTGCAAAAGCTGGAGGCCGCATGGCAGCAGCAGACCGCCCCTGCAAGCGCCAGCCCAACGGTACGGGAAAACGACACCATTAATCTGGTCAAAGATGAGCGCATCATCGTGACGCCGGTCAATGATATCTACTATGCCGAAGCCCATGAAAAGATGACGTTTGTTTATACGCGGCGGGAATCTTACGTGATGGCGATGAACATCACCGAGTTTTGCAGCAAGCTGCCTGCGTCGCACTTTTTCCGCTGCCACCGCTCGTTCTGCGTGAATTTAAACAAGATCCGCGAGATCGAACCGTGGTTTAACAACACCTATATCTTGCGCCTGAAGGATCTGGATTTTCAGGTGCCGGTGAGCCGCAGCAAGGTGAAAGAGTTCCGCCAGCTTATGCACCTGTAACGAAAAAGCCCTCTCCCGTGGGAGAGGGCCAGGCATCAGAGAATCTGACCGAGAACCTGACGCAGGTGGGCACCCGACCCCAGCAGGCCTGGGTTATCATGCACGATCAGATAAACCGGAATGTCCTGCACGTAGCTTCTGAAGCGCCCTTTATCCTCAAACCCGCCGCGGAAGCCAGAGGCTTTAAAGAAGTCGAGGAAGCGCGGCACAATGCCGCCCGCGATATAAACGCCCCCGAAGGTACCCAGCGTCAGCGCCAGGTTGCCGCCGAAGCGTCCCATAATCACGCAGAACAGCGACAGGGCTCGACGGCAGTCAATGCAGCTGTCCGCCAGCGCGCGTTCGGTAACGTCTTTCGGCTGCAGGTTTTCCGGCAGACGACCGTCCGACTTCACAATCGCCCGGTACAGGTTCACCAGCCCCGGCCCTGACAGCACGCGTTCGGCGGAGACGTGGCCGATCTCCGCGCGTAATTCTTCGAGGATAATGCCCTCTTCTTCGCTGTTTGGCGCAAAGTCAACGTGACCGCCTTCACCCGGCAGGCTCACCCAGCGCTGAGCAACATGCACCAGATGTGAAACGCCCAGACCGGTACCGGCCCCGTAAACCGCAATCGGCTTACCTTCGACCGGCTCAGCGCCACCGAACTGGATCAGATGCTCAGACTTCAGCATCGGGATCGCCATGGACACCGCGGTGAAGTCATTGATGATTTCAAGATGCGCAAAGCCGAGGTTTTTTTTCATCTCGGCGATGGAGAATGCCCAGGTATGGTTGGTCATGGCGACCCAGTCGCCGGTTATCGGACAGGCAATGGCGATGCAGCCATCTTCGACGCCTACCTGATGCTCGTCCAGATAGACGCGAACAACAGCCTCAAGACTTGGATAATCCAGCCCGGAATAGGTTTTCGCCCGGGAAATTTCACCGCTACTTATATCGCATAATGCGAGGCGCGCGTTCGTGCCGCCCACATCACCTACCAAAGCATACTTTGTCATTCTTCTACTGCTCCGCTAAAGTCAGAATAAATCTTTGGGACACTGTAAATTCAAGGCGTGATAACAACAACGACCGGAAGGTGAATGCCCATGGATTATCGATCTTCGTCACAGAATAACTTTACCGTTTCAGCACCTTTTGCACTATTGCCATAAGGCTTAATGTGCAAAGTAACGTCATACCGTTTTATACAAGGAAATCATCATGCTCCACCCGCGAGCCAGAACCATGCTGTTGCTGGCCATTCCGGCGCTCATCATTGGCGTGGTTTCAAGTCTGGTGCTCATCGTCGTGATGAAAGTCGCGTCGGTGCTGCAAACACTATTATGGAACGCGCTTCCTGCAGGACTGGGCGTCACCGCTGACTCTCCTGCCTGGATCGTTGGGATGCTGACGTTAACCGGTATTGCGGTGGGCCTGGTGATCCGTTTCAGTCCCGGCCATGCTGGACCAGACCCGGCGCAGGAACCGCTGATTGGTGCCCCGGTTTCCCCTTCGGCACTGCCGGGGCTGATTATTGCGTTGATTCTCGGTCTGGCCGGCGGCGTTAGCCTGGGGCCAGAGCATCCGATTATGGCCGTGAATATTGGCCTGGCGGTTTTTCTCGGTTCACGCATTTTGCCCCGCGTCGGCGCGCTGGACTGGACCATTCTCGCCTCAGCAGGCACCATCGGGGCGCTTTTCGGCACGCCCGTGGCGGCAGCACTGATCTTTTCGCAGACGCTCAGTAGTAATAACGATGTCCCGCTCTGGGATAAACTGTTTGCTCCGCTGATGGCCGCCGCTGCCGGGGCGTTGACCACCAGCCTGTTTTTCCATCCCCATTTTTCACTCTCCCTGCCCCACTACGGCCAGATGCAAATCGCCGATATCTTCAGCGGCGCCATCGTCGTCGCCATCGCCATTGCGCTGGGCATGGTGGCAGTATGGTGTCTTCCACGTCTGCACCGGCTGATGCATCGACTCAAACACCCGGTGTTAATTCTGGGAGCTGGCGGTTTGATCCTCGGTATTTTAGGCGCAATCGGCGGGCCGGTTACGCTGTTTAAAGGGCTGGACGAGATGCAGCAGCTGGCTTTCAGCCAGATATTTAGCGTCTCCGACTATCTGCTGTTTGCCGTGATCAAGCTGGCAGCGCTGGTGGTAGCGGCCGCCTGCGGTTTCCGTGGTGGACGTATCTTCCCGGCGGTCTTTGTCGGCGTCGCGCTGGGGCTGATGCTGCACGAGCATGTCGATGCGGTCCCGGCGGCGATTACCGTCTCTTGTTCTATTCTGGGGTTGGTTCTGGTGGTCACGCGCGACGCGTGGCTAAGCCTGTTTATGGCGGCGGTCGTCGTACCGGATTCGACGCTTTTCCCTCTGCTTTGTATCGTGATGTTGCCCGCCTGGCTCCTGCTGGCGGGCAAACCGATGATGATGGCCTGGCGAAACGACAAATAATCAGGCGCTATTGCGCGCTTCCAGCGCTTTGGTGATCGCCCCCAGCAGCGGTGGGATATCGGCTTTCGGCAGCATCACCTCAATCAGCGAGAGCCGCTCGTGATGCGCCACTTTTTCAAGGACGTCCGCCAATTGCTCCGCTTCACTGACCCGCCAGCACTGGGCCTGAGGATCAAGGCTCAGTGCCTGCGGGATTTGCGTCCAGTTCCATAGCGCAATGTCGTTATACCGCTGCTCAGGCCCATGGATCGCTCTTTCCACCGTATACCCTTCGTTGTTAAGGACCAGAATGATGGGGTGTTGTTTATCCCGCAGCATCGAGCCGAGCTCCTGGATGGTGAGCTGCGCCGCGCCATCCCCCGTCAGAACAATCACGCGCCGGTTCGGGCAGGCCGTTTGTGCGCCAAATGCCGCCGCCAGCGTATAGCCAATCGATCCCCACAGCGGCTGGACGATAAAATTCACATCAGCCGGCAGACGAAGGTCGATCGCGCCGAAGGCCGAGGTGCCCTGATCCGCAAGAATGATGTCTCCCGGACGAATAAACGTCTGCAGCGTTTGCCAGAAATTCGCCTGCGTCAGCGAGCCATCCGGCTGCGGGTAGGCCATCGCGCTTTGAGAGGACGGCACGGGCGTCTCGTGCACGTGCTGTTTGCACAGCTCCACCAGCGTTTCGATTGCCTGAAGCATGGGGATGCCGGTAAACCAGATATCACCAACGCGTGAGGCATGAGGCTGAACTTCTATCGTCTGCGCCGGGGTGAGCTGATGCGTGAAGCCGGCGGTCAGGGTATCGGTAAATCGCGTGCCGATGCACAGTACGGTATCCGCCCCTTCAATCGCCTCTTTTACCGCGCCAGCGCTCGCCGAACCGCTGTAGGTGCCGTAAAAACCAGCGTGACGCTCGTCGAATATCCCTTTGCCCATCAGCATGGTGGCGTGTGCCATCGGCACGTCTTTGACCCATTTCTGTAGCGCATGCTTCAGGCCATGGCGCAGGACAAGGAAATCGGCCAGCAGTGCAGTACGCTTGCTCCTGGCAAGCCTGTTTTCTGCAGCATCCCGGAATGCTTTCAGGCAGGCGCTATCGGCATGCGTATGCCGGAGCGTGAGAGCGTTTACAGGAGGGGTGGCGGCTTTTTTTGCCACGTCGGCAGGCAGCATCAGATAGCCGGGGCGACGCTCCCGGAGCATGGTCGTTAACACCCGGTCGATTTCATAACAGGCGTTTTGTTCGGTCAGGATCGCCTGCGCAGCGGTGATCGGCTCGCTCATATGATAAAAGTGACGAAACTCACCGTCGCCCAGCGTATGGTGCAGCAGCTCCCCTCTTTGCTGTGATGCCATCCCCGGCGCACCCACAATATGCAAGACCGGAACGTGCTCGGCGTAGCTGCCCGCAATGCCGTTCATGGCGCTTAACTCTCCTACGCCAAATGTCGTCAGCAGCGCGGCGAAGCCCTTACATCGTGCATATCCGTCAGCGGCGTAAGAGGCGTTTAATTCGTTGGCACAGCCCACCCAACAGATATCCGGGCTGTCTATTACATGGTCGAGAAACTGCAGGTTATAGTCGCCCGGCACGCCAAACAGATGATCGGCTCCACAATCTGTAAGACGGTCCAGCAGGTAATCGGCGACGCAGTATGGGGTACGCATAAACAGGTATCCTTCTAATGTTTTGACCTCACCTTGAGTATTAAATAAGCGTGATGGGTGTCCAGAATTGGCGATAAGAAGGACATGGAAAGAATGCTTTACAAAAAAGGCTGCGCTATGCTGCTTTTTTTCACGTAAATGTAAACGCATACACTGATTTTTCACTTCAGCGCCAGAGGTTACGAAAATGGGTTATCAGCCGGACAAAAATCGTTACGGGACAATGGAGTATCGCCGCTGCGGACGAAGCGGGCTCAGGTTGCCCGCCATCTCGCTTGGGCTGTGGCATAACTTTGGTGACGCCACCCTTATCGAAAACAGCCGTCAACTTTTACAGCGTGCGTTCGATCTGGGCATTACGCATTTCGACCTTGCCAACAACTATGGCCCGCCTCCCGGATCCGCGGAACGTAATTTCGGCCGTATTTTGCAGGAGGATTTCCTGCCCTGGCGCGACGAGCTGATCGTCTCCACCAAAGCGGGTTATACCATGTGGGAGGGTCCGTACGGCGACTGGGGATCGCGCAAATATCTGCTGGCAAGCCTCGATCAAAGCCTGAAGCGCATGGGGCTGGAGTATGTGGATATCTTCTATCATCACCGGCCAGATCCGGAAACGCCGCTACAGGAAACCATGAAAGCGCTTGACCATGTGGTGCGTCAGGGGAAGGCTCTGTATGTCGGATTATCCAACTACCCGGCGGTTCTGGCTCGCCAGGCGATTGATATCCTTAATGACCTCGGGACACCCTGCCTGATCCACCAGCCGAAATACTCCCTCTTTGAACGTGCGCCGGAAGCGGGACTGCTGGACGTGTTGCAGGAAAAAGGGGTCGGCTGTATTCCCTTCTCGCCGCTGGCTGGCGGGCAACTGACCAATCGCTATCTGAACGGCATTCCTGCAGACTCACGCGCGGCAAGCGGCAGTCAGTTCCTTAAACCCGATCAGCTCACCGAAGAGAAACTGGAAAAAGTCAGGAAGCTGAATGCCCTGGCAGAAAGTCGCGGCCAGAAGCTGTCCCAGATGGCGCTGGCCTGGGTATTACGCCATGAGGCAGTGACGTCGGTGCTGATTGGGGCAAGTAAAACGGCTCAGATTGATGACGCTGTGGGGATGCTGGCAAACCGCCATTTCACAGAGGAAGAGCTGGCCCGCATAGACGCGATCCTCAGCAGCTCAAAATAACACCGCTTTTAGCAAAAAGTGCTCTCACCCAGGAATTCGGAGTTGAGGCGATGATACGAAGGTTTACCAACTCGTAAAATTGCGTTAACAGGCCCTACAAAGGCCCCGATCGTGAAGGAGAAAGAGTATGTTCAGGTCACTGATTCTTGCAGCGGTATTACTGGCTTCGGCGCCGCTGATCGCCACTGCGGGCGAAATCACCCTGTTGCCATCAGTAAAATTACAAATTGGCGATCGTGACGACTACGGCAGATACTGGGACGGCGGCTACTGGCGCGACCGTGATTACTGGCATCGTCACTATGAGTGGCGCGGCGATCGCTGGTGGAAACATGATAACGGCAGACACCGCGGCTGGTATAAAGACAGCGCCTATGAGCGCGGTTACCGTGAAGGCTGGCGGGATCGTGACGACCGTCGCGGCGGCTGGGGTCGCGGCAAAGGTCACGGACATGGCCACCACGGCCACGACTAACAGCAAAAAGGAGCCTCATGGCTCCTTTTTCTTTTACAGCCCCAACGCTGTGCCAATCAGCAACCACAGGTTCAGCGCCACCACCACCACCACGATGGCCCACCCGGTCCGTTTCACCAGCGTCGAGTTGACCAGCTCACCCATCAGGGTTTTATCGCTGGTAAAGATCAGCAGCGGGACCAGCGCCAGCGCAATACCAAAGCTCAGCAGCACCTGGCTCATGACCAGAATTCGCGTGGGGTCGAGCCCCATCAAAATCACCACAAATGACGGCAGCATGGTGACGGAGCGGCGCACCCACAGCGGAATATGGAACCGGACAAACCCCTGCATCACCACCTGGCCTGCCAGCGTACCCACCACTGTAGAAGAGAGACCAGCAGCCACCAGGCTAAGGCCAAATATCGTGGCGGCAGCATGGCTCAGCAGCGGCTCCAGCGTGAGATACGCCTGGTCGAGATCGGCAATACCGGTATGACCGTTAAAGTGGAAAGCGGCGGCTGCCGTTGCCATCATCGCCAGATTGACAAACCCCGCGATGGTCATGGCGATCGCGACGTCCCACTTGGTGGCGGAGTAACGCTCTTTACGCGTCCCACCGTGGAGATGCTGCGTCAGCGAGGAGTGCAGATAAATCACGTGCGGCATGATGGTCGCTCCCAGCACGCCGGCGGCCAGGAACACCGCTTCCGAGGTTGGCAGGCTTGGGATCGCCATCCCTTTAGCGAGCTGCGCCAGATTCGGCTGTGAGAAAATCAGTTCGACAATATAGGCCGCCGCCACAAACAGCAGCAGACCGCCAATGACCTTCTCCAGCGGCTTTTGACCCCGACGCTGTAGCATCAGGATCAGGAACGTGGCAATCCCGGTCAGTACCGCCCCCTGCAACAGCGACACGCCCAGAATCAGCTTAAAGCCGATTGCTGCGCCGATAAATTCAGCGAGGTCAGTAGCCATGGCGATGATTTCAGCCTGAACCCAGTAGAGCCAGACGGCGGGACGCGGATAATGGTCGCGGATTTGCTCCGCCAGGTTTTTACCCGTCGCAATCCCCAGCTTTGCGGAGAGCATCTGAATCAGCATCGCCATGAGGTTAGCCCAGACGACCACCCAGAGCAGCTTATAGCCGAAGCTGGCCCCGGCCTGAATATTGGTCGCAAAGTTACCTGGATCGATATAACCAATGGCAGCGATGAACGCAGGTCCCATTAATGCGAACCGCAACTTGCGCGCTGCTCTGCCACTGCTACCCTCTACGCGACTGTTTGTCATTTCTGCCTCTGAAATATAGCCTTTGCTATGTTTAATGCTATCAAAATGAGAATGATTATCAAGATCATTTATAAAGTTTGCAGTGATTTCTCTGATAGCTTTGAACGATAGATGGGCGGGTAAGCTGGGCGATCTAACAGAAACTCAAATCGCGGACTCTTTTGTGAAGACTAGCACACAAACTTAACTTTTCACTCATTTACCTAACATAACAAAAATGTATTGTGGATCACTATTTTTGAGACTCGTCACAGGATGTAACTATAGTGTGTCCTCGATCTCGTTTTCTTTTCTCTTGTTACATAGAATGTGCACGAAAATTAAACCTGCCTCATATTTGGAGCAAATATGGACCGCGTCCTTCATTTTGTCCTGGCACTTGTTGTCGTTACTGCACTCGCATTGCTGGTCAGCACAGACCGCAAAAAAATTCGTATTCGTTATGTTGTCCAACTGCTGGTCATTGAAGTTTTACTTGCGTGGTTCTTCCTGAACTCCAACGTAGGCCTCGGCTTCGTGAAAGGCTTCTCCGAAATGTTCGAAAAACTGCTCGGATTTGCCAACGAAGGGACCAACTTTGTCTTCGGTAAAATGAACGACGAAGGCCTGGCGTTCTTCTTCCTAAAGGTTCTCTGCCCTATCGTCTTCATCTCCGCGCTGATCGGTATTCTGCAGCACATCCGCGTTCTGCCGTTCGTGATCCGTGGAATTGGCTTCCTGTTATCCAAAGTGAACGGCATGGGTAAGCTGGAATCTTTCAACGCCGTCAGTTCCCTGATCCTCGGTCAGTCTGAGAACTTCATCGCGTATAAAGATATTCTCGGCAAGATGTCCCGCAACCGCATGTACACCATGGCGGCAACCGCAATGTCTACCGTTTCCATGTCTATCGTGGGCGCGTATATGACCATGCTGGAACCAAAATACGTGGTGGCTGCGCTGGTTCTGAACATGTTCAGCACCTTTATCGTTCTGTCGCTGATCAACCCGTACCGCGTTGACGCCAGTGAAGAGAATATCCAGATGTCAAACCTGCACGAAGGCCAGAGCTTCTTCGAAATGCTGGGTGAATACATCCTGGCGGGTTTCAAAGTCGCGATCATCGTTGCCGCCATGCTGATCGGTTTCATTGCGCTGATTTCTGGCCTGAACGCCCTGTTCGCCGCGGTGCTGGGTATCTCCTTCCAGGGCATTCTGGGCTACATCTTCTACCCGGTTGCATGGGTGATGGGTGTTCCGGCTCACGAAGCGCTGCAGGTGGGCAGTATCATGGCAACCAAGCTGGTTTCTAACGAATTCGTTGCGATGATGGATCTGCAGAAAATTGCCAGCACGCTTTCTCCGCGCGCGGAAGGCATCCTCTCCGTGTTCCTGGTCTCTTTCGCGAACTTCTCGTCCATCGGGATTATCGCGGGTGCGATTAAAGGCCTGAACGAAGAGCAGGGTAACGTGGTTTCTCGCTTTGGCCTGAAGCTGGTTTATGGCTCTACGCTGGTGAGCGTCCTGTCCGCGTCCATTGCGGCACTGGTTCTGTAACGTTTATCGCTAAAGAAAAACCGGGAGCCTGGCTCCCGGTTTTTTTATGCCCGTAATTCTTCCAGCGGTTTGGGTTTACCTATCAGGTAGCCCTGCAGGTAATCCACACCGAAGCGGAGCAGCATCTCCCGCTGTGCCGGTGTTTCCACATATTCCGCGACGACGCAGAGCGATTTCGTCTTTGCCAGATTACACATCGACTGCACGATCATTGCATCCATGTCGTCTGTACAAATGTCTTTCACAAAGCAGCCGTCGATTTTAATGATGTCCGCCTGCAGGCGTCTGAGACGCTCATAGTTAGCGTAGCCAGTACCAAAATCATCAATGGCGATCCGGAAACCGTAATCCCGCAGTTGCTGAATATTGTTGATACTCGAGCCTGAATTAGAGAATGCCTGCTCTTCGGTAATCTCAATCACGACGGCCTGCGGTGCCACGCCGTACCGTTCAAACAGCGCGCAAATCTCGGTCGCTACCTCTTTTTGCATCAGCGTCAGCGGCATCAGGTTGACGGAAAAACGGGCGCCAGCGTGCGTTGCAGGGTTATCGCGCAGCCACACCAGTAATTTTTCCATGACGCACATATCAAACCGGTGGCTGAGGTTGAACTGCGCAATCAGCGGAATAAAGCGGTCAGGGGTAATAATCTCCCCCTCGCTCTCCATTCGCGTCAGGATTTCATAGTACCCACTTCCGTCCGCCTTCTGGATCGGCTGCGCATACAAATGGAACTGCCCCGCCTCCAGGGCATGCTTAATCCGAGCCAGCATCAGGACACGCTCTGTCGTCTGTCCTGAGGCCACCTCAAGGCTATTCGTGAGCGCGAGTACATTTTGCTCTCCGCAGGCCTGTTCTGCCAGCCAGCTCAGTTGCCCCAGCGTGTGATGCAGCTTTTCGCCGTTTTCTACCATTCCCCAGGACGCGCCAAACTCAATATCCAGCCCGGTGTTGTTCCAGAAAATCTTATTGCTGTTGAGCCGATCGACCATATGCTGGAGACGTTCAGCAATTTCCGGCCCGAGCAAGACCAGCACCAACTCGCTTCCGGGTAGCTGGAAGAGCAGCTCATCTTTTTGCAGGAGCGGCTGAAGCGACGTGGCGATCGTTCGTTTGCAGTGGACCCGCATGATAATGCCGTAGTGGCGGCTCAAAAACTCCAGATTGTCCATGCGCAGAATGCACACTTTGGCATCCGGATGGATTTCAAGGTAATCCTCCAGCGCACGAATATTGGGCAAACCGGTAAGAGGATCGGTCAGCGCCCTGTCCTGCCAGCCCCGCTTCAGCCACTCGCTGCGCTGGTAAATTCGCGACATGTAAAGTAAGCAGATGGCGAAAGAGATCAGCACGGAGAGGATAAAGGAGAGCGAATGGCCCGATTCCACCCCGTTAAGGAAGTTATAGTTGTAGGTCAGCAGCAGGAGCGCTGAGGTGGCCCACAGCAGAGAAATCAACGCATAGGTCAGGCGGCTTATCGCTAAGGTAAAAAGAATAAAAATCAGCGGCATCAAATAGCCCGCAATGACCGGTGATTCAAAAGGACCACATAAAATGACGAGAATGAAGCCTAAGAGCATCAGCCAGACAAAAATATATAACGGATTCTTGTGATAAAACACGGGCTTCACGCTTCGCCGCCAGAAGGCGATGGCATAACGAGGATTAATTATCATTCTTAATGGGTAATAGAACATCATGGTAAAAATCAGCCCCGCGCATATCAGGCTTTGAATATCCACAACGTTATAAATTACCGTTCCTTCGCCAAAATAGGTTGAAATAGTCACCGGAAAATCAAACAAATAGCCTGCCATATACATCGACAGCTTAATACCTAACGGCACCATAAAACCGAGCCAGAATATACGTAGCCCAATGTGCTTGTTAGGAATGCTGTGGCGCCAGCGCTTGCCCAGCATAAGGCGCAGCAGGCCGCACGCCGCGAACAGCGCAAAGGTCTGACAGAAAAGCAAAACTGAATATTGTAGCGGTGCTAAATTAACATAAAATAAATTAGTGACAGTAAAACCTAACACAATGGGAAGAATTGCCCGGCGCCCAAATATCAAAATTACCGCCAGCATCACGCTGAGTGGCAACCATGCTAAATAAACGTCATGACCATTAACAATTGCACGCGGAGAGAGATAACGGGAGACAGGTACCGCAATCAGGCAAAGTGCCAGGGCAATCATAAATATCTTTACATTATTATACGTTTTTCTATTCATTAAATTGGGGAATATATTATCCGTTCGAATCATTGACCGGATGGATAATAGGTTTATTAATTGCACGAATCAAGTTCAAGTCTATTTATAGACTGGTTTATTGATGTCGATTGAGGAGAGGTACAGGAATACCTTCTTTTTGATAACAAAATGCAGTAATGGACGTTACAAACAGATAAAAAAAACCCTCGTCATATGACGAGGGTTTACAATTTTGGTGGAGCTAAGCGGGATCGAACCGCTGACCTCTTGCATGCCATGCAAGCGCTCTCCCAGCTGAGCTATAGCCCCACATGTGACTTTACTGACCGCACTCTGTTGGGTTCAGAGTTTGGTGGAGCTAAGCGGGATCGAACCGCTGACCTCTTGCATGCCATGCAAGCGCTCTCCCAGCTGAGCTATAGCCCCATCGTAAAGCTGTCATGTTGACGGGCGGCATAATATGAATTCCGCTGCGGAGTGTCAACGGCAAAATGAATGACCGCCGTTCGATCGCCGAAAAATCATGCAAATGAATCACTTTGCGAGCGTGCTCGTAATCAGGAGTTAAGCCTGTCACGTTTTCACGTAAAACGGTGCTATAAAATGAGCCGTTAATTAACCCCACAGATATTCAGGAAATTGTATGATCAAGGAACGAATGACGCCAGAAGAGTTAGCCCTGCTCACTGGCTATAGCCGCCAGACCATCAATAAATGGGTACGCAAAGAGGGTTGGATTACGTCACCAAAACCAGGCGTCCAGGGCGGAAAAGCGCGCCTGGTACATGTGAACGAAAAAGTCCGTGACTTTATCCGCAGCGCACGTCGGGCAAGCGAAACGTCCGAACTGCCAGAAGGCACCAGCCATGATCGTTCGCTTCATACCCTCCTCCTGACGCTGGCTAATGAAATGACGCCGGAAGAGCAGAAGCAGATGACATCGCTGTTATTACGGGAAGGGATCACCGGATTGTTGCAACGTTTAGGGATACGCGATCGGGACTGATATGAAAAGATTACGGAGCAAAATGACCACGGAAGAGCTGGCGGAAAGTTTGGGCGTCGCCAGACAAACGGTCAATCGCTGGATACGTCAGCAGGGCTGGAAAACCGAAGGGCTCAACGGCGTGAAAGGCGGTCGCGCGCGGCTCATTCATGTCGATGCACGCGTGAAGGAACATATAATGAGTCTCCCGGCGATCCGCAACCGTCAGGCGGTTTACCATCTCGCGGAGGCCACGTCTGCCTATAATGGCCCCTCTTCAAACCTGTCTCCGGGCATTATAGAGACGCTGGAGAGTATGACGCCGTCAGAACAGAAGCGTCTGGACGCCTTTTTGAAACGCGAAGGCATTCACGGTTTTCTTACACGTCTGGGTATCGAGGAAAAAGAGGCATAAAAAAAACGGCAGGTTACCCTGCCGTTTTTTTCTTAGAGGTGATTACTGCTGATTTTCACGTTCAGCGATATAGTCCAGCGCCTTGTTAATGCGCGCCACGCTGCGTGATTTGCCGATGGCATGAACCGTTACGTCCAGCGCCGGAGACTGACCTGCACCGGTCACCGCAACGCGCAGTGGCATACCGATTTTACCCATACCGACTTCCAGCTCGTCCGCCGTCGCCTGAATGGCGTGATGCACATTCTCAGCGGTCCACTCGGTGAGGGCAGCCAGCTTGTCACGCACCACTTCCAGCGGCTGACGCGCAACCGGGCGGAGGTGTTTCTTCGCGGCGTCCGCATCGAACGCATCAAACTCTTCATAGAAGTAGCGGCAGCTTTCAGCAATCTCTTTCAGCGTTTTGCAGCGCTCGCCGAGCAGTTTCACCAGATCCGCCAGCTCAGGGCCCGTGCGGGTATCAATATTTGCCTGCTCAATGTGCCACTGCAGATACGTCGCCACATATTCTGGCGGCATGGTATTGATGTAGTGATGGTTCAGCCACAGCAGCTTGTCAGTGTTAAACGCGCTGGCGGATTTGCTGACTGAGCTCAAAGAGAAGAGTTCGATCATCTCTTCGCGGCTGAAGATCTCCTGGTCACCGTGGGCCCAGCCCAGACGCACCAGATAGTTCAGGAGCGCTTCTGGCAGATAGCCGTCGTCGCGATACTGCATGACGCTCACCGCACCGTGGCGTTTAGACAGTTTTTTGCCGTCATCACCGTTGATCATGGAGACGTGCGCATAGACAGGCACCGGCGCGTTCAGCGCCTTCAGAATGTTGATCTGACGTGGCGTGTTGTTGATGTGGTCTTCACCGCGCACAACGTGGGTAATTTCCATATCCCAGTCGTCAACCACCACGCAGAAGTTGTAGGTTGGGGAACCATCGGTACGACGGATGATCAGATCGTCCAGCTCCTGGTTGCTGAATTCGATCGGGCCACGGATCTGGTCGTCAAAGATCACAGACCCCTCTTGCGGGTTAGCAAAACGCACGACGCAAGGCTCATCAGCAGCATGCTGGCTATGGTCATGGCGGCAGCGGCCGTCATAACGCGGCTTCTCACCGTTCGCCATCTGCTCTTCGCGCAGCGCATCCAGACGCTCTTTGGAGCAGTAGCATCTATACGCCGTGCCCGCGACCAGCATCTCATCAATGACGGCGTTATAGCGGTCAAAGCGTTTGGTCTGGAAATAGGGACCTTCGTCCCATTCCAGGTTCAGCCAGTTCATCCCATCCATAATGGCTTCAATTGCTTCTGGCGTGGAGCGCTCAAGATCGGTGTCTTCAATACGCAGCACGAACTCACCTTTGTTGTGGCGTGCGAAAAGCCAGGAATAGAGAGCGGTACGTGCACCACCGACGTGCAGATAGCCTGTCGGGCTCGGCGCGAAGCGAGTTTTGATTTTCATGAAATGGCCTTACGTTATAAAGATGCCGGCAATCGGCAAATCCTGGGGAAAAAACGATGGGCAATATTCTATCACTGTGCGGCGATTCCTCAATGTTGTTCCCTGAATCGGGCCCGAGTTTGCGATTTTTGTTTAGAAATCATGCGCCACTGCCCGTTTCGCGATCGTTTTGCTTAATTTTACGACGAACGAATAAAAACTTTAGAAAATGCGTTGACTCATTTTCAACTCTCCCTATAATGCGACTCCACACAGCGGGGGTGATTAGCTCAGTTGGTAGAGCATCTCCTTTACACGGAGGGGGTCGGCGGTTCGAGCCCGTCATCACCCACCATCTACTTCGGTAGACTCGCAGTGTAGATAAGAATTGAGATTGGGCGATTAGCTCAGTTGGTAGAGCATCTCCTTTACACGGAGGGGGTCGGCGGTTCGAGCCCGTCATCGCCCACCATTCTCACCTTATCGCAGCAGTTCCGAAATGGGCGATTAGCTCAGTTGGTAGAGCATCTCCTTTACACGGAGGGGGTCGGCGGTTCGAGCCCGTCATCGCCCACCATTTCGGGTCGTTAGCTCAGTTGGTAGAGCAGTTGACTTTTAATCAATTGGTCGCAGGTTCGAATCCTGCACGACCCACCAATGCAAAAAAGCGCCCTAAAGGCGCTTTTTTGCTATCTGCGGTACTGAGCGTAAAAAACATAGCCTGATGGCGCTACGCTTATCAGGCCTACGAAACCATCACACTACTGTTAACGTTTCAATTAGCGTCTTCACCGCTGGCGTCGCCTGCTTCTCGTCATACACCACATACAAATCTGCCGGTATACGCTCTTTCAGCGGGCGGAACACCACGCCCGGCCACTGCATTTGCGCGTAACTGTCTGCGGCAAGCGTAATCCCCATGCCCATGCTGATCATCGCCAGTACCGTTTGCGGCTCAACGGCTTCACGCACGATCATCGGCGAAAACCCGGCCTGCTGGCAGACGCGATGTAAAAATGCCCAGTCAGAATGCGCTGAAGGCATCGTGACAAAATATTCGTCCTGCAACTCTGCGAGCGCAATCGATGATTCGCTCACCAGCCGGTGATCTTCCGGCATCGCCACCAGAAACGCGGCCTCACGTAACCGTACGCTGGTAAACCCAGCGGTGGGCTCGGTTGCCATTCGCCAGATGCCCACATCCAGCTCCCGGCGCTCAAGCAGCGCCATCTGCATGACCGGGGATTTCTCGCGGAATACGACATCTACATTCGGGTGCGATTTCAAAAAAGCGCGCATCACCGTGCGCACCTCACTCCACATGGCGGTACCGACAATACCCAGCTCAATGCGCCCTGCCTCCCCCCGGCCAATCTGCTCGACGCGAGCCAGCGCCTGGTTTGCACCGGCAAGCAAACGACGGGACTCTTCCATCAGCACCTTACCGGCATGCGTCAACGCGACGCTCCGTGAATGGCGAATAAACAGTAACGTCCCCAGCTGGCCTTCCAGCTCTTTAATATGCAGGCTCAACGGCGGCTGAGACATATTGAGACGGGCCGCAGCCCGTCCAAAATGCAGCTCCTCAGCCACGGCCAGAAAATAGCGCAGCAGCTTGAGATCGGTCCGATAGGCGCGTTCCATCAAAACATATCCTGGCGATAACACTTATGTGCCTACCTTAAAGCCTTTCATCGTCCAGAGGGGAAATTTAATGCGCAACTGTGCGCATCTCGCTGTTTTTGCAGGTGTGGCGATAGTTAAAGCTAAAATAAAACACCACCGCGAGCGCCAGGGCATAGGCCGCGAATACCAGCCAGATCGTCTGCCAGTCCTTCACTCCGTCCACCGAGAAATAATCGACGACCATACCGCTCAACACCGATCCGAACCAGGCCCCGATACCGTTAACGGTTGTCATAAACAGCCCCTGTGCGCTGGCGCGGATATCGGCGCTCACCTCTTGTTCGACAAACACCGAGCCGGAAATATTGAAAAAGTCGAACGCGCAGCCGTAGACAATCATTGAGAGCATGAGCAGCACAAAGCCTGTTGCAGACGGATCGCCAAAGGCAAACAGCCCAAACCGCAGCATCCAGGCCACCATGCTCATCAGCATGACCGTTTTAATACCAAAGCGTCCGAGGAAGTACGGAATGGTCAGAATGAAGAACACTTCAGAGATTTGCGAAACGGAGAGCAGAATGGACGGATATTTGACGATAAAGCTATCGGTATACGCTGGATTACGCGCAAAATCATGCAGGAAGGGGCTGCCAAACGTGTTGGTTATCTGCAGCACGGCCCCCAGCAGCATCGCGAATAAAAAGAACACCGCCATGCGGGGCTGTTTAAACAGGACAAACGCATTGAGGCCCAGCTTGCTGGCCAGCGACGGAGAGGTTTTTGTTTTCGCCACCGGAATGGCTGGCAATGTCAGAGAATAGAGCGCCAGCAGCACGGACGCGGCAGCCGCCATATAGAGCTGCAGGTTGCTCAGCTCCGCCCCCATCAGGCTTATGGTCCACATCGCGGCAATAAAGCCCACGGTGCCATACACCCGCACTCGCGGAAAATGGCTCACCGTATCCAGCCCTGCCTGTTCAAGACAGGAGTAAGAAATCGTATTCGACAGCGCAATCGTGGGCATAAAGGCCATCGCATTCACCAGCATGACCCAGAACATCAGGCCCGGCTCATTAACCTGTGCGGCATAGCAGAGCGCGACGGCGCAAACGAGATGACAAATCACGTAGGCGCGGTCTGCCCGCAGCCATTTGTCGGCAATAATTCCCACCAGCGAGGGCATAACAATCGCGGCAAGTCCTTTGGAGCTGTACACCATGCCCACGTCGGAGCCGGTAAAGTGTAGGGTGTTAATCATGTAAGCGCCGAGGGTAACCAGCCAGCTCCCCCAGATAAAATATTGCATAAAGGACATCATCTTTAAGCGAGTCGTGATGCTCATAACCCATTCCTTATAGCAGTGTGGCCCTCACGGGCCACTTTATTGTTTTACTCAGGCAATATGGCGAAGAAAACCGCAGATAAGATTGATAAAGTTCTGGCGGGAAAGCTCAGCGGCAGCGAGGGTTTGTTCATGCGAGAGTTTGATATCGCCCAGCCCTTCCGCGAGATTGGTAATCGCAGAAACGGCCACGACCTTCAGGCCGCAGTGACGCGCGGAAATCACTTCCGGCACTACGGACATGCCCACCACATCGCCGCCGATAATTTGCATCATGCGGATCTCGGCCGCCGTCTCGAAGTTCGGTCCGGGATAAGAAACAAACACCCCTTCATGGAGCGGGAAGCCGGCTTTCGTCGCCACGGTTTGCAGAATGGCGCGGTAATCCGCGTCGTAAGCATTGGCCAGCGAGAAGAAACGCTCGCCAAAGCGCTCATTGTTCAGCCCTACCATCGGCGTGCCCGGCATGGTGTTAATATGGTCGCTCAGAGCAACCAGACTGCCTGGCTGAACGTCCGGGCGCAACGAGCCCGCCGCATTGGTGCTAAACAGCAGTTCGCACCCCAGCAGCTTAAAGGTACGGATCGCATCGGTCATGATGGTCATCCCTCGCCCCTCATAGAAATGGCCGCGCCCCTTCATGCAGGCAACCGGCACCCCGGCAAGATGCCCGAGCACCAGCTCCCCGGCATGGCCATGCACGGTGCTCACCGGGAAGCCAGGCAGCGTTTCGTAGCTCAGGGAAACGGCGTCATCAATCTGGTCGGCAAGGGCACCCAGGCCAGAGCCGAGAATAAATGCCACGCGAGGCGTGAAGTTCGGCTTAGCGGCGCGAATGATGTCGGCGCAGTACCACGGATTATTCGAGAGGGTCATAGAGGCTCCTTAAGGATGAAGATCGCGATGCGGGGATCGCATGACTTACGTCTTATATCCGCAGCCTGCCGGTGACCTCCAATACACTTTCACCGCACCATCAATACTGATTGTGTATCGATGCAACTCCCTGCCAGATATGGCAGTTTTGCTCAAGCTAATCCCGTCGGTGCCGATACCTCTGTTTTATAACGCGAGGAAAAAGTATGACGACCATTCAGGCTTCAACCCAACAGATACAAACCAGCGGCGCGAGTGGCACTTCGAGCAGTAACGATATCTCTGCGCAAATCACCCGCATTCTCGACAAGATCAAAAAGCTGACCCAGCAGTTAAAAGAGCTGTCGAACAGCCCCATCAGCACCGATGAAAAGAAAAAGCAGCAGGAACTGATTCAGACCCAGATCAAAGTGCTGCAGGCGCAGCTCGCCGCGTTGCAGCGCCAGCAGGCCGAAGAGGCCCAGAAGAAGCAGGAACAAAAACTGGGCAAAGTGGAAGGCGTGAATAGCCCGTCAGACACTAATCAGATTGATATCTACATCTAATCTTCTGATGCGTTAAACAGTGGATCGCGTATGCGGGCCTCGGTTAATCGCTGTGCCTGGATACGCACCACTTCCCAGATAGCCTGCGCCGCCCCCGAGAGTGAACGATTTTTTCGCCGCACCAGCATTAGCTTTCGCTCGACAACGGGCATCAACCGCTTCACGGCCAGTCGACTTCCCTGCGGCAGGGGAAGCGCCAGGGCGGGCAATACGCTGATGCCAATGCCGGCTTCCACCATGGGAAACAGCGTCGCCGGGTGACCAATCTCCTGCACGATTGCAGCCTTGACCCTCTGATCCACCAGCGCGGAATCAATCAGCGGACGGCTGCCCGAGGCATAATCCTGTAAAACCAGGTTCGCGCCCTGCAGTGACTGCCACCTGACCTCCGGTAACGCGGCCAGCGGATCGTCGTCACGGCAGAGCAGCAAAAAGGGCTCTGAAAGTACGCTTTCGCACTCCAGATCGCTCACCTGGCCGGGATCGATAACAATACCAAAATCGACATCTCCCTGGCGGATGCTCTCCAGCACCCACTGTTGCGGTCTGTCATGCAGCACAAAATCAATGTCCGGGTAGAGATGGCTTCCCTCGGCAATACACTGCGGGATAAGGTGCGCAGAGATCGTCTGGCTGGCCGCAACCCGCACGGTACCCGAAAGCTGCTGGCCCAGTCTCCCCACGTCTCTGAGCGTGCTGTTCAGCTCATCCAGCAGCCGTTCAAGGCGCAGAGCCAGCTGCTGCCCGGCTTCGGTCAACACCACTTCGCGCGTGGTACGATCAAGTAATCTTACCCCCGTCTGATTCTCCAGCTCTTTCACGCTGTGGCTGACCGCCGACTGGCTCAGGCCAATCATCTCCCCTGCCCGGCTAAAGCTGCGGGCATGGGCGACGGTGACGAAAATGCGAAGCTGGCGTAAGGAATAATTCATCTGTTTAATTCATGAATGGATGCAATAAATCAATTTTATTTCTCAAATGGAAAAAAGCACAATAGCGACATCTGTTTTCAGGAGTCATTATGAAACTATTTCGTATTGTTGATCCGTTTACGCTCACCCTGGTGGTTACCGTTTTACTGGCCTCGTTCTTTCCCGCTCGCGGCGGGTTCGTCCCGTTCTTTGAAGGACTGACGACGGCCGCCATCGCGCTGCTGTTCTTTATGCACGGCGCAAAACTCTCCCGTGAAGCCATTATCGCGGGCGGTAGCCACTGGCGACTGCACCTCTGGGTGATGTGCAGCACGTTTATTCTGTTCCCGATCCTCGGGGTGTTGTTTGCCTGGTGGGCGCCGGTTAACGTCGACCCGGCGCTCTACACCGGCTTCCTGTATCTCTGTATTCTTCCGGCCACGGTGCAGTCCGCCATTGCCTTTACCTCTCTCGCGGGAGGGAACGTGGCGGCCGCGGTCTGCTCGGCATCAGCCTCCAGCCTGCTGGGGATTTTCGTCTCGCCGCTGCTGGTGGGCCTGCTGATGAACATGCACGGTGCGGAAGGTAACCTTGAGCAGGTGGGCAAAATCTGTCTGCAGCTGCTGCTGCCGTTTGTCCTGGGCCATCTCTCCCGTCCGTGGACCGGGGCGTTTGTGGCGAAGCATAAAAAGTGGATCTCAAAAACCGACCAGACCTCGATTCTGCTGGTGGTTTACTCCGCCTTCAGCGAAGCGGTCGTGAACGGGATCTGGCACAAGGTGGGGGCAGGCTCGCTGCTGTTTATCGTGGTGGTCAGCATTGTCCTGCTGGCGATTGTAATAGCGGTAAACGTCTTTGTGGCACGTAAGTGCGGCTTCAACAAAGCGGATGAAATTACGATTGTGTTCTGCGGTTCGAAGAAGAGCCTGGCGAACGGCATCCCGATGGCCAACATTCTGTTCCCGACTTCGGTGATTGGGATGATGGTACTGCCGCTGATGATTTTCCATCAGATCCAGCTGATGGTCTGCGCGGTGCTCGCGCGTCGCTACAAACGCCAGACCGAAAAACTGGCGCAGGAAGCGACCCGCGCCGCGAAGGCTTAAGGACGTTTCAGGGGCTGCACCAGCTGGGTCAGCCCCTCGGTTTTGATCAGTAACGTTATCGCCATCAGCTCGCCCAGTCGCCCTGCCGGAAATTCATCCTTACGGGCAAACCACAGCAGATACTCCTCCGGCAAATCAATCAGCCTGCGGCCCTTGTATTTACCAAACGGCATCTCGGTATTGGCGATCTCAACGAGCTGCTCTTTCTCCACGTTACTCTCCTAACAGACGCATCATTTCCGCTTCGTCGATAACCTCAATGCCGAGCTCCTGGGCTTTCGCCAGCTTCGAACCCGCCGCTTCTCCGGCAATCACCAGGTCGGTTTTCTTCGACACGCTGCCCGCCACTTTGGCCCCCAGCGCCACCAGACGGGCTTTGGCGTCGTCGCGTGAAAGCTGGCTCAGGCTGCCGGTGAGCACCACCGTTTTACCGGCGAACGGACTGTCGATCTCTTCAGCATTAACCACCACCGGCGCGGGCCATTTAATGCCCTCTTCCAGCAGTTCGCCGATGACGTTACGGTTGCTCTCTTCGGCAAAGAAGTTAAAGACGTGCGTGGCGACGACGATGCCGACATCCGGGACTTTCTGCAGCTCCTCGATGCTCGCCTTTTCCAGCGCCTCCAGCGTACCAAAATACGCCGCCAGCCCCGCAGCCGTGGCTTCACCCACCTCACGAATGCCCAGCGCGTACAGGAAGCGGGCGAAGGTGGTCTCTTTGGCGGCCTCCAGCGCGTTAACTACGTTCTGGGCTGACTTTGGCCCCATGCGGTCTAGGCCGGTCAGTTTACCTGCGGTCAGCCTGAAGAGGTCCGCTGGCGTGTGGACATACTCTTTCTCAACCAGCTGATCGATAATCTTGTCGCCCATGCCGTCCACGTCCATTGCGCGACGGGAAACGAAGTGCTTCAGTGACTCTTTACGCTGTGCGCCACAGATTAAGCCCCCCGTACAGCGCGCCACGGCTTCACCTTCCACACGCTCAACGTCCGAGCCACACACCGGGCAATGGGTTGGGAAGACAACCTCGCGCGTATCGTCAGGACGTTCTGACTCCACAACGTTAACCACCTGCGGGATCACGTCCCCCGCGCGGCGAATCACCACTTTGTCACCAATACGCAGGCCCAGGCGGTCGATTTCATCGGCGTTATGCAGCGTGGCGTTACTCACCAGCACGCCCGCCACCTGCACCGGCTCCAGACGGGCGACCGGGGTAATGGCCCCCGTACGTCCCACCTGGAACTCCACGTCGCGGACGAAGGTCATCTGCTCCTGAGCTGGGAACTTAAACGCCACCGCCCAGCGCGGCGCGCGCGCCACGAAGCCCAGCTGCTCCTGCAGCGCCAGTGAATTCACCTTGATGACCACGCCATCAATATCAAAGCCGAGCGTCGGACGATCCTCTTCCACCTTGTGGTAGAACGCCAGTACCGCTTCCGGCGAGTCGCAGAGCTGAACTCGGTTGCTCACCGGCAGCCCCCACGCCTTAAACTGCAGCAGACGCCCGAGATGGGTATCCGGCAGCTCGCCGCCCTCCAGAATACCGACACCGTAGCAGAAGAAAGTAAGCGGTCGCTTCGCAGTGATGCGCGGGTCAAGCTGACGCAGCGAGCCCGCCGCCGCGTTACGCGGGTTAGCAAACACTTTCCCGCCGGTGCGACGCGCCTCTTCGTTAATTTTCTCGAAGCCCGCCTGCGGCAGGAACACCTCGCCGCGCACTTCCAGACGCGCAGGAATGTTGTCACCCTGAAGCTTCAGCGGGATCGCGCGGATGGTACGCACGTTAGTGGTGATGTCTTCACCCGTCGTGCCGTCGCCACGCGTCGCGGCACGCACCAGCACGCCGTTTTCATAGAGAAGGCTGACGGCGAGGCCATCCAGCTTCAGCTCGCAGCACCAGGTGAGCGCGTCGCTGCTTTTCAGGCGATCCTGCACGCGCTTGTTAAACGCGAGGAAGCTCTCTTCATCGAAGACGTTATCCAGCGACAGCATCGGCACTTCATGCCGCACCTGGCTGAAGGCCCCCAGCGGCTCTGCGCCGACGCGCTGGGTGGGGGAATCCGGCGTGATGAGTTCTGGATGCTGCGCCTCTAATTCCCGCAGCTCACGCATCAGGCGGTCATACTCCGCATCCGGGACTTCCGGTGCGTCCATAACATGATAGAGATATTCATGATGGCGAAGCGTGGTTCGCAGTTCAGTGAGTTGTTGTTCGATTGAGTCCATATCACACCATCAATGAGAAAAAACCCCCGACATGCGGGGGTTGAGGAGGAGTTGAAGTCAACGCGGCGATTACGCGTTAGCTTCCTTAACTTCGCGGATGCGGTCCTGATACTCGCGCAGTTTCTGCGGGGTCATCATTCGACGCTGATCGTCGAGCACCACACCGCCGACTTCGTCAGCGATATGCTGAGCGGACTGCAGCATCAGCTTAAAGTTTTGCAGTTCGTCGCCGTAAGACGGCACCTGCATAAAGATAGTGACGCCAGGCGTAACGAAATCACCGGTCATGTCCGGATCAAAGGTACCTGGGTTAACCATGTTGGCCAGGCTGAACAGCGCCGGGCCGCTACCGTCAGGACTCAGGTGACGATGGAAAATGTTCATATCGCCAAACTTGAAGCCTGCCTGTTGAATACTGTTAAGCAGAACGTCACCGTTGAGATGGCTACCGTGATGCGCGGCCACGTTCATGATGATCACCGCTTCTTTACGCTGCGGTTTTTCAACAACCGGTTCTGGCTCTGCAACGGGCTCAGGCTCAACGTGCGGGGCTGGCGCGGGCTGCGGCGCAGGTTGAACATGAACAGGCTGCTGCGGTTGTGGTACCGGCTGCGCAGGCTGCTGTTGCACGGGCTGCTGCACCGGTTGCTGTTGAACCGGTTGTGGCGCAGCAGGCTGCTGATAGACAGGCTGTTGCGGCGGCTGGCGCACCGGTTCTTCCACAGGCTGCGGCGCTGGCTGGCGCGGCTGTGCAGAAGCATACGGCGGTTGATACTGGTGCTGCGAAGGACGAGGCGCTTCATGCTCCCCATGGCCTACGCCGGGCGCAGTATTGACCCGATGAACACGAACTTCACCCACGCCGTCGTCGTCGCTTCCATCGATGTCATCTTCACTGTCATCGTCGTCACGACTGGACTTCATGCGCTTCAGTGGGCGATCGCGAAACATCGAGGAACGCTCTTTACGGCTGGTCCAGAAACCATGTACCAGTAAAGCGATTATGGCGATCGCGCCAACAATGATTAATATCAGACGCAAATCCTGCATCATTATATTCTCTGTTGTTCTAACACCTTGCCACCACGGCAAACATTTACTCACTAAGAGTATTTGCCGTTTACGTCAAGTGCAAGTGTGTGCAGAGCATTCACAGCATAAAGATGAAGGAAATCGTGCTTTTTGCTGGTTTTTCGAACATTTCCGAACTGGTCATTGGTCCGTAAGTGGATAATATAGGCGGGCAATTCCACTGGTTGTGTAAAAAGGAGTACAGCCTGGCTATGGTTTCAACATCTTCTTCCCCCCCGCGCAGCGGCGTCTGGTATTTTTCTCAGGGCTGGAAACTGGTCTCCCTGCCGGGTATTCGACGCTTCGTCATCCTGCCGCTGTTGATCAACATTATTCTGATGGGCGGCGCGTTCTGGTGGCTGTTCACAAAGCTGGAGAGCTGGATCCCGTCGCTGATGAGCCATGTGCCAAACTGGCTGCAGTGGCTTAACTACCTGCTCTGGCCGGTGGCAGTGATCTCCGTGCTGCTGGTGTTTGGCTACTTCTTCTCGACGATTGCCAACTGGATAGCCGCACCGTTTAACGGTTTGCTGGCGGAACAGCTGGAAGCGCGCCTTACCGGCGCAACACCGCCGGACACGGGCATATGGGGGATCATGAAAGACCTCCCTCGCATTATGAAGCGTGAATGGCAAAAGTTCGCCTGGTACCTGCCCCGCGCGGTTGTGCTGCTTATCCTCTATTTTGTGCCCGGCATTGGCCAGACGGTGGCACCGGTGCTGTGGTTCCTGTTCAGCGCCTGGATGCTGGCCATCCAGTACTGCGACTATCCGTTCGACAACCACAAGGTACCGTTTAAAGAGATGCGCACTGCCCTGCGCAGCCAGAAGGTTGCCAATATGCAGTTTGGTGCGCTGACCAGCCTGTTTACCATGATCCCCTTCCTGAATCTGTTCATCATGCCGGTTGCCGTCTGCGGCGCGACGGCAATGTGGGTGGACTGCTACCGTGCTAAGCACGCGTTATGGAAATAATGCAAAAATGTGTAAAGCAGGGGTGGCTTATGCCGCCCCTTATTCCATACTGATCCCCATTATTTCCTTGCAGTATATAGATATGCGAATTCCTTACTTCCCCCTACCTGCTTAGCAGGTATGCTGGGTCGGTATCCCAATTTCATACAGTTAAGGACAGGCCATGAGTAAGATTTATGAAGACAACTCGCTGACTATCGGTCATACGCCCCTGGTTCGACTGAACCGTATCGGTAATGGACGCATCCTGGCGAAGGTCGAATCACGTAACCCGAGCTTCAGCGTAAAATGCCGCATCGGTGCCAACATGATTTGGGATGCTGAAAAACGTGGCGTACTGAAGCCTGGCGTTGAGCTGGTGGAACCGACCAGCGGCAATACCGGGATCGCTCTGGCCTATGTTGCTGCCGCGCGCGGCTATAAGCTGACGCTGACCATGCCTGAAACCATGAGCATCGAGCGTCGTAAGCTGCTTAAAGCGCTGGGCGCGAACCTGGTGCTGACCGAAGGCGCGAAGGGCATGAAAGGTGCCATTCAGAAAGCCGAAGAGATTGTGGCCAGCGATCCGGCGAAATACCTGCTGCTGCAGCAGTTCAGCAACCCGGCAAACCCGGAAATTCACGAGAAGACCACCGGCCCGGAAATCTGGGAAGATACTGACGGCCAGGTTGACGTCTTTATCTCCGGCGTGGGTACCGGCGGTACGCTGACCGGCGTGTCACGCTATATTAAAGGCACGAAGGGTAAAAAAGATCTGATTACCGTTGCCGTTGAGCCGACTGACTCACCGGTTATCACCCAGGCGCTGGCGGGGGAAGAACTCAAACCCGGCCCGCACAAAATTCAGGGTATTGGCGCAGGCTTCATTCCGGGCAACCTGGATCTGAAGCTGATCGATAAAGTGATCACCATTACGAACGAAGAAGCCATCTCTACCGCGCGTCGCCTGATGGATGAAGAAGGTATTCTGGCGGGTATCTCTTCCGGTGCGGCCGTTGCGGCAGCGCTCAAGCTTCAGGAAGATGAAGCCTTTACCAATAAGAATATTGTGGTTATCCTTCCTTCCTCGGGTGAGCGTTACTTGAGCACCGCGCTGTTTGCCGATCTCTTCACTGAAAAAGAGCTGCAACAGTAGTGCCAGCATGTTAATAACGCGTAAAAAAGCACCTTTTCAGGTGCTTTTTTGTGGCCTGCTTCAAACTTTTACCCCTCCTGGCATTGCTTCACCCCGAAGGGTCTGGTATTTAAACCAGCAATTATTTTGATGCGTGAAATTAATCAGCGAACGAAATACCCTTGCTGAATCGATTTTATGATTTGGTTCAAGTCTTGCTTTCGCTGCATAATGTTTAATGACGATCGAAACGTCAGCGCTAACAATACAGGCTAAAGTTCAGTCGCCAGGCTAGACTTTAGTTCCACAACACTAAACCTATAAGTTGGGGAAATACAATGTTCCAGCAAGAAGTTACCATTACCGCTCCGAACGGTCTGCACACCCGCCCTGCTGCTCAGTTTGTTAAAGAAGCAAAAGGCTTTTCTTCTGAAATCACTGTGACTTCCAACGGCAAAAGCGCGAGCGCAAAAAGCCTGTTCAAACTGCAGACTCTGGGCCTGACTCAGGGCACCGTTGTCACCATCTCTGCGGAAGGTGAAGACGAGCAGAAAGCAGTTGAGCATCTGGTAAAACTGATGGCTGAGCTCGAGTAAGTTTCCGGGTTCTTTTAAATATCAGTCACAAGTAAGGTAGGGTTATGATTTCAGGCATTTTAGCATCCCCGGGTATCGCTTTCGGCAAGGCACTGCTGCTGAAAGAAGACGAGATCGTCATCGACCGGAAAAAAATTTCTGCCGACAAGGTTGATCAGGAAGTTGAACGTTTTCTGAGCGGTCGTGCCAAGGCATCTGCGCAACTGGAAGCAATCAAAACTAAAGCTGGCGAAACTTTCGGTGAAGAAAAAGAAGCCATCTTCGAAGGGCACATCATGCTGCTCGAAGATGAGGAGCTGGAGCAGGAAATCATAGCCCTGATTAAAGATAAAGGCATGACGGCCGACGCGGCTGCGCATGAAGTTATCGAAGGTCAGGCAACTGCCCTGGAAGAACTGGATGATGAATACCTGAAAGAGCGTGCGGCTGACGTACGTGACATCGGTAAGCGCCTGCTGCGCAACATCCTGGGCCTGGCCATTATCGACCTGAGCGCAATTCAGGATGAAGTGATCCTGGTTGCTGCTGACCTCACCCCGTCTGAAACCGCACAGCTGAACCTGAAAAAGGTCCTCGGTTTCATCACCGACGCGGGTGGCCGTACCTCCCACACCTCTATCATGGCGCGTTCTCTGGAACTGCCTGCCATCGTGGGTACCGGTAGCGTCACCTCTCAGGTGAAAAACGGCGACTATCTGATTCTGGATGCCGTAAACAATCTGGTTTACGTCAACCCAACCAATGAAGAGATCGATAAACTGCGCGCGGTTCAGGAGCAGGTTGCGACTGAAAAAGCGGAACTCGCTAAGCTGAAAGACCTGCCAGCCATCACCCTGGACGGCCATCAGGTTGAAGTGTGCGCAAACATCGGTACCGTCCGCGACGTTGATGGCGCTGAGCGCAACGGTGCGGAAGGCGTCGGTCTCTATCGTACTGAATTCCTGTTCATGGACCGCGACGCGCTGCCTACAGAAGAAGAGCAGTTTGCCGCGTATAAAGCCGTGGCTGAAGCGTGTGGCTCTCAGGCGGTTATCGTCCGTACCATGGACATCGGTGGCGACAAAGAGCTGCCGTACATGAACTTCCCGAAAGAAGAGAACCCGTTCCTGGGCTGGCGTGCAATCCGTATCGCAATGGATCGTAAAGAGATCCTGCGTGACCAGGTTCGCGCGATCCTGCGTGCCTCTGCGTTCGGTAAGCTGCGCATCATGTTCCCAATGATCATCTCTGTTGAAGAAGTGCGTGCACTGAAGAAAGAGATCGAAATCTACAAACAGGAACTGCGCGACGAAGGTAAAGCGTTTGACGAGTCAATCGAGATCGGCGTGATGGTGGAAACACCAGCGGCGGCGACCATTGCGCGTCATTTAGCCAAAGAAGTTGATTTCTTTAGTATCGGTACCAATGATTTAACGCAGTACACCCTGGCAGTTGACCGTGGTAATGATATGATTTCACATCTCTACCAGCCAATGTCACCGTCCGTACTGAACTTGATCAAGCAAGTTATTGATGCTTCTCATGCAGAAGGTAAATGGACTGGCATGTGTGGTGAGCTTGCAGGCGACGAACGTGCTACACTTCTGTTGCTGGGTATGGGTCTGGACGAATTCTCTATGAGCGCCATTTCCATCCCGCGCATTAAGAAGATTATCCGTAACACGAACTTCGAAGATGCGAAGGTGTTAGCAGAGCAGGCTCTTGCTCAACCGACAACGGACGAGTTAATGACGCTGGTTAACAAGTTCATTGAAGAAAAAACAATCTGCTAATCCACGAGATGCGGCCCAAATTACTGCTTAGGAGAAGATCATGGGTTTGTTCGATAAACTGAAATCTCTGGTTTCTGATGATAAGAAAGACTCCGGAACTATTGAGATTGTTGCTCCGCTCTCCGGCGAGATCGTCAACATCGAAGACGTGCCGGATGTAGTGTTTGCTGAGAAAATCGTTGGTGATGGCATTGCTATCAAACCAACTGGCAACAAAATGGTTGCTCCAGTTGACGGCACCATCGGTAAAATTTTTGAAACCAACCATGCGTTCTCTATCGAATCTGATAGCGGTATCGAACTGTTCGTTCACTTCGGTATCGACACCGTTGAACTGAAAGGCGAAGGCTTCAAACGTATCGCGGAAGAAGGCCAGCGTGTTAAAGTTGGCGACCCGGTGATTGAATTCGATCTGCCACTGCTGGAAGAAAAAGCCAAGTCTACCCTGACTCCGGTTGTTATCTCCAACATGGACGAAATCAAAGAACTGATCAAACTGTCTGGCAGCGTCACCGTGGGTGAAACCCCGGTTATCCGCATCAAGAAGTAATTCTTGCCGCACAGTAAAATGGCGCCTTCGGGCGCCATTTTTGTTTATGCCGGCAGGATAAGCTCGTCGTAGCCTTTCGACTGGGTATAGAGCATCACGTCCGTCACCCTATCGCCAGCCATGCGAATGGCATCGGCAACGGTTTTCCCCTCAACAATGCCGCTCACCAGTTCTGAACAGAACAGATCGCCCGTCCCTTTCAGATCGGTTTCTACCCGCGGATGCGCACTGACGGTAACGCCTTCATTCGTCACTAGCACCACGTGGATGTTTTGCGGGTCGTCAGCGACAGGCGCACTGGTGATCGCCACCCATTTCAGGCTGTCAGAGAGCAGTCCCTGTGCCGCCGCGATGGCGCTTTCCGGCGTGCGGCACGGTTTGCCGCTTAGCACTTCCAGCTCATAGACGTTTGGCGTAATCCCCTGCGCCAGCGGCAGCAGGTGCTCCCGATACGCCTCGGGGATCTCGGGCTTCACGTACATTCCGCTGTCGATATCGCCGATAACCGGGTCGACCAGCACCAGCAGGTCAGGATGCTGCGCTTTGACCGCCTTCAGCCACTGCGCCAGCAGGACGATCTGGCTGGCATTTCCCATATAGCCGGTAGTGACCGCCTTAAGCTCGCGCAGGATCTCGCGCTCTTCCAGCGCCTTCAGATAGCCGCTGAACCACTCGTCGGGGATCACGCCGCCGTAGAACGTGTCATAGTGTGGCGTGTTGCTGAACAGTACCGTTGGCACGGCGGTGACGTTCAGCCTGTGGGTTCGAATATTCGGCACCGCGATGCTGTTTCCCACGCTGCCATACACCACCTGCGACTGCACCGCGACAATATCGGTTTGCTGCGCCCGGGTGTTATCCCGGAATAGAATCATCTCCATGACGCTTAAATTCCCGCCCCCTGCGAATAACTCTCTTCACCAAAGACGCCGGTAGACAGATAGCGATCGCCGCGATCGCAAATAATCGCCACCACCACCGCGCCCGGGTTTGCCTGCGCCACCCGCATCGCGCCCGCTACCGCGCCGCCCGAGCTGACGCCGCAGAAGATGCCTTCGCGCACGGCCAGCTCACGCATGGTATTTTCCGCCTCGCGCTGGTGAAGATCCAGCACCTGGTCCACAAGCTGCGCATTAAAGATGCCGGGCATATACTCCGCCGGCCAGCGGCGAATGCCCGGAATGCTGCTCCCCTCTTCCGGCTGCAGGCCGACAATGGTGACGGCTTTATCCTGCTCGCGCAGAAAACGCGATACCCCGGTAATGGTGCCGGTGGTACCCATGCTGGAGACAAAATGGGTGATTCGCCCGTCGGTTTGCTGCCAGATTTCCGGGCCGGTGGTGGTGTAGTGCGCGTACGGGTTGTCCGGGTTATTAAACTGATCGAGCAGTTTACCTTCACCGCGCTCGGCCATTTCTAACGCCAGGTCGCGCGCGCCTTCCATCCCCTGCTCTTTGGTCACCAGAATCAGCTCGGCTCCGTAGGCACGCATCGCGGCGCGGCGCTCCTGGCTCATGTTATCCGGCATCAGCAGCTTCATGCGGTAGCCTTTCAGCGCCGCAATCATGGCCAGGGCGATACCGGTGTTGCCGCTGGTGGCTTCAATCAGCACGTCGCCCGGCTTGATTTCACCACGCTTTTCGGCCTGGACGATCATCGACAGCGCGGCGCGGTCTTTCACCGACCCCGCCGGATTATTGCCTTCGAGTTTGACCCAGATTTCGCTGCCGTTGTCTGGCCCCATGCGCTGAAGCTTGACCAGAGGCGTGTTGCCGATGGTCTTTTCTAAGGTATTCATGATCGCTGTCCAATAAAAAGCCCGGTGGCGCGCAGCGCTCCGGGCCTACATACGTCATATTGTAGGCCGGGTAAGCGCAGCGCCACCCGGCAAAACTACGTAATCCTAACCTATCAGGCTGACTCCGCCAGAGCAATATCCTCGCGCGTCTCGATGCGTTCCTTGCCGTGATAAATACGGGCATGCTGCAGACCGACAAACAGGCGTTCTCCCCGATGCGGCGGGACGTCGTCGCGCATGACCACCGTCAGCGGCTCGGTATACCAGCCCAGCGGCTGTACCACCAGTTGGGTATAGTGCCCTTTAGGGCTCGCTTCCAGCACCTGCACCGGCAGCGGTGAATCCAGGCTGGTTCGACGGCTCACATCCACTTCCCACGGACGCAGGAACAGATCGACCGGACCCTGGTGGGCGGAGGTATAGCCCAGCGGCCAGCGGTGCGCGCCGACGTGGAACTGCCCACCGCGAATGGTGCCCTGCAGACGGTTCACCTCGCCCATAAACTCCAGCACGAAGCGGGTCGCCGGTTCACGCCAGAGCTGCTCCGGCTCGTCAACCTGCTCAATGTTGCCCTGACTCATGACCACCACGCGATCCGCGACTTCCATCGCCTCTTCCTGGTCGTGGGTCACAAAGACGCTGGTGAATTTCAGCTCTTCATGGAGCTGACGCAGCCAACGGCGCAGCTCTTTACGCACCTGTGCATCCAGCGCGCCAAAGGGTTCATCCAGCAGCAGAATTTGCGGCTCAACGGCCAGCGCACGCGCCAGCGCCACGCGCTGTTTCTGCCCGCCGGACAGCTGGGCCGGGAAACGGTCCGCCAGGTGAGCCAGCTGCACCATCTCGAGCAGTTTGGTCACTTTCGCCTTAATGGTTGCCGCATCCGGGCGCTCGCGACGCGGCAGCACCGTGAGGCCAAACGCAATGTTGTCAAACACGGTCATGTGGCGGAACAGCGCGTAGTGCTGGAACACAAAGCCCACTTTACGATCGCGGGCGTGCAGGCGGCTCACGTCGGTACCGTGGAAACGGATGTGCCCGCTGGTCTGATGCTCAAGCCCGGCGATAATACGCAGCAGCGTGGTTTTGCCGGAGCCAGACGGTCCCAGCAGCGCCACCATTTGTCCGGAAGGGATATCCAGCGAGATATCATTCAGCACCTGGGTGCGACCAAAAGACTTCTTAATATTGGCAATCTCAATGCTCATGATTTCCCTCCTGATGCAGACGTTTTTCCTGATTTTCTAAACGCCACTGCACCACACTCTTCAAAAACAGGGTCAAAATGGCCATCAGCGTCAGCAACGCTGCGGCAGTAAAGGCGCCGATGGTGTTGTAGTCCTGCTGCAGCAGTTCAATCTGGAGCGGCAGCGACAGGGTTTCACCGCGAATGGATCCGGAAACAACGGAAACAGCACCGAACTCGCCAATCGCGCGGGCGTTGGTCAGTACCACGCCGTAAAGCAGCGCCCAGCGAATGTTCGGCAGCGTCACGCGGCGGAACATTTGCCAGCCCGAAGCCCCCAGCAGCACCGCCGCTTCGTCTTCGTTGCTCCCCTGGCTTAACATCACCGGCACCAGCTCACGCACCACAAACGGACAGGTCACGAAGATGGTAACCAGCACCATGCCTGGCCAGGCGAACATGATCTGCAGGTTATTCGCATCCAGCCAGCCGCCCAGCGGGCCGTTGGAGCCGTAAAAGAGCAGGTACACCAGGCCCGCCACCACAGGCGACACGGCAAACGGAATATCCAGCAGGGTCAGCAGCAGCTGACGTCCCGGGAAGTTAAAGCGCGTCACCAGCCACGCCAGCAGGGTACCGAACACCAGGTTCACCGGAACGGTAATCAGGGCAATCAGCACGGTCAGCCAGATGGCGTGCAGCATATCCGGGTTCGCCAGGTTTTCCAGCGCGGGCATCAGGCCCTTGCTGAACGCCTGAACGAAGATATAAATCGTCGGCACGACGAGAATGAGGGCGGACACCAGCACGCCCGCCCCAATCAGAAACCATTTACCCCAGTTGATGCGGGGCGCATCGTATCGCTTCAATTGCGTAACTTCCGCCATCAGTGACCTACCACACGTCGACCAAAGCGACTTTGCAGAGTGTTAATCGAGTACAGCAGCAGCAGCGAGGCCGCGAGAATCACCGAAGCAATCGCGCTCGCCGCCGGATAATCAAACTCCTGCAGGCGAATGAAAATCATCAGCGAGGTCACTTCCGTTTTCCAGGCGATGTTCCCGGCGATAAAAATCACCGCGCCGAACTCCCCGAGGCTGCGGGTAAACGACAGCGCGACGCCCGCCATCAGCGCCGGAGACAACTCCGGCAGCACCACCTTGCGGAAGCTCTGCCAGCGCGTGGCGCCCAGCGTTTCCGCCGCTTCTTCGTATTCCGGACCTAACTCTTCCAGCACCGGCTGCACGGTACGCACCACAAACGGGATGCTGGTAAAGGCCATCGCCACCGCGATACCGAGCCAGGTATAGGTCACCTTGATGTCAAATTTCGCCAGCCACTCGCCGTACAGCCCGTTCACGGAGAAGAGCGACGCGAGGGTTAAGCCGGCGACCGCCGTCGGCAGCGCAAACGGCAGATCCATCAGGGCGTCAAGCAGCGTGCGGCCCGGGAAGCGATAGCGGGTTAAAATCCATGCCATCAGCAGGCCGAACACGCCGTTAAAAATGGAGGCGACAAACGCCGACAGCAGCGTCACCTTATAGGCCGCCACCACCTGGGGGTTAGTGACCACGTCCCAGTACTGCGCCCAGCTCATCTGCGCAAGTTGCATCACCAGGGCGCTGAGCGGCAACAGCAGGATCAGGCAAACGAACAGCAGGCTGGTCCCGAGACTTAAGGTAAAGCCCGGCAGCACGCGTTTAGTCGATACTGCAAACATTACTTATGCCCCGCCGCCAGCAGTTTGTCTAACTCACCGCCACTGGCAAAATGCGTTTTCATCACGTCTGGCCAGGAGCCAAAATGATCTTCCACGCGGAACAGCGCGGTCTGCGGGAATTTATCTTTCAGCTTGTTCATCACGTCCGGGTTGTTCACGCGGTAGTAGTAATCGGTAATGATGGTCTGCGCCTGAGGGCTGTACAGGTAGTTGAGATAGGCTTTTGCCGCTTTCTCGGTACCGTTTGCCTGCACGTTTTTATCCACCCATGCGACAGGGAATTCGGCCAGAATGTTGGTTTTCGGGATAACCACCTCAAAGCCCTGCGCTTCATACTGTTTGCGAATGTTGTTCACTTCCGACTCGAAGCTGATCAGCACATCGCCCAGACCGCGCTCTGCGAAAGTCGTGGTCGCCCCGCGGCCGCCGGTATCAAACACTTCGACGTTTTTCAGGAACTGGGTCATGAACTGCTCGGTTTTGGCTTTATCGTTACCGTCAGCCTTGTCCGCCGCGCCCCACGCCGCTAAATAGGTGTAACGCGCGTTACCGGAGGTTTTTGGGTTCGGGAAAATCAGTTTCACGTCGGAACGCACCAGGTCGCTCCAGTCGTGGATATTCTTCGGATTGCCCTTGCGCACCAGGAAACCCATGGTGGAGTAGAACGGCGAGCTGTTGTTCGGCAGACGGCTCTGCCAGTCCGCCGGGATGAGCTTGCCTTTGTCATGCAGGATCTGCACGTCGGTGACCTGGTTGTAGGTCACCACATCCGCTTTCAGCCCCTGGAGAATGGCCAGCGCCTGTTTGGACGAACCGGCGTGGGACTGCTTGATGGTCAGCTTGTCGCCGTTATTGTCTTTCGCCCACTGCTGTTCGAACGGGGGGTTAAGGGCGGCAAACAGCTCGCGGGAGACGTCATACGAACTGTTCAACAGTTCAGTCGCCTGCGCCTGTGCCACCAGCAGTAAACCTGCCAGCGCCAGAGTTCCTTTTTTCAGTACAGTAACGGCCATTGCGCACCCTTATAAATGTGATGACTATCTTATAGTCATAATATTTATAACGGGGATGAAAGGAGTAACGGTTTTATATACCGTTTGGTGATTTAGAAGCAGAAAAGGGAATAAGGGGCAGGGAAAATTGCCGGGTGACGCTAACGCTTACCCGGCCTACGTATGGAGAGCGGTTTTACAGCGCCAGCAGACGCTCAACGGACGGCGCGAAGTAGTAGCCGCCGGTCACCGGTTTGGTGAAGCGCAGCATGGCGTCGCGCTTGCCGTCGGTATCGCCGAACATGCTCAGCAGCTGCTGTTCAATATTATACAAGCGCGCGCAGTAGGCGCAGAAGTAGAGGCCGTGCGTGCCGCTTGCCGTGCCGTACGGCAGGCTCTGGCGGACAATCTTCAGTCCTTTACCGTCTTCCTTGAGGTCAACGCGGGTCAGGTGCGAGGTGACCGGACGGTCATCACCGTCGATCTCTTCGTTGGCCTCTTTCGTACGGCCAATCATCATCTCCTGGTCGTGCACGCTCATGCGGTTAAGCTGCTTGAGGTTATGCTCCCAGCGCTGCACGAACACGTAGCTGCCGCCCGCGTCCACGCCGTCTTTGATTACCGCGACTTCACGACGCGTCTCTTCCCCTGCCGGGTTTTCCGTTCCGTCGACGAAGCCGCTCAGATCGCGCTCTTCGACCCAGCGGAAACCGTGAACCTCTTCCTGCACCTCAATGCTGTCGCCAAAGGCCGCCACCGCCGCCTGGGCAACGGAGAAGTTCACGTCGTGACGCAGAGAAAGAATGTGGATCAGCACGTCGTACTGGGTCGCCGGAGCCAGGCCTTTGCCGTAAGGAATGAAGTCTTTCAGCTCTTCCGCCCCTTCGCCGCCGCTCAGCTGACGCCAGACGTTATTGCCAAACGCAACAACGGCGCCGAGGTGGGCTTCCGGGAATTTGGCCTGGAAGGTCGCCAGTTTATCAATAAACGCTTTGCTGGCCGCACGCAGGGCATCCACGTCCCCTTTGACATTGGCTTCAATCCAAATCGCCGCGCGGCAATGTTCTGGCAAAATGCCACTCTGAACCTGAGACATCGCTCCTCCTGAAATAAAGATGCCACGTCAGCGTGGCATTGATGGCGGCTATTATACCCGGATTTCAGCGAGGCGGTTTGTTCAGACGCAAATTACTGCTTCCAGAGTATTTTGCTCACCTTCCAGCTCTTCAGCGTGTCGTCAGACGGCATCAACCCTTCCGGACCGCTCCAGGTGCCGGTAAAAACATAGCTGATGTGCTGACTGCCTTCCGCCTTACACTCCACTGCAACCTTGTCGTCGGATGGCGCGCTGGAGCAGTTGCCAAAGGCCTGCTTATAAAGATCGCTAAACGGGGTCCCGACCTTCACGCCGCTGGCGGTCGGAATATCTTCGTCCATCACCGCGATCCGGTTTACCGTGCCTTTGTCACCGTTGATCACCAGTGCCAGCTTATCGCCCTTCAGCGCTTCGTAATAGCGCACTATATTGCCATTCTCTGTTTTCATGCCGCTGCGCAGGCGGTAATCGCTGCTGAGCGCATCCTGAATAGCATTCTGATCCAGCGCCGTCGCGGCGGTAATTTTCCCCACGCCCTGCTCGGTCACTTCCGTTGATGAGCCAAACCAGTTCCACGGATACGCGGCGGACCAGTTAATGGAGGAGAGCGTCGAACAGCCGGTCAATGCCAGCGGGAGAGCGCATAAGAGTAAACGCAGCGATTTCATTGAAACGTCCTTACGTGTTAAATCAACGCTTGTTGGAGTGCGACATCGGCAAAAAGTGCCGCATTAATCATCCTGCGGCGCAAAACAGGCGCGAAGGCGCGGGTTGGTCAGCAGCCACAGCAGCGCCACAATATCGGCAACCACCAGCGCAACGCCGATGCCCGTCAGCGGTTCACCGTACCACCAGAGTACCGGCTGCCAGAAGAGCAGCGCAATCTGGGCAAGGATCAGCAGCCCACGAAGCGCGCGCCACAAACGCGGGATCGTATGCCGTCGGCCGCTGCATAAGAAAGCCACCACCGCCGGTACGCCCGGCAGCAAGCCGAGCCAGAAGGCATCGTGATCGGGATAAAAGAGCGTCAGCAGCGTGTCGCCCTGCCCGCGCGACGCGGCGGCCATCACGAACAGCACCCAGGTCCGGGCCTGGAGCAGCAGAACGCACCAGAATAAAAAGGGCAGCCTGACGCGCCCCTGCGCGTCATAGTCTGCCGGATGGATCTCAGTACTCTTCATCTTCGATGAGACGCTTCCCTAAATTCAGCACGTCAGCGTGTACGTAGCCCAGGCGTTCATACATGCCCAGCACCACGTCGTTATCTTCCCGCACCATGATCTGGATTTTCGGACAGCCGCGGGCGATCAGCTTCTTCTCGAGCCGGTTGAGCAGCGCGTTGGCGATGCCGCGACCACGGTATTCCGGGTGCACGCCCAGATAATAGGCCGAGCCGCGATGGCCGTCATAACCGCCCATGACTGTCCCCACGACCTCGCCATTGACTTCCGCGACCAGAAACAGACTGACGTCGTGATTCACCTTACGTTCGATATCCATTTCCGGATCGTTCCACGGACGCAGCAGATCGCAGCGCTCCCAAAGGGTGATCACCTCTTCGAAATCTTCCTGGCGAAAAACGCGTATCTCCATGGTATTAACCGCCTTTTCGGGTTTAAAAACAGTGATTATGGCGCGAACCACGCCTTTAGCCAATAACCGGGGAAAATCTCGCCAAAATTTGGCATAATGTCACTTTGTCACGTATTGAAATGAAAAGTAAAACAATTCTCACTATGGACTGTCGTAACGCTAAACGCGATACGATATAACACCAGGACCCCATTTTTTAGTATTCAGGCCGCATGAGCACATTCAAACCATTAAAAGCACTCACATCGCGTCGTCAGGTTCTCAAAGCGGGGCTGGCGGCCTTAACGTTAACGGGCATCGCAAAGCAGGCTCAGGCGAAAGACGAGAGCACGCTCAAAACCAGTAACGGACACAGCAAACCGAAAACGAAAAAGCCGGGCGCGAAGCGTCTGGTGATGCTCGACCCGGGCCACGGCGGTATTGATACCGGCGCCATCGGCAAAAACGGGTCGAAAGAAAAACACGTCGTGCTGGCGATTGCAAAAAATGTGCGGGCGATTTTACGCAGCAACGGCATTGACGCCCGCCTGACGCGCTCTGGCGATACCTTTATTCCGCTGTATGACCGCGTAGAGATCGCCCACCAGCACGGGGCGGATCTGTTTATGTCGATTCACGCCGACGGCTTTACCAACCCGTCTGCCGCCGGCGCCTCGGTGTTTGCGCTTTCCAACCGCGGTGCCAGTAGCGCCATGGCGAAATACCTCTCCGATCGCGAAAACCGGGCGGATGAAGTCGCCGGGAAGAAAGCCACGGACAAGGACCACCTGCTACAGCAGGTGCTGTTCGACCTCGTACAGACGGATACGATCAAAAACAGCCTGACGCTCGGCTCGCATATTCTGAAAAAGATTAAGCCGGTGCATCGACTGCACAGTAAAGGCACCGAGCAGGCGGCGTTCGTGGTGCTGAAATCACCGTCCATCCCGTCCGTACTGGTGGAAACCTCGTTCATTACCAACCCGGAAGAGGAGCGACTCCTCGGCACCGCGGCGTTTCGTCAGAAGATTGCCAACGCCATCGCTTCCGGCATTATCAGTTACTTCAACTGGTTCGATAACCAAAAAGCGCACTCCAGGAAACGTTGATGAAACCCAATGCTCAACTGGTCAAAACGTTCCTGCTGCAGCTGCAGGATGAGATTTGCCAGAAACTGGCCACCGCAGACGGCGGAGAATTTCAGGAAGATACCTGGCAGCGCGAGGCCGGTGGCGGCGGACGCAGTCGCGTGCTGCGTAACGGCGGCATCTTCGAACAGGCCGGGGTGAATTTTTCCCACGTTCATGGCGACGCCATGCCCGCGTCTGCGACGGCACATCGTCCTGAGCTTGCAGGCCGCAGCTTCGAAGCGATGGGCGTCTCGCTGGTGGTGCATCCGCACAACCCGTTTGTGCCGACCAGCCACGCCAACGTGCGCTTTTTCATTGCCGAAAAGCAGGGGGCCGATCCGGTCTGGTGGTTTGGCGGCGGTTTCGACATGACGCCCTACTACGGCTTCGAAGAGGATGCCGTGCACTGGCACACCACCGCGCGGGACCTTTGTCTGCCGTTTGGCGAAGACGTTTACCCGAAATATAAAAAGTGGTGCGACGACTACTTTTACCTGAAGCACCGCGACGAGCAGCGCGGCATCGGCGGGCTGTTCTTTGACGACCTCAACACGCCTGATTTTGATACCGCGTTCAGCTTTATGCGCGCGGTAGGTGAAGGCTATACCGACGCCTATCTGCCCATCGTCGAACGCCGTAAAAACACCGACTACGGCGTACGCGAGCGTGAGTTCCAGCTCTACCGCCGCGGGCGCTACGTGGAGTTCAACCTGGTGTGGGATCGCGGGACGCTGTTCGGCCTGCAGACCGGCGGGCGCACGGAGTCGATTCTGATGTCGATGCCGCCGTTGGTGCGCTGGGAATACTGCTACGAGCCAAAAGAAGGCAGCCCGGAGGCTGCCTTAAAAGAGTTTATTCAGGTTCGGGATTGGGTGTAACTGCCGGATGGCGCTGCGCTTATCCGGCCTACTCAACCCGTAGGTCGGGTAAGCGAACGCGCCACCCGACACGCAGCGATTACAGCGGCTGCGTCTGCGCCTCAACCACCGCCAGTGCCACCATATTCACGATACGGCGCACGGAGGCAATCGGCGTTAACACGTGCACCGGTTTAGCCACGCCCATCAGCACCGGTCCTACGGTTACCCCTTCAGAGCTGGAGACGCGCAGCAGGTTATAGCTGATACGCGCCGCTTCCACGTTCGGCATAATCAGGATATTTGCCGATCCCTTCAGCGGACTGTCCGGCATACGTTCGTTACGGATACTCTCCACCAGCGCCGCATCGCCATGCATTTCCCCGTCAATCATCAGCTCCGGCGCGCGCTCGCGCACCAGCGCCAGCGTCTCACGCATTTTGCAGGCCGCCGCCGATTTAGACGAACCAAAATTAGAGTGCGACAGCAGCGCCACCTTCGGTTCGATACCAAAGCGACGCACGGTCTCAGCGGCCATCACGGTGATCTCCGCCAGCTCGTCCGGGGTGGGATCGTCGTTAACGTAGGTATCGGCAATAAAGGTGTTGCCGCTTGGCAGCAGCAGGGCGTTCATCGCCCCGGCGGTGTGCACGCCGTCGCGATAGCCGAAGATCTCCTGCACCACGCTAAAGTGCTCGTGGTAATCGCCGATGGTGCCGCAGATCAGCGCATCCGCCTCGCCGCGATGAACCATGATCGCGCCGATCACCGTCGTGTTGCTGATGACGGCTTTCTGCGCCTGCTCCTGGGTGATCCCCCGACGTTTCATGATCGCGTAGTATTCGCTCCAGTACTCTTTGAAGCGCGGATCGGATTCGTTGTTGACGATCTCGAAGTCGACGCCCGGCTTAATCTGCAGGCCCAGCTTCTGGATACGCATTTCGATCACGCTCGGACGACCAATCAGAATCGGCTTCGCCAGGCCTAAGGTGATCAGCTCCTGAGTAGCGTGCAGCACGCGCGCCTCTTCCCCTTCCGCCAGCACCACGCGCTTGGCGTCGGCGCGCGCCTGAGAGAAGATCGGCTTCATGAACAGGTTCGTTTTATAGACAAACTCGGTGAGTTTATCGACGTAAGCGTCGAAATCCTCAATCGGACGCGTCGCCACGCCGGAATCCATCGCCGCTTTGGCCACCGCAGGGGCAATTTTGACAATCAGACGCGGGTCGAACGGTTTTGGAATGATGTAGTCCGGGCCAAAACTCAGATCCTGATCGCCATAGGCTGAGGCAACCACTTCGCTCTGCTCAGCGTGGGCCAGCTCCGCGATGGCGTGCACGGCGGCCAGCTTCATCTCTTCGTTGATTGCCGTCGCGCCGACGTCCAGCGCGCCGCGGAAGATGAACGGGAAGCAGAGCACGTTGTTGACCTGGTTCGGGTAGTCGGAACGTCCTGTACAGATAATGGCGTCTTCACGCACCGCTTTCGCCAGCGGCGGCAGAATTTCCGGTTCCGGGTTGGCCAGGGCCAGGATCATCGGCGCGCGCGCCATCTTCTTCACCATCTCCTGGGTCAGCACCTTCGGACCCGAGCAGCCGAGGAAGATATCCGCGCCGTCGATCACGTCCTCAAGCGTGCGTTTACCGTCGTCTTCTACCGCATAGGCTGCTTTGGTTTCCGCCATGTTCGGCTCGCGGTCTTTGTAAATCACGCCCTTGGAGTCGCAGACCACGATGTTGTGTTTCTGCATACCCAGCGCCACCAGCAGGTTCATACAGGCGATGGCCGCGGCGCCTGCGCCAGAAACCACCATGCGCACGTCGGAGAGATTTTTCTCCACCACCCGCAGGCCGTTGAGAATGGCAGCGGTGCTGATAATGGCCGTACCGTGCTGGTCGTCATGGAACACGGGAATGTTCATACGCTCGCGCAGCTTCTGCTCGATATAGAAACATTCCGGCGCTTTAATGTCTTCCAGGTTGATCCCCCCGAAGGTCGGCTCCAGCGCGGCCACCACGTTGATGAATTTGTCAGGATCGAGCTCGTCCACCTCGATATCAAACACGTCGATACCGGCGAATTTCTTGAACAGCACCCCCTTGCCTTCCATCACCGGCTTACCGGCCAGCGCGCCGATGTTACCGAGACCCAGTACCGCCGTGCCGTTAGAGATCACGGCAACAAGGTTGCCACGCGCGGTATATTTGTAGGCCGCCAGCGGATCTTTTTCGATTTCCAGACACGGGGCCGCTACGCCCGGCGAATAGGCCAGCGCCAGATCGCGCTGGGTTGCCAGCGGTTTGGTTGGGGAGACCTGAATTTTGCCCGGGACAGGGAACTCGTGAAAATCGAGGGCACTCTGTTTCAACTGCTCATCCATCTTATTTATCCTTTCACGTATCGGTCAAAAGGGTGACGAAAGCGATCCGGTTGCACACCCTGGTGTGCCGCCTAGTATCGCCTCAGACTGCCTCCTAAACTTTGAAGGCTGCCAAACTCTCACCATCACACATTAAAAATTGTTATCAATTTATAACAGCCATGTTACCCGTCTCAAAAGCAATGCCTCCCCCGTCTGCTATGCTTTTTTGTTAAGTCCATCATGATTTTTCCAGAAGTGTGAACTAACGCACTCATCTAACTCTTTTATTTCCAAGGAGTAATCATTTATGAACCAGCTAGACGGCATCAAACAATTCACCACCGTGGTCGCCGACAGCGGCGATATCGAGTCGATTCGTCACTACCAGCCGGAGGATGCGACCACTAACCCTTCGCTACTGCTCAAGGCAGCCGGGCTTGCCCATTTTAGTCATCTGATTGATGACGCCATTGCCTACGGTAAGCAGCGCGGGAAAACGCAGGAGCAGCAGGTCGCCGAAGCCAGCGACAAGCTGGCGGTTAATTTTGGTGCGGAAATTCTTAAAAGCATTCCGGGCCGCGTCTCGACCGAAGTCGACGCCCGCCTCTCGTTCGATAAAGAAAAGAGCATTAATAAAGCGCGTCGTCTGGTGGAACTCTACCAGGAGCAGGGGATCGATAAATCACGCATTCTGATCAAGCTGGCGTCGACCTGGGAAGGCATCCGCGCCGCAGAGGTGCTGGAAAAAGAGGGGATACACTGCAACCTGACGCTGTTGTTCTCCTTTGCCCAGGCGCGCGCTTGTGCCGAAGCGGGCGTGTTCCTGGTGTCACCGTTTGTAGGCCGCATCTACGACTGGTACCAGGCGAAACAGCCGATGGATCCATACGTGGTGGATGAGGACCCGGGGGTGAAATCGGTGCGCAATATTTACGACTACTACAAGCAGCATCGCTACGAAACCATCGTGATGGGGGCCAGCTTCCGCCGTACCGAGCAGATCCTTGCCCTGGCAGGCTGCGACCGCCTGACCATCTCCCCTAACCTGCTCAAAGAACTACAGGACAAAGAAGAGACGGTGATCCGCAAGCTGGTGCCAACCTCTACCGTTCTGCCAAAACCGAAAGCCATGACCGAAGCGGAGTTCCGCTGGGAGCACAACCAGGACGCGATGGCTGTGGAAAAACTGGCGGAAGGTATCCGCCTGTTCGCCGTCGACCAGCGCAAACTTGAAGACCTTCTCGCCGCCAAACTTTAACCTTGCCACGGAGTGAACTATGTCCCGTAAAGAGCTCGCCAATGCCATCCGCGCCCTCAGCATGGATGCCGTGCAGAAAGCCAATTCCGGCCACCCCGGCGCACCGATGGGCATGGCCGATATTGCCGAAGTGCTGTGGAACGACTTCCTGAAGCACAACCCGAATGACCCCACCTGGTACGATCGCGACCGCTTTATTCTCTCCAACGGTCACGCCTCGATGCTGCTCTACAGCCTGCTGCACCTTTCCGGCTACGATCTGCCGCTTGAGGAGCTGAAAAACTTCCGCCAGCTGCACTCCAAAACCCCGGGACACCCGGAGATCGGCTATACGCCGGGCGTGGAGACCACCACCGGGCCGCTCGGTCAGGGGCTGGCAAATGCGGTCGGGCTGGCGATTGCCGAGCGTACCCTGGCGGCACAGTTCAACCAGCCGGACCACGAGATTGTCGATCACTACACCTACGTGTTTATGGGTGACGGCTGTCTGATGGAGGGGATCTCCCACGAGGTTTGCTCCCTGGCGGGCACCCTGGGGCTGGGCAAGCTGATCGGGTTCTACGATTACAACGGCATCTCCATCGACGGGGAAACCGAAGGCTGGTTCACTGACGACACGGCAAAACGCTTCGAGGCCTACCACTGGCACGTGGTGCACGAGATCGACGGCCACGATCCTGAGGCGGTGAAAAAAGCGATTCAGGAAGCGCAGAGCGTGAAGGACAAACCGTCCCTGATTATCTGCCGCACGGTTATCGGCTTCGGCTCACCGAACAAGGCGGGCAAAGAAGAGGCGCACGGCGCGGCGCTGGGTGACGAAGAAGTGGCGCTGACCCGCCAGAAGCTGGGCTGGAAATACCCACCATTTGAAATCCCGAAAGAGATCTACAGAGCATGGGATGCCCGTGAAGCGGGTGAAAAAGCCCAGCACGCCTGGAACGAGAAATTTGCCGCCTACAAAAAAGCGCACCCGGATCTGGCCGCCGAGTTTTCCCGCCGCATGAGCGGCGGTCTGCCGGAGGACTGGGACGATAAAACTCAGGCGCTGATTGAAAACCTGCAATCCAACCCGGCAAAAATCGCCACCCGTAAGGCGTCGCAAAACACCCTGAATGCGATTGGCCCTCTTCTCCCTGAACTGCTGGGCGGCTCGGCGGATCTGGCGCCGAGTAACCTGACCATCTGGTCGGGCTCGAAATCGCTGAAAGAGGACATTGCCGGGAACTATATCCACTACGGCGTGCGTGAGTTCGGGATGACCGCGATCGCCAACGGCATCGCTCATCACGGCGGCTTCGTGCCCTACACCGCCACCTTCCTGATGTTCGTCGAGTACGCCCGTAACGCGGCGCGCATGGCAGCGCTGATGAAGGCGCGGCAGATTATGGTCTATACCCACGACTCCATCGGTCTGGGAGAAGACGGCCCCACCCACCAGGCGGTGGAACAGCTGGCGAGCCTGCGTTTAACGCCCAACTTCAGCACCTGGCGCCCATGCGATCAGGTCGAAGCGGCGGTGGGCTGGAAGCTGGCGGTAGAACGCCATAACGGCCCGACGGCGCTGATCCTGTCACGCCAGAATCTGGCGCAGATAGAGCGCACGCCAGAGCAGGTGAAAAACATCGCTCGCGGCGGCTATATCCTGAAAGACAGCGGCGGCAAGCCGGACGTGATCCTGATTGCGACCGGTTCAGAGGTGGAAATCACGGTGAAAGCGGCGGAGAAACTGACCGCCGAGGGCCACGCGGTGCGGGTCGTCTCCCTGCCTTCCACGGATATCTTTGACGCCCAGGACGAGGCGTACCGGGAATCGGTCCTGCCGTCCAGCGTCACGGCGCGCGTGGCGGTGGAGGCCGGTATTGCCGACTACTGGTACAAGTATGTCGGGCTCAAAGGAGCGATAGTGGGCATGCGGGGCTACGGTGAGTCCGCCCCTGCCGATAAGCTGTTCCCGTACTTCGGCTTTACGGTTGAGAACGTGGTGGAGAAGGCGCTGAGCGTGCTGTAGTGCGGCCTGCGTTGCCGGGTGGCGCTGTCGCTTACCCGGCCTACAAAAAATCGGGTGGCATTGCCACCCTTTTTTATACCACCCGAACCCCTGCCGCCATCGCCCGCTCCGGCGTTAACAACACGCTTTCGCTGGCGTCATCGGTTTCCGCGCAGAGCAACATGCATTCAGACGTTTCGCCGCGCATCTTCGCTTTCGCCAGGTTACACAGCACCACCACCGTTTTTCCCATGAGCTCCTCTTCCCGGTAATACGGCACCAGGCTGGTGACGGTTTGCAGCGTTCTTCCCCCCACATCAATCTGGGCGATGTAGAGTTTATCTGCGTTGGCGTGGCGCTTAACGTTCACAATCGTCCCCACGCGGATCTCCAGCTTTGCAAAATCATCGTAAGCTACGGTATCCATTCTTTCCCTCCAGGTAAAATTTTACTAAATACTAGCACAGCATTTATCGGAAGCAATGGGCAGGATATTTAGTAAAAACTGATGCATGTCCTGCCCCATCCTTTACAATGGGTTATCACGTGGGGAATAAGGACAAACATGGCTACGCTCAAAGACATCGCGACGGAGGCTGGCGTTTCGCTGGCGACGGTATCCCGGGTTTTAAACGATGACCCAACGTTGAACGTAAAAGAAGAGACCAAACACCGCATTCTGGAGATTGCTGAAAAGCTGGAATATAAGAGTACCACGTCCCGCAAAATGCAGTCTGCCGCGGTGGGTCAGCAACACATTCTGGCGCTCTACAGCTACCAGCAAGAGCTGGAGATTAACGACCCTTACTACCTTGCCATCCGCCACGGCATTGAGACGCAGTGTGAAAAGCTGGGCGTCGAACTGAGCAACTGTTACGCCAATGCTACCCTGCCTGAGATTAAAAAACTCACCGGCGTACTGATTGTGGGCAAGCCTGCCTCAGCCATTCGTCGTACCGCGATGGCCCTGACGGACAACGTCTGCTTTATCGATTTCCACGAGCCCGGCAGCGAGTACGATTCCGTTGACATTGATCTCTCCCGCATCAGCAAGCAGATCGTTGATTTCTTTATTCGTCAGGATGTTAAGCGCATCGGCTTTATCGGTGGGGAAGATGAGCCCGGCAAAGCCGATATCCGCGAAGCCGCTTTCGTGGAGTATGGCCGCCTGAAAGGAGTGGTGTCAGAAGAGGATATCTGGCGCGGCGGTTTTTCCAGCTCATCCGGATACGAACTGGCAAAAACCATGCTGGCCCGGGACAGTTGGCCCACTGCGCTGTTTGTGGCATCGGATTCCATTGCCATCGGCGTATTGCGCGCTATCCACGAAAAAGGGCTGGCTATCCCGGAGGATATTTCGCTCATCAGCGTCAACGATATCCCGACCGCCCGCTTCACCTTTCCACCGCTCTCGACCGTACGTATCCACTCGGAAATGATGGGCAGCCAGGGGGTGAATCTGCTGCTGGAAAAAGCCCGCGACGGCCGGACGCTGCCGCTTCAGGTTTTCGTGCCGAGCGTGCTGAAACTGCGCGGCACGACCCGCTAAACTCCCTCGTTTTACACGATGCCGGGCATGCCCGGCATTTTTTTATTTCGTGATCGAGTTAAAGCAAATCAATTTCACTGATTTTATTTAGTAAAATATTTACTAAAATTCCCAGCAATGATGTTTACCCCCAACAGGGAGATCGCATGAATCGCTGGGAAAATATTCAACTCATGCATGAGAACCGGCTTGCGCCGCGTGCATACTTCTTCTCTTACGACACCGTCGCACAGGCTCGCACCTTTGCTCGCGAAGCCAGCAGCCACTTTCTGTCTCTGAGCGGTAAGTGGAACTTTCGCTTTTTCACCAATCCCCTTCTGGTACCGGAAAACTTCACCTCTGAATACATGGCCGACTGGGGCGACATTACCGTACCCGCCATGTGGCAGATGGAAGGCCACGGCGAGCTGCAGTATACCGATGAAGGCTTTCCCTTCCCGGTAGACGTGCCGTGGGTACCTGCAGACAACCCAACCGGGGCGTACCAGCGCCACTTCACCCTATCGGACGGCTGGCAGGGGAAGCAGACCCTCATTAAGTTTGACGGCGTCGAAACCTGGTACGAAGTCTACGTGAATGGTCACTACATTGGCTTTAGCAAGGGCAGTCGACTGACCGCCGAGTTTGATATCAGCCACGCGGTGCGCAGCGGACAAAACCTGCTGTGCGTGCGGGTGCTGCAGTGGGCGGATTCGACCTACATTGAGGATCAGGACATGTGGTGGACGGCCGGTATTTTCCGCGACGTTTATCTGATCGGCAAAAATCCGACCCACGTGCGCGACATCACGATTAAAACCACCTTTGACGAGGCCTGGAAAGACGCCACCCTCTTCTGCCAGCTTGAGCTGGAAAACCTGGCCCCGCAGGCTTCAGCCGTGTCGATGGAGTATGCCCTGTACGATGGCGAGACGATGCTCCATCAGGGCATGACCAACGGCCTGACCGTGACCCGCAGCGCGGAAACGACCTTTAGCATTGAGGTCAAACAGCCTGAGCAGTGGTCTGCAGAATCGCCCTACCTCTACCATCTGGTGATAACGCTAAAAGATGAGTACGGGCAGACGCTGGAGGTTATCCCGCAGCGCATCGGATTCCGCGACATCAAGGTACGCGACGGTCTGTTCTACGTGAACAACCGCTACCTGAAGCTGCACGGCGTAAACCGTCACGACAACGATCACCTGAAGGGCCGCGCTGTGGGCATGGATCGCGTCGAGCGCGACCTGATCCTGATGAAGCAGCACAACATCAACTCGGTACGCACTGCCCACTACCCCAACGATCCGCGCTTCTACGAGCTGTGCGACCTCTACGGCCTGTTCGTGATGGCGGAGACAGATGTGGAATCCCACGGTTTTGCCAACGTCGGCGACCTGAGCCGCATCACGGACGATCCGGTATGGGAACCGGTGTACGTTGAGCGCATCGAGCGCCATATTCACGCCCAGAAAAACCACCCTTCAATCATCATCTGGTCGCTTGGAAACGAGTCCGGCTACGGCTGCAATATTCGCGCCATGGCCCGGGCCGCGAAGGCGCTGGACGACACGCGCCTGCTGCATTACGAAGAAGATCGCGATGCCGAGGTGGTGGATATCATCTCCACCATGTACACCCGCGTGCCGCTGATGAATTTATTCGGTGAATATCCCCACGCCAAACCGCGCATTATCTGCGAATACGCCCATGCGATGGGCAACGGCCCAGGCGGGTTAACGGAATATCAAAACGTCTTCGATCGCCACGACTGCATTCAGGGCCACTACGTCTGGGAGTGGTGCGACCACGGCATTCAGGCGGAAGATGCCAGCGGCAATACGTATTACGCCTACGGCGGCGACTTTGGCGACTACCCGAATAATTATAACTTCTGCCTCGACGGGCTGATCTACTCCGACCAAACGCCGGGTCCGGGGCTGCGTGAATATAAGCAGGTGATTGCCCCGGTCAAACTGCGCTGGCAGAACGGCGAGCTGCGCGTTGAAAACCGCTTCTGGTTCACTAGCCTGGATGATTACACCCTGCTGGTCGAGGTGCGGGCAGAAGGTGAAACGCGCTACAGCCAGCCGCTGCAAATCACCGGCCTCGCCCCCAACAGCGCGCGCAGCCTGCGCCTGGAGCTGCCGGAATCCGACGAGCGCGAAACGTTCCTGACCGTGCGTATCAGCAAAAACAGCCGCACGCGCTACAGCGAAGCCGGGCACGAGATCGCGGTGTACCAGTTCCCGCTAAAGGCGCGTACGGCTCACGCCACGCCGTTTATTAACCCCAATGCGACGCCGCTGCTGCTGGACGAAGACCGCCTGAACTGCACCGTGACCGGGCACAACTTCCGCGCACGGTTCTCAAAAGTGACGGGGAAATTCTGTTCCTGGCAGGTTAACGGTGAGGAAAACCTCACCCGCGAGCCAAAGATTAATTTCTTCAAGCCGACGATCGATAACCACAAGCAGGAGTATGAGGGCCTGTGGCAGCCCAACCACCTGCAGATTATGCAGGAGCACCTGCGCGGATTTGAGATCGAGCAGCAGGACGATGCGGTCATCATTACGACCCGCACGCTGATTGCTCCGCCGGTATTTGATTTTGGCATGCGCTGTACCTATCGCTGGCGCATCGCCGCCGACGGGCAAATCAACGTTGAGCTGAGCGGAGAACGCTACGGTGATTATCCGCACATTATCCCATGCATCGGCTTTACCCTCGGCATCAACGGGGAATTCGACCAGGTGAGCTACTACGGACGCGGACCCGGAGAGAACTATCCGGACAGCCAGCAGGCCAGCACCGTCGATCTGTGGCACACCACGGTGGATGAGATGTTTGAGAACTACCCGTTCCCGCAGAACAACGGCAACCGCCAACAGGTGCGCTGGGCAACGCTTGCCAGCCGACACGGCAGCGGCCTGCTGGTGGTGCCTGAGCAGCCGATTCACCTCAGCGCCTGGCGCTACACAGCAGAGAACATCCACGCTGCGCAGCACTGCAACGAACTGCGTCGTGGCGAGGACATTACCCTCAATCTCGACCACCAGGTACTGGGCTTAGGCTCCAACTCCTGGGGAAGCGAAGTGCTGGATACCTGGCGCGTCTGGTTCAGACCGTTCCGCTACGGCTTCACCCTGCTTCCGCTGGAAGGCGGACACACCGCCGCGCAGGCGCTGGCGCGCCATCGGTTCGGCACCGGTTTCTTCTCCATGAATTCGCACAGCGAGGCAGACAAATGATCGTTCTCGACAGCCTGGAACAGTTCCAGCAGCGTTATCGCACGGGCCGTAAATGGCAGCGCTGCGTAGAGGCCATTAATAACATCGACAACATCCAGCCCGGCGTTGCCCACTCGATTGGCGACTCTCTGGCCTACCGCGTGACCAATGATACCCGCACTGACGCGCTGTTCGTCGGCCATCGCCGCTATTTCGAGGTGCATTACTACCTGCAGGGCGCGCAGAAAATTGAATACGCCGCAAAAGATGCCCTTCAGCTTGTGGAGTGCTACCGAGATGAAACCGACCGCGAATACCTGAAAGGCGTGGGTCAAACCGAACAGGTGCGCGAGGGACAGATCGTGATATGTGAAAACCACGAGGCGTATCGCTTTATCAGCGAAACGCCGGCCAAAAAAGTCGTCCTCTATGTGACCATCGAAGACGGCTATTTCCATAACAAATAAAAAATCCAGCGGTGCCAATGAAGCACCGCCCTCCTCCTCGTACCCGGAGAAAGATTATGTCTGAAACTACCAAACGTAATACCATCGGCAAATTCGGCCTGCTGTCGCTGACGTTTGCCGCCGTATTCAGTTTTAACAACGTGATTAATAACAACATTGAGCTGGGGCTGGCCTCCGCGCCGATGTTCTTTTTAGCCACCCTGTTCTACTTCATTCCTTTCTGCCTGATTATCGCGGAATTTGTCTCCCTGAATAAAAACTCCGAAGCAGGCGTGTATGCCTGGGTGAAAAGCTCGCTGGGCGGGCGATGGGCGTTTATTACCGCCTACACCTACTGGTTCGTGAACCTGTTTTTCTTCACCTCGTTATTACCGCGCGTTATTGCCTACGCCTCTTACGCCTTTCTGGGGTATGAGTACATTCTTACGCCGTTCGCCACCACAGTACTGAGCATGGTGCTGTTTGCCTTTTCGACCTGGGTCTCCACCAACGGGGCGAAAATGCTGGGGCCGATCACCTCTGTGACCTCTACGCTGATGCTGCTGCTCACCCTCTCCTACATTCTGCTGGCCGGCGGGGCGCTGGTGGGCGGCGTCCAGCCAGCCGACCCGATTACCGTTGACGCGATGATCCCCAACTTCAACTGGGCCTTCCTCGGCATCACCACCTGGATATTCATGGCTGCCGGGGGCGCAGAGTCCGTTGCGGTATACGTTAACGACGTTAAGGGAGGCTCAAAATCCTTCGTGAAGGTGATCATTCTGGCGGGCATTTTCATCGGCGTGCTCTACTCCATCTCTTCGGTGCTGATTAACGTCTTCATCAGCAGTAAAGAACTGAAATTTACCGGCGGCTCAGTGCAGGTGTTCCACGGTCTGGCGGTATGGTTTGGCCTGCCGGAGGTGCTGATGAACCGCTTTGTCGGCCTGGTCTCCTTTACCGCAATGTTCGGCTCCCTGCTAATGTGGACGGCAACGCCAGTCAAAATCTTCTTCTCTGAGATCCCAAGCGGCATTTTTGGGCCAAAAACCGTGGCGCTGAACGAGAACGGCGTTCCGGCGCGCGCGGCGTGGATCCAGTATTTGATCGTCATTCCGCTCATGATTATCCCAACCATGGGGTCGAATACCGCGCAGGAGCTAATGAACACCGTCATCAATATGACCGCTGCTGCCTCCATGCTGCCGCCGCTGTTCATTATGCTGGCCTACCTGAACATGCGTCGTAAGCTCGATCATCTCCCGCGCGACTTCCAAATGGGCTCGCGCACCACCGGTATTGTGGTGGTGTCGATGCTGATTGTGATTTTTGCCATCGGCTTTGTGGCCTCAACTTTCCCCACCGGTGCCAATATTCTGACGATTATTTTCTATAACGTCGGTGGCATTGTGTTATTCCTCGGATTTGCCTGGTGGAAATACAGCAAATACGTCAAGGGATTATCAAAAGAACAACAACAAACAGAAGCGTCACCTGCCTCAAATCTTCACTAACGCTAAAGGCATGGATATTCTCTCATTGGGATGAGTGCATGAAAATTAAAGAGAAAACAATTGGGGCACTCGCTGCCCTCTCTTTCTGCTGCCCCGTATTTGCCGCAGAAGAAGCCAGACCCGCTGAACATGACGATACCCGAACCCCGGAAATTACCTCTCCGTCGTTTCGTTTTTATGGCGAACTGGGTGTTGGCGGATATATGGATTTAGAAGGTCAGAATAAACATAAATACAGTGACGGCACCTATATTGAGGGCGGTCTGGAAATGAAGCAAGGACACTGGTTCGGCCTGATTTACGGCGAGGGCTGGACCGTACAGGCTGACCATCAGGGTAATGCCTGGGTGCCCGATCACAGCTGGGGCGGATTTGAAGGTGGGCTTAACCGCTTGTACGGCGGCTACAAGACCGACAGCAACACCGAAATCATGCTCAGCCTGCGTCAGGACTCATCGCTTGATGACCTGCAGTGGTGGGGAGATTTCACGCCCGATCTGGGCTACGTGATCCCCAACACCCGCGACATTATGTACGCGCTGAAGGTGCAGAACCTCTCCGGGAACCTGCGCTATAGCGTCACCGCCACGCCTGCGGGGCACCATGACGAAAGCAAAGCCTGGCTGCATTTTGGTAAATACGATCGCTATGACGATAAGTATACCTATCCGGCAATGGCCAACGGCTATATCCAGTATGACATCGTCAAAGATGTCACCTGGATGAACGGACTTGAGGTCACCGACGGCACGGGACAACTTTTCCTGACCGGCATTCTGTCGCCCAATCTGGCGGCGCGCGCCTGGCATCACACCGGACGCGCCAGCGGCAAGGGCGTCTCCGGGACTGAAACTGGCTATATGGTCAGCGCCATGGTTGAAGCGTTAAAAGGTGTCTATCTCTCCACCGCTTACAGCTATGCAAAGCACCGCCCGGACAATGCCGCCGATGAAACAACCTCATTTATGCAGTTCGGCATCTGGTATGAGTACGGCGGTGGACGCTTTGCCACCGCAGCCGACAGCCGCTTCTATATGAAAAATGCCTCCGGCGACCCGAGCGATCAGCTCTTCCTGATGCAATATTTCTACTGGTAAAAGGATCTTCCAATATGAAACTCAGCCTTACACCGCTGGCCTGCGCGCTGGCGATCAGCTTTTCGGCTCACGCCGCCACCCCTGCTGATTTTAAAAACGTCATCAACCGTTCCGGTGCGCCGGAATATATGCACGATTTCGACGCTGACGACCACCAGCGGTTTAATCCCTTTTTCGATTTGGGTGCCTGGCATGGTCATTTGCTGCCGAACGGGCCGCAGACCCAGGGAGGATTTCCCGGCGTAGCGCTGCTCACCGAAGAGTACATCAACTTTATGGCGACCAATTTCGATCGCCTGAGCGTGTATCAGAACGGCAAAAAAGTCGATTTTACCCTTGAGGCTTACAGCCTTCCCGGCGCGCTGGTGCAGAAGCTGAACGCGAAAGATGTGCAGATCGCGATGACGCTGCGCTTTGCCACCGCGCGCACCTCGCTGCTGGAGACCCGCATCACCAGCAAGGCACCACTCGAGCTGGTGTGGGACGGCGAACTGCTGGAAAAACTGGAGGCCAAAGAGGGCAAACCGCTGTCGGATAAGACTATCGACGCCGCGTATCCAGACTATCAGCGCAGGCTGGTCCCCACACGTGACGGCCTGAAAGTGACTTTTGGCAAAGTGCGCTCCACCTGGGATCTGCTGACCTCCGGCAGTTCCGAATATCAGGTTCATAAATCCCTCCCCGTTGACACCACCATCGACGGGCATCGCTTTACCAGCCGGGCGCACGTTACCGGCAGCACCACGCTGTATACCACCTACTCCCATCTGCTGAATGCCGAAGAGGTGAAGCGCGAGCAGGTGCAGATCCGCGATATTCTGGCACGCCCGGCAGCCTATATGGCGGCCTCGCAACGGCGCTGGGAAGGCTATTTGCAGAAAGGGTTGACCAACCCTGATGCGACCCCAGAGCAAACGCGCGTGGCGGTGAAGGCCATCGAGACGCTGAACGGCAACTGGCGTTCGGCCGGCGGCGCGGTGCGCTATAACACGGTGACGCCATCCGTCACCGGACGGTGGTTCTCCGGCAACCAGACCTGGCCGTGGGATACCTGGAAACAGGCGTTTGCCATGTCGCATTTCAACCCGGATATCGCCAAAGAGAACATTCGCGCGGTCTTCTCCTGGCAAATCAAACCCGACGATCCGGTACGCCCGCAGGATGCCGGCTTTGTGCCGGATCTCATCGCCTGGAACCTGAACCCGGAACGCGGCGGCGACGGCGGTAACTGGAATGAGCGCAATACTAAACCAAGCCTGGCTGCGTGGTCGGTGATGGAGGTGTATAACACCACGCAGGATAAAGCCTGGCTGGCGGAAATGTACCCTAAACTGGTGGCTTACCACGACTGGTGGCTGCGCAACCGCGACCATAACGGCAACGGTGTGCCGGAGTACGGCGCGACGCGTGACAAAGCCCATAACACCGCCAGCGGGGAGATGCTCTTTACGGTCAAAAAAGGCGATAAAGAGGAATCGCTTTCCGGCCTGAACAACTATGCCCGGGTGATCGACAAGGGCCATTACGACAGTCTGGAGATCCCGGCGCAGGTTGCAGCCTCGTGGGAGTCAGGCCGCGATGATGCCGCCGTCTTCGGTTTTATCGATAAGGCCCAGCTGGATAAATACGTTGAAAACGGCGGCAAGCGCAGCGACTGGACGGTGAAATTTGCCGAAAACCGCGATAACGAGGGCAAGCTGCTGGGCTATTCGCTGCTGCAGGAGTCCGTCGATCAGGCGAGCTACATGTACAGCGACAATCACTATCTGGCGCAAATGGCGAGCCTGCTGGGTAAAGAGCAGGAGGCCAGCCGCTATCGCCAGCTGGCGGATAAGCTCGCGACTTACATCAATACCTGCATGTTCGACGCGAAGAGCGGTTTTTACTATGACATCCGTATCGAGGATAAACCGCTGGCGAACGGCTGCGCAGGCAAGCCTATCGTCGAGCGCGGTAAAGGGTCGGAAGGCTGGTCGCCACTGTTTAACGGTGCGGCAACGCAGGCGCATGCGGATGCCGTGGTGAAGGTGATGCTGGATCCGAAAGAGTTCAATACCTATGTGCCGCTCGGGACTGCCGCGCTCACCAACCCGGCATTTGGTCCGGATATCTACTGGCGAGGCCGGGTGTGGGTCGACCAGTTCTGGTTTGGCCTGAAAGGGATGGAACGCTATGGTTACCGTGAGCAGGCTCAAACGCTGGCAGAAAACTTCTTTAAGCACGCGAAGGGGTTAACGTCCGACGGCCCGATTCAGGAAAACTACAACCCGCTGACCGGCGCGCAGCAGGGCGCGCCTAACTTCTCCTGGAGCGCGGCGCATCTTTATATGCTGTATAACGACTTTTTCCGTAAACAGTAACGGGGAGCTGTCTGCTTTGCCGGGTGGCGCAGTCGCTTACCCAGCCTACGTTTCTGTCGTGCGGTCTGCCTGCCGGGTGGCGCTATCGCTTACCCGGCCTACGGCTCGTTTTTTTGTCGGCCGGGTAAGGCGAAGCCGCCACCCGGCTAAAAGCTACCGCGTGATCCACAGCGTGGGCCAGGCGTCTGGCCCGTTCCAGTTATCGCAGCTGGGTTCCTCAGCATAACGCACCAGGCGGAAACGCTGGCCGTCAAACCGCCAGCGCGTCTGGAACCCACAGTCGCCCATACCGCGCCCCAGCGAGAGCGTGGTCAGCTCGCGCGTCTTCTCATCAAAGCTGGCGTTCATCAACTCTATTTCGCTGCTGTCGCTTGACGGCGTAAACGGCAGACGCAGCCTGACGCTGCGGGCAGAGAACGGTTTCTTACGTGACACCAGCCACGCCAGATCGACGGTGTTATAGGCCCCCGCCTCGCAGCTGACGATCAGCAGCGCCTTGTCATCGGTCAACGCGGTGACGCGCACTTCCCGGCGGTTAGGATCCAGCGAGCACTGGCTGCTGTTCATCCTGCCGGTGCCATAATCCAGCAGGTCGTTCAGTTCGGCATGGGAAAGCGGTGTTGGGGTAGGATTAACGGTCGCCACCTTTTTCAGGGCGGGTGCGGGCGGTACGCTTAACGGCGGATCGTCACCTTTTCTGATCCACGCGGTTTCACTGCCCACGCGCTTTTGCTGCGCATCAATGAACAGCAGCGCGGCTTTCAGACCGCTCAGAGAAATCACCTGCTTACCGCCGCGAAGGGTCAGGGCCTTCCCTTCCTGGATATTTTTCAGAAAGGCGGTGATGGTGGCCGCATCGTCCGTTTTCAGATGCCAGGGCGTGAGTTGCCAGCGCTGTTTGTCCAGCTTCAGGGGAACATTATCCAGCAGCAGTCGGGGGGCAATCTCAGGCTCTTTCACGGAAGGCGTATCAAGCCCGCCAAGATCGATACGCAACGTGGCATCCGTTTTCGCCCCGGCGCTTCGGGTGAGCGTCATGACCAGACCACGGTGTTCGCCCGTGTTGCGGGCAAGGCAAAAGTTCTGGTTATTGCAGGTCACCTGCCAGTCAGAAAAGGCTTGCTGCGCGGGTGCAGCCCGCACCTGCGGCGCGAGGAGCACATAAAACAGGGAAAATAAAAAGACGCTGTAGCGCATGAATGGCACAATCCCGGAACGAAAACGCGTAACTGGGCAGTATCTTCGTGTTCCCGCCGGGGTTGCTCAATCGGATTTATCAGATATACCCGAAAAACAGGCTATATCCGTTCGAAAGGGGTATTCATCAGCCCGGTAGTCTGTAAATACTGCAGTAATATCACCGCCTTACCATCCCTGATTTCGCCTGAACGCACCATCTCCAGCGCCCGGGCAAAAGGAAGCTCCAGCACTTCGATATCTTCATCCTCTACGCCGCCGCCCCGGTGAGTGCGCTGCGCGTCGCTGTATTCCGCGATGAAGAAATGGACGATTTCCGTCACGCCGCCCGGCGACATAAACAGCTCGAAAACCTTTTTGACCTCGCCCACTTCGAAGCCGGTCTCTTCGACGGCCTCTTTGCGGATGCAGACTTCCGGCTCATCGTCATCGAGCAGGCCCGCGCAGGTTTCAATCAGACGTCCGTCCGGGTTGCCATTGACCCATGTTGCCACCCTGAACTGGCGGATCAGCACCACGCTCTGCTTTTCACGATTATAGAGCAGGATAGTTGCCCCGTTGCCGCGGTCGTAGACCTCGCGCCTGTGGCGGATCACTTCACCGTTGTTACGCGTCAGATCGTAGGTGATGTTACGCAGGACAAAGTAGTTTTCAGAGAGAATTTTGTCTTTGATAACGTCTATTTTCAGGGTCATACGGGCTCCACGACACAATGAGTCGTCCTATACTACGCCGTGAATCCCGCTTTGTCGCCCGCCGGATTAATGATGCTGTGGCGCATTACCTCCCAGCCAGTCGAGTATCCCTTGCGCGGCATGACGTCCTTCCGCCATCGCGGTCACCACCAGATCCGCGCCGCGTACCGCATCGCCCCCGGCGAAGATCTGCGGGTTGGTCGTCTGGTAACGGTAGCGGCTTTCGACCGAGGCCACGATCCGTCCCCAGTCGTCCGTTTCAACCCCCTGCGCCTGCAGCCAGGGCATCGCGTGAGGATTAAAACCAAACGCCATGATGACCGCATCCGCAGCCATCACAAACTCGCTGCCCGCCACCGGAACGGGCCGACGCCGTCCCTGCGCATCCGGTTCACCGAGCACGGTTCGCAGCATCCGGATACCGTTGACCTTACCGTTCGGATCCAGCGTCAGCTCAACCGGCTGAACGTTAAACTCAAACGCGGCCCCCTCTTCTCTGGCGTTCTTCACCTCTTTCTTCGAGCCTGGCATGTTGGCCTCATCCCGACGATAGGCGCAGGTGACGTTTGCCGCCCCGTGACGTAACGCAGTGCGGACGCAGTCCATCGCGGTGTCGCCTCCGCCCAGCACCACCACGTTCAGGCCACGGGTGTCGATGAACGGTTCGCTGGCCGTCGCCTCCAGCCCCATAACATGCCGCGTGTTGCCCACCAGGAAAGGCAGCGCGTCGTAGACCCCTGGCGCGTCCTCGTTCGGGATACCCGCCTTCATCGAACGATAGGTTCCCACCCCAATAAACAGGGCGTCGTAATCGTGCTTTAGCTGTGACATCGACACGTCCTGGCCCACCTCACAGTTCAGCTCGAAGCGGATCCCCATCGCGGTAAATATCTCTCTGCGCCGCGCGAGCAGCGATTTGTCGAGCTTAAATGCCGGGATGCCAAAGGTCAGCAAACCGCCGATCTCCGGATGCCGGTCATAGACCGTCACGCTCACGCCGTGGCGCGCCAGCACGTCGGCGCACGCCAGCCCGGCGGGCCCCGCGCCGACAATCGCGACACGTTTACCTGACGGCGTGACGGAGGACATATCCGGCCGCCAGCCCATCGCCAGCGCCCGATCGGCGATATAACGCTCAATGTTGCCGATGGTCACGCCGCCCGCCGCTTCACGCAGCGTGCAGGCACCCTCGCATAGCCGGTCCTGCGGACAGACGCGGCCGGTAATTTCAGGTAAACAGTTGGTCTGATGAGAAAGCTCAGCCGCGCCGGTGATATCCCCCGCGTTGAGGCGCTCAATCCACTGCGGAATGTGGTTGTGCAGCGGGCAGGTCCATTCGCAAATGCTGTGCTCGCCGCACTTCAGGCAGCGCGACGCCTCGCGGGCGGCCTGTTCGGCCCGGAACGGCAGGTAAATTTCGCTAAAATGGCTCACGCGTTCGGCGGCAGCCAGCTTATCGGGCTCGCCGCGGGGCGCCGTCGCCTGCATCTGCTGCAGTTTGGTACGCGGCGCGTCTACGCTGACGGCCTCAGCACCATGCCAGGGTTGCGCCTCCAGGCAGGCCGTGCGCTGTCGGCGCGATTTCGCCAGATTATCCAGCACGGCAGGCGTCGCCAGGGAGAGGACATCTGCGGGGCAATTTTCGATACAGGCCGGGCCGTGTGGACGCGTCAGGCAGAGATCGCATTTATTCGCCGAGGCCTTCACGCTGCCATTGTTGAGCGGAGTGACAATAATCTCCATCGTGCCAAACGGGCAGGCCACCGCGCAGGCCTTACAGCCGATGCATTTTTGTTGATTCACCTGTACGCTGTCATCGCATTTGCTGATGGCGCCGTTCGGGCAGCTTTGCGCGCAGGGTGCATTTTCGCAATGATGACAGGTCACGGGGTGGCTCTTCTCGCCGGATCTCAGGACCGTGATACGGGGATGAAAATGGCGCTCGCTCAGGGCATGCTGCTCATCGTTGTGCGCCATCACGCAGGCGACTTCGCAGGCGCGACACCCAATGCACTGCTGGCTGTTAGCCATAATAAAACGATTCATAACCACACCTGTTTTTGGTTCAATAACCTTTCTCTTTATAAGAGTATGGTATTTACGCATCACGGTGCGTTCGGGCAATGTTCAAATGCCTGAAGCGCCCAATTATTTCCAGTGAACCTGTGGCAGATCAATTTTATTCAGAGAGCCGTTCTGTGACCGTTAAACGACCCGTTTCCGGAAGCCTTGCCTGGGCTTTCTTTTCGATCATTGCCCTATCCGTACTCAGCAGCACCGTCGCGTTGCTGACGCTGGCCAGCAGCCAGCGCGATGCCGAAGCCATCAACATCGCTGGCTCACTGCGCATGCAGAGCTATCGTCTGGGCTACGAGATGCAGCGCAACAGCCCGTCCCTTTCGGCACATCGCGAGAGCTGGCAACAGACGCTCGGCGCGCCTGCCCTGCAGAAGCTGAACCGCTGGTACGTCCCGGACAATGTGAAAGCACGCTATCAGCAGCTGCATGTGGCCTGGCAGGAGATGGATGCGCATATCGCCCGCGGCGACAGCGCGTGGTATCAACGCAATATTGAAGATTTTGTCGGCCGCATTGATGCCTTTGTGCTCGCCCTCCAGCACTACACCGAACATAAAATTCAGACGGTCACCCTGCTCTCGCTGGCTGGCGCACTCGGGATCCTGCTGCTGACGCTGTTTACCCTGCGACGCATCCGTCGTCAGGTGGTGCTGCCGCTGAATAACCTGGTGGCGGCCAGCGAACGCATTGAGCGCGGCGAATTTGCCACTCCTGCGCCGGATAGCGCCCTGCCGAACGAGCTGGGCCAGCTTTCACGCGCCTTTAACCACATGTCAGCCGAGCTCGATACGCTCTACCGTTCGCTCGAAGCCTCGGTTGCGGAAAAGACGCGGCACCTGCACGAAGCCCACCAGCAGCTCGACATGCTGTTCAAGTGCTCGCAGGCGCTCAATACCGGCCAGATAGACAGCCACTGTTTCCGGCATATCCTGCAGATTGTCCATGACTATACGCAGATGAATTATCTGGAACTGCGCACCAGCGACGACTGGCGGTTGTGTGAAGGGACGGAGGCTGAGGGTATCCCTCTGCAAAACCTGCCGGTACTGATGCAGGACACGCTCTACGGCGAGCTGCGCTGGCAAAGCGAGGCGGACAGCGTCCCCCTTCCGCTGATGAGAAGCGTGGCGACCATGCTCGGGCGCGGTCTGTACTTTAACCAGGCGCAAAAGCATTACCAGCAGCTGCTGCTGATGGAAGAGCGCGCCACCATTGCCCGCGAGCTGCACGATTCGCTGGCGCAGGTGCTGTCGTATCTGCGCATTCAGCTTGCGCTGCTCAAACGCGCCGTGCCGGAAGAAAATACCCAAGCGCAGGCCATTATCACCGACTTCTCCCGTGAGCTGAACAACGCCTGGCAGCAGCTTCGCGAGCTGCTGACCACCTTCCGCCTGACGCTGAACCACGCGAATTTACCCGCGGCGCTGCAGGAGTCACTCGACGGGCTGCAGAGCCAGACTGAGGCGAAACTGCATCTCGACTGCCGCCTCTCCTCGCTGGCGCTGGACGCGCAAAAGCAGGTGCATTTGCTGCAGATCGTGCGTGAGGCGGTGCTGAACGCCATTAAGCACGCGCAGGCGAGCGAAATCACCGTCAGCTGCGTGACTGCAGCGGACGGTACACACAGCGTCAGCATTCGCGACAACGGCATCGGGATTGGCGAAGCCAGCGAGCCGCCGGGACATTACGGGCTGAACATCATGCGCGAACGCGCGCAGCGGCTTGGAGGAGTGCTGCACTTCTCGCAGCCGCAAAACGGCGGCACGCTGGTCAGCGTGACGTTCCCGGCGCCTTTGCCGTTAACGGGTAAATAACGGTAAAGAGGGAAGCGCAGGGAAAAGCGCATGATAATTTACACTATCTCCTTTATTTCTCCACGTTTGACCTGGGCCTTACCGCTAAAGTTATGCGGGCAATAAACAATAATGACGTGCAGCAAAACGAGGTCACACTTTCATGGCGAATTTTTTCATCGATCGCCCCATTTTTGCCTGGGTGCTTGCCATCCTGTTGTGTCTGACAGGCGTCCTGGCGATTACTTCACTTCCCGTTGAGCAATACCCCGACCTGGCACCGCCGAACGTGCGCGTCACCGCAAACTACCCCGGCGCGTCGGCACAAACGCTGGAAAATACCGTGACGCAGGTTATCGAGCAGAACATGACGGGTCTGGATAACCTGATGTACATGTCCTCGCAAAGCAGCGCCACGGGACAGGCGACGGTCACCCTGAGCTTTAAGGCGGGCACCGACCCGGACGAAGCGGTGCAGCAGGTCCAAAACCAGCTGCAGTCGGCCATGCGCAAGCTGCCCCAGGCGGTGCAAAACCAGGGCGTGACCGTGCGTAAAACCGGCGATACCAACATATTGACCATCGCCTTTGTCTCGACAGATGGCTCGATGGATAAACAGGACATCGCGGACTACGTCGCCAGTAATATTCAGGATCCCATCAGCCGGATCAACGGCGTCGGGGATATTGACGCCTACGGCTCACAATACTCCATGCGTATCTGGCTCGATCCCAACAAGCTGAACAGCTACCAGATGACGGCAACCGACGTGACGGATGCCATTAAAGCCCAGAACGCCCAGATTGCCGTGGGGCAACTGGGGGGAACGCCTTCCGTTGATAAGCAAGCCCTGAACGCCACCATTAATTCGCAATCCCTGCTGCAGACGCCGGACCAGTTCCGCAATATCACCCTGCGCGTGAATCAGGACGGGTCGGAAGTGCTCCTCGGCGATGTCGCCACGGTGGAAATGGGGGCGGAGAAATACGACTACCTGAGCCGCTTTAACGGCAATCAGGCCTCCGGTCTGGGGATTAAACTGGCCTCCGGCGCGAACGAAATGGCGACGGCAAAACTGGTGTTAGACCGTCTGGACGAGCTGTCGCAGTATTTCCCGCACGGGCTGGAGTACAAAGTCGCCTATGAAACCACCTCCTTCGTTAAAGCCTCCATTGAGGACGTGGTGAAGACTCTGCTCGAAGCCATCGCGCTGGTGTTCCTGGTCATGTACCTGTTCCTGCAAAACTTCCGCGCGACGCTGATCCCCACCATTGCCGTCCCGGTGGTGCTGCTGGGGACCTTTGCGGTGCTCTACGCCTTCGGGTACAGCATTAATACCCTGACGATGTTTGCGATGGTGCTGGCAATCGGCCTTCTGGTGGATGATGCCATCGTGGTGGTTGAAAACGTCGAGCGCATCATGAGCGAAGAAGGGCTCTCTCCGCGCCAGGCGACGCGCAAGTCCATGGGGCAAATTCAGGGGGCGCTGGTCGGGATTGCGATGGTGCTGTCGGCCGTCTTTATCCCGATGGCCTTCTTTGGCGGCACCACCGGGGCGATTTACCGCCAGTTCTCGATCACCATCGTCTCGGCGATGGTGCTCTCGGTGCTGGTCGCGCTGATCCTCACCCCCGCGCTCTGTGCCACCATTCTGAAACCACTGCACAAAGGGGAGCATCACGGGCAGAAAGGGTTCTTCGGCTGGTTTAACCGCATGTTCAACCGCAACGCCGCGCGGTATGAATCTGCCGTCGGTCGCGTACTGCACCGCAGCCTGCGCTGGATGATGATTTACGTTGTGCTGCTGGGCGGCATGGTCTGGCTGTTCCTGCACCTGCCCACCTCGTTCCTGCCGATGGAAGACCGGGGGATGTTCACCACCTCGGTGCAGCTTCCGAGCGGCGCAACGCAGCAGCAGACGCTGAAAGTGGTGCAGAAAGTGGAACAGTACTTCTTCACCAAAGAGAAAGACAACGTTGTGTCTGTCTTCTCCACCGTCGGCTCCGGCCCGGGTGGTAACGGGCAGAACGTCGCCCGCATGTTTGTCCGCCTGAAGGACTGGGACGAGCGCGATACCCGGACGGGCACCTCGTTTGCCATTATTGAACGTGCGACAAAAGCCTTTGCGCACATCAAAGAGGCGCGCGTCTTTGCCAGCAGTCCGCCGGCGATAAGCGGGCTGGGCAGTTCCGCCGGGTTCGATATGGAGCTGCAGGATCACGCCGGTGCAGGCCATACGGCGCTGATGGCGGCACGCGATAAGCTGTTAGCGCTGGCAGGCAACGATCCTGGCCTGACCCGCGTTCGCCATAACGGCCTCGACGACAGCCCGCAGCTTCAGGTGGATATCGACCAGCGTAAGGCGCAGGCGCTGGGCGTCTCGATCAACGATATCAACGACACCCTGCAAACGGCGTGGGGGTCGAGCTATGTGAATGACTTTATGGATCGCGGCCGCGTGAAAAAAGTGTATGTCCAGTCCGCCGCGCCGTTCCGCATGCTGCCGGATGATATTAACCGCTGGTTTGTCAGAAATAATGCTGGCGGCATGGTGCCGTTCTCCGCCTTTGCCAGTTCGCACTGGGAGAGCGGATCGCCACGCCTGGAACGCTATAACGGCTATTCTGCGGTTGAAATCGTCGGGGAAGCCGCGCCGGGCGTCAGCACCGGTACCGCCATGGACACCATGGAAAAACTGGTGCAACAGCTGCCCGCCGGTTTTGGTCTCGAGTGGACGGCCATGTCTTACCAGGAGCGTCTCTCAGGGGCGCAGGCCCCCGCCCTTTACGCGCTCTCGCTGCTGGTGGTCTTCCTCTGCCTTGCCGCTCTGTATGAGAGCTGGTCGGTCCCGTTCTCGGTCATGCTGGTCGTGCCCCTTGGGGTTATCGGTGCGCTACTCGCGACCTGGATGCGCGGCCTGGAGAACGATGTTTACTTCCAGGTGGGCCTGCTCACCGTCATTGGGCTATCGGCGAAAAACGCCATTCTGATCGTTGAGTTTGCCAACGAGATGAATGCCAAAGGCCACGAACTGATGGCCGCCACGCTGCACGCCTGCCGTCAGCGCCTGCGTCCGATCCTGATGACGTCGCTGGCGTTTATTTTTGGTGTGCTGCCGATGGCGACCAGCACTGGCGCAGGTTCCAGCAGCCAGCATGCCGTCGGCACGGGGGTGATGGGGGGCATGATTTCGGCCACCATCCTGGCCATTTACTTCGTTCCGCTGTTCTTTGTGCTGGTGCGTCGCCGCTTCCCGCTAAAGGAACGTCCTGAGTAAGTGGTTGAAATAAAAAAAGGCGGCTTTATCGGCCGCCTTTTTACTGTGTGATTAATTCACACTATGGTTATTTTACTTATTTTAGTGCTCTTGCAATTCTTACTGAATGTCATTTACGAAGCATGCCTTCGATAAAATCTTTCCAGTTCCCCAGTTCACGTTCAATCATAACAACCTCTCTTATTATTATGCGCATTCTACAAAAACGTACCATCATTGTGAAGACTATTTAACCAATTGCTGTGATTGTACCCCACGTCCTGCGGGGATTTATGATAAATATGAACGGAGAGCCCTCAATTTTTTGTGACGGCCAGCAATATTTTGAAATAACCCTACGAACGGGTGAGTTTTATTTTATTGGCTGAGTTTATTGGGTTTTTAAAGTTTATGGACATCTATGCTTAAATGATGAAAGAATATTCAGCGTACAGTTGTGAGTCGAATTAAGCAGGCGCATTAATCCAGACAATTCCTGAATGTGTTATATTCCACTTAAGGATATATCTTCGAATTTACTGAACATTTAATTATCAGAACATCAAAAGGATTCACCATGGTTGTGATGTACGGCATTAAAAATTGCGACACCATCAAAAAAGCCCGCCGCTGGCTGGACGCTAACAGCGTAGAGTACCGCTTCCACGATTACCGTGCCGATGGGCTCGATGCAGAATTTCTGCATAGCGCTATTCGCGAACTGGGCTGGGAAGCCCTGCTGAACACCCGCGGTACCACCTGGCGTAAACTGGACGACTCTCTGCGCGCCAGCATCAAAGATGCCGACAGCGCGGCAAAACTGATGCTCGAGATGCCGGCAATTATCAAACGCCCATTGCTCTGCGCGCCAGGGCAGCCTATGCTGCTGGGTTTCAGTGAAACCCTTTATTCCGACTTTTTTCGTTGAGGTGTAGTTTATGTCATGCCCGGTCATTGAGCTGACTCAGCAGCTTATTCGCCGTCCTTCCCTTAGCCCGGACGACGCAGGTTGTCAGGCTCTTATGATTGAACGCCTGCGCGCCATCGGTTTTACCGTTGAACGCATGGATTTTGGCGATACCCAGAACTTCTGGGCGTGGCGCGGACAGGGCGAAACGCTGGCCTTCGCCGGGCATACTGACGTCGTTCCCGCCGGTGATGCGGATCGCTGGATTAACCCGCCGTTTGAGCCGACCATTCGGGATGGCATGCTGTTTGGTCGCGGCGCGGCAGACATGAAAGGCTCTCTGGCGGCGATGGTCGTGGCGGCAGAGCGCTTTGTGGCGCAGCATCCGAACCACAAAAACCGTCTCGCGTTTTTGATCACCTCCGACGAAGAAGCCAGCGCGCACAACGGTACCGTAAAGGTCGTTGAAGCGCTGATGGCACGCAACGAGCGTCTCGACTACTGTCTGGTCGGTGAGCCGTCCAGCACCGAAGTGGTGGGTGACGTCGTCAAAAACGGACGCCGTGGCTCGCTGACCTGTAACCTGACCATTCACGGCGTTCAGGGCCACGTTGCGTATCCGCATCTCGCCGATAACCCGGTCCACCGCGCCGCGCCAATGCTGAGCGAGCTGGTGGCGATTGAGTGGGATAAGGGTAACGAGTTCTTCCCGCCGACCAGCATGCAGATAGCAAACGTCAAGGCCGGAACCGGCAGCAATAACGTGATCCCGGGGGATTACTTCGTCCAGTTCAACTTCCGCTTCAGCACGGAACTGACCGATGAGATGATCAAGGCGCGCGTTATCGCCCTGCTGGAAAAATATCAGCTGCGCTATACCGTGGAGTGGTGGCTTTCCGGCCAGCCGTTCCTGACGCAGCGTGGCAAACTGGTGGATGCGGTGGTGAACGCCATCGAGCACTATAATGAAATTAAGCCACAGCTGCTGACAACGGGTGGTACCTCAGACGGACGCTTTATCGCCCGTATGGGTGCTCAGGTTGTCGAACTGGGGCCAGTGAACGCAACCATTCATAAAATAAATGAGTGTGTCAATGCGGCAGATTTACAACTGCTGGCCCGTATGTATCAACGTATTATGGAGCAAATCGTCGCCTGACGAACGCTCTGAGAGGAATAGCGAATGGATTGGCTTTCAAAGTACTGGTGGGTTCTGGTGTTGGTTTTTCTGGTCGGCGTACTGCTTAACGTGATTAAAGACCTTAAGCGCGTGGACCATAAAAAATTTCTCGCCAACAAACCGGATCTTCCCCCGCACCGTGATTTCAACGACAAGTGGGACGATGACGACGACTGGCCGAAGAAAGACCAGAAGAAGTAACCGGTCTGTATCCCCTCTCCTGTGGAGAGGGGATAGCCTCACATAAACTCAACAATATCATCGTTATCCGGCTTACCGCCGCTGAGCGCTTCATCAAAGTAGTGCTTCGGTACGGTATAGCGTAAACGATCGAGCGCAAACTGCATGCTGCGGTCGTCAATGGCGTGGCCCAGATCGTCAACGATATCCAGCGTCACATCCCCACCTTCCCGAATCAGCGCTTCCTGGGCAGCAACCGCATGCGAGAGTTCAATCACCCGGTCTTCACCGCCGTGAATTAAGTGGATCGTGGTCTGCGTGGTTGCGCTTGTCGGTAACGTCGCAAAACGGCCGTTAAACGCGATCACCCGTGACACCAGACCTGGCTGCGCCTTTACGCTTTCCAGCGACATGATTGACCCCTGCGAGAAGCCAATCAGCGCGGTGGCATCGGCTCCTACGCCGCTCTGCTGCTGCCAGTAGCGGACGACCTCGATAAAGGTCGGCATGATGGCATCAATGCGCGCCTGACGGTTCTCTTCCGTCACGCCCTGAACCGAGAACCACTGGCGCCCGTTCGGGCCGCATGGCTCTACGCCACCAATGCTGACAATCAGCGCGTCGGGGAAAACGGGCGAAAACCAGCTGCCAATCTGACCCATATTGACGGCATTATCGCCAACCCCATGAAACAGAAGCAGTAACTGTTTAGCCGGTTTGTCAGGGCTTTGAACAACAAAATGGTCATGTTTCATGGTGGTCTCCTTAATAGATGACCTGGATTCTACGCCTCCCGGCGGGAATGACCATGCCACTTTACTGAAGAAGTCATTGAAAAAATTGCCATTGCAAAATGGCGTCCTTCAACTGCTGGCAGCGGGGATAATCAAGGCTTTCAAGCGCTTGCGCAGTTTCACTGCGCAGCTTTGCCAGCAACGCTTTTCGCCCGGCCTCATCCGTTTTCCCAGCCATTTTCCCCCGCAGGGCCGGAAGCGGCATATCAACGGTGAGCAACAACCGCGTCAGCGCAGCAACCGAGGTTGAAAACGCGCGATGGGCAAAAGCAAACCCCGCCAGCTCCCGCCAGTCATCACTATTAAGGGTAGCTTCCCAGCCGTCGTCCACCGGGATCTTTTCACCGTTCCAGGCCGACAGGACGCGCATATCCCGGCACAAACGCTGATGTTCCTGCGCGCACAGCCGATGCCCTGCCTCGCTCAGCGGCAGCAGCGCCATCGCCGTGTAGCAGCCGCTGCTGGCTTCCCGATGGCTCCCCATCCGCACCAGCACAAACCCGCACCGCTGCCAGAAATGCCACAGCTCGTCGGTATAACCGAAACTCACCGACAGATAATCTTCCCCGCTGGCGCTACGGATAAGCCGTTGCCCGATGCCTTCCCGCTGGCGCAGGGGGTGAACCGCAATGCGGCTAACCCGTCGCCCTTTCAGCGTCGCCGCGAGCGGAGAGCCGCCGTGCGCCGCCAGGGACTGCGCCACGAGATTTCCGCGTGGACGCCGGTATCCCGCCCACACGGCGCGGCTAAGCTCAGGGGACAACCCGCCCTCTTCCACCAGCCAGAGCGCGCCTGCAATCTCTGCCTCCGTCCCGGCAACAGCAAAGTGTTGGCCGGGCGCGTCCATCATCCGGCGTAAATCGAGCGGTGACGTGCGGTAGTGTGCCGCACACAGCAGTTCATACACGCTTGCCACGCGTGCCGGGTCGCTCTCCCACATCAGCGGCGCCAGCGGCGTTATACGCACGTCGCCTTCCGGTTTGCGGTCGATAAGCGCATCATCAAATAACAGAGCATTCGCCACGAATCGCTCAAGCGGACATCCGGCGGCCCAGCGAATGGGGGTCGATAAGGCATAATGCCGCAATCCGCTAAAACGGGCGCAAAACTTCAGCAGGAAACCCCTGCCCGTCCCTTCATAGCCCTGCACCGTGGTGGTTAACACTACGCGCGGAAAGCGCGTGACCAGCTTTTCCAGCAGCGGGCCCGGGATGGCAGCAGCTTCATCGACAATCAGCCAGTCGGCCTGCAACGTGGAGGCCAGCAGCGCATCCGGGGCCATAAAGTGAAAATGCTCGCCTGCAAAGCGCGCAATGACATCCGTTGCCCCTTTAGCCGGTGCCGTGACCACCGCACGCCCCTGAATGCTACTGAGCAGCATCCCCGCCAGCGCTGACTTTCCGCGCCCGCGCGGTGCCGTTACCGCGGCAATGCCCGCAGGCATGGTCAGAAGCGCGTCGAGGATCTCCGCCTGCTCACGCTGCGGTGCGCCGCTGGCAGGCTGCCAGGCGGGTAAATCCGGCGCAACGGGAACGGACAAGGGACGATGCTGCTGCCAGACAATCGCATCCGAATCGGCGGCAAGCGTCCGGCAGAAGTGGTGCACAAAGTGTGGAGTGGCGATCGGCTCCGCGCTGTCGCTCCAGCGCAAAGAATCGCTGTCTGGCCTGTCGGCCCAGTCAGCAAGCGGAGGAACCAGCAGTACAAGGAGGCTTCCGGCGCGCAGCGTTCCGCTGAGCGCGGCGAACGCTGAGACGTCAAACCCGGCGCGCGCGTCAAAGACAGCATGCCGATATTCGCGTCCCAGCAGTCCGCTGAGGGCTTTAGAGGGATTATCATCCAGCCACAGCCAGTCTCCCGGCAGGGTATTACGCAGGTCAGTCGCCTGACTCAACGTCCACTGCGCCTCGCCGCTGAGCACCACCAGCCGACGATGGCCGGTGCGCTCAAGCTCGCGTATCAGCTGATCAAACGCCAGCATTACATCGCTTTGCCGAAGGTATTACACTGCGCCGGGTCGCCGCTGTCGAAACCGCGTTTAAACCAGCTGTAGCGCTGCTGTGAGGTACCGTGGGTGAAGCTGTCCGGCACGACGCGCCCCTGGCTCTGCTGCTGAAGACGGTCGTCACCGATCGCCTGAGCGGCATTCAGCGCCTCCTCAAGATCGCCGGATTCCAGCACGCCCTGCTGCTGCATGCTGTGGCCCCAGACGCCCGCGAAGCAGTCCGCCTGCAGCTCCATTTTGACGGACAAACGGTTCACTTCCGCCTGAGACGCATTTTGCTGCAGCTGGCGCACTTTTGGCTCAATCCCCAGCAGCTTTTGCACGTGATGGCCAACTTCATGCGCGATCACGTAGCCCTGGGCAAAATCGCCATCAGCGCCAAGCTTGCGTTTCATGTCATCGTAAAAGGAGAGATCGATATAGACGGTGCCGTCCGCCGGGCAGTAGAACGGCCCCATCACGGACTGTCCGGTACCGCATCCGGTGCGGGTGGCGCCCCGGTACATCACCAGCTTCGGCTGCTGGTAGGTACGCCCCATCTTCTCAAACAGCTGACCCCACGTATCTTCCGTTGTGGCGAGGATCACGGAGGTAAATTTGGCCGCTTCATCTTCATTCGGGCTGATGGAGCGCTGAGAATGCTGCTGCTGTTGCAGCGGCTGACCGGTCATTAACCCGGTGAGATCGACGCCGTAATACCCCGCGACCAGCACCACTATCAGCAGGATAATACCGCCCTTGCCGCTGGGTAAGCGGAAGCCGGGTCCCCCCATGGAAGGACCGCCGCCGCCATCACTGCGTCTGTCTTCTACATTGTCACTTTCACGACGCCCTTGCCAGCGCATAACCACCTCGAACTATTCCATTTATAATAGCTATGATCGTAGGCGGTTAACGGCAAGATTACCATAGGAAACAAAGGTAAGACGCCAAAGGATGCGAACATCCTTTGGCAAGTGAGGGAGTTAGTCGAGCTTAACGCCTAAACGGTGAGCAACCGCTTCGTAGGCTTCAATCAGGCCACCCAGGCTCTGACGGAAACGGTCTTTGTCCATTTTATCCAGGGTTTCTTTGTCCCACAGGCGGCTGCCGTCCGGAGAGAACTCATCACCCAGCACCACTTCGCCTTTGAACAGACCAAACTCCAGCTTGAAGTCGACGAGGATCAGGCCCGCGTCATCAAACAATTTTTTCAGCACGTCGTTGGCTTTGTAGGTCAGCTCTTTCATGCGCGCCAGGTTCTCTTTGTTCACCCAGCCGAAGGTTTCGCAGTAGGAATCATTGACCATCGGGTCGTGCATGGCGTCGTTTTTCAGGAACAGATCGAACAGCGGTGGATTCAGTTCGATACCTTCTTCAATGCCCAGACGCTTCACCAGGGAGCCCGCCGCACGGTTACGAATAACGCACTCAACCGGAACCATATCCAGTTTTTTCACCAGACATTCCGTATCGGACAGCAACGCTTCCATCTGAGTCGGGATACCCGCTTCGGCCAGTTTGGTCATAATGAAGTGGTTGAACTTGTTGTTCACCATGCCTTTACGATCGAACTGCTCAATGCGTGCGCCATCCCCTGCTGACGTATCATTGCGGAACTCGAGCACCAACAGATCCGGGTTTTCCGTGCTGTATACGGTCTTCGCTTTGCCACGATACAACTCAGCTTGCTTCTGCATCTTCATTACTCCTGGTGTGATGATTTGTGTTCAAAACTGGGAATATTATGCCACGCACACGTTTGCGTAGCACGAAAATAAAAAGGGCTGGATTCACCAGCCCTCGTATTTATTTGCTGAATGCTGCCTGGAAGACAGCGACCAGCGCATCGTTCTGCGACTGGGTCAGCGTGTGACCTTTTGGATCGATAAACTGCAGGCTACTGCGGTTATCAAGGTCACCGACCTGAATTTTGTAGTCACCGGAGGCAAGCTGAGGATCTTTCGCACCCAGTTCCTGCCACGCGCTGTCGGAGAGCGGCTTATAGGTTGCCGTCATGCTGCCGGTTGAGCGGGTGCTGTCGGTCACTTTCATGCCCACTTTTTCCAGCGTCGCTGGCAGACGCTGCCAGGTCTGGTTAAACGGTGCGCGCACCACCAGCATTGGCAGGCCGGTATCGTCCGCGCCACTCTGGACATCGAAGGTTACACCGTTGCGGCTCTGCGCGGCGTTGGCGGCATCGGTCGCGGTTTTATCCAGACCTGCGGCAATCACGTTCAGCATTTCGGTGCTGTAACGTTGCAGGGACGAGGCATCCGCAACCGGTTTACCCGCCTGCTCCAGGTTCAACAGCTTAACGTTGACCGCCTGCTGGTAACCCTGTGGTTTTACGGAGACTTGATAGCGACCGCGGTACTGCTGATCTTCATCCAGACGGTTCCATTCGATCCAGTCGGTGGTTAACGTCTGGCTGGCGTCATCGCGTTTATCGATGGTGTAGTTCTTCGACTGAATGACGCTGACAACCTGTGGCCACAGCGTGCTACCGCGCGCGCTCTCAACCATCAGAGACGCGGTATCACCGGTGAACTGGGTACGCGCCCCGTTAACCAGCGCCAGAGGCTGTGCTGGTGGACGAATATCAAGCGCTTTACCGACCAGGCCGCTGCCGTTGGTCACGGGAATATTATAATCGCCGTTCTGAATCGGCAGGATCATACCAGCCGGTGCGTGAAGTTCAGCAAGCGGGGTCGCATCCAGATAGGATTCATCACCGCTCACCTGGCGCTTGTAGCGCGAGTCTGAACTACAGGCAGCGAGCAGCATAACAAGCGAAACACTCGCAACCTTCGCCAGGCGCGACTTCTGTACTGAATAAGCCATCAAATCTCCCTAAACTCTACAGCAAACCGGCATGCTTCAGCGCTGCCCTGACGATATCACGACCGTGGTCGGTAATCGGTGTCATTGGCAGACGCAGCGTGTCGGTTGCTACAAGCCCCAACTCCTTACATGCCCATTTCACTGGGATCGGATTGGGTTCGACAAATAATTTATTGTGCAGCGGCATCAGACGCTGATTGATGACACGCGCTTCATCAAAGTGACCGGCCGCGGCCAGTTTGCACATTTCAGCCATGTCGCGCGCCGCAACGTTTGCCGTTACGGAGATCACGCCATGACCACCGAGCTGCATAAAGTCCAGCGCGGTCGCATCATCACCGCTCAACAGGATAAAGTCGTCTGAAACCAGCTCTTTGATCTGATGAACGCGGCTTAAGTTCCCTGTCGCCTCTTTAATACCGATAATATTTTTTACTTCCGAGAGACGGCCAACGGTTTCCGGCAGCATATCGCAACCAGTACGGGACGGCACATTATACAGAATTTGTGGCAAGTCAGTATGTTCAGCGATGGCTTTGAAGTGCTGGAACAAACCTTCCTGAGTGGGACGGTTGTAGTAAGGGGTTACCGTCAGACAGCCGACAATGCCGCTGTCGTTAAAACGTTTAGTCAGGCTGATCGCTTCTGCGGTGGCATTCGCGCCTGTGCCCGCGATGACCGGAATACGTCCGTCAGCCAGTTCCAGGGTCAGCATAACCACATCGCCGTGCTCGTCGTGGCTCAGCGTTGCAGATTCACCGGTAGTCCCTACCGAAACGATCGCCGAGGTTCCATTGGCGACATGGTAATCAATCAGCTTCTTCATGCTAGACCGGCAGACGTTACCTTTTTCATCCATCGGTGTTACAAGCGCGACAATACTTCCCGTGAACATGAGCCATCCTCTGTGCGAACAAGAGTCTCAATGGTACGTTTGGAACTGTAATAAAAGCAAGCGACCTGAGGCCCTCAGGCGGTTGTATGCATGTTTTTTTTATGCTTTCCTTAGGAAGACTTAACCATGCAAAGGAAGAACAGGTTTGACAACCTCATCACAACATTACCTGGTTATCACTGCGCTGGGTGCCGACAGGCCGGGTATCGTGAACACCATCACCCGCCACGTAAGCAGCTGCGGCTGTAATATCGAAGACAGCCGTCTGGCCATGCTCGGCGAAGAGTTCACATTCATTATGTTGCTTTCCGGGACATGGAACGCCATCACGTTGATTGAATCGACCCTGCCGCTGAAAGGCGCCGAGCTGGACTTGCTGATCGTCATGAAGCGCACCACCGCGCGACCGCGTCCGGCTATGCCTTCTACCGTCTGGGTGCAGGTTGAAGTGCCTGATTCTCCGCATCTGATTGAGCGCTTCACCGCGCTGTTTGACAGCCATCAGATGAACATCGCCGAGCTCGTTTCCCGCACACAGCCGGGCGACGCAAGCACGGTTCCCACGCTCTTTATTCAAATTACTGCGCACAGTCCTGCATCACAGGATGCGTCAAATATCGAGCAAGCGTTCAAAGCCCTCTGTACAGAATTAAACGCGCAGGGCAGTATAAGCGTCGTCAATTATTCGCAGCACGAACAGGATGGAGTTGAGTAATGAATCCACTGAAAGCCGGTGACATCGCACCGAAATTTAGCTTACCGGATCAAGACGGCGAGCAAGTAAATTTGACCGACTTCCAGGGACAGCGTGTTCTGGTCTATTTCTACCCGAAAGCCATGACCCCCGGCTGCACCGTACAGGCCTGCGGCTTACGCGACAACATGGATGAGTTGAAGAAAGTCGGCGTGGAAGTGCTGGGTATCAGCACCGATAAACCAGAAAAGCTGTCACGATTTGCTGAAAAAGAGCTGCTGAACTTCACGCTGCTTTCTGATGAAGATCATCAGGTTTGCGAGCAGTTCGGCGTCTGGGGCGAGAAGACGTTTATGGGTAAAACCTACGACGGCATTCACCGCATCAGCTTCCTGATTGACGCTGACGGTAAAGTTGAACACGTGTTTGACGACTTCAAAACCAGCAACCACCACGACGTGGTGTTGAACTGGCTGAAAGAAAGTGCCTGAAAGTGAGTGTCGGGTGGCGGCTTCGCCTTACCCGACCTACAAGGATAAGTCGGCCGGGTAAGCGCAGCGCCACCCGGCAAAACTTACTGCTCTTCTACCGCCGGCACATCCGGCCACGCGTGGACAACCGCTTTAATCAGCGTTGCCAGCGGAATGGCGAAGAACACGCCCCAGAATCCCCAGAGCCCGCCGAAAATCACCACCGATAAGATAATCACCAGCGGATGCAGATTTACCGCTTCGGAGAACAGCACCGGTACCAGCAGGTTACCGTCCAGCCCCTGAATAATCAGGTACACCGCGAAGCAGCTCCAGAACTCGGTCCCCAGCCCAAACTGGAACAACGCCACGCCAACCACCGGAATGGTCACCACAAACGCGCCGATATACGGGATCAGGACCGATAACCCCACCAGCACCGCCAGCAGCAGCGAGTAGTTCAGGCCGAAAATCAGGAAGCCAATCCAGGTGGCGACCCCCACGACAATCATCTCCAGCACCTTGCCGCGAATGTAGTTGGTGATCTGCTGGTTCATCTCTTCCCAGACCTGCCCCGCCAGCCCGCGGTTGCGCGGCAGAATACGGCGCACGGCGTTGAGCATCTGGTCTTTATCTTTCACCAGGAAGAAGACCATCAGCGGCACCAGCACAAGGTAGACCGCCAGCGTCAGCAGTCCGACCAGGGATGCCAGCGAGTACTTCACCACCGAATCGCCCATCGTCATGATGCGGGCGCGCATGTTTTCGGCCATCGCGTCGATAATCCCGGCATCCATCAGCGCAGGATAACGGCGCGGCAGCGTGGCAGCGAAATCAGAGAGTTTGTTCAACATGCCGGGCATATCGCGGATCAGGTTGATTCCCTGTTGCCAGGCAACCGGCATCACCACAAAGGCCATCAGCAGCAGGATGCCAACAAACAGCACCAGCACGATGCTGGTCGCCCAGCGGCGGGAACAGCCGATATGTTCCAGGCGCGCCGTGGGCCACTCCAGCAGGTAAGCCAGCACAATCGCCACCAGCAGAGGGGCGAGCAGACCGCTAAAGAAGAACAGGATACCGAACCCGGCAACCAGAATAACCAACAAAGCAATGGCTTCCGGGTCGCTGAAGCGACGCCGGTACCACTGCATTAACATTTCGAGCATACAACCCTTCCCTGAATCGAATGGCGGGAGTGAGACGGTGAATTGTATCTAACTGTCACAAAAAAGACTTTCGCTTTTTGTATCCCGATCGCAATCCGCAAAAGCCTGATGAATGGGATTTTCTTCATGCTACAACACGGCTACACTCGCAGGGCAGCAGAGATGAACGATATGCCGGTTCATCGGTCAAATTAGCACATCCAACATACAGGACAGTGGTTATGTTCAGGCAATTGAGAAAAACACTGGTTGCAACACTGATTGCCGCGGTGACGGTCGGTCAGGTGTTGCCCGCTTTTGCTGACTCGTCCGATACATTGCCGGACATGGGCACCACAGCAGGAAGCACGCTCTCTATTGGGCAAGAGATGCAAATGGGGGATTACTATGTTCGCCAGCTGCGCGGCAGCGCCCCGCTGATTAACGACCCTTTGCTGGTACAGTACATAAACGGGTTGGGAATGCGTCTGGTGGCACACGCCGATTCGGTCAGAACCCCCTTCCATTTCTATTTAATCAATAACGACGAAATCAACGCCTTCGCCTTCTTTGGCGGTAACGTGGTGCTGCATTCGGCGTTATTCCGTTACTCAGACAACGAAAGCCAACTGGCCTCGGTGATGGCGCACGAAATTTCGCACGTCACCCAGCGTCACCTGGCGCGAGCGATGGAAGACCAGAAACGTAACGCTCCCCTCACTTGGGTGGGCGCACTGGGATCGATTCTGCTGGCGATGGCCAGCCCGCAGGCCGGGATGGCAGCGCTGACCGGTACGCTGGCAGGAACGCGCCAGGGGATGATCAGCTTTACCCAGCAGAACGAGCAGGAAGCGGACCGCATCGGCATTCAGGTGTTACAGCGCTCAGGCTTTGATCCGCAGGCCATGCCGAGCTTCCTCGAAAAACTGCTCGATCAGGCGCGTTATTCTTCCCGTCCACCGGAAATTTTGCTCACGCACCCGCTGCCTGAAAGCCGTCTGTCGGACGCGCGTAACCGTGCCAACCAGATGCGCCCGGTCGTGGTCCAGTCTTCGCAGGATTTCTACATGGCGAAGGTGAGAACGCTGGGGATGTACAATTCCGGGCGTAACCAGCTCACCAGCGACCTGCTGGATACCCTGGCGAAAGGCAACGTGCGCGAGAAGAACGCCGCGCAGTATGGTCAGGCGCTCCAGGCGATGGAAGCCAGCAAATACGACGAGGCGCGTAAGGCGCTGCAGCCGCTTCTGGCTGCCGACCCAAACAACCCGTGGTACCTCGATCTGTCAACGGATATCGATCTGGGGCAGAAGAAGCCTGCCGATGCGATTAACCGCCTGAAAGGGGCAAAAGACGTCCGTACCAACCCGGTGCTGCAGCTTAACCTGGCGAATGCTTACTTGCAGGGCGGCCAGCCGGGTGAAGCGGCGACCATCCTGAACCGCTACACCTTTAATAATAAAGACGATCAAAACGGCTGGGATCTGCTCGCTCAGGCGGAAGCCCAGCTCGGCAACCGCGATCAGGAGCTGGCGGCACGCGCAGAAGGCTTTGCCCTGGTGGGGCGCCTCGATCAGGCCATTTCCGCGCTCAGTAGCGCCAGCTCGCAGGTCAAACTCGGCAGCCTCCAGCAGGCCCGATACGACGCGCGTATCGATCAGCTTCGCGGCCTGCAGCAGCGCTTCAAGCCGTACGAGAAGATGTAATCAAGGAGAATTCACGTCATGACAGACGCCGTAAAAATTTACCACAACCCGCGCTGCTCCAAGAGCCGCGATACCCTGAGCCTGCTGAAGTCTAACGGCGTGGAGCCGGAGGTGGTGCTGTACCTCGACACCCCACCGGACGCGCAGACCCTCCGCCAACTGCTGCATATGCTGGGCATGGGCAGTGCGCGAGATCTGATGCGCAAGAAAGAAGATCTGTATACGTCGCTTAACCTGGATGACAGCCGTCTCTCCGAGGCTCAGCTGATACAGGCGATGGTTGAAAATCCAAAGCTGATTGAGCGCCCGATTGTCGTGGCGAACGGCCAGGCGCGCATTGGACGCCCGCCGGAAGACGTGCTCGAGATCCTCTGATGGTTTCGCCCGGTGGCGCTGCGCTTAGCGGGCCTACGGGTGCCATATGTAGGCCGGGTAAGGCGCAGCCGCCACCCGGCACAACTATAGCTTCAGAATATCTTTCACAAACGGAATGGTCAGCTTGCGCTGGGCGGTAATGGAGGCGCGATCGAGCTGATCCAGCGTGTCAAACAGCGTACGCATTTCGCGATCCAGCCGCTTCAGCAGGAAACGGCCCACGTCTTCCGGCAGCTCAAAGCCGCGCTGCTTTGCGCGCAGCTGTAGCGCCTGAAGCTTATCTTCGTCCGACAGCGGCTGAAGCTTATAGATTTGGCCCCAGTCCAGGCGAGACGCCAGATCCGGCAGTCCCAGATTCAGCTGGCGAGGCGGACGATCGCCAGTGATCAGCAGCCGGGTTTTGCCCGATTCCAGAATGCGGTTGTAGAGGTTAAAGATAGCCATTTCCCACGGCTCATCCCCCGCCACGCATTCGATGTTATCGATGCAGACCAGGGAGAGATGTTCCATCCCCTCCAGCACGTCAGGGACAAACCAGGTTCGTTTATCCAGCGGCACATAGCCTACCGCATCACCGCGCGCAGAGAGCTCCGCGCAGGCGGCATGCAGCAGGTGGCTGCGCCCCGCGCCTTCGCGTGACCAGATATAGATGTATCCGCTGTGTTCCTGACGCAGCACGTTTTGCAGTGCAGCCAGTAAAGAGGGGTTATCACCCGGCCAGAAACTCGCAAACGTTTCGTCGTCAGGGAGATAGAGTGGCAGAGAGAGCTGTGCCGGTCCGTTCAGAAGTACCTCAACCAGATCTGACATAAAATCGGCATGGAGTTTAACACGGAACCTGCAAGGAGAGAACCGGGCGGATCGTCCGCCCGGTTATAGGATCAGTGTGACGCTTTTTCGTTTTCGTCAGCGTCCAGCACCACCTCTTCCGGACGGATCACGGAGATCAGCTTGAAAATCAGGCTCAGGCCCACGCCGACGATGGTTGCCAGCGCCATGCCTTTCAGCTCGGCCGCGCCGATGTGCACCTTCGCCCCGCTCACGCCGATAATCAGGATCACCGATGTCAGGATCAGGTTCTGCGCTTTGCTGTAATCCACTTTAGATTCAATCAGCACGCGAATACCGGAGGCACCAATTACTCCGTACAGCAGCAGAGACACGCCGCCCATCACCGGAACCGGGATGATCTGAATCGCTGCCGCCAGCTTGCCGACGCAGGAGAGCAGAATGGCAATGATCGCCGCGCCGCCGATAACCCAGGTGCTGTAAACGCGGGTAATCGCCATCACGCCGATGTTTTCACCGTAGGTGGTGTTTGGCGTAGACCCAAAGAAACCGGAGATGATGGTGGAGAAACCGTTCGCAAACATGGAGCGGTGCAGGCCCGGATCGCGGATTAAATCGCGCTTAACGATGTTCGCCGTTACCACCAGGTGGCCGACGTGCTCCGCAATCACCACCAGCGCCGCAGGCAGAATGGTGAAGATCGCAAACCATTCGAAGCGCGGCGTGTAGAAGGTTGGCAGCGCGAACCAGTGCGCCTCGGCAATCGGGGTGGTATCCACCACGCCCATCACGAAGGAGAGCGCATAGCCTGCCAGCACGCCGATCAGGATCGGGATAATCGCCATAAAGCCGCGGAACAGCACGGAGCCAAACACCGTTACGCCCAGCGTCACCAGCGAGATGATAATGGTTTTGGAATCCGGTGACTGGCCGTCCGCAGGCAGCAGACCGGCCATATTCGCCGCCACGCCCGCCAGTTCGAGACCGATGACGGCCACGATAGCACCCATCGCCGCTGGTGGGAACATCACGTCCAGCCAGCCGGTCCCGGCTTTCTTCACGATGAAGGAGACCAGGCAGAACAGTACGCCACACATGATAAAGCCGCCCAGCGCGACCTCATAACCCAGCGGCAGCAACAATAACACCGGAGAGATAAAGGCAAAGCTTGACCCGAGATACGCCGGGATTTTGCCTTTACAGATGAAGAGGTACAGCAGCGTACCGATGCCGTTGAACAGCAGCACGGTAGCCGGGTTAATGTGGAACAGGATTGGCACCAGCACGGTTGCGCCAAACATGGCGAACAGGTGCTGCAAACTAAGCGGGATAGTCTGTAAAAGCGGCGGTCTTTCACTCACCCCGATAGCACGGCGCGTCATAGTGTTTTCCTCTGAGTAGTATCGTTGTTGGTGTTTTATTCAAAAAAAAGCCGACTATCAAAGTCGGCTTATTTATCGTTATTCGATTATTTCGTACCAAAGATCTTATCGCCGGCATCGCCGAGCCCCGGGATGATGTACCCGTGCTCGTTCAGACCCTGGTCGATAGAGGCGGTATACAGCTCAACGTCCGGGTGCGCTTTTTCCAGCGCCGCGATCCCTTCCGGTGCCGCAACCAGCACCAGCACTTTAATGCTGCTGCAGCCCGCTTTTTTCAGCAGGTCGATAGTGGCAATCATTGAACCGCCGGTTGCCAGCATCGGGTCAACCACCAGCGCCATACGCTCGTCGATGTTGGACACCAGCTTCTGGAAGTAAGGAACCGGCTCGAGGGTTTCTTCGTTACGGTAGATCCCCACCACGCTGATACGCGCGCTTGGCACGTGCTCCAGCACGCCTTCCATCATGCCGAGACCGGCACGCAGGATAGGCACGACGGTAATTTTCTTACCTTTGATCTGCTCAACCTGTACCGGACCGTTCCAGCCTTCGATGGTGACTTTTTCCGTTTCCAGATCAGAGGTCGCTTCGTAGGTCAGCAGGCTGCCGACTTCAGAGGCCAGTTCGCGAAAACGCTTCGTGCTGATGTCATGCTCACGCATCAGGCCCAACTTGTGTTTAACGAGTGGGTGTTTCACTTCCACAATCTTCATTCTCTTTCTCCTCTGAATGGCATCCGCAAAAAAATCGCGGGATTATACCGCTTTTTTCGGATTAGGCCATACCCATGTTGCTTGATGTACATCAATCAAAAACAAAAAAGCCAGAGGCTGGGCTCCGGCTTGGGTGCGGGGTTCTGCCGGGTGGCGCTAACGCTTACCCGGCCTACACATCCCGTAGGCCCGGTAAGCGCAGCGCCACCGGGCAATTATAGCTGCTCCCCGTTGCTCGCGATCACCTGCTTATACCAGTCGAACGATTTCTTCTTGCTGCGGTTCAGCGTGCCGTTGCCTTCATTGTCTTTATCGACAAAGATAAAGCCGTAGCGTTTTTTCATTTCACCGGTACCGGCAGACACCAGGTCGATACAGCCCCACGGGGTATAGCCCATCAGGTCTACGCCATCCTCCACCACCGCTTTTTTCATCTCGCGGATGTGGGCGGCCAGGTAGCCAATGCGGTACTGGTCGTTCACCGTGCCGTCGCTCTCCTGCACGTCGATTGCGCCAAAACCGTTTTCAACGATAAACAGCGGCAGCTGGTAGTGATCCCAGAACCAGTTGAGGGAGTAGCGCAGCCCCACCGGGTCAATCTGCCAGCCCCAGTCGGATTTCTGCACGTACGGGTTGGAGACCAGGCTCTTGCTTTCGTCATAGTCCAGCTGCGGGTTGTCCGCCGTCGCCTTGGTGGCGAAGGACATATAATAGCTAAACCCGATGTAATCCACGCAGCCCTGCGTCAGCGCGGCTTTATCTTCTTCGGTGATATCCAGCGTGAAGCCGCGACGTTCGAAGTAGTTGAGCAGATGCTGCGGGTACTTGCCGCGCACGTGCACGTCGGTGAACCAGTAGCGGCGGTGCATGGCGTTCATCGCCATCATCATGTCGTCCGGCGCGCAGGTCAGCGGGTAGATTGGGCACATGGCAATCATGCAGCCGATCTGCAGGGACGGGTTAATCTCGCGCCCCGCCTTCACCGCCAGCGCGCTGGCCACCAGCTCATAGTGCGCGGCCTGGAACATCACCGGCTCACGGTCTTCGCCCGGCGCGTACTTCAGTCCGGAGTTGGTGAACGGCGCAAAGTCTTCGTGGAAGTTGGCCTGGTTGTTGATCTCGTTAAAGGTCATCCAGTACTTCACTTTATGCTGATAGCGCTGGAAAACCACTTTTGCAAAACGAACGAAGAAGTCGATCAGCTTACGGTTGCGCCAGCCGCCGTATTCGGTGACCAGGTGGAAAGGCATCTCGAAGTGAGAGAGGGTAATAACCGGTTCGATGCCGTACTTCAGGCACTCGTCGAACAGGTCGTCATAGAATTTCAGGCCAGCCTCGTTCGGCTCAAGCTCGTCCCCTCTCGGAAAAATGCGCGTCCAGGCGATAGAGGTGCGGAAGCATTTGAACCCCATCTCGGCAAAGAGTTTGATGTCTTCTTTATAGCGGTGGTAGAAATCGATGGCGTCATGGTTAGGGTAATTTTTCCCCGGCAGCACGCCGTTGGTGATTTCACGCGGCACGCCGTGCGCGCCTGCAGTCATGACGTCGGCTACGCTTACGCCTTTCCCCCCTTCTTTCCAGCCGCCTTCCAGCTGGTGCGCCGCAACCGCACCGCCCCACAGAAAATCTGCTTTAAATCCTGACATTCGCTTTCCCTCATTCTGCGTTATTTTCTGCAAAAACAATTACAGAAACCGGTTTCAGTTGAATGATGTGCAAAGCCGTTTCGGGTTGCAAGGAGAATACCGAAACCGGTTTCATTTTCGTGAACAGACGCAAGTTTGGGCGCACTGGCAGGCTGCGCGTAAAAAAAGATCCTCTCGCCGAGAATAGGCTCGCAAACGTTTGCCTGGACTGTTAGAATTGCGCCGATTTTTCTTACTAGCTATGCAATCGCGTGGGGATTTAAGCCGTGACCAACAAAACTTCTCTCAGCTACAAAGATGCCGGTGTTGATATTGACGCAGGTAATGCGCTGGTTGACCGAATCAAAGGTGTGGTGAAAAAAACCCGCCGCCCGGAAGTGATGGGTGGTCTGGGTGGATTCGGCGCACTGTGCGCGCTGCCGCAAAAATATCGTGAACCTGTTCTGGTCTCGGGAACTGACGGTGTAGGCACCAAACTACGCCTGGCGATGGATTTAAAACGTCACGACACGATCGGTATCGATCTGGTCGCGATGTGCGTGAATGACCTGGTGGTTCAGGGCGCAGAGCCGCTGTTCTTCCTCGATTACTACGCGACCGGCAAACTGGACGTGGATACCGCGGCAAGCGTGATCAACGGTATCGCCGAAGGGTGCCTGCAGTCTGGCTGTGCGCTGGTCGGCGGTGAAACCGCGGAAATGCCGGGCATGTATCACGGCGAAGATTATGACGTCGCAGGCTTCTGCGTCGGCGTAGTAGAAAAATCAGAAATTATTGACGGCAGCAAAGTGGCGGATGGCGATGTGCTGATCGCGCTGGCCTCCAGCGGCCCGCACTCCAACGGCTACTCCCTGGTGCGTAAAATCCTCGAGGTGAGCGGTTGCGACCCACAGACGACCGAGCTTGAAGGGAAACCGCTGGCTGACCATCTGCTGGCCCCAACCCGCATCTACGTGAAGAACGTGCTGGAACTGATCGAGAACGTTGACGTGCACGCTATTGCCCACCTGACCGGTGGTGGCTTCTGGGAAAACATCCCGCGCGTGCTGCCGGACAACACCCAGGCGGTGATCGACGAGTCCTCATGGCAGTGGCCAGCGGTCTTTAACTGGCTGCAGACCGCAGGCAACGTGAGCTCTCACGAAATGTACCGCACCTTTAACTGCGGCGTGGGCATGGTTATCGCCCTGCCGGCAAGCGAAGCGGATAAAGCGGTCAAGCTGCTGACCGAGAAAGGTGAAAACGCGTGGAAAATCGGTACGATTAAAGCCTCCGATTCCGAACAGCGTGTGGTCATTGAATGAAAAACATCGTGGTGCTCATTTCCGGCAACGGAAGTAATTTGCAGGCCATCATAGACGCCTGCAAGCAGAAGAAAATCAACGGCACCATTCGGGCAGTATTCAGCAACAAGGCCGACGCGTTCGGCCTTGAGCGCGCGCGGGAAGCAAACATACCCGCGCACGCGCTGGAAGCCAGCCAGTTCGCCGGGCGTGAAGCCTTTGACCGCGAGCTGGTTCAGGAGATTGATGCCTACGCGCCGGACGTCGTGGTGCTGGCGGGCTATATGCGCATTCTGAGCCCGGCCTTTGTCGCGCACTACGCCGGACGTTTGCTGAATATTCACCCTTCTCTTCTGCCGAAATATCCCGGCCTGCACACCCATCGTCAGGTTCTGGAAAACGGCGATGAGGAGCACGGCACCTCCGTGCATTTCGTGACCGACGAGCTGGACGGCGGTCCGGTGATCCTGCAGGCCAAAGTCCCGGTCTTTGACGGCGACAGCGAAGAAGACGTGACCGAACGCGTGCAGACCCAGGAGCATGCCATTTACCCACTGGTGGTAAGCTGGTTTGTTGACGGGCGTCTTGAAATGCGCGACGGCGCAGCCTGGCTGGATGGCGTGAAGTTACCCCCACAGGGTCATGCTGCCGAAGAGTAGTCTCTTTGAATTGCCCGGCGGCGCTTCGCTTGCACGGGCCTACGATCCCGTAGGTCGTGATAAGCGCAGCGCCCCCCTCCCCCAACCCTCTAAATTCCCCAACAAAAAAAATAACTGTCATACTTTTCTGGCACTGTTGGACATATCGTGGAAATGCTCGCCATAATAAGGACGAGACGGATTTACCACGTCCTGTGATTGAACTGGAGTGTGAGCTGTAATGGGTCAGGAAAAGTTATATATCGAGAAAGAGCTAAGCTGGTTAGCATTTAACGAACGTGTACTCCAGGAAGCGGCTGACAAAAGTAACCCGCTGATCGAACGCATGCGTTTTTTGGGCATCTATTCCAACAACCTGGATGAGTTCTACAAGGTTCGCTTTGCCGAGCTAAAGAGACGCATCATCATCAGCGAAGAACAGGGCCTAAACTCGCACTCGCGGCACCTGCTGGGCAAAATCCAGTCCCGCGTGTTGAAAGCCGATCAGGAATTTGACGGCCTGTATAACGAACTGCTGCTGGAGATGGCGCGTAATCAAATCTTCCTGATTAACGAACGTCAGCTTTCCGTTAACCAACAAAACTGGCTGCGCCACTATTTTAAACAGTACCTGCGCCAGCACATTACCCCGATTCTCATCAACCGCGAAACCGATCTGGTGCAGTTCCTGAAAGATGACTACACCTATCTGGCTGTGGAAATTATCCGCGGTGAATCTATCCGTTACGCGCTGCTGGAGATCCCGTCCGACAAAGTGCCGCGCTTTGTGAACCTGCCGCCGGAAACCCCGCGCAGACGCAAGCCGATGATCCTGCTCGATAATATCCTGCGCTACTGTCTGGACGACATCTTCAAAGGCTTCTTCGATTACGATGCGTTAAACGCCTACTCGATGAAGATGACCCGTGACGCCGAATATGACCTGGTGCACGAGATGGAAGCCAGCCTGATGGAGCTGATGTCCTCCAGCCTGAAACAGCGCCTGACGGCCGAGCCGGTGCGCTTTGTTTATCAGCGCGATATGCCGGACGCCATGGTGGAGATGCTGCGCGAGAAGCTGACCATTTCGCGCTATGACTCCATCGTGCCGGGTGGCCGTTACCACAACTTTAAAGACTTTATCGGTTTCCCGAACGTCGGCAAAGCCAATCTGGTGAACAAGCCGCTGCCGCGCCTGCGCCATCTCTGGTTCGATAAATTCCGCAACGGTTTTGACGCCATCCGCGAACGCGATGTCCTGCTCTACTATCCGTATCACACCTTTGAACACGTGCTGGAACTGCTGCGTCAGGCCTCGTTCGACCCGAGCGTGCTGGCGATCAAAATTAACATCTACCGCGTGGCAAAAGATTCCCGCATCATCGATGCGATGATCCACGCGGCGCACAACGCCAAAAAAGTGACCGTGGTGGTGGAGCTGCAGGCGCGCTTCGACGAAGAGGCGAACATTCACTGGGCGCGTCGTCTGACGGAAGCCGGTGTACACGTCATCTTCTCCGCGCCGGGGCTGAAAATTCACGCCAAGCTGTTCCTGATCTCCCGTAAAGAGGGCGACGAGGTGGTGCGCTACGCCCACATCGGTACCGGGAACTTTAACGAGAAAACGGCGCGAATCTATACCGACTACTCGCTGCTGACCGCCGATGCCCGCATCACCAACGAGGTGCGCCGGGTCTTTAACTTTATTGAGAACCCGTACCGTCCGGTAAGCTTCGACTATCTGCTGGTCTCGCCGCAGAACTCGCGCCGTCTGTTGTACGATATGATCGATAAAGAGATCGCCAATGCCCAGAAAGGGCTGTCGTCCGGCATCACGCTGAAGCTCAACAACCTGGTGGACAAAGGGCTGGTAGACAGGCTGTACGCCGCGTCCAGCTCCGGCGTACCGGTTAACCTGCTGATCCGCGGCATGTGCTCGCTGATCCCGGAACTGGAAGGCATCAGCGACAATATTCGCGTGATCAGCATTGTTGACCGCTACCTGGAACACGATCGGGTCTATATTTTCGATAATGCGGGTGATAAACAGGTCTATCTCTCTTCGGCAGACTGGATGACGCGCAATATTGACTACCGAATTGAAGTCGCGGCACCGCTGCTGGATCCGCGCCTGAAGCAGCAGATCCTCGACATCATCGAGATTCTGTTCAGCGATACCGTGAAAGCACGCTATATCGACAAAGAACTCAGTAACCGCTATGTACCGCGCGGCAACCGCCGCAAAGTGCGGTCGCAACTGGCGATTTACGACTATATCAAATCACTCGAGCAACCCGATTAACCTATGCCGATAAATGATAAGACCCCACGCCCGCAGGAATTCGCCGCGGTCGATCTAGGCTCTAACAGTTTCCATATGGTCATCGCCCGTGAGGTGGATGGCGCGCTGCAGATCATTGGTCGTCTGAAGCAGCGCGTGCACCTGGCGGATGGCCTTGATGAACGCAGCATGCTCAGCGAAGAGGCAATGGAGCGTGGGTTAAACTGCCTGTCGCTGTTTGCTGAACGCCTGCAGGGCTTCTCGCCCTCCAGCGTCTGCATTGTGGGCACCCACACCCTGCGCCAGGCGCTGAACGCGCCAGAGTTTCTCAAGCGGGCCGAAAAGGTGATCCCCTACCCGATTGAGATCATCTCCGGTAACGAGGAAGCGCGTCTGATTTTCATGGGCGTCGAACACACCCAGCCGGAAAAAGGGCGCAAGCTGGTAATCGACATCGGCGGCGGTTCTACGGAGCTGGTGATCGGCGAAGACTTTGAGCCTCGCCTGGTGGAAAGCCGCCGTATGGGCTGCGTCAGCTTCGCGCAGATGTATTTCCCGGGCGGCACCATCACCCGCGAGAACTTCCAGCGTGCGCGTATGGCAGCTGTCCAGAAACTGGAAAACCTGGCCTGGCAGTACCGTATTCAGGGCTGGAACGTGGCGCTGGGCGCGTCAGGCACCATCAAAGCGGCACATGAGGTGCTGCTGGCAATGGGTGAAAAAGACGGGTTCATCACGCCCGAACGCCTGACGCTGCTGACCGACGAAGTGCTGAAGCATAAAAGTTTTGACGCCTTAAGCCTGCCAGGTCTTTCCGACGAGCGTAAGGCGGTCTTCGTGCCGGGGCTGGCCATCCTCTGCGGCGTGTTTGACGCTCTCGCCATTAAAGAGTTGCGCCTTTCCGACGGCGCGCTGCGCGAAGGCGTGCTGTACGAAATGGAAGGCCGTTTCCGCCATCAGGATATTCGCAGCCGCACCGCGCAAAGCCTGGCTAACCAGTACAACATCGACCGCGAGCAGGCGAAGCGCGTGCTGGACACCACGGTGCAGATGTACGAGCAGTGGGAAGAGCAGAATCCGAAGCTCGCGCACCCGCAGCTTGCCGCGCTGTTAAAATGGGCCGCGATGCTCCATGAGGTGGGGCTGAACATCAACCATAGCGGGATGCACCGCCATTCGGCCTATATTCTGCAAAACAGCGATCTGCCGGGCTTCAACCAGGAGCAGCAAACCATGATGGCGACCCTGGTGCGGTATCACCGCAAAGCCATCAAGCTCGACGACCTGCCGCGCTTCACGCTGTTCAAGAAAAAGCAGTTCCTGCCGCTCATTCAGCTGCTGCGTCTTGGCGTGCTACTCAATAACCAGCGTCAGGCGACCACCACGCCGCCCACGCTGAAGCTTAAAACCGACGACCATCACTGGACGCTGAGCTTCCCGCACGACTGGTTCAGCCAGAATGCGCTGGTCCTGCTGGACCTGGAAAAAGAACAACAGTACTGGGAAGCGGTCACCGGCTGGCTGCTCAAAATTGAAGAAGAGAGCGCTGACGTCGCCGCGTAACGGTTCAGGCGTCCGCGCAGGACGCCTCCGTTTCCAGCAGTGACTCAAGCGGCGCTGGCCTGCCAATCAGATAGCCCTGCACATAATCGATGCCTAGCGCGTGAACCGCGCTACGTATCTCCTCGGTCTCGACATACTCTGCCACCACCAGCATCTTCTTCATGCGCGCCAGATGGCAGATAGACGCCACGATCTGATAATCCAGGCTGTTGTTGACGATATTGCGGATAAAGCTGCCGTCGATCTTGAGAATGTCGGCATCCACGCTTTTCAGCCGCGCATAGCTTGCATAGCCGGTCCCGAAATCATCAATCGCAATGCGTACCCCCATTTTCTGCAACTGCTGGAGGATGTGTAGCGCCTGCTCCCCGCTGCCGAAGGTGCTGCACTCCGTCACCTCAAAAATCAGCTGCCACGGCTCAATGGCGTATTTCGCCAGCAGGCGACTCACCTCAAGCGGGAACGGCACCCGGCATACGGTTGAGGGGGCCAGATTAATGGCAAAACGCTGGCCGGGCAGGCTCTCGCGATGCGCGGCCAGGAAGCGCAGCGTATGCTCAAGCACCCACAGGTCCACCCGGGAGGACAAACCAAACTCCTGCGCGACAGGCAGGAACTGGTCGGGAGAGATCAATAGCCCGTTTGTATCCGGCATCCGCAGCAGGACTTCGTGATAGCGATCGCCACGCAGGCCGCGAACGGGTTGAACCAGCAGGGTGAATTCGTCGTTATCGAGCGCCTTTTGCAGGCGGCTCATCATCGCGACTTTATCCTTCAGGCTGCGCTGCAAATGGACGGCACCACGCTGCTGAAGATTTTCCGGATGGTTTGAGGAGAGTGACAGATCGGCCACCACCCCCAGCTCACCCAGCACCAGATAAAGATGGTTAACCGGGGACCGGACATAGCAGTAGCTTACGCCCACCTGCGGCTGCAGCGGCATGCCGTCCCAGACAAAGCGGAACTGCTTGATATGCTCGTCCAGGGTTTCAATTCGCTGCTGGTGCGATTCCGCGTTGAGCCGCACCGCCATGTCATACCCGGTGAGGTGATACACCTGCTCGTTGGGCTGGAGGGTACCGTTTACCCACTGCGCCAGCTGCTGTTTGTACAAAATACGCAGCAGCACGCCGTAATTTCGGCCCAGAATTTCCAGCTCCGGAATGCGCAGCAGGCAGAGCGCCGACCACGGATTCTTCGCCAGATCGCGCGACAGCGCCCGCAGGTTAGGCATATGGACGACCGGGTCGAGCAGCGCCAGCCTGCGGGAGCGTTTATTCACGGCGCGCTGGCGAGTCGCCAGCATCGACATATAAATCACCACAAACGAGAAGACCAGGTAACTGGACGAGGTGATCGCCAGCTGAATGTCATACCCCTGGTTCAGCGGGATATAGTGATAATAGTAGTGAATAGACACCAGCAGCACCGGCGTCCAGATCAGCGATATCAGCTTATAGCCAAAACGCATCGCGCCCCAGAGCATCACCGGCATCAGCAGCGACAGGGTATAGTTTGTGGTGAATATGGAGCTGTTTTCATTCATCGGGAGCAGCAGCAGCGTAAGCAGCCCGCCTAGCGCAATCGCCCAAAGCACAAACTCAGCGACCGTCACCTTTTTGTCTATCTGGGCACGGATCTGCGAGAGAAGACTTTTGATATAGCGCGGATGGCGAATCAGGCGGATCAGCAGATAGCTCAGCGGCACGCCCGTCAGCCCGCTGACCAGCAGCGCCTGGTAGTTGATGAGCGTACGAATATTAAGAGGGTTTAATCCCGCAAGGCTCTGGCGGCTCTCATACACGCCCAGATACACGGCAAACTGAAACAGCATCAGAAACAGCGTCGCGGGGCAGAAGGCCTGCCAGAAGATGCGCTGCGCCATCAAGCGGATGTCGCCGTACGCCGTCATATTGCGTCTGGGCGCAAACACCCGGTAGCCGCCCCAGCTGAGCACTAAAGGGACGATAAAATGGAGCACACCGGCAACCGTTTCAAACATCCCGACCGACGGGTAATAGCGGATAAACAGGGATAATACGATCCCGGGCAGCGCTTCCAGGCCAAAGAACATCATCAGCGAAAGCAAAAATGAGAGCGGTAAATAATAGAGTGCCACAATGCCGTCGCCCAGCTGCGTAAACGTATTCGCAACGCTCAGCGCGGGAAGTAAAACCACAGGTAAAATAAGCGGCAATGCCCACCAGCGGTTTGCATTGTTTTTCAGGAAAGCGAGAATAGTCATAGATGCCCGGTTAAACCCCTATCGCTCCAGAGGGAAATAAAGACAGGCATCCAACCTGACGTACGCGCCGCCCGGCAGCATGTCGGGCGAACAGTGTGGAGGAAGGATTTTAAATATCAGGGCCGGGAATCCGTTGACATAAATCAAACTACTTTACGCAAATAACATTTTGTGGCGTTTTTTCGACATCTTTTTCTTCATATTATCAATATGGTAAATGCGTTGATTATTTTCAATAACATTAATTAATGTAAACATTGACGGTTATTTACACATCACAGAATTGACCCCATCTTCCCGCTGTGCCTTAATATCCTTATCGCCCGGAAGGGCTTATCCAGGAAAAACAGAGTGAGTCAGGTCACGCGTATGCGCAAACGACATCGATTTAACACCCGAATGACCCGCATCATACTGCTCATCAGCTTCCTGTTTTTCTTTGGCCGCTTCGTTTACTCTTCGATTGGCGCCTGGTACCACCATCAGGATAAAACCCAGTCGCAGCAATCCAGCCTGACCGTCGACACCGCTGACCGCTAACCCGCCGAAGGATGTTGCACGAGCCGAATAAGGGCCGCGATCCCTTTGCTGAGGATTTTATCCTGCCGCATGACCACCGCCAGCTGCCGCTGCAGCATGGGCTTCAGCGACATCACGCATAGCCCTTCGCGATCGACCTCCTGTTCCACCGCCATGCGCGGCACGATGCTGTAGCCCAGCCCTGCGCGAACCATGCGTTTGATCGCCTCGATGCTGCCAAGCTGCATCACCGGCGCGATCGCTAAACCCTGGCCGTCAAACCAGCCGTCGATCAGCGCCCGGGTGCCACTACCTGATTCAAAGGCTATCAGCGGATGAACGTGCAGCGCGGCTGGGGTGAAGTCCCTGAAAGCTGCCTGCTGTTCCCTTGAGGCGATAAAGACAAACTCTTCGTCCATCACCGGCATCACGTCCAGCGCTCTGCCACTCACCGGCAGCGTGACCAGCCCCATATCGAGACGGTTCTCTTCGATAGCTCTGACGATGTCGAGGGTGTTGCCCGTCGTCACCCCCACGCTCAGGAGCGGATAGTCGCGGCGTAGCTGCTCCAGCAGCGGCGGCAGAAGATGGATGCAGGCCGTTGCCCCCGTGCCAAGCGTAATGGTGCCGCTTACGTCGTGGCTAAACGCATTCACGGCCCGGATGGCGTCATCCACCACCTGCTGAATACGCTCCCCGTGCGCCAGCAAGGTTTCTCCGGCAGCCGTCGCCTTAATCCCTCGCCCGGTACGCTCCACCAGCCGCGTTTGCAGAAACTGCTCCAGCTGGCGTATTTGCAGGCTGACGGCGGGCTGGGAGAGGCCCAGCACGTCCGCTGCCGCTGAAAAACTGCCGCGCTGTATCACCAGACGGAAGGTGGCGAGATAGCCCAGATTAAGCGTCGTCATTCAAAGTTTCTCTTATACCGCGCATAAGGTTGCGGCCCTGCCAGCACAATACCGCGCCCGTTATGCTCTGGACAACTGCATAGCGGAATGAACACTCATGGAAACACCTGCCCTGCCACACCGCCTCGCCCTTACGGCCGGGTGCAATCAGCTCATCAACTGGGGGATCTCGTTTTATATGCCCGGCACCTTTGCGCTGGCCATTTCAGCCGACCGGGGATGGTCGTCACCGCAGATTTACCTCGGCCTGACGCTGGCGATGCTGGTGATGGCGGCGGTTTCCCCTTTTGTCGCCCGCCTGCTGGCATGCTTTGGCGGTCAAAAGGTGGTGATGGGCGGAACGCTGCTGATCGCCGCAAGCTGCGCCTGTATGGCGTATATCCGGACGCTTTATGGCTGGTACGGCGCCTGGCTGGTCACGGGCGTGGGAATGCGCCTGTCGCTGTACGATGCGCTGTTCGCCGCGCTGGTCAACCTCTACGGACAACAGGCGCGAAGAACAATCTCGCGCGTCACGCTGGCGGGCGGGCTGGCCTCTGTCGTCTTCTGGCCGCTGGGCGATGCGCTGCTTCACGTGATGCGCTGGCAGGACGCATTACGCATTTATGCCCTGCTTGGCCTGCTGAGCGCGTTGCTGATCCGCACGCTTCCCCGGCAGCGGCTGACGGTGACGACGAAAATCGCCGCACCGCCGCTGAACAACGAGCGCCGAAACGGCTGGCTTTATGCCGCCTTCATTGCCCTCATCACCTTTGTCTCTAACGGCACCTCCACCCATCTGCCGGAGTTTATTGCCCACTACGGCCTGCCGGTCGCTATCGGCATGCTGTGGGGAATCGGCCAGACAGGCGCGCGCTCGCTGGAGGTACTGGCGGGGGCTCGCTTAACGCCATTCACATTAACGCTTTTTACCGCTCTCGCCATGCCGCTCTGTTTTCTTGTTGGGTTGAGCAGCGCCCTGTTTGTCTGGTGTGCGGCCGGCTTTGTGCTGGGCTATGGGGCCATCAACGGGCTGGTTACCCTTGTCAAAGCCACCCTGCCGCTGGAGCTGTTTAGCGCGGAAAGCTATGCCCGCCGCACGGGCATGCTGCTTATTCCCGGCCAGCTGATGGCTGCAGCCTCACCGTATGCCTATGCGTGGCTAAATAAAACGCTGGGGATCGCGGGTGCAATGGGGGTGTCGACGGGCCTGACGCTGCTGATTGCCGGGCTGGCGATAGCCATTGTGCGCCGTCCCGGGAGGCAAACTGTATCGCACTGTATCCCGCGGGCCACGGTGACAAACGGGTACAAAACGCCCCCTCCGGCAAATATCTCCGATACATAAAAATGGTTTTCTTTCCCTGTCGCCATTGAGAACTGATGAGGAGAGAGAGCAATGATTCGTCGCTACGTACTTTTCCCCCTGCTTGTCCTGACATCCGTCGCAGGTGCCCAGGCCACTCCCCTGGACAATCTGAGCGCCGCGGACGTTAACGGCCCCGCCGCCGTTGCCCCGCTGGCGCAGCCGCAGCCGCCTGCAAAACTGATCGTCGATCCGCCGCTTGCCGGGCCGCTGAGCAAAGGCGCGGTGTTTATCCAGTACCGCGCCGAAAACCTTCGCATCGAGCCGGTATTCGGGCCCGACGCGCTCAAGGTCACCCCGCGCATTGGGCACATTCACGTGGTGGTGGATGATGCGCCGTGGCACTGGGCTGACACCAGCGGAGAGCCGGTGATCCTGGTGGGGCTGCCCGCCGGTAAACACAAGGTGACGATAATTCTGGCCGACCCGACGCACAAGCCGCTCGACCACAAAACCGTTGAATTCACCGTCCCGCCCCACGCGGCGGTCCACCATTTTTAAGGAGTCTGAAGATGAAAGCACTGTCTGTAGTCACGGCAGGCCTGCTGGCGCTTTCCGCCAGCGCCTTTGCGCAGAGTAAAACCAGCGTCGTGCTGGTCCACGGCGCGTTTGCCGACGGCAGCAGCTGGAATAAGGTCATTACCCTGTTGCAGAAACAGCACGCAGAGGTCATTGCCGTCCAGCTGCCGCTCACGTCGCTAAAAGATGACGTTGCCGCCACAAAGCGGGCCATCGCCCGCGCGCAGGGTGACGTAGTGCTGGTGGGTCACTCCTGGGGCGGCACCGTGATTAGCGAAGCGGGCAACGATGCGCGGGTAAAATCGCTGGTGTATGTGGCGGCTTTCGCGCCGGACTCCGGCCAGTCGACGGCGGACCTGGCAGGAAGCTACCCTGCACCGCCGGGCAGCGCGGGCATTGCCAAAACGGCGGACGGCTATTTATACCTGCCGACGGAAGCCGTCAGGAAGGATTTCGCGCCGGACGTGAAGCCAGCCATTCAAGATACGATTGCAGCCACGCAGGGGCCAATTAAGGCCGAGGCGTTTGGTGAAAAGGTCGCCCACGCGGCGTGGCATGACAAACCGAGCTGGTTTGTGGTCAGCAAGAATGACCGAATGATCAACCCCGATCTTGAGCGTGCGATGGCAAAGACGATCCACGCGAAAACCACCGAGGTGGCAGCGAGCCACGTGTCGATGGTGAGCCAGCCGCAGATCGTTGCCCGGACGATTGAGCAGGCGATTGAAGCAAAGTAATTTTTTGCGCATTGTAGGCCGGGTAAGCGCAGCGCCACCCGGCAAAAAACAGCCTCAGCGCCCGCCATCCGCGGGATAATCCCGATTAATCCAAGCGTGGTCCTCTTCCCAGGTGAACATCCATTTGCGCACCGGCCCGGCCATCACGTTGAGATAATAGCTGTCATACCCGGCCATTGTCGCCACCGGGTGGTAGCCCTTCGGCACCATGACCACGTCACGGTTGTAGACCGCCATGCACTCATCCAGCGCTCTGTCGTCGGTGTAAACCCGCTGCATGCAGAACCCCTGCTCCGGGTTGAGGCGATGGTAGTAGGTCTCCTCCAGATACGTCTCCTGGGGCGGGTTATCCGTGTCGTGCTTGTGGCTCGGGTACGAGCTGGTGCAGCCCTCGTTGGTCCAGACCTCCACCACCAGCAGGCTGTCGGCGGGCTTGTCTTCCGGCAGAATGTTGTGCACGTAGCGCTGGTTATGGCCCTTGCCGCGCGCCTCACCGTCGATATCCTGCGGCGCAATCAGCCGCGTCGGACAGGTGCCCTTGCCCGGCGCAGCGCAGACCGCCAGCTCCAGCGTCGTCAGCGCCTTCACCTGCACCGTCTCCTGCGGAGTGACGTACACCGCCCACGGCTTGATTCGCTCAAACGGGCTCATCCGCTCGCCGATGTCGTTAAACTGCGCGGAAGGCGTGCTGATGGAGGCGCGTCCTGCCACCAGCACCAGGCAGCGCTCTTCGCGGACGGCGGGCAGCGTCAGCGTCTGCCCCTCCTGCAGCTCATACGCCTCAAAGCCGACGTATCCCCACCCTGCGCTTTCCGGCGTGACGGACTGAGTGCGCCCCTCCGCGTTCGGCTGTTGCCAGCGTGATAACAGACGTGACATGTCACCTCCTCAAATCAGTCCGGCGTCGCGCGCCAGACGGCTCAGATTGTTATACCCCAGACGGGCGTAGGTCAGCGGATGGGCAATGGCCGGATCCTGCTCCGCCTCCACCACCAGCCAGCCGTGATAGTCCTGCGCCTTCAGCAGCTGCATAATCGGCGGATAATCCACGCAGCCGTCGCCCGGCACCGTAAACACGCCGCTCAGTACCGCATCAAGGAAGCTGGTTTTACGGTTTTTAACATCCGCCAGCACGTCGGCACGCACGTCTTTGCAGTGAACGTGGTTGATACGCGACGCCCAGCGCTGCGCCACCGCCAGCGGATCGGCCCCGGCAAAGGTCAGATGACCGGTATCGAGCAGTAGCCCCACCGCGTCGCCGGTGTGGGTCATCAGATTGTCCACGTCGTCGGCGGACTCAATCACCGTGCCCATATGGTGATGGTAGGCAATCTGCACGCCCTGCTGCTGGGTGTAGCGGGCAAATTCGGTAAGCTTCTCGCCATACTCCTTCCAGCGCGCCTGCGGGAAGCGCGGGCGCAGGTGCACCGGGGTCTGCTGCTCGCCGTGAATGCAGCCGCTCACTTCCGCAAAGACCAGCACCTTCGCCCCCAGCTCGCGCAGGAGCGTCAGGTGGGACTGCACGGCGGCGATCTCCTCCTCCACGCTGCGCTCCAGCAGGCGGCCGGAATACCAGCCGGAGACCAGCTGCAGGTCGTGGCGCTGCAGGATGGGGCCGAGCAGGCGCGCTTCGCGCGGGAACTTATTGCCCAGCTCGAAACCGGCGAAACCGGCCTCTTTACCTTCGCTCAGGCAGGTCTCAAGCGACGTCTCCGCGCCGAGTGAAGGCAGATCGTCGTTTGTCCACGTCAGCGGGTTAATGCCCAGTTGTACACTCATTGTCGTCTCCATTATGCGTGTCCGCGCTCGCGCCACCAGGCGATAAGCTGCAGGTAGTTGTCCCGGATGCGCGCCACCAGCTGCGCATCGTCAATATCGTGCTTCAGCCACGCGCGGGAGGCATCGCCGAACAGCGTGCGCCCTACGGCGAAGCCTTTTACTACCGTCTGCCCCGCTGCGGCCCTGAAGTCGGCGCGCAGCTGTTCCGCCGGAGCGTCCAGGCCGAGGATCACCACCCCGCGGCAGTGCGGGTCCCGGCGCTCGATAATCTCGCTCAGCGCCGTCCAGCCCTCCGCTGAGAGCGGCGGCAGCTTCCACCAGTCGGGGTAAATGCCGAGGTTGTAGAAGCGGGAGATGGCGCGCAGGTAGAGCTCGTCGCTGCGCGGCATGGTCGCAGGCAGGATCACCTCCAGCAGCAGCTCGTGCCCGGACCGGCAGCAGGCGTGATACACCTCGGCAATTTTCTGCTCCTGCTCCAGGCGCAGGCCGTGAGCGTCTTCCGGATGGAAAAAGACCAGGCACTTCACCACGTGCTCCTGCGGCCAGCTGATGAGCTGGGTGCCGATGTTGCCATGCTCCATCTCCAGCGGACGCGAGCCAGGCAGCTCAATGGGGCGACCAATCCACCACCCTTCCCCGGTGATGGCGTTCAGCGCGTCCTGACCAAAGGTGCCGTCGCACAGCAGGCCGGCTTTGCCCTCCAGCCCGGCGCGGCTCGCCGCCTCGCGGCTGGCCTGCAGGATCAGCTGCTTCAGCGCCGGAATGCGACCGATCGACGCGCCGCACTGCAGCGCCATATCCTCAAGCTGGCTGCGGTGGTCGAAGGCCATCACGCACAGCTCCGGCCACTCGCGGCGGCGGGTGGTCACCCGGTGGAGGTGGTTCAGACGCGGGTCGAGGTCCGGGCGCGGCACATCCGCAGCGCGGGAGAGATAGTCATCCAGCTCGATTTTGCTCGGCATCGCCGGGGCGCAGCCGTGGCGCGAGACCACCAGCGCGCCGCAGGCGTTGGCATAGCGGCACGCCTGCTCCCAGCCCTCGTCGTTCAGGTAGCCGCGCAGCAGGCCGGACATAAACGCGTCCCCCGCGCCGAGGACGTTCAGCACCTCCACGCGCACGCCGGTCACCGTCAGGCCGTCGTCCAGCCGGGGCGGAATGGCGTCGGTATAGACCGAGCAGCCGAGGGCGCCGCGCTTGCAGACCAGCGTTGCGTCACTCACGACACGCACCTGCCCCAGCGCCTGCAGGGTCTCCGTGCTGCCGCCCGCAATGTGAAACTCCTCCTCGGTGCCGACAATGACGTCGAAGAGGTGCAGCACCTCCTGCAGCTCGCGGGTGACCTTATCGGCGGCGATAAAGCGCGTTTCACCGTCGCCTAAGGAGGTCAGCCCCCACAGCACCGGACGGTAGTCGATGTCCAGCACCGTGCGCACGCCGTGACGGCGGGCATAGCCCAGCGCCGTCAGCACCGCCTCGCGTGTCTGAGGATGAGAAAGGTGAGTCCCGGTGATGGCAAGACAACGTGCGGAGGCAATGTAGCTTTCGTCCACATCGCTGGCCGTAATGGCCATATCCGCGCAGTTATCGCGATAAAAAATCAGAGGAAAGGTGTCCCGGTCTTTAATGCCGAGTAGCASCAGCGCCGTGAGGCGGTCTTTATCGGTGATCAGATGGCTGGTATCACAGCCCACCTGGTTAAGCTCTTCCCGCAGGAAGCGGCCCATATGTTCATCGCCGACGCGCGCCAGCATCGACGAGCGCAGGCCCTGGCGCGCGGTGCCGTACGCCACGTTGCCGGACGAGCCGCCGAGGTATTTGGCAAAGCTCGACACATCCTCCAGACGGGCACCAATCTGCTGACTGTAGAGGTCTACCGCCACGCGGCCCATGCATATCACATCAAACTGCTTTTCCACGTTGATACCTCATCAGACAATATCGTTCACGTTCAGCCAGCGGCCTTCCCGGTGCGAGAGCGCGATCGCGTCCAGCACGCGCGACACCTTCCAGCCCTCTTCAAAGTCCGGCCACATCGGCACGTCGGCGGCAATCCCGTCCACCAGGTCGCGCACCTCCACCGTTTTTTGATCGTTAAAGCCTATCCCGTGGCCTGCGCCCATGCAGAACGCGGCGTAGTCGGGGTGTGCAGGGCCGACGAGTAAGGTGCGGAATCCCTGACGGTTAACCGGATCGTCATGCAGATAGAGCTTCAGCTCCGCCATGCGCTCCTGGGTGAAGCTGATGGCGCCTTTCGTCCCGGTAATGACGTACGACAGCCCCATCTTGCGGCCGCAGGCGACGCGGGAGGTTTCAATCACGCCCTGCGCCCCGCCCGCGAAGCGCACCATCGCGTGGGCCTGATCCTCGTTTTCGACGGCAACCATGTCCGACGAGCCGGCCTTCGCCGGGCGTTCCGGGACCACGATCTTCAGGTCGCCGCAAACCTGCTCAATCTCCCCGACCAGGTACTGGGCCATGTTGACGATATGCGCCGCGAGGTCGCCCAGCGCGCCCAGCCCGGCGGTCTCTTTAAAGCAGTGCCAGTGAATGGGCGAGCGCGGGTCGGCCATATAGTCTTCGTCGTGGGTGCCGTAGAAGTGGATCACTTCCCCTATCTCGCCGCGGGCAATAATCTCCTTCGCCAGCTGCGCCGTCGGGTTTTTCATGTAGTTGAACCCCACCAGCGTTTTCACCCTGGCCCGCTTCGCGGCGTCGACCATCTCCCGTGCGTCGTGGGCGTTCAGCGCCAGCGGCTTCTCCGAGTAGACGTGCTTGCCGTGGCGGATCGCCTCCAGCGCCATCTCTTTATGCAGATGGTTGGGTGAGCAAATATCCACCACGTCAATCGCCGGGTCGGCCACCAGTGCCCGCCAGTCGCCGGTGGAGCGGTTGAAGCCAAACGCCTGCGCGCGCGCTGCCGCCAGCTCCGGCGTGACTTCCGCCACCATCTCGCGCACCAGCCTGCCGCGCAGGTTGAACACCGTCGGGGCCTGGGCATAGGCGATAGCGTGCGCCTTGCCGATATACCCGGTGCCAATCAATCCAATACGAACCTCTTTCATCGTGATCCTCACAGTGCGCCGCGACGGCTCTTGGCGTAGGTATCAAACGCCACCGCCAGAACGATAATTAATCCGGTGATAATCTGTTGGTAGTAGGCCGAGACGTTCATCAGCACCAGGCCGTTAATCAGAATCCCCATGATGATGGAGCCGATGATGGTGCCGCCGATGCGCCCGTAGCCGCCCATCAGCGAGGTGCCGCCAATCACCACCGAGGCAATGACGCGCAGCTCAAAGGAGATCCCGGCCACCGCCTCGGCGCTCCCCAGACGCGCGCTCAGAATGAAGCCCGCCAGCCCCGCCAGGCAGCCAATCAGCACGTAGACGCTGACCAGCACGCGCTTGACGTTCACCCCCGCCAGGCGCGCCGCCTCCGGGTTACCGCCGATGGCGTAGACGAAGCGGCCCCAGCGGGTTTTATGCAGCGCCAGATAGCCGCCGAGGGCGACGATGGCGAAGATCCAGATCGGAATGGATATGCCGAGCAGCTCCCCGCGCCCCCACCAGCGGTAGCCCTGATCGAAACCGGCAATCGGCGCGCCGTCGTTGATCACCAGCGTCAGGCCGCGCCAGATGGTCATCCCGCCGAGGGTCACGATGAACGGCGGCAGGCGCAGGCGGGTCACGCCCAGACCGTGCAGGAAGCCAATCGCCGTGCCCATCGCCAGGCAAATTCCCAGCCCTATCAGCCAGCTCATACCGCCCCAGGCGTTCGGGTCGACGGTGGTGAAGTTGTCGCCCTTAATCACGTACGCCGCGGTCATGGCGCAGACCGCCAGAATGGAGCCCACGGAGAGGTCAATCCCGGCGGTCAGGATGACGAAGGTCATCCCTACGGCCATGATCCCGTAGATGGAGACTTCGGTCAGGATGTTGAAAATATTGCGTTCAGAGAAAAAATTACTGTTCTGCGACTGGAAGAAGATCAGCAGCAGGATCATGAAAATCAGCACCCCGAAGCGCTCGAAGAAGGCGATGGGATCGATGCGTCCGGCGCGTTTGACCGGGGCCTGCGTTTTAGAAATCATCTGCGTCATGAGTAACTCCGTTATGCCGCGTTCAGGGCGTTGTGGTTGATGGCCATCATCGTCATCAGCCGTTCTTCGTTAGCGTCGTCACCGTGGATCTCGCCGGTCACCCGGCCTTCGCTGAGGGTGATGATCCGGTCTGACACCGCCATCACTTCGGGCAGATCGGAGGAGATCACGATCACCGCCACGCCCTTTTTCGCCATGTCAAACAGCACCTGGTGCACTTCCGATTTGGTCCCCACGTCGATGCCGCGCGTCGGCTCATCGACGATTAGCACCCGCGGGTTGAGCGCCATGCAGCGCGCGAGGATCACCTTTTGCTGGTTACCGCCGGAGAGCTTGCGCACCTCCTGCGCGCTGTTGACCATTTTGATCTGCAGCGCCTTGCGGTAGGACTCGATCAGATCGTCCTCTTTGCGGGTGTTCACGAACCAGCGCCACTGCAGCAGCGAGGAGAGGCAAGAGAGCGACAGGTTGTCGCGAATCGACAGCCCCAGCACCGCACCCTCTTTTTTGCGGTCTTCCGGTACCAGCGCCACGCCCTGGTCGAGGGCATAGAGCGGGTCGCGCGGCTGGTACGGTACGCCGTCCAGTTCAAAGCTGCCCGAGGTAAAGGCATCTGCGCCAAACAGGCAGCGGGCCACTTCGGTGCGCCCGGCGCCCACCAGTCCGGCAATGCCTAAGACCTCCCCGGCGTGAACGTGGAAGCTGATGTCGTGCAGGGCGATGCCGTGCGGATCCAGCGGCGGTTTTTCGCGGCTCAGCCCCTTCACCGCCAGGCGGACGGGTTTGTCCTCATGATGGGTTTCGCTGGCGGGACGGCGATTAAAGGCCACGTCGCGCCCGACCATCAGGCGGATCAGCTGTTCGACGTTGGTCTCCGCCACCGCGCCGGTGCCGGTGAAACGGCCGTCCTGGAAAACGGTGAAGCGATCGCAGAGCTGGAAAACTTCGTGCAGGCGGTGGGTGACATAGATAATGCTCACACCACGGTTTTTAAGCTCGCGCACCACGCGGTGCAGGCTTTCCACCTCGCTGTCGCTCAGCGCGGCGGAGGGTTCGTCCATAATGATTAAGCGGGCGTTGAGGGTCAGCGCCCGGGCGATCTCCACCATCTGCTGCTGGGCAACGCTCAGGCGGGCGACCGGGGTGGTCGGCGCAACGTTCAGCTGCAGATAGTCGAGAATGACCTGCGCCTCCTGATTGACCGCCTTTTCGTCGACGATCAGGTTACGTTTACGCGGCTCGCGTCCGAGAAACATGTTTTCCGCGACGGTCATGTTGGGCAGCAGGTTGAATTCCTGATAGATGGTGATAATGCCCTTGTTCTGCCGTTCCACCGGGGAGTCGTCCACCGGCAGCGTTTCGCCGTTGAACCAGATCTCCCCGCGGGTTTGCGGCTGCGCCCCCGCGAGCGCCTTCAGCAGCGTGGATTTACCCGCCCCGTTTTCCCCCAGCAGAGCGTGGATCTCGCCCGCGCCGACGGTCAGCTGGGCACTGCTTAACGCCCAGACGCCGGAAAAGCTTTTTGCCAGGTCGGTCACTTTCAGTAAGGGTTGCGACATCGGTCTGCTCCTCCTTTAGAGTGAGCCGCCGCGCCAGCGGCGGCTGCGGATAAATCAGTTACCGGCCTCACCGATACGCTCAGCCTGCTGCAGGTTTTCTTTGGTGATCAGCGTCGGCGGGTAGTCGGCCCCGGTGATGGCTTTTTTCTCGCGCACGTTGGCCACCAGCTGGCTCATCGCCGTCTGCACCGCAAAGCCCGGACGCTGGTCCGCCGTTACCGCCAGCCAGCCGTCGCGCACGCGGGCCAGCGCTTCCGGCACCGCATCAAAACCGGTGACCAGAATTTCGCCCGGCTTCACGCCCTGGCTCTGCAGGGCTTCAATCGCCCCCAGCGCCATGTCGTCGTTGGCGGAGAGGATCACCTGAGGACGTTTCGGCAGCGAAGGCAGCACGCTTTCCACGATGCGCATCCCTTCAGAACGCATCCAGTTGCCGGTCTGATCGGCGACGATCTTGTACTTATCCCCGCCCACCTTCAGGCTGTCGCGGATCCCTTTGGTGCGTTCGATGTTAGAGGAGGAGCCCGGCTGGCCGGTCAGCAGAATGATCTCCGCCCCGTCGGGGAATTTGGTTTTGACGAAGTCGCCAATCGCCTGGCCGCCTTTGTAGTTGTTGGCGCCAAAGTGCGGCACCTTCTTCTGGCTGTCGACGGAGCGGTCAAGGGTGACCACCGGCAGCTTCGCATCCTGAATTTCATCCACCGCGCTGGAGACCGCGTTCACGTCGTTCGGGGAGACGATAAAGCCCTGCGCGCCGCGGGTGATGGCGTTTTCCAGGTCAGCCACCTGCTTCGGTGAACTGCCCTGCCCGTCCAGTACCTGAAGCTTCACGCCCATCTCTTTTGCGGCTTTTACCGCCGTGCGCTGCATGTGAACTTCAAACGGCATGGCCAGGTTTGGCGTACTGAAAACAATTTGCTCGTTTTCGGCGAGGGCGGCCCCGGACGTCATGGCGATGAGGGCGGCTACGATCAGTTTTTTCATTATTATGTCTCTCTGTGTAGGGTTGTGGTGTTTAGAGGACGATCTCGCGCTGGCTGCGCAGTGACTCCAGCGCTTTATCCGCAAGGTACAGCGCACGTTCACCATCATCGCCGCTGCAGTCAGGCACCGCTTCGCCGCGCAGGACCGCGACAAAGTGTTCCCATTCCGCGGCGTAAGCGGATTTGTAGCGCTGCAGGAAGAAGTGTTCCGGCAGCGCGCTGGTGCAGCCCTGTTTGCCGTAGTGCTGCACCTGGTTTTCCAGAATGTTGCCCGCGCACAGCAGCCCTTCGGAGCCGTGCAGCTCCAGACGCTGGTCGTAGCCATACGAGGAGCGGCGGCTGTTGACGATGGTCGCCATCGCGCCGGAAGCGTATTTCAGGACGATAAACGCGGTATCGATGTCGCCTGCCTCGCCAATCGCCGGATCGACCAGGTTGCTGCCCTGGGCATACACCGACACCGGCTCTTCGCCCATGATGAAGCGGGCCATGTCAAAATCGTGAATGGTCATATCGCGGAACATGCCGCCGGAGACGCGCACGTACTCCGCAGGCGGTGGAGACGGGTCGCGGGAGATGATCAGCAGCGATTCCGGCTTGCCGATGCGCCCGGCTTGCACGTCGGTTTTCACGCGGCGGAACTGCGGGTCAAAGCGGCGGTTAAAGCCGATAAACAGCGGCACGTCGTACTCTTTGACCACCTTCAGGCAGTCGCGCACGCGGGCGAGGTCAAGGTGGACCGGCTTTTCGCAGAAGATGGCCTTGCCGTGGCGGGCGGCCATTTCAATCAGGTCCGCGTGGGTATCGGTGGCGGAGGCGATCAGCACGGCGTGAACGTTAGGGTCGGTCATCGCTTCATCCAGGCTCTGCTGGCGGGCCTGATACTGCGTGGCGAGGCGGGTGGCAAATTCCTGATTCGGGTCAACCACGGACCAGAGCGTGGTCGCGCCGTGGCTGGCGATGTTAGCTGCATGTACCTGGCCAATTCGGCCAGCGCCCAGTAAAGCAATGTTAAACATAACGGCTCCCGGTGTTGGTGAATGCTGTGAACTAACGACCCTATAAATAAAACATTTATTTCATTTTTATAAATAGTGAAAATTATGTTTTTGAGTGCGGGTTAACACTTTTGAGATGAATGAGATAAATTTTGTTATCAATCTCACAACATGGGAGGACATACAGCAGCTCCCCTCACCCCGGCCCTCTCCCCAAAGGGGCGAGGGCGAAAAGGGTGCACCACACCATCCCCTCTCCCCTTTGGGGAGAGGGTTAGGGTGAGGGGAAAATGAAATGAAAATTTCGTTACGACGGAAAAACTTAATACTGACGGGCTTTTTTCACCTGCGCCTGCGTTTGCTCCGCGGCTTTACGCACGGCAGACGATTCCGCCACCTGCGCATCACCGGTTCGCCACCAGGAGGCGTAGTCGTGGGTCATGGTCTTTGGCAGCACCTTGATGTCCAGCAGCGTCGGGCCAGGATGCGCGCGGGACGCCTCCAGCGCCGCCAGCAGGGTTTGCTCGTCGTGCACCCGCCACGCGCGACAGCCGTAGCTCTGCGCATTTTGCGCGAAGTCGACCTTCACCAGCGGACCGTCAAGCCGTCCGGTTTCCGGGTTGCGATGGCGGTTTTCCGTGCCAAAGCTGCCCATGCCGTGCCCCATCTGCAGGTTGTTAATGCAGCCGAAGCTGGCATTATCAAACAGCAGAACGGTGACCTTAATGCCCTCCTGAACGGCGGTTTGCAGCTCGGAGTGCAGCATCATGTAGGAGCCATCCCCCACCATGGCGTATACAGGCTGCTCGGGTCGGGCAAGCTTCGCGCCGAGGGCTGCCGCAATCTCATAGCCCATGCAGGAGTAGCCGTACTCCAGGTGATAGCTGTCCGGCGTTTTGACCTGCCAGAGGCGCTGCAAATCGCCCGGCAGCGAACCGGCCGCGCCCACCACGATGGCGTTATCTTCAATATGCTGGTTGATCAGCCCCAGCACCCGCGTCTGGGTCAGGCGGGTGTTGAGCGTCTCGCCGTACTCCGCCAGCTGCGCGTCCAGGTGCCCCGCCACTTCGGGCGCGTCGTCCGGACGCCACTGGCGATCCCACAGGCGACGGCACTCGTCGCGCCAGGCGGATTTCGCCTCAGCGATTGCCTCTCCCCAGCCGCTGCGGTAATCACCAAGCGCGTGGGTCAATGCCTCGAGCCCGGTTTGAGCGTCGGCAATCAGCGCCGTGGCGTCCACCTTCAGGGCGTCAAACTCGGCCACGTTCAGCAGCAGGAATTCGACATCCGGATGGGAAAAGAGCGCCTTGGAGCCGGTGGTAAAGTCGGTCAGGCGCGTGCCGATGCCAATCACCAGATCAGCCTGCGGCGCGAGCTGGTTGGCCGCCATTCCGCCCGTCACCCCTACGCCACCGAGGTTAAGTGGGTGGTCACTTACCAGCGCCCCCTTTCCGGCCTGGGTTTCGGCAAACGGCAGCTGCAGCGTCTCGACAAAGTCGCGAAACGCCTCATGTGCGCCGGAATAGCGCACCCCGCCGCCGCACACCACCAGCGGACGATGCTTGCGGGCGATCAGCGCCCGCGCCTGCGCCAGACGCTGCGGATCGGGCGGACGACGCTCGATGTGGTGCACGCGACGCGCGAAGAAGCTCAGCGGGTAATCCCACGCTTCCCCCTGTACGTCCTGCGGCAGGCAAATCGTCACCGCACCGGTATCTGCCGGGTCAGTAAGCGTTCGCATCGCGCTGAGCATCGCGCTCATCAGCTGCTCGGGGCGGTTAATGCGGTCCCAGTAGCGGGAGACCGGACGGAAACAGTCGTTGGTGCTGATGCCGAGGTCGTGATACTGCTCAATCTGCTGCAGCACCGGGTCGGGCTGGCGGCTGGCATAGATATCGCCCGGCAGCAGCAGCAGCGGAATACGGTTCGCCGTGGCGGTTGCCGCCGCCGTTATCATATTGGCGGCGCCCGGCCCGACGGAGGAGGTGACGGCAAAGATGCGCTGACGACGGTGCTGTTTGGCAAATCCCGTCGCCATATGGGCGATGCCCTGCTCGTTGCAGCCCTGCATCACCTGCAGATGTCCCGGGTCCTGCTCCAGCGCCTGGCCGATACCCAGCACGTTGCCGTGCCCAAAGATGGTGGCGACGCCCTCCACGAAGGGCGTTTCGTGACCATCCACGCTAACGTACTGTTGATTAAGGAACCGGACCAGTGCCTGGGCCATGGTCATACGTTCGGTTTGCATAACGCCTCCTGTCAGCCCAGCGTCGGCATGGAGAACGCAGCGCCTGTCTCCTGCTGCATTTCCGGCCAGCGCGCGGTGATGGTTTTCATTCGGGTGTAGAAACGCACGCCGTCGTTGCCGTGGACGTTGAGCGCCCCGAAGATGGAGCGCTTCCAGCCGCCGAAACTGTGGAATGCCATCGGCACCGGGATTGGCACGTTGACCCCCACCATACCCGCCTGCACCTCTTCGCAGAAGCGACGCGCGCAGCCGCCGTCGCGGGTGAAGATTGCCGAGCCATTACCATATTCATGGCGGTTAATCAGGTCCACCGCGCTGGCGTAATCTGCTACGCGCACCACAGAAAGCACCGGGCCGAAAATTTCTTCTTTATAGATGGTCATCTCCGGGGTGACGTTATCGAACAGCGTCGGCCCGACAAAATAGCCCTGCTCGTGGCCCTTCACGCTAAACCCGCGGCCGTCCACGCGAAGCGTCGCCCCCTGCGCTTCCCCGCTGTCGATGTAGCCCAGCACCTTGCTGCGGTGCGCGGAGGAGATGAGCGGCCCCATTTCGTTTTCCGGCGTCTGGTCGAGCCCCGGTCCGACGCGCAGCGCGGCAATCTGTTTTTCGAGCCGGGCGCAGAGGTCATCGGCGGTGTTATCCCCCACGGCCAGCACCACCGAGAGCGCCATGCAGCGCTCGCCCGCCGCGCCGTAGGCCGCGCCCATGATGGCGTTGGTCGCCATCTCCATGTCGGCATCCGGCATTAAAATGCAGTGGTTTTTCGCACCGCCCAGCGCCTGGCAGCGCTTACCGTGGGCGGACGCGGTCTGGTAAATGTATTCCGCAATCGGCGTGGAGCCGACAAAGCTCACCGCCTGCACGCGCGGGTCGGTCAGGAGCACGTCAACGGACTCTTTATCGCCCTGCACCACGTTGAAGACGCCGTCCGGCAGGCCGGCTTCTTTCAGCAGCTGCGCCAGCGCGAGCGCCAGAGAAGGGTCTTTTTCCGACGGTTTCAGCACGAAGGTATTCCCGGTCGCCAGCGCAATCGGGAACATCCACATCGGCACCATCGCCGGGAAGTTAAACGGCGTGATCCCGGCGCAGACGCCGAGCGGCTGCATCAGCGAGTGGCTGTCGACGCCGGTCCCGACGTTCGCCGAGTGTTCGCCCTTTTGCAGATGCGGAATACCACAGGCAAACTCCACCACTTCCAGACCACGGGTCAGCTCGCCCACCGCGTCGGAGAAGACCTTGCCGTGCTCTTCGCTGATGAGGCGAGCAAGGCGATCCATGTTCTCTTCCAGCAGCGCTTTGAAGCGGAACATCACGCGCGCGCGCTTAAGCGGAGCATGACGCGCCCACGCCGGAAACGCCTGCTGCGCGGCGGCAATCGCCTGCTCCGTTTCCTGTGCCGTACTCATCACCACCTGGCGGATCTGCTCGCCGGTGGCCGGGTTGAAGATCGCCTGAACGCGCTGGCCTGAACCGGTGACACATTCGCCGTGAATAAAATTCGCTACCGTCTCCATCCTTAACCTCTCGCTGTTGATACGTGACTGTGACCTGAACACTGTGTACTGACCACTATATATGAAACAAATATTCCATTTTAAGTTGAAATAAAATAAATGATGATTATTGTGATCAAGGATGGATTTTTATGTTAACAGCCAGCACCACTGACGCTGCGTGCGCTATTAAGGGATTTCGGGCGAGGAAATGACTGAAGCTTCTGTTTCATTTTTGCTGCCAGATGGATGGCCGACATTTAAAAGACGCGGTTTTGCGTTTAGAATCATATGACTGTATTTGGGGGAAAAGATGACGACAGCAACCAGCCTGAACGAACTGCAGCAGCAAATCCGCGATCGCTACGATAGCCTGAGCAAGAGGCTGCAGCAGGTCTCCCGCTACGTGCTGGACAACACCAACAGCGTGGCGTTTGATACGGTTGCCGTCATTGCCGAGCGCGCCGACGTGCCGCCCTCGACGCTGATCCGCTTTGCCAACGCCTTTGACTTCACCGGCTTCAACGAAATGAAACAGCTGTTTCGCATGAACCTGGTGGAGGAGACCGCCAGCTACAGCGACCGCGCCCGTCTGTTCCGCGAGATGGAGAGCGAGGCCGTGCCGGAAACGCCGCTCGATATCCTGCAGGAGTTTGCCCGTTCAAACGCGCAGGCGCTGCAGCAGCTGGCCGCCCGCGCCGAACCGGAGATGCTGGAGCGCGCGGTACAGCTGCTGGCCGACGCCGACACCATCTACATCGCCGGACTGCGCCGCTCCTTTAGCGTCGCCGCGTACCTTACCTATGCCCTGAGCCATCTGGAGTGCCGCCCTATCCTGCTCGACGGCATGGGCGGGATGCTGCGCGAGCAGATCAGTCGCATTAAGGCGCGCGACATTGTGGTGTCGATCAGCTTCTCGCCGTACGCGGAAGAGACGGTGATGGTCAGCGAAACCGCCGCCAGCGTTGGCGCGCGGCAGATTGTGATTACGGACAGCCAGATCAGCCCGCTGGCGACGTTCAGCGATCTCTGCTTTGTGGTGAAAGAGGCGCAGGTGGACGCGTTTCGGTCTCAGTCGGCGACGCTGTGCCTGGTGCAGTCGCTGGTGGTGGCGCTGGCGTATCGGTTGGGTGGCGGGGATAAATAGCCCACGGTACCGCTCAACAGGCCGGGTAACATAAACCCGCTACCCGGCATAATCGCCGTTTCCGGTGAACATCCGCCCGATCTTAGCGGTTTTCGATCTCAGGACACTCAGGATAGCTGACCGAAGCGAGGGCATTTAGACGCTGCCCCGTAATCTGTAACACGCGCAGCAAAAGCATGATGCCGCGGCGGGTATCAGGGTCGTTGAGCATAGTAAACACCTGCCGAAGCGAGATATCCCCTTCCCGGTTAACCTGCTCCCCCCACGCCATGCGTAGCGCGGTTCCCCCTTCCCAGCCGACGGTCACGACATCGTCAAAAACGCCAGCCAGTTTTTCGACCATTGCGTTATCGGCCATTTCCAGCAGGTCTGCGACGACGGCAAGCAGATCAACCAGATTATTCAGGCGATTGCCCGCCATAAGCGGGGCAAGGCTTTTTAGTAACTGTTCCTGGTCACTCATCAGAACATCCCCCTCACGACGCCCCAATACAGTCCACGGTTAAAACCGTTTCGCAGCATGCCGCCGAGTTTTGTCGCCGGCATAGGGGTCACGTCATTGCGATAGTCATATACCAACGGCATGCCGGCCCAGAGCCCCATCTGCGCGACGGCCTGAACCCGTCCATCATAATGGTTACCGCTTCCGGGCGGTCTGCCGTAGAGTTCCGCCACAATGTTGTCAGCAATGACGGGCGCCTGGTTGTGGCACGACCCTCCCGCTTTACTGATCGGCAGATCGACGGTATCGCCGATCACATATACGCCTTCCAGACCGTAGACGCCCAGCGTCTGGTGATCCGTCGGCAGCCAGCCTTCTCCGTTCTGAACATCGCTAAGCCCGGTATCACGCACCGCGTCGACTGCCCGGATGGGCGGCGTTGCCATCAGGATGTCGAAATTCTGTGAATCTCCCTCGGCGGAATACGCAATTTTGCTTTCAGGATCGACATAGCTTAAGGTAAAACCACGCTGATGCTGTATTCCTTTGGCGGCAAAAATATCGCCCAGCGCCTCCCCCACCGGACGTTGCAGGAACAGGCAGTTTCGCAGCAGCTGCGCGACGGTCGGATAGGTATAAACAATCTCAACCTGATTACGCACCCCACGCTGGCGCAGATAATCGTCAACCATCAACGTGGTTTCAATGGGGGCGATGCCGCACTGGTGGGGCACATTCGGCGTTTCCGGGAAAGAGACGGTAATAAATATTCGCCCCTTTTTGAGGGTGGCGAGCTTATGCGCTAATTGTCTGGCCGCCGCGTATTGATAAAAATGATCGCCCGCTTCGGCAAGGCCAGGGATTTTTTGTGTAAAAGGTGTGCAGCCGGTAGCAATAACCAGCAGGTCCCAGTCGTAATGTCGCTTACTGGCCCCGTAGAGTCGACGCTGCTTAAAATCGAAAGATTCAATCCTGTCGGTAATAAATTGAATTTCCGGACTCAGTAATTGCCGTTCAGGCCGGGCCAGTTCATGGTGATGGAAGAGGTTAAAGGCAACATACATAAAAGCGGGTTTGTAGTAGTGCATTGGTGATTCGGAAATCAGTACCAGCTCTACCTGACCGGCAGCAATTTCACGTCGTAATTTCCTGGCCAGCAGGTTGGCAACAATGGTTCCTCCCGTGCCGCCGCCGACAATCATTATGCGGTTTTTCATTCCTTTATTCGCTCATGGTAGTGAATGTGAATTCACGTAACCAGACCGCTTCACTGTTACGCTCAGCTAAAGCGTAGTAACAGAGTAATATTCCGCAATGTAACCATTAATAAGAAATTTAATTTTGACAACCCGATCATCATTTATAATATACACTACAAAATATAATTTATATCTCCGGAATGTAGCCTTTAACTGTGGTCTCTTTTCATTACTATTATTCGCCAAACAGCAGCGTTGTGTACTTTTTAGATACCGCCCCGGAGCGCTGTCCGTTCGCGCCATAATAGCGATCTTCACGGCACAGTCGCTCCTTCACATCGCAGAAAATACCGTTGGCAAAGGTGAATTCAGTCAGATCGACATTGCTCGACGTGAACACCTCGTTTGCAGCAGCCTTCTTACCGAGATAGGTCTCTGTCAACGCGCGGGATAATCCCTTGTCATTGGCGCATACATATCGGTCGCAGAGCACGCCCGATACTGGCGACTTGAGCCTGGCGGGGGTCCTGGCCTGGGCGGACATGGCGGACACGGCCAGCAGCCCGGCCACAGAGCATGCGAGTATTGATTTGTTCAAGATGATAATCTCCGTTGGTTAATGAATGTCGGCTTTACGCCGGACGCAGTGGAACCATCATGAGGGTGAACACCCCTGGAGGGTTCTGAGTTTCAACAGGAAACGGCCCGTTTAGCTTTTTGTTGACCTAACATTCGTCGAAAGTTCAGCCCGGAGGCAATTGTAAGGGCCCTATCCCGGTGAGTCATGCGATTTTAAAGAGCTGAACTAATATGCTGTATACGGAGTGGGTTTGTGGGGCGGGTTAGGTCCGCTCTGAGCGAAGAGCGGAAGATGGTAATTGTTGAAACCATCAAGGCGGACATTACGTGCATTGTCGTGTATTAATTAACGGGTAGAAAGTCAAAGTGAGTGAACAGGAATGAGTGTAGGTGAATTGTACTTGGATGGAGCGCACGTCCTATCTGAAAAAGAGTTTCATTCCATTATGTCTGCATCATTAGACTTTGGGCCTTACTATGGTAGAAATCTCGATGCATTGTGGGATCGCCTTAGCACCGATGTTGAAAGGCCGGTAAAAATAATATGGTTAAACTCTGACTTATCCAGAATATATCTTGGCAGTTATTTCGACGAAATTATCAAGGTTTTTGAGAGGGCAAAACTGCAAGACCTGAATTCAAATTGGGAAGAAAAGTTCGAGTATGTATTGAAATAACCCGTACCCGCAGGATAGTCCGGCGTAGTGGCATTCCGATTTTGGCAACATAGACAGAAGTGTGAAATGTCCGTTCTTGGCACTCAGGTGACCTACACAACGGCGATCATGAGGCTCAACTGGACAGTAAGATGTTTTTGTCCAGTTGTACCTGTCTGTGGCATTTATCTCAGTAATACCTAAATCAGCTGAACAAAGATATACACTGTCGCTGCCACTTGTATAGTCCGGAACCCCCATCTGAGATAGCGCCATTCATGGCGTTCTCTGGCATCAGCTGCTTCAATAGCGGGGTCAGAACATTTTCTTTTCCTGGCCCTGAATTCATCGATTACCCACAGGATGAGAATAAAGGTAATGATGGTTTTCTGAAGGATGGATTATCCACAAAGAGTGACTCCGCCCTGCCCGCTGATACAAGCAGAATAGATGAACCACCTTCACGTAGCCACCACTCACCACTAAATGTAGGGGTGATATTCGTTTTCGTTCTGGTGGATTTTGCAGTGATTCTGTCCATGGCAGTTTGCTCCCCTGCTATCTGACCAGCGGACATTGCTAACAGCATTCTGAGCGAATCAACAGGGTGCAGGTCAATGCTTGTCTGTCTGAACCTGAACGAAGGGGCGCGCGTATAGATGACAGTTTATGACACATCATCCTAACTGCTGTTAAAATAACATTTCTACTCATTATGAGATGCTATGTGCCGCCTAACACTGATAAGGAGTTCAGATGTCTATCTGGCAGCCAAAGAGCCGCGAAAATAGCCTTAAATTGCTACTCAGAGATATTCCTGATTGTAATTGGGTGCCTTGTGTCAAGAGGGCTGTAGGTGGTTTAACCGAAGTCGCTTTTTCACGCAATTATAACCACTTGCTCCTGATCATTTCCTCTTCCGGAAGAGGGGTGCTTGATTGCCTGAGTGGAGAGATTATTGCCAGAGATTATGAAGAATATGGTAACTGGTACGACTCAATTGGCCTTGCATGTACAGGTATAGGACCGCTGAGCGGTGAAACTCTTTCCATCGCCGGTCTGTGTGGCGGTGGTTTACCAATGTATAACCGGTATGGAGAAGCACTCGAGCGAGTATCGCCAGAGTGGCCTCTGGAAATGTTAATCTGGTGCCCGCCGGGCAAGAGTGCATTAATCGCATCCCATAAAGAAGGGTGTCTCAGACTTGCGAATGATTACTTTCACTGTGTTGGTTTCTCATGGGATGGTGAGTTAATTATATCGGCAACAAGCAGTGACATCACTGTCTGGAAAAGACAGGGCTGATTAATATGACTGCTACGTGGTGTTAAAAATGAAGGAAATTGACGATGAGTTTGTAGAATATGATTTGGACTGGTTTTTATCCAGCCAGGAAGGGTGCCTCACGCATTTTACAACCCTTCTGACCCATAATGCGGCTTTTGTTCCATGGAGCTATTGTCATGTTCAATCTCCATTGGGTTAGTAGATGTGATTATGGTTGTCCTATATGAGCCAGGAGTGGAAGTGAGCTTTATGATTAACTCGACCATTTTCGGACAATTTTCTAAAAACGAATGTTCTGTTTTGATGGGGTATTCACCCTTCGTTTGAGCGGAGTATACCTATCACCGAAGCCAGAAACTTGACTATGACTCACCATAAACGGGAGTATTAACTGCCCCCGTAAGATGCTAAGCTTCTACAGTTTGTTCTCCCCGTATTATCGCGGCTGCTGACCCGATTAATCTGAGAGAGTAAAACAATGGAAACAAAACGTACTCGAGATTGGCGCAATGCACAGAAGCGACGTAACAAGTCTCGTGATATCCGCAAGACCTTATTAAAATTCCGTGGCGAAAAAAACTGGAAGATGCTTTACACGCGGTCGGATAAATTGTTGCGTGCCGCACAACTGGGGCTTGAGTATCCACGTATTACTAACCAACAGCTTGCCTTGAGAGGTCTGGAAGAATACCTCTATTCGGATGAACGTACTTTTTATATGCAGTCGTAATCAATGGCGAAGCCCCACGGCGGAACAGGTGTTCCGCCGTTATCCATCCCTTGCCGTACTTTCCGCTGGGACTAGCCGGAATGCAAAAAAAAGAGTCTCTGCCGAATTGCTTCAATGGGCTGATGTTGTCTGTGTGATGGAGCAGAAGCACAAAAATCGCTTAGTGGCCCAATATGGCAGGATCATCGCATTCAAGCCTCTGCATGTGCTCGATATCTCTGACGATTATCTTTTTATGGATCCTGAGTTGATAGCAATATTCAAAGATATCGTACCGGAAAAATTGGGACTAACCGATCAAGAAACAGAGAGCCAATAAGAGTTTTATCTTTCTGTTATTTATTTCTACACATCCTTCTTCGACAATGTCCGCTTCTGGCACGGAGCGGACACTGGGTTTACCCTTTCGGTAAAACTTAACTGGAAGATTTCGATACGACACCAGACCCGCTAAACAACATGCGGATACCGAGGCCTATCATGACAACACCTGTAAATCGTTCCTGCCATTTGATAAAGCCAGGGTGTTTACTTAGCCAGTTTCCAAATGTCCCTGATGCCATCGCGACTGACCCCAGGGAAATAATTCCTGCCAGCTTCTGGATACTACCCAGAACAAGCAATTGCARCCAGACAGGACCCGCGGCAGGATCGACAAACTGAGGAAGAAAAGCAAACATGAACAGCAGGGATTTTGGGTTAGTCAGGCTGTTCAGGGCGCCTTCCTTAACGG
>NZ_MDVW01000004.1:0-113961 GCF_001742765.1 Enterobacter sp. ku-bf2
GGACCGGAGTGGACGCATCACTGGTGTTCGGGTTGTCATGCCAATGGCACTGCCCGGTAGCTAAATGCGGAAAAGATAAGTGCTGAAAGCATCTAAGCACGAAACTTGCCCCGAGATGAGTTCTCCCTGAGACTTTAAGTCTCCTGAAGGAACGTTGAAGACGACGACGTTGATAGGTCGGGTGTGTAAGCGCAGCGATGCGTTGAGCTAACCGATACTAATGAACCGTGAGGCTTAACCTTACAACGCCGAAGATGTTTTGGCGAMGAGACGAACAATCAAAATTCAGCCTGATACAGATGAACAGAATTTGCCTGGCGGCTTTAGCGCGGTGGTCCCACCTGACCCCATGCCGAACTCAGAAGTGAAACGCCGTAGCGCCGATGGTAGTGTGGGGTCTCCCCATGTGAGAGTAGGGAACTGCCAGGCATCAATTAAGTGAAGAGGCCATCCGAAAGGATGGCCTTTTTGCGTTTATACGCCAAAAAAAAGGCAGGCCGGGTAAGGCAAAGCCGCCACCCAGCACGTCAGAGCGCACTCCACGTCACAATAAAGCCCGCAATCCCATCCACATCATTTAAGTCCAGCACCGGAACCTCAAGCGGCAATACCACATCACTGGCCACCGCAATGACATGTTCATCAAGCGTTAACTCGCTGAAATCATGTCCGGCATCGCTTCTGAACAGCAGGATCTTAGGTGCTGCCTCATGCTTAAATCCCTCAATCAGCACCAGATCCAGGGTGGAATGATCCATCCGACTGACCAGATAAGCGAGATCCAGCGGGGCCTCATCCGGCGTTTCTGTCATTAACGCCCAGCGCTGAGGACTTGCTACCATCGTTTGTGCTGCTCCGGCCTTACGCAGCTCATAGCTGTCTTTTCCTGGCGTATCGATATCCATGTTGTGATGACTATGCTTAATCAATCCTGGACGAAGGCCTCTGGCACACAGCGCGGGTATCAGCTTTTTCAGCAGCGTGGTTTTCCCGGTCCCACTCCATGCGGAAATGGCTAAAAGAGGTATCATTTTTTCTCCTGCATCATCTGCAAATCTTCATGCGTATTCACGTTCACGAACGCTGATTTCACATCGCTAAAATCAACGGAATGGCCGCCAGACTCACGCATGAAGACCATCACCCTGCGCTCTCCCGCAGCCAGATAGCTCTGCAGAGCAGGCACTAGCGATCGATGCATCAACGCGATAGCAGGATGGTCACGCTCGCCGTCATGTACCCAAACCACAGGTGCTGTACCACGAAGCAGGAACAGACGCTCGACGAGATCGGAGGGAATAAACGGGTTATCGCAGGGGCAGAAGATAAACCACTCTCCGTGCGACTGTTGCATGACCGAAAGCATACCGGCAAGCGGGCCCGGGTAATTCTCAAGGCTATCCTGATAAACGGTGTACCCGCTTTGCCGGTAAGTGTCGATATGCCTGTTCGCGCTGATGGTCATTGCCGTCACCTGGCCGGCGAGCGTATCGGCGACATGCTGCCACAAGGGTTTTCCATTAAGAAGCTGAAGCCCCTTATCTTTACCGCCCATTCGCGTTGCTCTGCCGCCTGCCAGAACGACCCCGATGATTTCCTGGCTAACATTCACGAATATCGCCTCTTTTATTGTGGGATTGACCCTGCTAACGTGTCACTCTAAATGAAAGGAGCACCACCATGAAATGTAAACGTCTGAATGAAGTTATTGAACTCCTCCAGCCCGCCTGGCAAAAAGAGCCAGAACTCAATCTGATGCAATTTTTACAGAAACTGGCGAAAGAGTCAGGTTTTGACGGCGATCTGGCAGACCTTTCTGACGACATCCTGATCTACCACCTTAAAATGCGCGACTCCGCCAAAGATGCTGTTATTCCTGGTATTCAGAAAGATTATGAGGAAGATTTTAAGACCGCATTGCTGCGCGCCCGAGGCGTAATTAAAGAGTAAAAGCTTGTAAGCGGCGGCACCGAAATCGCCACAAGATGATATCCTGAATCATTCGTATAATTTCCGGATGATCGGATGAACGACCAGGCTTTTACTTTCCAGACATTACACCCGGACACCATTATGGATGCCCTGTTTGAACAGGGTATTCGGGTGGATTCCGGGCTAACACCATTAAACAGCTACGAAAACCGCGTCTATCAATTTCAGGACGAGGATCGTCAGCGCTACGTCGTAAAATTCTATCGTCCTGAACGCTGGTCCGCTGAACAAATTCAGGAAGAGCATCAGTTTGCTCACGATCTGCTGGATGACGATGTCCCCGTTGCCGCGCCCCTGAAATTCAATAACCAAACGCTCCTCACACACGAAGGATATTACTACGCAGTATTCCCAAGCCTGGGTGGTCGTCAGTTTGAAGCGGATAATATCGATCAGATGGAGTGGGTTGCCCGCTATCTTGGGCGTATACACCAGACGGGGCGCAAAAAAGCCTTTATTGCCCGCCCGACGATGGGGATTCAGGAATACCTTCTTGAACCGCGCGAACTATTCGAAACGTCTGCAATGATCCCCGCTGCGCTAAAGGATGATTTCCTCAACGCCACCGATAAGCTTATTGCTGCAGTGAAAACCTGCTGGCGCGATGATATTTCCGTCCTGCGCCTGCATGGCGATTGTCACGCCGGGAATATTCTCTGGCGTGATGGACCGCTGTTTGTCGATCTCGATGATGCGCGTATGGGGCCAGCGGTTCAGGACCTGTGGATGCTGCTCAATGGCGACAAAGCCGAGCAACGCATGCAGCTTGAAACCATTATTGAAGCTTATGAAGAATTTAGCCCGTTTAATTCAGACGAAATTGCCCTGATTGAGCCTTTACGTGCGATGCGTTTTGTTTATTATCTCGCATGGTTAATCAGGCGTTGGGACGATCCGGCATTTCCTCGCAATTTCCCGTGGCTTACCGGAGAGGATTACTGGCGTAGCCAGATATCTACATTTACTGAGCAGGTTAAGGTTCTTCAGGAGCCCCCTCTGCAATTAACGCCGATGTATTAATTGGACACACCCAGGAGAGAGTTAATCATGAAAAAAATTTGGCTGGCGCTGGCAGGTATGATTCTGGCATTTAGCGCTTCTGCTGCGCAGTTTACCGACGGCAAACAGTTCATCACGCTGGACAAGCCGGTCGCTGGCGAGCCACAGGTTCTGGAGTTCTTCTCGTTCTATTGCCCACACTGCTATCAGTTCGAGCAGGTGCTGCATGTTTCTGACAACGTGAAGAAAAAGCTGCCGGAAGGCACCAAAATGACCAAGTACCACGTTGAGTTCCTGGGCCCATTGGGTAAAGACCTGACTCAGGCATGGGCGGTGGCGATGGCACTGGGCGTGGAAGATAAGATCACTTCGCCAATGTTTGAAGCCGTACAGAAAACCCAGACCGTTCAGACCACTGCGGATATCCGTAAAGTGTTCGTTGATGCGGGCGTGAAAGGTGAAGAGTACGATGCCGCATGGAACAGCTTCGTGGTGAAATCACTTGTTGCCCAGCAGGAAAAAGCGGCTGCTGATCTCCAGCTTCAGGGCGTTCCGGCGATGTTTGTTAACGGCAAATATCAGCTGAACATGCAGGGCATGGACACCAGCAGCATGGATATTTTCGTACAGCAGTATGCAGATACCGTGAAATACCTGGTTGAGAAGAAGTAATTTCGTTGATGTAAAAACGCCGGTCACTGACCGGCGTTTTTGTATGAAGATTTTATTTTGTCTATCTGTTCGTCTTTCTCTTTCCAGAGCGTATTAAGCCACTGCTGGAAACGACGTTTGAAGTTCTTATCGTTTACGTAATCACCGTGCAGTTCAGCGTCAATCGGAACCAGGTCGACGTGCACGACAATGCGCGTCAGTTTGCCGCTGAGCATATCGAAGAACGGCGTCCTGTCGTTTTCCGGATAGCAGAGCGTGACGTTAAGAAGTTTATCGAACTGTGCTCCCAGCACGTTAAGCGCCATCGCAATCCCTGCCGCTTTTGGTGGCAACAGGTGCTGATAAGGAGAGCGAGTTTGCTGGCGCTTCTCTTCCGTAAACCGGGAACCTTCAACAAAGTTCACGATGGTCGTAGGATGTGCGCGAAACTTTTCACAGGAACGGCGCGTGGTCTCCACATCCTTACCGCGACGTTCCGGATGACGAATCAAATAGCTGCGCGAATAGCGTTTCATAAACGGCATATCGAGCGCCCAGCAGGCTAGTCCGATAAAAGGCACCCAGGCGAGCTGCTGTTTCAGGAAGTATTTGTTCATCGGGATGTGTTTGCGAAAAAGCACGCATAACACCACGATGTCCGCCCAGCTGTGGTGATTGCAGATCAGCAGGTACCAGTTCTTTTTGTTGAGACTCTCCAGCCCTTTGACATCCCACTTCAGATGCGGGTTAAGGCACAACAGGATCGCCAGCCCTTCGCACCAGCAATACATCATGAAGTTACAAAATGCGGACACGGCTCGCCACACCACGGGTACGGGCAGCAGCAGTTTAATGATCCCAGCGAGAATGATAGGCACGGAACAGGCGATCGTCACCAGGATAGTTAAAATGATGCTTAGCAGTAATGTTATTGCAGCGAGCAATCTCGACATGATGAGCTTTTTCAAATAGTTAGCTGTAAGTGAGCGACCGGCTAGTCGACGCTGGGCGCTGATTTTACCAGAAAACAAACGAATGAATGGCGCTTTCACATGATGATTTGGCGGCTTTTACCCTGGCGCAGCAGATTTCTCTGGGGTTCTGCGCGAATCAAGGCTTATATCCACATAGACTAAATTGCCATCAGTTGACCATATAGATAAGATCTAACAACATAACAGCATGATAATTAAGATATAAATATTACCTCATATGTGTTTTTCGCGTCTGTTATTCATATGAAGTGAAAATATTCACAAACTTATCCACAGTTTTATTTTTGCGAGCGATCCTCATGATCGCAAAATCTTTTCCTGTATCTGGCGCTAATAACTGATGTTTTCATCCTTCTGTGGCATCCTTTACTCATAAATTGATTAAAGGCACGGACATTATGGTTCAGATCCCAGAAAACCCTCTTATTCTCGTCGATGGCTCTTCTTACCTGTATCGGGCATACCATGCGTTTCCTCCTCTGACCAATAGCGCAGGGGAACCTACCGGCGCAATGTACGGCGTGCTGAATATGCTGCGCAGCTTGATCCTGCAGTATCAGCCAACCCATGCGGCCGTTGTGTTTGATGCGAAAGGCAAAACGTTCCGCGATGAGTTGTTTGAACATTACAAATCCCACCGTCCGCCAATGCCTGACGATCTGCGTGCGCAGATAGAGCCGCTGCATGCCATGGTAAAAGCCATGGGGCTACCGCTGCTGGCCGTTTCTGGCGTTGAAGCCGATGACGTCATCGGTACGCTGGCGCGTGAAGCCGAAAAGATGGGGCGTCCCGTGCTGATCAGCACCGGTGATAAAGATATGGCACAGCTGGTGACGCCAGGTATTACCCTGATTAACACCATGACCAACACCATTCTGGGGCCTGAAGAGGTCGTCACTAAGTATGGCGTGCCGCCAGAGCTGATTATCGATTTCCTCGCGTTGATGGGCGACTCCTCGGATAACATCCCTGGTGTTCCTGGCGTCGGTGAGAAAACCGCGCAGGCGCTGCTTCAGGGGTTGGGCGGGCTGGATACGCTCTACGCGGAATCAGACAAAATCGCCGGGCTCTCCTTCCGTGGTGCAAAAACCATGGCCGGGAAGCTGGAAGAGAACAAAGAGGTGGCTTACCTCTCCTATAAGCTGGCAACCATCAAAACCGATGTCGAACTGGAGCTGGGCTGTGAGCAACTGGAAGTACAGCAGCCTTCTGCGGACGAGCTTCTGAGTCTGTTTAAGAAATACGAATTTAAGCGCTGGACCACTGACGTGGAAGCCGGCAAGTGGCTTCAGGCAAAAGGGGCGAAACCTGCGGCAAAGCCGAAGGAGACGATTGTCGTTGATGCAGAAGAGCAGGCGGAAGAAGAAGCTATGGTGCTTTCCTTCGACAACTACGAAACCCTTCTTGAAGAGTCGCAGCTCATTGCCTGGATCGAAAAACTGAAAAAAGCGCCGGTCTTCGCCTTTGACACCGAAACGGACAGTCTCGATAACATTTCTGCCAATATGGTAGGCCTGTCATTTGCGACAGAGCCTGGTCATGCGGCCTATGTTCCCGTGGCGCACGATTACCTGGACGCGCCGGAACAGATCTCCCGTGAGCGCGTGCTTGAGCTGCTGAAGCCGATCCTGGAAGACGAAAAGGCGCTTAAGGTTGGGCAAAACCTCAAGTACGACCGTGGCATTCTGCAAAACTACGGCATTGAACTGCGCGGGATCGCCTTCGACACCATGCTCGAATCCTACATTCTGGACAGCGTCGCGGGCCGCCATGATATGGATTCCTTATCTGACCGCTGGCTCAAGCACAAAACCATCACCTTTGAAGAGATTGCCGGTAAAGGGAAAAATCAGCTCACCTTTAACCAGATTGCTCTCGAAGAGGCAGGACGCTACGCGGCGGAAGACGCTGACGTTACGCTGCAGCTGCACCTGAAGATGTGGCCAAAGCTGCAGAAGCACGAAGGTCCGCTGAACGTGTTCCAGCATATTGAGATGCCGCTGGTGCCCGTGCTGTCCCGCATTGAACGCAACGGCGTGAAAATCGATCCAACGGTGCTGCATAACCACTCCGGGGAACTGGCGCAGCGCCTGACCGAACTGGAGCAAAAAGCGCATGAGCTTGCAGGCGAGCCGTTTAACCTCTCTTCGCCGAAGCAGCTGCAAACCATTCTGTTTGAAAAGCAGGGCATCAAGCCGCTGAAGAAAACCCCTGGCGGTGCGCCTTCAACCTCTGAAGAGGTGCTGGAAGAACTGGCGCTGGATTATCCGCTGCCAAAAGTGATTCTGGAGTACCGTGGTCTCGCGAAGCTGAAGTCTACCTACACTGATAAGCTCCCGCTGATGATTAACCCGAAAACGGGCCGCGTGCACACCTCATACCATCAGGCCGTCGCGGCGACCGGTCGTCTCTCGTCAACCGATCCCAACCTGCAGAACATCCCGGTACGTAACGAAGAGGGCCGCCGTATTCGCCAGGCTTTCATCGCACCAGAGGATTATCTGATTGTCTCGGCGGACTACTCGCAAATCGAACTGCGCATTATGGCGCACTTGTCCCGCGACAAAGGCCTGCTGAGCGCTTTTGCCGAAGGGAAGGATATCCACCGGGCGACTGCAGCCGAAGTCTTCGGTCTGCCGCTGGACAGCGTAACCAACGAACAGCGCCGCAGCGCTAAGGCGATCAACTTCGGGCTGATTTACGGCATGAGTGCATTCGGGCTTTCGCGCCAGCTCAACATTCCGCGTAAAGAGTCGCAGAAGTATATGGATCTCTACTTCGAGCGTTATCCGGGCGTGCTGGAATATATGGAACGTACCCGCGCGCAGGCGAAAGAGAAAGGCTACGTTGAAACCCTGGACGGTCGCCGTCTCTATTTACCGGACATCAAATCCAGCAACGCCGCGCGCCGCGCGGGTGCAGAGCGTGCCGCGATCAACGCCCCGATGCAGGGCACCGCGGCGGACATTATTAAGCGTGCAATGATCGCCGTTGATGCCTGGCTTGAGAAAGAGAAACCGCGCGTGAAAATGATCATGCAGGTACACGATGAACTGGTATTTGAAGTGCACAAGGACGACCTCGACGCCGTGTCGAAGAAGATCCACGAACTGATGGAAAGCAGCATGACGCTGGACGTGCCGTTGCTGGTGGAAGTGGGAAGTGGTGAAAACTGGGATCAGGCTCACTAACGGTTCTTCGCATAACGCGCTGTTTATGTAAGTTTGCAACATAAGAACGCGCGTTTTGTGACGATCATTAGAATTCCCTATGTAAAGAATGAAAAAAAACTACAAAAAGTGCTTTTTCTGCAGCACAAAAAGGGGTAGAGTTATCGGCGTAGGGTACAGAGGTAAGATGTTCTATCTTTCAGACCTTTTACTTCACGTAATCGGATTTGGCTGAATATTTTAGCCGCCCCAGTCAGTAATGACTGGGGCGTTTTTTATTGCGGCAAAGAAACTTTCGGGCAAAAAAAAGCGCGGCTATCGCCGCGCCCGGTATTACTCTTCTTCCGCTTCCGTCGCGGGTTCCAGCTCGTTAAACCAGGTGTCGAGCTTTTGACGCAGCTTGTCCACGCCCTGCTTTTTCAGCGAGGAGAACGGTTCAACCTGCACATCCCCGTTGAACGCCAGCACCGCTTCACGAACCATATTCACCTGCGCTTTACGCGCGCCGCTTGCCAGCTTATCGGCTTTTGTCAGCAGCACCAGCACGGCGATATCGCTTGCCACCGCCCAGTCGATCATCTGCTGATCCAGATCTTTCAGGGGATGGCGAATATCCATCAGCACCACCAGACCTTTCAGGCACAGGCGTTTTTCCAGGTATTCACCCAGCGCACGCTGCCACTTGATTTTCATCTCTTCGGGTACCTGCGCGTAACCGTACCCCGGTAAGTCGACCAGGCGTTTGCCCTCTGCGACTTCAAACAGGTTGATCAGCTGGGTACGGCCAGGTGTTTTTGAGGTACGCGCCAGGTTCTTCTGATTGGTCAGCGTATTCAGGGCGCTGGATTTCCCCGCATTAGAGCGGCCAGCAAAGGCCACTTCAATACCGGTATCAGAGGGGAGGTGGCGAATATCGGGCGCACTGGTGACAAAATGCGTCTGTTGGTAGTTCCAGGTAGTCACGTGGTCGTCTCCAAAATCGTAATCTGAGGGGGATTATACCTGAATGCAGGCAAAAGGCTTTTCTGATTGCTATGCCCTGTAGGCGAATGCCCCCACCGGTGTGAGAGATCGGCCAGTGATGCTATGGGAGATTTCAGAGAATTCGCAGGCGTTAAAAAACGCAAACTGTTTTAAATCATAAGCTTATTTTCGGGTAATTGTCTGAAAATCTCTTTTTATACCGTTTCGTTGCTTGTTAGTTTAACGGAACAAGGTAAAGTGTGCGTCAGGGCGAGGAAGCCAACAGGAAATCGACTTAAGGATTAGGGTCAGGAGCGCCAGGAGGCGAAGACGCAGGATTGTCAGGACGACCAGCGCCTGGAGGCGTTTTAACAGGAAATGGAACCGTATCACGGACGGTATTAGCCAAGGGATAAACAGGGTTTGTTGTTGGCAAACATGGAATGTCTGACCCGCTAAGGGTTGTGAGTCAGGAAAAAAGGCGACAGATTGCTCTGTCGCCTTTTTTCTTTGCTTGCTTTCTGCTAGATTTCGCCGCAATTCTATACTGAAGAAAACGACTTAAAGATAAAACATCATGAAAAAACCAACCTCCGCTGCGGGCGCGAAACGCCCTGCAAAAGCACGCCGCAAAACGCGCGAAGAACTGAACCAGGAAGCGCGCGACCGCAAACGCGACAAAAAACATCGCGGTCATGCTGCGGGTAGCCGTGCCAACGGTGGTGGTGCAGCGGGCGCTTCTGCAAAAGGCAAACAGCAGAAAGATCCTCGTATCGGCAGTAAAACTCCCATTCCACTGGGCGTGACAGACACCCCGGTCACTAAGCAGCACAAACCAAAGAGCGAGAAACCTATGCTTTCACCGCAGGCTGAGCTGGATTTGCTGGAGAACGATGAGCGCCTGGACGCGCTGCTGGAACGTCTTGAAGAGGGTGAAACCCTGACCGCTGAAGAGCAGTCATGGGTGGATGCCAAACTGGATCGTATTGATGAACTGATGCAGAAGCTGGGCCTGTCATACGACGAAGATGAAGAAGAAGATGAGAAGCAGGAAGATCTGATGCGTCTTCTGAAGGGTGGAAACTAACATTTGCACCCGGCAGGCACGATAGTCCTGCTTATAACCCTTCCGGTTATATGTTATCTGGTGTGGTTATTCGTTAAACTACGGCGGTTGTCGCGGCGACAGAAGTGGCTGCGCACCCGAATGATGGCCCGCAATGGGGTCAGAACGGGCCGCCGTATACGAACGCGACACCAACGGAAGGAGTGAGCATGTCAGCACCAACTATCGACTGGGATTTGGCCCTAATCCAGAAATATAACTATTCCGGGCCGCGTTATACGTCATACCCCACCGCGCTGGAGTTCTCCGATGCCTTCGGCGAGGGGGATTTTCAGCAGGCTGTTGCGCGCTATCCTGAGCGTCCGCTGTCGCTCTACGTCCATATTCCGTTCTGCCACAAGCTTTGCTACTTCTGCGGCTGCAATAAAATCGTGACCCGCCAGCAGCATAAAGCCGACCAGTACCTTGACGCGCTCGAACAGGAAATTGTGCATCGCGCGCCGCTGTTCAAAGGCCGTCACGTCAGCCAGCTGCACTGGGGCGGCGGTACGCCAACCTATCTGAATAAAGCGCAAATCAGCCGCCTGATGACGCTTCTGCGCGATAATTTCAGTTTTAACGACGACGCTGAAATCTCGATCGAAGTCGATCCGCGTGAAATTGAGCTGGATGTCCTCGATCACTTACGCGCCGAAGGCTTCAACCGCCTGAGCATGGGCGTACAGGACTTCAATAAAGAGGTTCAGCGTCTGGTGAACCGCGAGCAGGACGAAGACTTTATCTTTGCCTTACTCAACCATGCGCGTGAAATTGGCTTCACCTCGACCAATATTGACCTGATTTACGGCCTGCCAAAGCAAACGCCGGAAAGCTTCGCCTTCACGCTGAAGCGCGTGGCCGAACTTAACCCGGACCGTCTGAGCGTCTTTAACTACGCCCATCTGCCGACGCTGTTTGCCGCCCAGCGTAAAATCAAAGATGCCGATCTGCCTTCTGCCCAGCAGAAGCTGGATATCCTGCAGGAAACCATCACCTCGCTGACCGACACCGGCTATCAGTTTATCGGCATGGATCACTTTGCCCGTCCGGACGACGAACTGGCGGTCGCTCAGCGCGAAGGGGTCCTGCACCGCAACTTCCAGGGCTACACGACCCAGGGCGATACCGATTTGCTGGGAATGGGCGTCTCCGCCATCAGCATGATCGGCGACTGCTACGCGCAAAACCAGAAAGAACTGAAGCTGTATTACCAGCAGGTTGATGAGACGGGCAACGCGCTGTGGCGCGGCATCGCATTAACGCGCGATGACTGTATCCGTCGCGATGTGATTAAGGCGCTTATCTGCAACTTCCGTCTTGATTTCAGCGATGTGGAAGCGCAGTGGGCGCTGAACTTCAGCGATTATTTCGCGGAAGACCTGAAGCTGCTGGCGCCGCTGGCGAAAGACGGGCTGGTGGATATGTCGGAGAGCGCGATTGAGGTCACGCCAAAAGGGCGTCTGTTGATCCGCAATATCTGCATGTGCTTCGACGCGTATCTGCGTCAGAAAGCGCGTATGCAGCAGTTCTCGCGGGTGATTTAAACTGCAATGCCGGGTGGCGGCTTCGCCTTACCCGGCCTACAAAAGTGCGAAATGTAGGCCGGGTAAGCGAAGCGCCACCCGGCTTTTCATCGCCAACTCGCTAGCTAAACAGCCCAACCAGCGCCGCGCACAGCACCGCCGCAACGGCAGTTTGTGGCGTGTGGCTTTCAGCGGCTCCGCTAGAGAGCATATTCACGAATGTTTCCAGCATGATGTTCACCCCCAATTTCCGGGCACGATCATACAAAACTCATCGGAACAGTAAAGCGCAAAATAACGGCAATTTGCGCTCAATTAATAACCTTTACACAAGTGCGGATATTACTCCATTCCCAGCTCTTTCAGCTTGCGCGTCAGGGTATTACGTCCCCATCCCAACAGGCGAGCGGCTTCCTGCTTGTGGCCCTGCGTATGACGAAGCGCGGTAGTTAACAGTGTACGCTCCATCTCAGGCTGCGCTTCAGACAGCAGGTTTTGATGACCGGAACGCAGCGCGCGGTCGGCCCACTGCGCCAGCAGCGTTGCCCAGCTGTCCGGCAAAGCATGCCCGGTGCTGCTTTCAGGCGCGGTCGCTTCAAACAGCTCGGCCGGTAAATCCTGAATCAGCACTTCCTGCCCGGCGGCCATCACGGTTAACCAGCGGCAGGTGTTTTCCAGCTGACGCACGTTGCCCGGCCACGCCAGGCGGGTGAGGGCAGCATCGGTTTCCGGGTGAAGTTGCTTGGCTTCCACACCCAGCTCGCGGGCGGCTACCTGCAGGAAATGGCGCGCCAGGCGGGGAATATCTTCCCGGCGTTCACGCAGCGGCGGCAGATGAACGCGAATGACGTTCAGACGATGGAATAAATCCTCACGGAATTTGCCTTCCTGCACGCGCTGCTCCAGGTTCTGGTGGGTCGCGGCGATAATACGCACGTCCACCTTCACCGGCGCATAACCGCCCACGCGGTAAAACTGTCCGTCGGCCAGCACGCGCAGCAGGCGGGTCTGGACATCCAGCGGCATATCGCCGATCTCATCCAGGAACAGCGTGCCGCCGTCAGCCTGTTCGAAGCGCCCCTGGCGAATGGTATTTGCGCCGGTAAACGCCCCTTTTTCGTGCCCGAACAGCTCGGATTCAATCAAATCCTTCGGGATCGCCGCCATATTCAGGGCAATGAACGGTGCTTTTGCCCGCGGGCTGTGGCGATGCAGGGCATGCGCCACAAGCTCTTTACCGGTTCCCGATTCGCCGTTAATCAAGACGCTGATGGACGAGCGGGACAGACGGCCAATAATGCGAAAGACGTCCTGCATCGCCGGCGCTTCGCCGATGATGTCGGTGGTTGGCCCAAAATCGGGCGCGTGGCGCGGCTGTTGCTGCTCCTGATAGTGGCTAATCGCGCGCTCAACCAGCGCCACCGCTTCGTCGATATCAAACGGTTTGGGCAGATAATCGAATGCCCCTTGCTGATAGGCGCTCACCGCGGCATCCAGATCGGAGTGTGCCGTCATTATGATGACCGGAAGCATAGGGTGGCGTTGTTTGATCTGCTTTAACAGCGCCAGCCCGTCCATGCCCGGCATGCGAATATCCGACAGCAGAACATCGGGCGTTTTGGTGGTGAGTGCGTCGAGCACTTCGCTGCCGCTCTCAAACGTCGTGCAGCTTAATCCCGCCCCCGTGAGCGCGCGTTCAAGCACCCAACGGATGGAGCTATCGTCATCGACTACCCAGACTATCCCTCGTTGCATAAACGTCACCTTTATTTTTTAATCGGCAGGAAAACCGAAAACTCGGTATGTCCCGGCCAACTGGTAAATTCAATTTTTCCAGAGTGTTGATCGATCAAACTGCGGGCAATGGATAAGCCCAGGCCGGTTCCGCCTTCGCGACCGCTGACCATCGGGTAGAACAGGGTGTCCTGAAGATGCGATGGAATGCCGGGCCCGTTATCCTCGACGTCGATTCGGGCCGCAAGCCGGTAGCGCACGCCGTGTAACGTGAGCTGGAAGGCGGTACGGGTGCGTAAAATAATCTCGCCCCCGTCAGGCCCCAGCGCCTGCAGGGCATTGCGCACAATGTTCAACAGGACCTGCTCAATCTGATCCGGGTCATGGGCCAGTTCCGGCAGGCTTGGGTCGTAATCACGTACCAGCGTGACGTTCTCTGGCAGCTCCATCGAGACGAGCTTCACCACCCGTTCAGCCACTTTATGGATGCTTTCTGTGACGTGCATTCCTGGCTGCTGTGGCCCGAGAAGGCGGTCAACCAGATTCCGCAGACGGTCCGCCTGCTCAATGATGACGTTGGTGTACTCCGCCAGCGCAGGGTCTGGCAGCGCCTTGGTCAGAAGCTGCGCCGCACCGCGTAATCCGCCCAGCGGGTTTTTGATTTCATGCGCCAGACCGCGCACCAGGTCTCGGGCGGCAATTTGCTGTGCATGCTGAAGCTGTTCCTGGCTCAGTCGGCGCTGATTATCCATCGGTGCCATTTCCAGCAGGATCAGGCCTTCGGGAAGACGTTGCGCGGTCAGCGACAGAATGTGCGAACGCCCGTCGATCACCAGCGTCACTTCGTTATCGGTGAAACCCTGGCCTGCCTGTAAACTTTCCTGCATCAGGCCGATATTCAGCGAAAAATAGCTCAGGAGTTCCGGAAGTGGGGTGCCGAACAGTTTACGTGCGCTTTGGGCGAGCAGCTGCTGTGCCGCCGGGTTGGCGTAATGAACGGCCAGCTCGTCATCGACCAGCAAAATGCTGTTAATCAAAGAATTGAGGATCTGCCCAGCATCGGGCAGCGTGCCAGTTGCCATTCAGCAGTCTCCTGGAGTCGTTTGCACTAATTTAGTGCAGTATAGCGTTTTCGGCGTCAAAAGCGCGTGAGATCAGATTGTTGGTGGAGAAAAAAGCCCATCCGGAGATGGGCTAAAAGTTTCCACGGCAACTACTCCCGGCGCTTGTCACGCCGGGTAAAACAACTTAATTAAACGCTGTAGTACAGTTCGAACTCAACCGGATGCGGAGTCATACGCACGCGGTCGTTCTCTTCAGTGCGCAGCGCGATGTAAGCATCGATAGCGTCGTCAGTGAATACGCCACCTGCAGTCAGGAACTCGCGGTCTGCGTCAAGCGCCTGCAGGGCTTCTTCCAGAGAGCCAGCAACCTGTGGGATCTCTTTCGCTTCTTCTGGCGGCAGGTCGTACAGGTTTTTATCCATCGCTTCGCCTGGGTGGATCTTGTTCTTGATACCGTCCAGACCGGCCATCAGCAGCGCTGCGAAGCACAGGTATGGGTTAGCCGCTGGATCCGGGAAGCGCACTTCGATACGACGCGCTTTAGGAGATGCCACCACCGGGATACGGATAGAAGCAGAACGGTTACGCGCAGAGTAGGCCAGCATCACTGGCGCTTCGTAGCCCGGGACCAGACGCTTGTAGGAGTTGGTGGTTGGGTTCGCCAGGGCGTTGATCGCTTTAGCGTGTTTGATTACGCCGCCAATGTAATACAGCGCCTGCTCGGACAGACCGGCATATTTGTCACCAGAGAACAGGTTGGTACCGTTCTTGGACAGAGACATGTGGCAGTGCATACCGGAACCGTTGTCGCCAAACATTGGTTTTGGCATGAAGGTCGCGGTTTTACCGAAACGGTGCGCAACGTTGTGCACAACGTATTTGTAGATCTGAATTTCGTCCGCTTTTTTGGTCATGGTGTTGAAGCGGGTAGCCACTTCGTTCTGACCCGCCGTCGCCACTTCGTGGTGGTGCGCTTCAACAACCAGGCCCATCTCTTCCATCACCAGACACATGGTGGAACGAATGTCCTGTGCAGAGTCGACCGGAGGAACCGGGAAGTAACCGCCTTTCACGCCTGGACGGTGACCTTTGTTACCACCTTCGTATTTGGTGGAGGAGTTCCATGCGCCTTCGATGTCGTCGATAGCCACGTGGGAGCCAGAAATAGACGCACCAAAACGGATGTCATCGAACAGGAAGAACTCTGGCTCTGGCCCGAACAGAACGGTGTCTGCGATGCCGGTAGAACGCAGGTACTCTTCAGCGCGTTTCGCGATAGAACGTGGGTCGCGGTCGTAGCCCTGCAGGGTGCCTGGCTCGAGGATGTCGCAACGGATGATCAGGGTAGGTTCTTCGAAGAACGGATCAATGACCGCAGTGGTTGCATCTGGCATCAGAACCATGTCGGATTCGTTAATGCCTTTCCAGCCACCAATGGAGGAGCCGTCAAACATTTTGCCTTCTTCAAAGAATTCGGCGTTCACCTGATGAGCAGGGATTGTGACGTGCTGTTCTTTACCTTTGGTATCGGTGAAGCGCAGATCAACAAACTTCACTTCATGTTCGTTCAGCATCGTCAAAACGTGTTCAGCGGACATACTTAACTCTCCAGATTGGTCATTGTCGTCGTGGTAACGAGGTCTTCAATTTCTGTTTGTACTGGCTGGTGCCATGTATTTTTTATAAAGCGAAATCTGTGCCAACTTTTAAAACACCCCAAAAAGGCGTTATCATGCGCACCATAGTGCAAAAGGGCTGCACCACGATGGATTTGTTGCACCAGTATAGTGCTTCAATGTGAACATTGAGCACCATATTGGTGCAATTTACGTTAAAGTGCCCTTTTACCGCTCCGTGAAAGCGATCACAAAGCATCTCTGCAATACTTGTTTGCGGGGGATGTTTGTGATCCTGTTTTGTAGTGCGATTAATCCGTGTACAATAACGCGCTATTTCTAAATGCCTGAGGCAAAGTTGTGATCGAAAATTTGCGTAACATCGCCATCATCGCGCACGTTGACCATGGTAAAACTACCCTGGTCGATAAGCTGCTGCAGCAATCCGGTACGTTTGATGCGCGTGCCGAAACCCAAGAACGCGTGATGGACTCCAACGATTTGGAGAAAGAGCGTGGGATTACCATCCTCGCGAAAAACACCGCGATTAAATGGAATGACTACCGTATCAACATCGTTGATACCCCAGGGCACGCCGACTTCGGTGGTGAAGTTGAACGTGTAATGTCCATGGTAGACTCCGTTCTGCTGGTCGTTGACGCAATGGATGGCCCAATGCCACAGACGCGCTTCGTGACCAAAAAAGCATTTGCCCATGGTCTGAAGCCAATCGTTGTTATCAACAAAGTTGACCGCCCTGGCGCGCGTCCTGACTGGGTTGTTGACCAGGTATTCGACCTGTTCGTTAACCTCGACGCGACCGACGAGCAGCTGGACTTCCCTATCGTTTACGCCTCTGCGCTGAACGGTATCGCAGGTCTGGACCACGAAGACATGGCTGAAGACATGACCCCGCTGTATCAGGCGATTGTTGACCGTGTTCCTGCGCCAAACGTCGATCTCGACGGTACCCTGCAGATGCAGATCTCTCAGCTCGATTACAACAACTACGTTGGCGTTATCGGCATTGGTCGTATCAAGCGCGGTAAAGTGAAGCCGAACCAGCAGGTCACTATCATCGATAGCGAAGGCAAAACCCGTAACGGTAAAGTTGGTAAAGTACTGACTCACCTGGGTCTTGAGCGTATCGAGAGCGATATCGCTGAAGCGGGCGATATCATCGCTATCACCGGTCTGGGTGAACTGAACATCTCCGACACCATCTGCGATCCGCAGAACGTCGAAGCGCTGCCAGCCCTGTCCGTTGATGAACCAACCGTATCCATGTTCTTCAACGTCAACACCTCTCCGTTCTGTGGTAAAGAAGGTAAGTTCGTTACCTCTCGTCAGATCCTTGACCGCCTGAACAAAGAGCTGGTGCACAACGTTGCGCTGCGCGTTGAAGAAACCGAAGACGCTGATGCATTCCGCGTTTCGGGTCGTGGTGAGCTGCACCTGTCTGTTCTGATCGAAAACATGCGTCGTGAAGGTTTCGAAATGGCGGTTTCCCGTCCGAAAGTTATCTTCCGCGAAATCGATGGCCGTAAACAAGAGCCGTTCGAAAACGTGACGCTGGACGTTGAAGAGCAGCACCAGGGGTCTGTGATGCAGGCGCTGGGTGAGCGTAAAGGCGACCTGAAAAACATGAATCCAGATGGCAAAGGCCGCGTACGTCTCGACTACGTGATCCCAAGCCGTGGCCTGATCGGCTTCCGTTCTGAGTTCATGACCATGACTTCAGGTACCGGTCTGCTGTACTCCACCTTCAGCCACTACGACGACGTTCGTCCGGGTGAAGTGGGCCAGCGTAACAACGGCGTGCTGATCTCCAACGGTCAGGGTAAAGCGGTTGCGTTTGCGCTGTTCGGTCTGCAGGATCGCGGTAAGCTGTTCCTGGGTCACGGTGCTGAGGTTTATGAAGGCCAGATCATCGGTATTCACAGTCGTTCTAACGACCTGACCGTAAACTGCCTGACCGGTAAGAAACTGACCAACATGCGTGCGTCCGGTACTGACGAAGCAACGGTTCTGGTTCCACCGATCAAGATGACTCTGGAGCAGGCTCTGGAATTCATCGATGATGACGAACTGGTCGAAGTGACTCCACAGTCAATTCGTATCCGTAAACGTCACCTGACCGAGAACGATCGTAAACGTGCTATGCGCGGTGCGAAAGAAGACTAATACGGTTAATCCGTAGGCCGGGTAAGCGCATGCGCCACCCGGCAACGAAAAAGCCGCTGAGCGATCAGCGGCTTTTTTATTAGAACGAATACCGTAACCCTAAACGGATCCGGTACTGCTCCCGGTTGTAATCATTCCACCTGTCCAGCCACTGCAGTTCGAGGTACGGCAGCCAGTTCCTGTCGATTTTATAGCTGAACTTGTTGGTAATTTCCCAGTGATGGTCTTTGCCATTTTTGCTGTGGTAATCATTCACCCGCTGGAAAAAGTGCGGCTCAAAGGTGTAGAAAAACGCATCCGTCACTTTGAAATTCCAGTAGTTGGCAAATTCGTGCGTGTCATTCTTATCCATCTGCCCGTTATAGTCCGGCGTATCGTAGTTGTTATGGTTATAGCGATAGCGGAACGTCAGATTAAACCGGTCTGTAAATTTGTAGTTGGTATCTAAATAAACCGCACCGCCGGACCCTGCGCTGCTGTCATTAATCAATCCACCGGGCTGGAAGGTGAGTTTGTCGGTTGGTTTAAAGAGCGGATACCACCCCTCGATTTCGTTATAGCTGTGTTTCAGCTCATCCCATTTGCCCACGTTATAGGCGTTGGTGAACATCAGTCCCGCGCCCATATCGAAGTTATAGCCCGCACGCAGGATCACCTCGTGCAGCTCTGAGGCCGTATTGTAGGCTTCGCGGGTTTCGACATAGGCCCCGGCAAATACCGGGCAGGACACAGACGACACGATCAGTACAGTGATGATTCTTTTCATAATTTGTCCATGTATCAGGTACAGAAAGGCCTCCCTCCTGATAAACAGGAAGGACATAGTGGCCGGATTTATTGTTATAAAGTGACTGCTGACGCTTTATTGTTGGTGGTTATCTCAGGGGTATTCGCGGTTTGTTTCTTCCGTTTTCCAATCTCCTCGATAATAAAGGCGAAGCGCGCTTCGTTGAGTTTATAAAACAGCCCCATGGTCACGGCAGCAACAATCGCCAGGCCGCACGGCCAGAGGAAAATAAGCTGACGCAACCCAAGCAGCGTGCCCGCGCTCTGCACTGCATGGGGAACGTAGCCAATCTGGGTCAGCATAATCCCGGGCAGGAAACCGGCGAGCGCGGCGGAGATTTTGCGCGAGAAGGTATAGCCGGTATACACCGACCCTTCGGCGCGAATGCCGGTTTTCCACTCGCCGTAATCGACGGTATCCGGCACCAGCGCCCAGTTCAGGCTGTTCACAAACGCGGTGCCGAAGAAGGCCATGCAGGAAAACAGCACGAACAGCAGGGAGCTGGTCCCCCAGAAGAAATTCAGCACGTCGCCCACTGCCCACAGCGCCAGGCCACCCAGATAGACCGGTTTCTTGCCAAAGCGCTTCACTGCGCCGGGCACCAGAAACACGCCAATCAGGATGCAGCCCATGCTGAAAAAGCCCATCCACGACAGCAGATGCAGATCGTTCAGCACGTACTGGGTGTAATAGACCTGAATCGCTAGCTTGATGTTAAACGCGGCGAGGGTACACAGGTTGGCGATGCATAGCACCAGCAGCGGCGGATTGCGGAAAATCGCACAGAACGATTTCAGAATGCCGGGCTTGTGGTGATCGGGTGTGAGCTCCACATAGCGTTCTTTAACTCCGCTGTAGCACCACCACATGCAGAACAGACCGCCAGTGACGAACACCAGCGCGGCCACCAGATAGCCGAGGGAGGGCTGGTGGGCGAACAGCGCCTGAATGGGCATAAAGCCGACGGTGCAGAGTAACAGCCCCACCGTTGCGCCGCCCTGACGCCAGGCCGCCAGCTGCGCGCGCTCGTTCGGGTTTTTGGTGATGGCCGGGACCATCGCACCGTAGGCGCAGTTCATCAGGCTGTAGCAGAGGCCAAACATCATGAAGAGCACGGTGGCGAGCGCCGTTTTCACCGTCAGGCTAAAGTCGTTGGCCATAAACTGCGCCGTCGCGACCAGCGCCACCGGCACGGAGGCGTAAAGAATGAATGGCCGGAATTTTCCTCTTGCACCGATGTGACGCCGGGAATCGAGCAGTACGCCGGTTAGCATGTCGGTAAACGCGGTAAAAAACTTCGCCACCAGGAAAATAATGCCGCCATAGAACGCCGGCATGCCCAGTTCGTCTGTATAAAACTTCAGCAAATACAGCGTACCAATACACAGCATCAGGTTCGAGCCAAAATCGCCCATCCCGTAGGCGCACTTCTCTCGCAGGCTCAATTTCAGGGTTAACGGATCAGTGTTATGTGTCATGGTCGATCCTCAGAGCGCCCCGCAGGGCGCTCTATCACGTCATTTATGCCGTACGTTTGCGCAGTTCGATTTCTTCGACGATGCGCACATACATCTTCTCGTTGAGGTTATAGAAGCAGCCCATCGCCACGATGGTGATGACCGCCAGCAGGCTCGGGTAGATAAATATCAGCTGCCGCAGCCCTTCAACCGTGCCACTGGATTGCACCACGTTGGGCACATAGCCGATCTGCGTGAGCATGATCCCCGGGAAGAAGCCTGCCAGCGCCTGGGATACTTTCCTGAAGAAGGTAAAGCCGGTGTAGACCGTCCCTTCGGAGCGCACGCCGGTGCGCCACTCGCCGTACTCCACGGTATCGGACACCAGCGCCCAGTTCAGGCTATTCACAAACGCGGAACCGAAGAACGCCAGGCAGGAGAACGCCACAAAGCTCACCGAGCCGCCGCCGAAGAAGTAGTTGAGCAGATCGCCCGCCACCCAAATCGTCAGCCCGCTGATGTAGACTTTTTTCTTGCCGAAGCGCCGCACCGCGCCGGGCATCATAAAGACGCCGATAAAAATGCAGCCCATGCTGAAGAAGCCCATGTACGACAGCAGGATCGGGTCGTTCAGCACGTACTGCGTGTAGTAGACCTGAATGGCAAGTTTGACGTTAAAGGCACCCAGCGTGCACAGGTTCGCGATGCACAGGATAAACAGCGGACGGTTTCCGGCGATGGCGCGAAATGACTGCAGCAGCCCCGGTTTTTGCGCCGGGTTAGCGGGCTGCGCCTCGACGTAACGCTCGGTCACCCCCTTGTAGCACCACCACATAAAAAACAGCCCGAACAGCGAGAAGAGGGTGGCGGCAAAGATGTAGCCAAGCTGGTCATTGCCTTCAATCAGGTTCATCACCGGAACAAAACCCACGGTACAAAGCAGCAGGCCCAGTGTAGCGCCGCCCTGACGCCAGGCGGCCAGCGAGGCGCGCTCGTCCGGGTTTTTGGTAATGGCGGGTACCATCGCGCCGTAGGAGCAGTTCATCATGCTGAAGAACAGGCCGTACAGCATGAACAGCACCGTTGCCATCACCGTTTTACCGGTGATTTCAAACGGCGTGCCGACGAAGTTGGCAATCGCCAGTAAGGTCACCGGGAACGCCGCGTACAGCACGAACGGGCGAAATTTCCCTTTCGGGCCAATCTTGCGCCGGGAGTCGAGCATGATCCCGGTGCCCATATCGGTGAAGGCGGTAAAAAACTTCGCAATCAGGAAGATAATTCCGCCGTAGGTGCCGGGCAGCCCCAGCACGTCGGTGTAAAACTTCAGCAGATAAAGCGTGCCGATGTCCAGCAGGATGTTTGAGCCGAGATCGCCCATCCCGTAGGCGAGTTTTTCTTTAAACGGCAGGCGTAGGGTTGCCGGATCGGAAGTATGTTGACTCATTATTGTTCTCCGTCTGCCCGCAGGCTGCCCTGCGGGCGAGCCTTATCAAATATCACGTAAGGTGCTAAACAGATCTGCCCATTCGCTGTGCTGGCGGTAGAAGACAGGCGGCTTGCCGAGCGGGGCATCAACGGTCACGTCACCGCCCTGGCAGGTTTCCCCAGTCCACGCATTCACCCAGCCGTCCTGCGGCAGATAGAGCGACCAGTCGCGGCGCCCCTCTTCATAAACCGGCGCCACCAGCAGGTCGCGGCCAAACAGGTACTGGTATTTCAGCGTGTAGGCGCGCGCGTCGTCCTCATAGTGCAGGAACAGCGGACGCATCACCGGCAGGCCGCTTTTTGCGTTCTGCGCGACGGCGGCTTTGATATACGGCTTCAGGGTGGTGAAGACGGTGGTCATGCGCGCGAAGTGCGCGATGGTTTCCGCGTCGCCGTCGAACTGCCAGTTATCGCCTGGACGGTTGCCCTCATGGGTACGCATCATCGGCGTAAAGGCGCTGAAGTCGCACCAGCGCAGCAGCAGCTCTTTGCTGCGCTTCATCTCGAACAGCGTGGTATAGCCGCCGATGTCGCTGTGGTGCAGGCCGTGCCCGGTCATCGCCAGCGACAGCGCCGCAGGGATGACGGATGCCAGACCGTCGTCCAGGCTCCAGTCGACATTCTGATCCCCCGCCCACATCATCACCGAGTGCTTCTGGCTGCCGGTGTAGCCCGCGCGCATGAAGAACAGGATCTCGCCGAGCTTGCCGGTCTCTTCCAGCGCCTCGTAGTTACATTTGGCCCACAGGGCAGGCCAGGCGTTATGCATGATCTCCGCGCTCACGCCGTTATGCAGGAAGGTGTCGGTCGGCAGGTACTCCCCGAAATCGGCCATCCAGCCGCCGCAGCCCAGTTCGATCAGATTCTTTTTGATGACTTCTTTGTACCAGTCGTAGGCTTCCGGGTTGGTCAGGTCGATAACGCCCGCGTAGAACTCGCCGAACTCAACGTGGTAGTCCTTGCCGTCGGCGTTTTTGGTCAGATAGCCGCGCTTCGACGCCTCTTCGCAGAGATCTTTATCGCTGGCGACGTACGGGTTGATATAGGAGAGGAACTGCACGCCTTCCTCTTTCCACTTCGCAATCCGCGCATCAAGCTGCGGATAGAGCGCGCTGTTCCACTTCCAGTTCCACATCACGCGCTTGCCGAAGGAGGTCATGCGAATGCCGGACCAGTCCTGCGCCCAGATGCCGTTGACCTTTACGCCGCCGTTACGCATGGTGTCGAGCTTCTGCTGGCACACCTCGGTGCCGCCCTGAATGCCCAGCGTCACGCCGTCGTACACCCAGTCCGGTAGCTCTGGCTGACGCCCCAGCAGTCCGGTCAGTTTTTCCAGTAGATCGACGTACGTTTCCGCACATTCGAAGCGCAGCGTGGCGTTATCTTCCCAGAACGCCAGCTCGTGGAAGTCCGGCGCGCTGAAGTCAAAGTTCATATAGCAGCTGTTATCCACGTGGCAGTAGTACTTCTGGGTGCTCACGAAGGTAGGCTGCGGGAAGAAGGTCCAGTAGTAGTCGCCCCCCGCATTCTCTTTGCAGTCGGCCTGCCAGGTGATGTAGGTCTGCTTGTTACGGCCCACACCCTGCTCGCTGGTCCACAGCGGGAACGGCTTGCCGCGCAGGTCGAAGTAAGAGAACTGCTCGCCGCAACCGTAGATATGATCTTCCGGCTGTGCTGCCAGCCGCAGCCAGATGCGGTTATGGCTGGCGGCGTCATTTTTCAGCTTCAGCTCCAGACGGCCTTCCGCATCCACGCCCACCAGCAGCGTCGCGCTCACCGCGTCGCCGAGGGTAAAGCGGATTGCCCAGCCCGCGCTTTGCTGCGTGACGGTCGCGTTCGTCAGGGCAATCTTTTCGTTGAGCTTGTCTTTGATGCTGAAGTTGCCGCGAAACATCTCGATATCCGCCTCACCTGCGCCAATCCACAGGCAAGGGGCATCCGCGGTGTGGGATAAAATCAGACGGTCCTGCCAGCGCAGGGTGAAGCCACTTTCGTTATTTTTCAGGTCAATATTGTGTAGGGTACGCATAAACACTCCGTCTTTATTATTTAGCCTGACTGTCCAGTAATCCGGCGGCGACGGCAGGCGCTAAGCCCGGCGCCAGCGGCAGGCGGGGGATCACCAGGCAGTGCAGCAGGTGGTAAATATCCTGCTTGCCGTCCCAGACTTTGGTCGTCACTTCGTTATTGGTGTCCAGCTCCTGCCACCAGGAACCGTTTTCGTAATCCATCAGGTACTTGATGCAGTAATCCCACCACTTCTGATACCAGGCCTCGTACAGCGCTTCGCCGGTCACGGTATAGAGGGCATAGGCCGTGCCCATCGCCTCGACGATTGGCCAGCGCACGCGTTCACGCACAATAGGCTTGCCGTCCCAGCCCACGGAGTAGACAAACCCGTCCGCCCCGTCGGGTGCCCAGGCGTCGCGGATGGTGGCGTGGAACAGTCCTTTCGCATCTTCCAGCAGCCATTCTGGCGGGGTTTCAAAGCGCGCTTCCAGCGCGGCGCGCAGGTGCAGCATCAGGCGGCCCCATTCAATCCAGTGCCCCGGCGTGCCACCGTAGGCGCGGAAACGGTGGGCGGGATTATCAATGTTGTAGTCGCGGATCGGGTTCCAGTTGGTGTCGAAATGCTCGTTAACGCGATACTCACCTCTGCGCGCTACGTCATGAATAATCACCGACGCGATACGCAGGGCGCGGTCGAGCCATTTGCGGTCGTGGGTCACGTCATAAACGATCAGGAAGGCTTCTACGGCGTGCATGTTGGCGTTACCGCCGCGGTAATCTTCTGTTTTGCTGAAGGCTTCATCCCATGACTCCAGGCACATCTGCTCCTGTTCGCTCCAGAAGTAGCGCTCAATCACCTCGATGGCATCGTCCAGCAGCCTCCGCGCCTGCGGGTGGCCGGTGGTGACGGCGCTCGCCGCACCCAGCAGGACGAAGAAGTGCTGATAGCCCTGCTTGGACGCATCAATCACGCCTTCATCGTTAACGCAGGCGTACCAGCCGCCGTGCTGCTTGTCGCGCAGCGGGCCATTCAGGGCATTAATACCGTGCTCAACCAGGGCATACGCACCGGGACGCCCCATGTTCGCCGCCACCGCGTAAACGTGCAGCATACGCGCGGTGATCCACAGATGCGTGCCCATATCGCTACGCACCTGGCCGTTATTGCCCAGCCAGCCAAAGCCGGTCGGTACGGCGGCGTTTTTACCGAAATCGAGAATGCGGTCGGTCTCTTGCTCGAGCCAGCGGTTATGGCTCAGGGTGTTAAACCATTTCATGTTCGGGTCCTTTCTTAACGGCGAGCCATCATTTCGTCGACGATCTCACCCAGACGCTGAAGTTTGGGGACGGAGATATCACGCAGCATCAGCTCGGTGTCCGGCAGGCCAATCACAGAGGACCAGACGGCACGACCGGCTAAAAAACCCGATGCCCCCGCCTGCATGGCGACGCTTACGGCGCGCGGGAATAACTTATCGTCCACGCCGGACGAGAGGATCACCCACGGCATGGCGATGTTCTCATTCAGCTTTTGCGAGGCCGTCAGCAGCGCCTGCTGCGTGCCCTTGCCAAACAGCGGCATCTCCACTTTGTAGAGGTCGGCACCGCTGTCGCCCAGCTCTTTGGCCGCGTCGATAATCGCCTGTTCGCGGTTAAACGCGGCACCGCGACGTGGCGGACGCACCACCGGCTCGATAATGCTCAGCAGACCGTTATCGTGGCAGAGCGTGTTGAACGCTTTCACCATCTCAAGGCGCTGCTGCGGATCTTCATCGCTGCGCCACAGCACCAGCAACTTCAGCGCTTTGCCGCCATCGCGTTTGACCGCCTGCGCGTCGACGTTCTTGTCGATCACTACGCTGTCGACCGGAAGACCGTTCCCCGGGATAAACTCGTCGGCGGCCACAATCATTGCGCAGCTTTTAGCTACGGCCTGCTGCTCGACAATCTGGCGATAGCAGAACTGCTGGTCGACGAGAATGGCAGAGGCGTACGGTGACAGAATTTTTGCCGCGTTGACCTTAAAATCGGTCAGGTGCTGGTCGGTTACCGGAACCGGCGCGCCTGCTGCAGCAAACATCAGGCGCATCGCTTCGCGCTGATCCACGGCCAGCATCGCAAAACCGCCGGAAGGTCGGGTGATATCTTTCAGGGTGTACATCGTCATTCCTCAGTCCTTTCGTATCAGAGTGTTTTTTTCAGCCCGGCAGATGCGCGAACCTGTTCAAGAATGGCCGTCCAGTCCTCGCGCCCGCGCCCAGCGGCGCGTGCCTGGTTGTAAACCTCGCGGGAGGCCGCGCCCAGCGGCATCGGAACGTGGAGTTGGTTAGCCACGTCGAGGGCGATCCCCAGATCTTTATGCGCAAGGTCGATCATGAAGGCGGGTGAAAGATCCCCTTTCAACACCTTGTTCGGCCATGAGGTCGTGAAGTGGCCTTTACCCGCAGGCGTACCGCTCATAACCTTCAGCGCCACATCAAATGAGAGCCCCAGTGCTTCACACAGTACGGCCGCCTCCGCCGAGAGAGCGTTCAGGGCAATGCTCATGTAGTTATTGATAAGCTTCACGCGGATGCCCATGCCCGGCCCGCCGGCATTAATCAGCTCATTGCCCATCGCCATTAAGACCGGAGTGGCGCGCTCAATTTGCTGCGCCGTGCCGCCTGCCAGCAGGAGCAGCGTGCCGGCGATGGCATGATCTGAGGTGCGTCCGACAGGCACATCCATCAGGCTGAAGCCGCGTTCAGCCATGTCGCGGATCAGCGCGTCGGTTTGCAGTGGGTGTATGGTGGACATATCAATGACTAGCGCGTCGCGGGACAATCCTTCGCACACGCCGTTTTCGCCAAACAGCACGCTGCGTACCAGGTCGCCGTTTGGCAGCATGGTGATGACGAATTCGGCGTCCGTGGCGGCCTGCGCGGGTGTTGTCACCGCCCGTGCGCCACTCTCTACCAGCGCCTGAACCGCCTGCGGGTTCACATCGAAGACGTGAAGCTGATGACCTTGTTTCAACAGATTCTTCGCCATTGGCGCGCCCATCTGTCCTAAACCGATAAATGCGATTGCTGACATGCCTCTCTCCTGTCACATCGTGTCAATTTTTGCGCGTTTATGTTGTCTGTTTTTGATCGTATTTGTAATTTATAGTCAAAAAATTGACACGAGTCACTTTTTAAACATTTGATGAAATTAAAATGAAAGCATCAGAAATCGCAGAAGGAATCACCATGGCTCGCATCGTTTGTGTCGGTATTACCGTGCTGGATCGCATCTGGTATCTCGATGACTTACCCAAGGAAGGTGGGAAATATGTCGCAAAGGACTATACGGAAGTGGGGGGCGGCCCGGCGGCAACTGCGGCTGTGGCGGCGGCGAAACTGGGCGCGGAAGTGGATTTTATTGGCCGGGTGGGGGACGACGATACCGGCAGACGGCTGCTCGCGGAGCTGGAATCCCTGGGGGTGAAGACCCGTTACACCCGCGTATTTAAGGGTGCCCGATCGTCACAATCGGCGGTGCTGGTGGACGCGGGCGGAGAACGCGTGATTGCTAACTACCCCAGCCCCGATCTCCCTGCGGCGGCAGACTGGCTGCATGAAATCGACTTCTCGCAGTGGGATATTGTTTTAGCCGACGTGCGCTGGCATGACGGGGCGAAACAGGCGTTTACCCTGGCCCGTAAGCAAGGTGTGCCGACGTTGCTGGATGCGGATGTTACCCCACAGGATATTGCGGAGCTGATTACCTTAAGCGACCACGCGGCCTTCTCCGCGCCGGGGCTGCGGCGTTTAACGCAGCTGGATAAAACCGAAGATGCACTGAAAAAAGCACAAACGCTCACAAATGGACATGTGTATGTCACTCAGGGGCGAGACGGCTGCTTCTGGCTGGAAAACGGCGCATTGCGTCATCAGCCCGGCTTTGAGGTGGACGTGGTGGATACCACCGGGGCGGGCGACGTTTTCCACGGCGTGCTGGCGTTCAGTCTGGGGCAACAATCGTCCACTACAGACGCCGTCCGCTTTGCCAGTGCCGTCGCAGCGCTGAAATGCACGAAGCCCGGTGGGCGTGCAGGTATACCCGACTGTGATCAAACCCGCTCTTTTTTGTCACTTTTTGTATAAAATGCGGGGCGAGATGGTTTTCAGAGGACAGCCCATGAGTCTTACCGAACTGACCGGCAACCCGCGTCACGATCAGCTGCTGACGCTGATTGCCGATCGCGGCTATATGAACATTGATGAACTGGCGCAACTGCTGGATGTCTCCACGCAAACGGTGCGCCGGGATATCCGCAAGCTGAGCGAGCAGGGACTGATCACGCGTCATCATGGCGGGGCGGGCAGGGCATCCAGCGTGGTGAACATGGCGTTCGAACAGCGCGAAGTCTCGCTTACCGAAGAGAAGCGAGCGATTGCCGAAGCCATTGCGGACTATATTCCCGATGGCTCCACCATCTTCATCACCATCGGCACGACCGTAGAGCACGTTGCCCGGGCGCTGCTGAACCATAATCATCTGCGCATTATCACCAACAGCCTGCGGGTGGCGCACATTCTGTATAAGAACCCGCGTTTTGAAGTGATGGTGCCAGGTGGCACGCTGCGCCCGCACAATGGCGGGATTATCGGGCCTGCGGCGACGGCGTTTGTGTCTGGTTTTCGGGCGGATTATCTCGTGACGAGCGTGGGAGCCATTGAGCACGACGGCGCGATGATGGAGTTTGACGTCAATGAAGCCAGCGTGGTGAAAACCATGATCGCCCACTCCCGGCACATTCTTTTAGCGGCCGATCATACGAAATTTACCGCCTCCGCTGCGGTGGAAATTGGCAACGTGGCGCAGGCCACTGCACTCTTCACCGACGAGATGCCTGGCTCGGCTCTGCAAAATCATCTGAAATCCAGTAAAGTTGAAATCGTCCTGGCCAGCACCGGCGATGATATCGCCTGAAGCAAAAAAAGCCGCTGAGTAAATAGCGGCTTGAACATTGTTATTTAAAGCTGTATTTCACCCCCAGCATCCCCTGCGTATCGCTGTAGCCTTTGTCGCCTATCTGCTGAGCCACGTTGCCCCATACGCTAAGCTGCGGCGTAATCTGCCCCTCTACGCCTGTCTTGAGTTCACCGATATTGCGCGTACCACGCATCTCATTGCTAACGTCATCCATGCGGATACGCGTGGTCTGGGTGTTGTGGATCCAGTTCGCTTCGATAAATGGCTGGAAGGTCCGTGATTTACCGTCGTCAATCGCGTTATGTCCGCTGATGTAGGCCTTCACGCCGAGACGTGTCATCAGGTTGCCCTGAGTCTCGTCTTTCACCCGCGTGCCGTTGCGTTCGCGATGGTCGTCAGCCTGCACGTCCATCCAAACGGCCTGCGCTTTCGGCTGGAGCCAGTAGCTGTTGCGGCCGCTTTCGCCCACCTTAACGCTATAGCCTGCTTCTACAGAGGCGGTCACGCCGCTGGAGCGATAGTTTTCAGTGGCCTGATCCTGTCCCATCACCTTATTGTCGAACCAGTTATACAGCACCCAGCTATCAACATAAGTGCCACTTTTATCCGCGTCGTTTGCGTACCAGGTACCGTACAGACCGACGCTATAGCCATTCACTTCACCGCGTGAGTGGTAGCCGGTCAGGCTGGAAGCGCTCCGGCTCTGACTGTTGCCGTAGCCCGCCATCAGGCCAAGATGCCAACGGTCCAGACCGTCGGTGCTCCACTGGGCGACATCGCCACCCAACTGCAGCACGTAGCGATTGGCGGTGGTTTTTAACTGGCCGCCGTCTCTGAAACGCGTATGACCGCCGACGTTACGCATCCACAGGCTCGTCACTTTCTGCTCGCCAGTGAGCATGTCGGTGTACTGCGTTTCACCCAGACGATCGTGCAGGCGGGTCATAAACAGCGTATTTGCCGCATAGCTGTTTGCCAGATAGCTACCAAATTCCGGGCGATACTGATGCTCGCTTTTCGGTGGTGCAGGCGGTGGGACCGGCTCTTGCGGCGGAATCACCGGGTCAACGGGCGGATCTACCGGGTCGACTGGTGGGTCCACGGGGTCAACAGGCGGGTCTACGGGGTCGACCGGTGGGTCAACTGGATCAACGGGCTCGGCCAGGCTGGTCAGAAACCAGTTTTTACCTTTTTGCACCACGTTATAGTCATAACCGCCCGCCACGATACGGCTGACTTTCTCAAACGTCCCGTCAGAGTTACCGCCAACGCTGACAATTTCAATCCCTTCTACGGTTTGCGCGCCAGTACCGCCAATGTTGTTCACTTCCACCCCGGTATGACCGGACGTGTTGCCTTCAACAATCAGTTTGTCCGTTTCCGAAGTGTCGTCAAACAGCACGGTATTGAAAACCAGCTTGCCGCCGTTGCCGATAAAATCATCCTTGATGGTCAGCGTTTGCCACGCCGCGTCCTCTGCATGCTGAAAATTAATCGTGCCGCCCGCATTCAGCGTCAGGCTGGTTAGCGTGGAGCTGTCGCGCAGATTCCAGACGGCATCATTCATCGTCAGTGCGATAGTACCGGTACCCGCGGCGTTGCTCTCAATGAAGGACGCACCATTCCACAAGGAGTTGTCATCCATCGTCAGCGTAATGGTACTGTTTTGTGCGGGAAGTGTGCTGGTGGCCGCGACGCCGCCCGCGGAAAGGACATCGCCGTTGAGGATGAATTTGCCTCCAGCGGACGTGTCAATTACCCCGCCGTTACTGGCGTTCAGGGCATAGCTACCGTTGTCGCGATGGCCTGCGGTGGTAATGGTTGCACCACCCGCGAGGGCTATCACACCGCGTGACCAGGCATACATCCCGTGCGGCGCTTGCGCAGAGCTGCTGGTTTTCTCGCTGCTGTTTACCGCAATGGTGATGTTATCTCCAAGATTCACCGCACCGGTGTAAGCATAGACGCCATGCGCGCTGGCACCGTTGGTCGTGATAGTGGCACCTTCATCAAGGGTGATAGTTGACGAGCCGGTAGAATAAACCCCGGAAGCACTGGCCGCGTCGGTGGTAATCGTCGCGCTTTTGCCTAGCTCAATTTTTGACGCAGAGCCCGCATACAGGCCATAGGCCGATGTGCCGTACGTTTCGATGGTCGCCTCATCTCCCAGACGAACGTAAGAGCCGCTCTGGTTGGTGCGGATCCCTTCGGCGTAGGTACCGCGCGTCACAATATGGGCACGATCGCCGACGATAACGTTATTTTTTGCCTTCGACGCATCATTCAGTGCATAGGCGCTAATCCCGCGTCCTGTGCTGCCCGTGGTTTCGATATAGAGATCGTCCCCCACATAAATATTGGCGGAGCCAAGCGATCCCTGGCTGAAGGAGCTGTAGCCGGCATTGATGCCGTCACCGCTTTGGCCATTAACGTAAATATGGGTGCGGTCGCCGGTAATGATAAATACCGGGTTGTCCGGCGTGTTCATACCGTGAGTACGAATACCGTCGACGTCTTTACCATTATTGGCAGCCACTTTTGACTGGGTGCGAATAGTCAGATCGTCACCAAATATCACCCCCGGACTGCCGGACGTGGAGTTCTGAATAACGGTAACGGAATGCTCAAAGGCTTCCGCCCCAGGCCCTTCGAGGGTGATCCCATCTCCGTAGATCGGGATATTACCGGCGCTGTACTGGTAGACATAGTTAGGATCGCCGGTATTTTTGCTAAAGTTCGTGTTTGCCGTTGCAGGTATCATCGCCTGTATTTCTGCAGGCAAATCCGTTACCGCTCCGGAAGCGGGTAAATTAGAAAAATCTATTACCGCTGCATGTGCGGTAAATAGCGCTGACGACAACGCCAGCGAAATCGCAGCGGCGACTGGTGAGTGTTTCATTAAATATGGCATGACTGCCCCCTTTCTTTCAGGCGTAGAACATCCTCCACACCATTAAATGTGGGTAGGTAAACAGGTTGAAATTACAAAATAGAAACGAGAATTTTATGAATGCTGGTGCCTAACTTCCTCTCAAGTCGTATTTTATGGACGTAAATTTTTTTAACATCAATGCCGTCTGTTTTTATAATCTCCTGAAGGCACGCTCCTGACAAAAATCTGTTAAGTAACGTGAATTCAACAGCATTTAAGATACTGCCGCGTCTGCTATTCACTCGTCTCCCGGTGAATAGATGGCTAATTTTATCTTTTAATATAATGTCACTGTCATCCGAATAAATAACTCCCTTTATTTCACTGCGGTGAGTGAGAAAATAATTGGCCAATGCTTCCAGCTTGCGGTCTGAGATAATCACAATGTTCATGTTAGTTCTCGCCAGACGTTCAATCCATTGCGGATCGGCAAGTGCGCGCAGGTTGTACATCGAAAAGTCTACAAATATAAATCCGCGTAATAAGTGATTCTTGTTTCCTCGCACTATTTTATTTTCTACTGCAATCTGCAGGAAATGGTTATCACCTGGCCAAACTGCGAACGAGGCGTTTCCACAATATTGTGAACGTACTGCGTTATCTGGATATAACTGACAGGACAATTCACAACTTATACAGCGGACAACCTTATGCGACGATGTTATCATCCAGTCCACTCCTGTCTTATTTTCACCGTCAATATTTCACTGCCATGCAAATGTGTCAATCTTGAAACATATCCAGTGGCCCTCTCTTGTTTATGAAAAATAGTGATAAAGAATATAAATTCCTGGTGATGCCTATTCTGTCAGGCCATAGCCATCGCGAAAGGACATATGTTGGTCAACGTATTCCAGGAATATTCGTCAGTACCTTAAGATTATTCGACAAAAAAAATCCCAGGGGAAGATTCACGAAATAGCACTAAAAGCTAAAGATTCGTTTCTTTAATCTGCCGCAACGACCGTCTTTTCTCTTGTTGTGGCTCAATATAATTATTTGGTCTGGCGAAGTGTAATGAAATCTCATTATGTCGTTTTAGATGAGAAAAACCTAAGAAAAACACCTCTTAACCTATTGAAAATAAATGTGTTATTTTTAATCTTAGTTGGAATGGTATCGCGTCCTGATCCTTCTGACCTATACTCTTGTTAAATATACGTATGTCTTTTTGGTGTGTATGGTTAAGTATTGTTATTGCTGAGGAAAGGAAAATTGTATCTCATTAACAAATTGGTCGAGTATGATCCAGAAAACAAAACCCTGGTAAATCATATTTCCGGGCGCTCGATACAATTGCAGCTTCCTGCCAACCTCTGTTTTCTCTATCTCGTCACCCATCCCGGAGAAATAATTTCGCAAAATCAGTTAATGATAGTGGGATGGGGTGAGCGCAATGACGTCACCACACCGAATACCTTTTATCAGGCTATTTTGACATTACGCAACGCCCTGGCTGAGGTGGGGTTACCGCGCGATACGGTAAAAACGATTTCGCGTCGTGGGCTTATGCTTTCCGAAGCCACCCAGGTTGAACGATTTATCCCAGGCGCTGAGCCGATAATAGCCAATAAAGACGCAGTCGTTGCCGATAGCACCGCGGTGAAGAGTCCGGCCTGGATGATAATAACGACCGCAACGCTTTTGCTGATCGCGCTTATCAACGGGGGGATGTTATACAAACAGCACCAGAACATGCCGTTTAGTCACTACATTCCACTTTCTACGGGCAGCAGTGCCTGCCAGCTTTTTTTTGCGCCTAACGAACCTATGCAGGACCATTACTTGCGCTTGTTAAACAATAACCCTGGCCTGTGTGCCGAAAAACGATACGTTTTTCTCATTGGCTACAGTAAAACGGAGCGAATCGCGGCGTTTGCCTGTAATAAGGATCCGCGACGCGACGCGGCCGCGTTTTGTACCACCCATTATTTTTGGGCACACGAGCAATGATGACTCTTCGAAACCGAATTATTTTGCTGGGGGCGATTCTGGTGGCGGCTATTACCAGCGGCTGGTTAGCGTACTGGAATTTGTCGAGTACGCCGATACGGTGCACGGGAAATGTGGAATGGACGATTGGTAAAAACCGATTTGTGGGTACGGTTTCCTGGCGAATGCAGCATCGGGAGGGCGCGACCATCATTAACGGTAAATTATTTGGTCAGACGGTGTCTGAAGTTAACCGGACCATCTATTTTCACTACAGTTACCATCAGAATGCGCGCGTGTTAAATAACGATCGTATTGTTAAAACCTTCGCCGATAATGCGGATGAGGCTGATATCAACGCAACGCTACCGGGCTTTTACCGTACGCCGGGTCGGGACCTGAGCCTGATGATTGATGAGTACCGGGGGGCCTGGCTTTTTGCCGCGTCAAACGTCCCTTCACTTTACTGTCGTAAAAACGCGCCGTAAAAATCGATCGTACACCTTAGAGCGCACACATAGTCAAATCTCTTTATTCCCGCTACAGTTACTTCTCCACGGCGAGCAGGAGATAAACATGCTTTATATCTTTGATTTAGGAAACGTCATCGTCGATATCGATTTTAATCGCGTGTTGGGTGCATGGAGCGACTTTAGCCGCGTACCGCTGGCAACGTTAAAGCAAAATTTCGCGATGGGTGAGACCTTCCATCAGCATGAACGCGGCGAGATCAGCGACGAAGAATTCGCTGAACGTTTCTGTCAGGAGATGGATCTACCGTTAAGCTACGAGCAGTTTTCACACGGCTGGCAGGCCGTATTTGTCGCCATCCGGTCTGAGGTGATCGACATCATGCATAAGCTTCGCGAGCAGGGACATCGGGTCGTTGTGCTGTCAAACACCAACCGTCTGCACACCACGTTCTGGCCTGAGGAGTACCCTGAAGTTAAGGCGGCGGCGGATAAGATCTATCTCTCGCAGGAGATGGGGATGCGTAAGCCTGAAGCGCGAATTTATCAGGCTGTTCTGCAGGCAGAGGGATTCACCGCGGCCGATGCGGTCTTTTTCGATGACAACGCCGATAATATAGAGGGAGCTAACCAGTTGGGTATTACGTCAATTCTGGTGACCGGAAAAGAGACGATACCTGACTACTTTGCGAAGCAGCTATGCTAAAAACCGTTCATCAAAAAGCCACGCACCATACTCGCCCGCTGCGGGCCTGGCTGAAACTGCTCTGGCACCGGATTGATGAGGACAATATGACCACGCTGGCGGGTAACCTCGCTTACGTGTCATTGCTCTCGTTAGTGCCGCTGGTGGCGGTCATCTTTGCCCTGTTCTCCGCCTTTCCGATGTTTGCGGACGTCAGCGTGCAGCTTCGTCATTTTGTCTTCGCGAATTTCATTCCGGCAACCGGGGATGTTATCCAGAACTACATTGAGCAGTTTGTTGCCAATTCCAGCAAGATGACGGCAGTGGGGGCGTGCGGTCTTATCGTCACCGCGCTGCTGTTGATGTATGCCATCGATAACGCGCTAAACACGATCTGGCGGAGTAAAAAAGCGCGGCCAAAGGTCTATTCCTTTGCCGTGTACTGGATGATCCTCACGCTGGGGCCGCTGCTGGCCGGGGCGAGCCTGGCAATCAGTTCTTATCTGCTCTCCCTGCGCTGGGCGAGTGATTTAAACGGCGCTATTGATAATGTGCTTCGCATCTTTCCGTTGATCCTGTCGTGGCTCTCGTTCTGGCTGCTCTATAGCGTCGTGCCGACCACGCGCGTGCCTAACCGAGATGCGGTCGTGGGGGCGCTGGTGGCGGCATTGCTCTTTGAGCTCGGTAAGAAAGGGTTTGCCCTCTACATCACCATGTTTCCGTCCTATCAGCTGATTTACGGCGTGCTGGCGGTGATCCCCATTTTGTTTGTCTGGGTCTACTGGACCTGGTGTATCGTCTTGCTTGGTGCTGAAATAACTGTCACTCTCGGTGTATACCGCGAACTTAAAAAAGCAGCAGCAGCTGAAAAACAACAAGAAGCAGACCAACCATGATTGCATTGATACAGCGCGTAACCCGTGCCAGCGTCACCGTGGAGGGAGAGGTGACGGGTGAAATTGGCCCAGGACTTTTGGTGTTGTTAGGTGTCGAAAAGGATGATGACGAACAAAAAGCCAACCGCTTGTGTGAGCGCGTGCTGGGCTACCGTATTTTCAGCGATGCGGAAGGCAAAATGAACCTGAACGTCCAGCAGGCAGGCGGCAGCGTGCTGGTGGTTTCCCAGTTTACGCTGGCAGCGGATACCGAGCGCGGCATGCGCCCGAGTTTCTCCAAAGGGGCCGCGCCGGATCGTGCAGAAGCACTTTACGAGTACTTTGTTGAGCGTTGTCGCCAGCAGGAAATGAATACGCAAACCGGACGATTCGCTGCAGATATGCAGGTATCGCTGGTGAACGATGGCCCCGTCACATTCTGGCTCCAGGTATGAGCATACTTACGGCATGGCCGCGGGTAACAAGAGAGAGTACAGCTATGTATCACCTTCGAGTACCGCAAACGGAAGAAGAGTTAGACGCTTATTACCAGTTCCGCTGGGAAATGCTGCGCAAGCCACTGCATCAGCCAAAAGGCTCTGAACGCGACGCCTGGGACGCGATGGCCCACCATCAGATGGTGATGGACGAAGAGGGTAACCTCGTGGCCGTCGGGCGTTTGTATATCAACGCCGATAACGAAGCGTCTATTCGCTTTATGGCGGTTCATCCCTCCGTGCAGGACAAAGGTCTGGGTACGCTAATGGCGATGACCCTGGAATCCGTCGCCCGTCAGGAAGGCGTTAAGCGCGTCACCTGTAGCGCCCGCGAAGATGCCGTTGAGTTCTTCGCTAAACTCGGTTTTGTGAATCAGGGGGAAATCACGACCCCGCAAACCACGCCGATTCGTCATTTTTTGATGATCAAACCCATCGCCACCCTGGACGATATTCTGCATCGCGCCGACTGGTGCGGACAGCTCCAGCAGGCCTGGTATCAGCACATCCCGCTCAGTGAAAAAATGGGCGTGCGCATTCAGCAGTACACCGGACAAAAATTTATTACCACCATGCCGGAAACCGGCAATCAGAACCCGCACCACACGCTGTTTGCCGGCAGCCTGTTCTCACTGGCCACGCTCACCGGCTGGGGACTGATCTGGCTGATGCTGCGCGAGCGCCATCTGGGTGGCACCATCATTCTTGCCGATGCTCACATCCGCTATAGCGCACCGATCAGCGGCAAGCCGAGTGCGGTGGCCGATCTGGGGTCGCTGGGCGGCGATCTGGACCGTCTGGCTCGTGGCCGCAAGGCTCGCGTCCAAATGCAGGTTGAACTGTTTGGCGATAAAACACCGGGCGCGGTGTTTGAAGGCACCTATATCGTTCTTCCGGCGAAGCCTTTTGGCGCGTATGAAGAGGGTGGGAACGAGGAGGAGTAATCTCCTGTTCACGCTCCCCGGGCGTGCTGAATCCGCCCGGCGACATCCCGCATAACGTCTCGCGCTGACTGGCTCACGCCGCCAAGCTGAAAGAAGCCATGGATGACGCCCAGCCAGCGCTGAGCGGTACACTTCACACCCTGCTCCGTCAGATGCTGGAACAACATTTCGCCCTCATCGCAGAGCGGATCGTACTCTGCAGTAATAATGTGCACAGGCGGAAGACCGTAAAAATCATCGCGCCACAGCGGACTTGCTTCGGGGTGCTGGCGGTCGGTGTCAGCGAGGTACATTTCATACCCACTGAGCAGGGTATCGCGGGTGATGATGTAATCCGTGCCATTGAGGGCATAGCTTTCAAAACTGGCCGTGGCGTCAAGCATGGGGTAGATGAGAATGAGCTGCGCAGGTTGCCACAGCCCTTTAACCTTAAGCCGCAGCGCCGTTACCAGCGCAAGATGTCCCCCTGCGCTGTCTCCGCAAAGGGTGATCCGGTTTTTATCCACGCCCAGTTTGTCCGCATAGTGCCAGACCAGATCTGCACCTCTTTCCGCATCGTCATGTGCGGCGGGGAAAGTATGCTCCGGCGCCAGCCTGTACTGAATCGCAATCACCCGGCAGTTGCCGTAGCAGGCTAACTGACGGAGTTGGTTGTCATGGGTATCAAAGCCGCCGCTGATAAAGCATCCGCCGTGGTAGTAGATGGCAGCAGGCAATAGTTCAGGTGCATTGAGAGGTGAAAATACCCGAATGGTAAGACCCTCAAGAACAAGCGTCTCCACCTGAACGCGCGTTTCGGTCTCCCCGGCAAGCCCCGTGCTGGCAATATAGCCTGCTCGTCGCACCTCAATGCTCTGGCGACGTGACGAGGGTCGCCCTGCAGCGATAAATCCCTGAACCAGCTGTGCAATACCCTGTTCCAGCGCCATGAATAATCCCTTTTACTGTATGGATGAACAGTTTTATAGCCTGGTTTGATTCAAAAGAAAACAAGAATAGTGTTGAGGGCAACAATCTGGAAAGCGCCTCGCAAATGGAAGGCTAACTATTGCCAGGGACTTTAACCCTACTGGGAGAAAGCGTATGTTGCCTTGAAAATAGACAATGGTGATATACTGAGGTGATATATGAATTTACTGGCGGAGCTTAGCATGGGCAGAATTCTGATCGATTTGTCGGATGACGTTATTCAACGTCTCGATAACCTCAAACAGCTGCGTAACCAACCTCGTGCCGAATTACTTCGTGAAGCAATTGAGCAGTATCTCGATCAGCAAAGCTCGTCCGTTATCCGTGATGCGCTTGGTCTTTGGGGGAACCAGCAAGAAGATGGTTTAGAGTATGAGCGCAAGCTGCGTGAGGAGTGGTAGTGATGGAACACATGGCGGTTTTTGATACCAATATCCTGATCGACCTTTTCAACAATCGCGTCGAGGCAGCAAATACGATCGAAAACACAGCATCGCACCGGTCAATCAGTCTAATCACATGGATGGAAGTCATGGTACGGGCGCGCAAACATGGCCACGAAGCGAAAACCGCGGCGGTAATGGGCGCATTTGAGGTTATCGATGTAACCCGAGAGATCGCAGAAAGAAGCGTCGTGCTCCGTGAGAAGCATGGCATGAAACTGCCGGATGCCATTATTTTAGCGACTGCCCAAAGCAGAAATTGCCCGTTAATCACCCGGAATACCAAAGACTTTCAGGGGATTGCCGGGGTGGTTTTACCTTATCAATTGTAGGCCGGGCAAGCACGCGCCGCCCGGCACTGTCTCAGGGAATTACTCCCCTTCACCCGGGAACAGGAACGGGTTAATCGAGCTGCGGGCAAAGCCCTCCTGCTCCATCTTCGCGTCCAGAATCAGCGAGGCAAGATCGTCGGCCACCGCTTCGACTTTCGGGTCTTTTTCCTGATACAGAATCTTCAGGTAAGTGCCGCAGTCGCCACAGCTTTCGGCTTTCACCGCCGCGTCTTCATTTTCCAGCGACCAGTAGTTCAGATCGCGGGTCTGTTCGCAGTTGCTGCACTTGATGCGCACCACGTGCCACTCGGTTTCACACAGGTTGCAGTGCAGGTAGCGCAGCCCCTGAGTGGTGCCGATTTGCACCATGCTGGAGACCGGCATAGAGCCGCAGACTGGGCAGAACTGGCGCGCCTCGCCGTATTCGGCGCGCGCTTTACCCGGGATCAGGCTCGCCATTTGCGCCCAGTAAAGCGACAGCGCAGCCCAGATAAACGGCGCTTTATCGCTACTGACCAGTGAGAAGTCAGAGGCAAACAGCGCGCTCGCCATCTCTTCCAGCTCTTGTTCGGACGCTTTTTCCAGATTTTCAATGACCGCCAGCGCGGTACCGCTCATCTCCGGCTTCAGCTCGGCAATGAGCGAATGCAGCAGCTTTTGCCAGTGCTTGTCGCGCGGCAGGACGTGAATGTCCAGCGGTGGCTTGCCCTGCGCGTTGGCTTCTTTGATGCGCGCGGTCAGATCCATTTGCAAGGGGTGGTCATACAGCACCACTTCCTGCGCGTGGGCGACCAGTGCGGCAAAACGCAGAAAATCGCCCAGCGGGTTGTTCTCTGCCAGCTCGCGCAGACGCTCTGCGCGGCGGTTGTAGAGGTTCTTGAGTCTGGGGAATAACAACGGCGGAATATAATCCGCCGTGCGTTTCTCGCTCGACCCCAGCTCATCTTGCGGGATTATGCGAATACTCATTCAGATGACTTTTCCTGTTTCTGGCGGACTTCACGGTACCAGCGCGGGTGATGCTTCTTCGCCCACGTACTGGTTACCCATCCTTCCACCATCGCGGTAATGGTGCCTTTCACCCAAAGGGCGGCGTAGATATGCACCATGATAACCACAATTAACGCCACTGCGGCAAATGAATGCAGCATCAGCGCGAATCGGATCACCGGGATTGAGAAAGCAGGCGCAAAGTACGGACGCCAGATGATCACGCCGCTCACCAGCAACAGGACCAGGAAGATAATCGCCGCCCAGAATACGCATTTCTGGCCGAAGTTATAACGCCCGGTATCACCCACTTCCTCGTTGACGACGATCTTACGAATATTCTTCGCCCAAAAGATATCATCCCGATTGATTAGGTTATGGTGCCAGTAGCGGAAAAACATAATGATGAACGACGCGAACATGATGACGCCCACAAACGGGTGCAGGATGCGCGCCAGCTGTGGTGTCCCCATGATCTGCATCAGCCAGTTGAAGGACGGGAAGAAGAACCCCAGCCCGCTTATCGCCGCCAGCATGAAGCAGAAGGCGGTGACCCAGTGGTTGATGCGTTCCGGCGCGGTGTAGCGCACGATGGTGTCACGTTTTTTCATTTGCGCACCTCGTCTTTCTCTTCATGCAGGTTGTCGTCTTCCTCTTCCGCGCGGTTCGGACCGACGCCGACGTAGTGGAAGATGCTCGCTGCGAAGGTGGCAGCAAAGCCCACCGCTGCCAGCGGTTTCCAGATGCCTTTCCAGAACTTCACGGTGGCGCTGATTTCCGGGTTCTCCGGCAGGCCGTGATACAGATTCGGCTTGTCGGCGTGGTGCAGCACGTACATCACGTGCGTACCGCCAACCCCGGCCGGATCGTACAGGCCTGCGTTGTCGTAACCACGGGTCTTCAGCTCGCCCACGCGTTCTGCCGCCAGCGTTTTCATATCCTCTTTGGAGCCAAAGTGGATCGCGCCGGTTGGGCAGGTCTTCACGCATGCAGGCTCCTGGCCGACGGTAACGCGGTCCACGCACAGGGTGCATTTGTAGACGCGGTTGTCTTCCGGGTTCAGGCGCGGTACGTCGAACGGACAGCCCGCGATGCAGTAGCCGCAGCCGATGCACTGTTCGGACTGGAAGTCGACGATGCCGTTGGCATACTGAATGATAGCCCCTTCTGACGGACATGCCTTCAGGCAGCCCGGATCCGCACAGTGCATACAGCCGTCTTTGCGGATAAGCCATTCCAGTTTGTCGTTCTGCTCCACTTCCGAGAAACGCATCACCGTCCAGGACTTGGCGGTCAGGTCTGCCGGGTTGTCGTACACCCCGACGTTGTGACCCACTTCGTCACGCAGGTCGTTCCACTCAGAGCAGGCCACCTGACAAGCTTTACAGCCGATACAGGTCGTCACGTCGATAAGCTTCGCCACTTCCTGCTGGTGGTCCCGCGCCTGAGGCGCGGGCGTGAAACCGTTAGTCGCGGAACGACGGATAATGTCTTGAGATTGATAAGCCATAAGTCGTCTCCGTTACACCTTTTCCACGTTCACGAGGAAGGCCTTAAACTCCGGCGTCTGCGTGTTCGCATCACCGACGAACGGCGTCAGGGTGTTCGCAATGAACCCTTTCTTCGCCACGCCCTCATAACCCCAGTGAATCGGAATACCGATGGTATCCACCTGCTGACCGTGAACGTTCAGCGTGCGAATACGCTTGGTCACCACCGCCTTGGCCTTAATGTAGCCGCGGTTAGAGGAGACCTTAACGGTATCGCCATGGGCAATGCCGAGCTTGTTCGCCAGCTTCTCGCCGATCTCCACAAACTGTTCCGGCTGCGCGATGGCGTTAAGCAGCGCGTGCTTGGTCCAGTAGTGGAAGTGCTCGGTCAGACGGTAGGTGGTACCCACGTACGGGAACTTGTCTTTTTTACCCAGCGCTTCAAAGTCGCCCTTGAAGATACGGGCAGCCGGGTTAGAGACCACGTTCGGGTGCAGCGGGTTGGTGCCCAGCGGCGTCTCAAACGGCTCGTAGTGTTCCGGGAACGGACCTTCCGCCATCTTATCGATAGCGAACAGACGCCCCATCCCTTCAGGCTGCATGATAAACGGCCCAACGTCGCTGCCCGGTGCGGCAGTGCTGTAGTCCGGAATATCCACGCCGCCCCATTTCGCGCCGTCCCACTTCAGCAGCTGACGCTTCGGATCCCACGGGTTGCCCTGCGGGTCAGCGGACGCACGGTTATAGAGGATGCGGCGGTTGAGCGGCCACGCCCATGCCCAGCCCAGCGTATTGCCAAGGCCTGACGGGTCGGCGTTATCGCGGTTGGCCATCTGGTTGCCTTTCGGCGTCCAGCTACCGGCAAAGATCCAGCAGCCGCTGGAGGTGGTACCGTCATCGCGCAGGTGGGCGAAGGTACTAAGCTGATCGCCTTTCTTCGCCAGCACGGTGCCGGTGGCCGGGTCGATAACGTCCGCCAGTGCCTTACCGTTGCTCTCCATCGCCACTTCTTCTGGGGCAGGGTTTTCCGGCGTCGAGTAGTTCCAGGTCATGTTCAGGACCGGTTCCGGATTCGCGCCGCCTTCTGCCGCGTACATCTTACGCAGGCGCAAGAAGATACCGGCCAGGATCTCGCCGTCGTTCATGGCGATGCCCGGGGCATCAGCGCCTTTCCAGTGCCACTGCAGCCAGCGTCCGGAGTTGACGATAGACCCGTTCTCTTCCGCAAAGCAGGTCGAAGGCAGACGGAACACTTCGGTCTGAATCTTCGACGGATCAACGTCGTTCGATTCGCCGTGGTTCTGCCAGAAGGTCGAGGTCTCGGTATTGAGCGGGTCAATCGTCACCAGGAACTTCAGTTTCGACAGCGACTCAACAACCTTGTTCTTGTTCGGGAACGAGGCAACCGGGTTAAAGCCCTGGCACAGATAGCCGTTCACTTTGCCCTGGTGCATCATCTCGAAATACTGCAGAACGTCGTAACCTTTGTCCCACTTCGGCAGCCAGTCAAAGCCCCAGCTGTTTTCCGCCGTAGCTTTATCCCCGAAGAACGCTTTCATCATCGAGACGAAGAACTTCGGATAGTTGCCCCAGTAGTTCACCTGGCCTTCAAGCAGCGGTTTAGGCGTGCTGGCCGTCAGGTAGGTTTGCAGGTCGGTCTGTTTCTCGCTTGGCAGGTTCATATAGCCCGGCAGGCTCTGAGACAGCAGGCCGAGGTCGGTCAGACCCTGAATGTTGGAGTGACCGCGCAGGGCGTTCACGCCGCCGCCTGCCATTCCCATGTTGCCGAGCAGGAGCTGAACCATCGCCATGGTGCGGATGTTCTGCGCGCCGATGGAGTGTTGCGTCCAGCCGAGGGCATACAGGAACGACGCGGTTTTGTCTTTCGCGCTGGTTTCGGCGATCAGCTCGCACACCTTCAGGAAGTCCGCCTTCGGTGTACCACAGATGTTTTCGACAACGTCCGGCGTGTAGCGGGAGACGTGCTCTTTCAGCAGGTTCCACACGCAGCGCGGGTGTTGCAACGTGGTGTCGCGCTTCGCAAAGCCTTTTTCATCCAGCTCGTAGTTCCAGCTGGTTTTGTCGTACTTGCGTTTTTCAGCGTCGTAACCGCTGAACAGGCCATCTTCGAAGTGGTAATCCTCACGCACGATCAGGCTGGCGTTGGTATAAGCTTCGGTGTATTCGCGGTTGTATTTTTCGTTGGTCATCAGGTACAGCAGTACGCCTGACAGGAAAGTGATGTCAGTACCTGAACGAATAGGGGTGTAGAAATCCGCCACTGACGCAGTACGCGTAAAGCGGGGATCAATCACAATCAGTTTCGCACCGTTGTGGATTTTGGCTTCCATCGCCCAGCGGAACCCGACCGGGTGCGCTTCAGCGGCGTTACCGCCCATCACCACAATGAGGTTGGCGTTCTTGATGTCGACCCAGTGGTTGGTCATCGCACCGCGACCAAATGTTGGAGCAAGACTTGCTACCGTTGGTCCGTGTCAGACACGCGCCTGGTTGTCGACCGCGAGCATACCGAGTGCACGCGTAAATTTCTGGGTTAAATAACCGGTTTCGTTACTGGAAGCAGAAGCACACAGCATCCCGGTGGAGAGCCAGCGGTTGACCGTGACGCCGTCGGCGTTCTTCTCAACAAAGTTGGCATCGCGGTCTTCTTTGATCAGTTTAGCGATGCGGTCAAACGCCTCTTCCCAGCTGATTTGCTGCCATTTGTCGGAACCCGGCGCGCGATATTCAGGGAATTTCAGGCGGCTTTCGGAGTGGATAAAGTCCACCAAACCGGCCCCTTTCGGGCACAATGCGCCGCGGTTAACCGGGTGATCCGGGTCGCCTTCGATATGGAAAATAGACGCTTTGGCGTTTTTAGCACCGTCGCCGAGGCTATACATCAACAGCCCGCAACCGACAGAGCAGTACGTACAGGTATTACGGGTTTCACGGGTGCGCAGCAGTTTATACTGCCGCGTTTCCGCCAACGCTACGCCGGGCGCAAAGCCCAGTGCCGCTGCCGTGGTGCCTGCCATACCGCCAGCGCAGATCTTAAAGAACTGCCTTCTGCTGACCTGCATGGGTCACTCCTTGTTTCGACATTGCTTACATATGTAGTTTTGACTTCGCGGTTGAAGAATGACCGCAAAGGAGAAAAATTTGCGTTAATCCCTCAATTCCACGAGGGATATCATCAGAATACCACATTGTCGGTACCGCTGTTCTAATGGCGTTAATACAAAGTGAACGTATTATCACCATGTTGATTATAAAGTGTGATATCGATCACATTAACAGCTCTGCATGTTAAAGCGATGTAGCCGGTGTCAGGTTGCACCCCTGCTAAATGAGTAGGAGAATGGTTGTCGAAAAGTTGATCCATACTATGCGTACAGCCTGTGGTTTATGCTGCAATAGCACGCTCGCTTCCGTGGTTGTTCAGGAATACCGCTGTGTCTAAACAAAACCGTGATCCCCACTCGTCACCCCTGCCTGCCGGCATTGTGGAACTGTCGGTACACCGACCGCCCCGCATAACCGATGCCACGCCCGATTTTCTGGCGGAAGAAGTGCCCGTTGCGCTCGTTTACAACGGCATCTCGCATGTGGTGATGATGGCATCTCCGAAAGATCTTGAGCTGTTCGCCATCGGTTTTTCCCTCTCGGAAGGCATCATCGATCATCCGCAAGAGATCTACGGCATGGACGTGGTCCAGGCCTGCAACGGTCTTGAAGTGCAAATCGAACTCTCCAGCCGCCGCTTTATGGGGCTTAAGGAGCGTCGTCGCGCGCTGGCCGGGCGTACCGGCTGCGGCGTGTGCGGCGTTGAGCAGCTTAACGATATTGGCAAGCCCGTTGCGCCACTGCCGTTTACTCAGACCTTTAATCTGGCGCACCTCGACCCCGCCCTTGAGCATCTCAACGACGTACAGCCCATCGGCCAGCTGAGCGGCTGCACGCACGCGGCGGCATGGGTATTGCCGTCGGGAGAGATTGCCGGTGGGCATGAAGACGTGGGTCGCCACGTGGCGCTGGATAAGCTGCTCGGTCGTCGTGCGCGTGAAAGTCAGGTCTGGCAGCAGGGCGCTGCGCTCGTTTCCAGCCGGGCCAGCTACGAGATGGTGCAAAAGTCCGCCATGTGCGGTGTGGAAATTTTGTTCGCGGTGTCGGCGGCGACCACGCTGGCGGTAGAGGTAGCGGAGCGCTGTAACCTGACGCTGGTGGGCTTCTGCAAGCCGGGAAGGGCGACGATTTATACCCATCCTCAGCGATTAATAGTTGATCAGTAATTTTGAATAATATTAGCAAATCCTTCCGCTTTTAGTTGTTCGCGATGAGGTCTAGTATTTATCTCATCAAGGCACGGTGCCTTACCTAAACAACTTAATGAAAGGGTTTAAATCATGAAAAGCATCAAAACTTTTGTCGCTGTAATCGCTCTGGCTGCTTCTTTCGGTTCTTTCGCTGCGCAGACTGTGACCGCAACCGCCTCTACCATTGATGGTGCAGAAGCGAAAATCGCGGCTCAGGCTCAGGAAGCGGGCGCATCATCGTACAAAATTACCCAGGCATTCTCCGGTAACCGCGTACACATGACTGCTGAACTGAACAAATAAGCGAGTCACACCGTCGAAAGAGCGCCCCCGGGGCGCTTTTTTAGTTTATGCCCGCCACGCGCAGCAATGCCGTCACCACCGCCGCGGCCACAATGACCACGATTAACGGCATTTTCCGCCAGGCCAAAAACACCGCAAACGCCACGCCCAGCACGCGCGCCATGCCTGCGAAGTGTTCTCCCTCATAAAAGGTGGTCGCCAGCGCGACGGAGAACAGCAATACCGTTGCCGCATCTGACAGCAGCGCCTGAGAACGCTCCGACAGCGCCAGCCGGTTGCCGAGTTTGGCGCCGCCAAGGCGCATTAAATAGGTTCCGGCAGAAAGAATGGCGATGCCGAGAATAAAGACCGTCATGTTTTCCATTATTTTTTCCTCGCGGCAAGACCGAGTAAAGAGAGCAGTACCGGCAGGCCTACTGGGGCAAACGGCACGGCGGCCAGCGATAACACAGCGCCGCTGCAGGCGCGGATCAACGTGGTACGGTTTTTAAATGCGGGAACCACTAATGCCAGCAGAATGGCCGGAAATACCGCGTCCAGCCCGATGGTTTCCGGGTCGGGCAACAGTTTGCCCACCATGGCACCCAGCAGCGCGCCCAGCGGCCAGATGATGGCAACGCCTAAGCCGCATAGCCAGTAGGCGGCTTTACGCTGTTCGGCGGTTTTTTGCGACAGGCCAAACACCACGCTTTCATCGTTCATGATGTGGCAGCCCAGCAGGCTCAGACCGCGCTTGCCCACCAGCTCACGCACCGTCACGCCAAACGGCACATGCCGCGCGTTGACCAGCAAACCTGCCGCCGCAGCTGCCAGCGGATTGCCGCCGCTCGCCACGATGCCGATAAACATAAATTCAGACGCGCCCGCCAGCACGGTAATGGAGAGCACAAACGGCACCCAGACCGGGAAACCGTAGGCCATCGCCAGTGAGCCGTAGGACATCCCGACCACGCCCACCGCGAGGCAGACCAGAATGATTGCTTTTATGGTGTCGCCTTTCAGACAAGAGAGATGATGCTTCATACAATTTTAGCCATATCGAACGTGTATCCATTATAATGAACGCAACGAAACTGATTTTCAAGACGAACGATTTGTTCGTTTTATAGAACGCGAGGCCGTTATATGACGCAGCCGATCAGCCTGATCGCCAAAAGTCTGGTGCGAGAACGCCTGCGAACCGGGCTTTCACTGGCGGAAATTGCCCGCCGTGCCGGGATCGCAAAATCCACGCTTTCCCAGCTGGAGTCCGGCAACGGTAACCCTAGCCTGGAAACGCTGTGGTCGCTCTGCGTGGCGCTGGATATTCCTTTCGCCCGTTTGCTTGAGCCACAGTTGCCGACCACGCAGGTGATCCGCCGTGGTGAAGGGACAAAAGTGGTGGCTGGACAGGCTAACTATGAAGCCATTTTACTGGCGGCATGCCCCCCCGGTGCGCGCCGCGATGTCTATCTTCTGATGACCCAACCGGGAGCAGACCGTATTTCACAGCCGCATCCACCTGGCTCGGTTGAACATATTATTGTGACGCAGGGGCGGGCGCTGGTCGGTCTGCTCGACGCGGCGGAAGAGCTCGGCGCAGGGGATTACATTTGTTATCCCGCCGACCAGCCGCATATCTTCAAGGCCCTGGAGCCAGACACTTACGCGCTGCTGGTGGCGGAACAAAACTAACAGAGATACGGAAACTCATGTCGCTTAAAGCCATTGCCAAAGAACTGGGGCTGTCAGTCACCACCGTCAGCCGCGCCCTCAACGGATATGACGACGTCTCCGCCGAGACGCGCGCACGCGTGGAAGCAGAGGCCCAGCGCCGTGGTTACCGACCGAACACCTTCGCTCGCCGCCTGAAGATGGGCAAAATTGACGCCGTTGGGCTGGTGTTCCCGGTCCATCCTGTTCCGCTCAATAACAGCGTATTTATGGACATGGTCGGCGAAATTAGCCACGAACTGGCGCGACATGAAATCGATTTGTTGCTGATTGCCGATGACGATCTGGCCGATAAACACAGCTACATGCGCATGGTGCAAAGCCGCCGCGTGGATGCGCTGATCGTGGCACACACGCTGGATCACGATCCCCGTCTTGAGCAGCTGCAGGCGGCCGGTTTTCCATTCCTGGCGCTCGGGCGCAGCCATCTCCCGCAGCCGTACGCGTGGTTTGATTTCGACAACTACGCCGGTACGCATCAGGCTACCCGCTGGCTGATCGAGAAAGGCCATCAGCGTATCGCGCTACTTGGCGAAAGCAACAATCAGGCGTTTATCACCCAGCGCCGTCAGGGTTATCTGGACGCGTTGCGGGAAGCCGGGCTTTCCAGCGAATGGCTGCGCGCTATGCCGCCTTCGCGCCGTGTCGGGTATGCCATCACGAAAGAACTGCTTGCCCTGCCGCAGCCGCCCACTGCCATCATCACCGACTGCAACACCCACGGCGACGGCGCGGCGATGGCGCTGGCGCAGATGGGGCGTTTATCCGGCGACAACGCCGTCTCACTGGTGGTCTATGACGGACTACCCCAGGACAGCATCGTCGATATTGACGTGGCGTCGGTGATCCAGTCTACCCGCCAGGGCGTCGGGAAACAGATTGCCGATATGGTGCGCCAGCTGATTAACGGCGACGATATTGAACAGCTTCAGGTGCTCTGGCAGCCAGAATTCTCTCCGGGCCAGACGGCCTAAATAGCGCAAAATTTTAAAGCCGATCACAGAACCGAAACGTTTTGGTTTGTATCCGAAACGTTTCGGATCAACACTCAGATCATCCCGATGACAGGAGATGTCTGATGCAAGATTCCGTTTTACGTCTCGAAACCACGACGGTAGACGTGGTGATTAAAACCCATCCGTTCGCCGAAATTCTCTACTGGGGGCCTCACCTTCGGAACTTTTCGCCGCAGGATGTTGCTCTGCTCGCGCGTCCTGTTGCCAACGGCAGGCTTGACGTCGACTCCCCGGTCACGCTGATGGCCGAGCTGGGGCACGGCCTGTTTGGCTCGCCGGGCATTGAGGGGCATCGCCAGGGGCTGGACGGTTCCCCGGTGTTCAAAACCACCCAGGTGCAGCAGGGCGTAAATACCTTGACGATAACCGCCGAAGATGAGCATGCGGGACTGCGCCTGACCAGCGAGCTGGCGCTGGATGCCAGCGGCGTACTGGTGGTTCGTCACGGTTTAACGAATCTGAAAGCGATCCCCTGGCAGGTGGACCGTTTCGCCGTCACGCTGCCGGTGGCCGAGCGCGCGCAGGAAGTGATGGCCTTCCACGGACGCTGGATCCGTGAATTCCAGCCGCACCGCGTAAAGCTTGAACACGACAGCTTCGTGATTGAAAACCGCCGGGGTAAAACCTCCCACGAGCACTTCCCGGCACTGATTGCCGGTACGCCGTCGTTCAGCGAAATGCAGGGTGACGTCTGGGGCGTGCATCTGGGCTGGAGCGGTAATCACCGCCTGCGCGCGGAAGCGAAAACCGATGGTCGTCGCTACCTGCAGGCCGAAGCGCTCTACCTGCCGGGTGAAATGGCGGTTGAGGAGGGCGATACGCTCTGGACGCCGCGCCTGTATGCCAGCTACTCCACGCAGGGTCTGAACGGCATGAGCCAGCCGTTCCATCGCTACCTGCGCAACAACGTCATCCGCTTCCCGGAAAACAAACCGCGCCCGGTGCACCTCAATACCTGGGAAGGGATCTACTTCAACCACGATCCGGACTACATCATGCGCATGGCCGATGAGGCTGCCGCCCTGGGCGTTGAGCGCTTCATCATTGATGACGGCTGGTTCAAAGGCCGTAATGACGACCATGCCGCGCTGGGCGACTGGTATCTGGATGAGAAAAAATACCCGAACGGCCTGACGCCGGTGATCGACCACGTCAAGCGGCTCGGCATGGAGTTTGGCATCTGGGTAGAGCCGGAGATGATCAATCCGGATTCCGATTTGTACCGCGCGCATCCTGACTGGGTACTGGCGCTGCCGGGCTATCCCCAGGCGACCGGACGACACCAGCTGGTGCTCAATCTCAACATCCCGGAGGCCTTTGATTACCTGGTGGAGCGCATGAGCTGGCTGCTGGGCGAGCATGCGGTCGACTACGTGAAGTGGGACATGAACCGCGAGCTGGTGCAGCCGGGACACAACGGTAAAGCCGCTGCCGACGCGCAGACCCGCCAGTTTTACCGCCTGCTGGACGTGCTGGGCGAGCGCTTCCCGCATATTGAGTTTGAATCGTGCTCCTCCGGCGGTGGGCGCATTGATTATGAGGTACTGACCCGCAGCCATCGCTTCTGGGCGTCCGACAACAACGACGCGCTGGAGCGCAGCACCATCCAGCGCGGCATGAGCTACTTCTTCCCGCCGGAGGTGATGGGCGCGCATATCGGTCATCATAAATGTCACGCCACCTTCCGCCAGCATAGCATCCAGTTTCGCGGCTTGACGGCCCTGTTTGGCCATATGGGGCTGGAGCTGGATCCGCTCACCGTGGACGCACAGGAGCGCGAAGGCTATCGCCATTACGCCGCGCTGCACAAGCAGTGGCGAGAGGTGATCCACCATGGTACCCAGTGGCGTATTGATATGCCGGATGCCACCACGCTGGCGCAAGGGATGGTGAGCGAAGATAAGGCGCAGGGGCTGTTTATGGTCAGCCAGCTCGCGATGCCGGATTACAGCCTGATGATGCCGCTGCGCATGGCGGGGCTGGAGGCTAGCGCGCGGTACCGCGTCATGCTGCTCGATCACCCGAATATTCAGATTACGGGCGAGGGAGGGCACACCATGCGCAAGCTGCCAGCGTGGATGGAAACGCCGCAAACGGTGAGCGGCGAGTGGCTGATGCAGGCGGGCATTGCGCTGCCGATTCTGGATCCGGAAACCGCCGTTCTGATTGGCGTTGAACGCGTGTAAAGGTGACGGGCCGGGCAGCCGGCCCTCCGTTGAGGATAAAAATAATGAACACAACAACCTGTACCCACAAAGACAACCCTAACTTCTGGATCTTCGGGCTGTTCTTCTTTCTCTACTTCTTCATCATGGCCACCTGCTTTCCGTTCCTGCCGATTTGGCTGTCGGACATCATCGGCCTGAATAAAACCCATACCGGGATTGTCTTCTCCTGCATCTCGCTGTCGGCCATCGCGTTCCAGCCGCTACTGGGCGTTATTTCGGACAAGCTGGGGCTGAAAAAACACCTTCTGTGGATCATCGCGGTGCTGCTGGTTCTGTTCGCACCGTTCTTCCTGTACGTCTTCGCGCCGCTGCTGAAAGCCAATATCTGGCTGGGCGCGCTGAGCGGCGGGCTGTATATCGGTTTTGTATTTTCGGCCGGATCGGGGGCGATTGAGGCCTACATCGAACGCGTGAGCCGCAACAGCTTCTTTGAATACGGCAAGGCGCGGATGTTTGGCTGTCTCGGTTGGGGCTTGTGCGCCTCCACGGGCGGCATCCTGTTCGGCATCGATCCGTCGTATGTTTTCTGGATGGGATCGGGAGCGGCATTGCTGCTGATGCTGCTGCTGGTGGTCGCGAAGCCGAAGCCCAACCAGACGGCGCAGGTCATGAATGCCCTGGGCGCGAACCAGCCGCAAATCACCGCAAAAACCGTGTTCAACCTGTTCCGCCAGCGCAGAATGTGGATGTTTATCCTCTACGTGATTGGCGTGGCCTGCGTGTATGACGTTTTCGATCAGCAGTTTGCCACCTTCTTTAAAACCTTCTTCGCCACGCCGCAGGAGGGGACCCGCGCCTTTGGTTTCGCAACGACTGCCGGGGAGATTTGTAATGCCATCATTATGTTCTGTTCGCCGTGGATCATTAACCGCATCGGCGCGAAGAACACGCTGCTGATCGCCGGGGTGATTATGGCGACGCGCATTATCGGCTCGTCGTTCGCCACCACTGCCGTGGAGGTGATTGCCCTCAAGATGCTGCACGCGCTGGAAGTCCCGTTCCTGCTGGTGGGCGCCTTCAAGTACATCACCGGGGTGTTTGATACCCGACTGTCGGCGACTATCTATCTGATCGGCTTCCAGTTTGCCAAACAGTCGGCGGCGATTATTCTCTCCGCTTTTGCCGGGAATATGTATGACCGGATCGGCTTCCAGGAGACGTATCTGATGCTGGGCTGTTTCGTGCTGGCGATTACGGTGGTGTCGGCGTTTACGCTGAGCAGCAGGCAGGAGATTGCCGCCGCCGCGGGGGCGGCAGCGCTAACGCATCAGTCCAGGTAAAAGACCTCTTTAAGTTCCGCACTCACCGGGCTGTTATCCGGGTTCGACGGCATGACGTCGCCCATATGTTTCCACCAGCGCTGGCAGACGTCGGTATTCGCTACCGCGTTCCAGCGCTCCTCCGATTCAATCTCCACGGTCGCAAACAGCAGGTTACGGGCTTTGTCGAGATAAATGGCGTAGTGGTGAGCGCCGTGGTCTTTCAGCACCGCTTCAAGCTCGGGCCAAATTGGATTGTGGCGACGCGCGTACTCCTCGTGCGCATCCGGGTTCACCTGCATCACAAACGCTTTGCGGATCATAATGCCTCCAGATAGAGCTCGCGGACTTCATCGCGGCTGGCGGTGCGCGGATTGCATGGCGCACACGGATCCGCGAGGGCTTTATCCAGCCAGCCTTCGATATCGGCTTGAGTGACGCCGAGCTGGCTGAAGCCCGCAGGAATGCCGACGCGAGCGCTCAGGTCGCGAATCGCCTGAATGGCGGACATGCTGGCGGCTTCATCACTCATGCCGCGGGTATCGACGCCCATCGCCTGCGCCACGCGGGCGAAGCGGGTGATTGCGTTCGGACGGTTAAAGCTTTCGACGATCGGCAGCAGAATGGCGTTGCACACGCCGTGCGGCAGGTTATGCGTCGCGCCCGGCTGGTGCGCCAGGGCGTGTACCAGACCCAGACCCGCACTGTTAAACGCCATGCCCGCCAGATACTGGCCAAACGCCATCTGCTCGCGCGCCTCAAGGTTATGACCGTTATCAACCGCTTCCGGCAGCCACAGGTTGATCAGGCGAATCGCCTCCAGCGCGTTGGCATCGGTCAGCGGGTGCGCGCCAACGGACACATAGGCTTCAATGGCGTGGGTTAATGCGTCCATACCGGTTGCGGCGGTCACGGAGGCCGGAATATCCAGCATGACGCTGGCATCGTCCACGGCGATATCCGGGATGATGTTCGGGTCGATGATCACCTCTTTCACCTGACGCGCGGAGTCGATGATCACCGCATTACTGGTCATCTCCGCCGCCGTCCCTGCGGTGGTGTTGATCGCCACCAGCGGCACCCCCGCATTTTTCACCTTGCCGACGCCGGAATAATCGGTTGACGGGCCGGGGTTAGCGGTGAGGATTTTAATCGCCTTGGCGGTATCAATCGGGCTGCCGCCGCCAAAGGCAATGACGTAATCACACTCCGCGTCCCGGTAAGCCGAAAATCCTTTTTGCACCAGCGCTTCTGTTGGGTTCGGGAACACCTCATCGAACAGGTGATACGACATCTGATGGACGTCCAGCGCGGTAAACAGGCTGTCGAGCAGACCCAGCTTCACCAACTGGCCGTCGGTGACAATCAGCGCTTTTCCCCACTGCTTGTTCGCTACCAGATTGACCATATCGCCGATTGCGCCCGCGCCGTGAAGGCTGATTTTTGGAAGCGCCAACATAAAGCTCATGATAATTCTCCTTAACGATCAACGTTTGTCCTGCAAAGGCGTTATGCGTATAAATCCAGCGCGGATTGCAGCGGGCTCACGCCAAAGCGCTTGCCGAGGGCGATGAGCGCTTCCCGGGGAATGGTCTGCTTCATGCCGCCCATGGCGTACACCTTCACCAGCACTTCCGCTGATTTCTCAGCGGTGTCGATCAGGCCAAAGGTTTCATCCAGCGTTGGACCGCTGCCGAACACGCCGTGGAACGGCCATAGCACCAGAGAATGTTTTTGCATATCAACGGCGGTTGCCTGGCCGATTTCGTCGGTACCCGGTACCATCCACGGCAGAATGCCCACGCCATCCGGGAATACCACCAGACACTCGGTACTGCCTTCCCAGAGCTTGCGGGTGATGACATCGGCGCTGTTTTCCAGCACGTAGGTCAGGGCGATCAGGTTGGTGGCGTGGCAGTGCATGATCACGCGGTCCTTGCCATTGGTCGCCTTGATGCGCTCGCAGTGGGAGAGGAAGTGCGCCGGCAGTTCGGAGGTGGGCACCGCTTCATCCGTCAGCCCCCACAGAATGTGGTAACCCGCGCCGTCGCTGTCCACTTTCACCACGCCGAGGTTGGCCTCCGGGTCGAGCTGGACGTTACGGAAAAACTTGCCGGAACCGGTGACGATAAACGGCGTGTTGGCGAGCAGCGGCATCGGCTGGCTCAGCGCGATATAGCGCGGCTTCGCGTGGAAATCGGCCGCGAAAGGTTCGATATCCGCGTCGTCCAGGCGCAGCGTCAGGTTGCCGCCGTTGCGCTCGTCCCAGCCTTTCAGCCAGGCGTCGGAGGTGGCTTTGATCATGCCCTGGACGAACCAGGAGTGGGTGATAGTCTGCATACTGTGGTTCCTTTGAAAATGCCGGGTGGCGCTACGCTTACCCGGCCTACTCTTACCTGTAGACCCGGCAGGCAACGTGCTGCCGGGCGATGTTTTTACTGACGAGCGGCGAGAACGTCTTTCTCATACGCCCGCACGTTGTTCAGCCACTGGCTGCCCGCTGGGGCATCGTTACGCTGGCAGTACATCTCCCACACTGCCTGCCACGGCAGGGATTTCTGCTCTTCCAGCAGCGCCAGACGTGCGGTGTAGTCACCGTTAGCCTCCAGCTGTTTCAGCGTGGCGACAGGCTCCAGCAACGCGCGCAGCAGGGCTTTCTTCATATTGCGGGTGCCGATAACCCACGCCGCGATGCGGTTGATGGAGGCATCGAAGAAGTCGAGGCCGATGTGTACGCGGTCAAAGAGGTCGTGGCGGATGATTTCGCTGGCAATCGCCTGGGTTTCGTCATCCAGCAGCACCACGTGGTCGCTGTCCCAGCGCACCGGACGGCTGACGTGCAGCAGCAGACGCGGCACGTAGAGCATGGCGGCGGAGATTTTGTCGGAAATCACTTCGGTCGGGTGGAAGTGGCCAGCATCCAGACACAGCGCGGTCTGGCGGCTGGTGGCGTAACCCATATAGAACTCGTTCGAGCCCACGGTATAGCTCTCGGCGCCTATACCGAACAGCTTGCTCTCGACGGCGTCGATGTGGTGCGCCGGGTCCAGCTTCTCGCTGAGAGCCTCATCCAGCGCGGCCAGCAGGCGCTGGCGCGGAGCCAGACGATCGACGGTGATATCCTTCATGCCGTCCGGGATCCAGATGTTCATCACCGACGGCGTGCCGAGCTGCTCGCCGAAATACGCCGAAACGCGGCGGCTGGCCTTCACGTGATCGATCCAGAACTGGCGGATGTCGTTGTCCGCGTGGGCGAGAGTAAAACCGTCCGCACTCAGCGGATGTGAGAAGCAGGACGGGTTAAAGTCCAGGCCCAGCCTGTTGGTTTTGGCCCACTCTACCCAGTTCTTAAAGTGTTCCGGTTTGATTTCGTTGCGCGCCACCGGCTCATCGGATTCGAGATAGATTGCATGCAGATTCAGGCGCTTTGGCCCCGGGATCAGGCTCAGCGCCAGTTCAAGGTCGGCGCGCAGTTCGGTCGCGTTGCGCGCTTTGCCTGGATAGTTACCCGTGGCCTGAATACCCCCTGTCAGGGAACCGCCTGGGTTCTCGAAGCCAGCGACGTCATCGCCCTGCCAGCAGTGCATGGAGACGGGCAGACGGTCGAGCTGGCGCAGCGCCTCTTCGACATCCACGCCGACGGCGGCGAAACGCTGTTTAGCCAGATCCCAGGCTTGTTCTAATTGAGTTGTCATGCACAAAGCTCCTTAGTCAGTCGGTTTTGCTGAAACTGCGCGCGAAAGCGAGCAATTTCATGGCAGGGATTGGGTGTGAAGGTGGTCAGACTGGCGTTCGCCGTCACCACCGAACGGAAGTCGTCAACGTTGGAAAGTTCGTCCAGAGTCATCAGCTGAATGCCGATATTGCCGAGCGTGGAGGCCTCCACGGGACCTGCCACCACGGTGATGCCGCAGGCATCGGCGCAGAGCTGGTTCAGCAGCTGGTTCTGGCAGCCGCCGCCCACGATATGCAGCTGGCTGAAGGGTTTTCCGCGAAGGCTCGCCAGCTCGCTGAGGATGTCGGCATACAGCAGGGCGAGGCTGTCAAAAATGCAGCGCGCCAGTTCGGGAGGGCTGGACGGCACCGGCTGCCCGACCTCGACGCAGGCGGCCTGAATTTCGGCGCTCATGTGCGCCGGATTGATAAAGCGCTCATCGTTCGGGTTGATCAGGAACGTGCAGGCCTTCAGCTTCTCGGTTTCGGCGATAAGCGCAGGCAGGTCGGTAATATTCTGTTCTTTCAGTACCCGCTGGAGCAGCCACAGCCCCATGATGTTTTTCAGTACGCGGTAGCGGCCTTCGGCACCCCCTTCGTTGGTAATGTTTGCGGCCATGGCAGTATCGCTGGCGTACGGGGTTTTGCTCTCAAAGCCCATCAGCGACCAGGTACCGGACGAGAGGTAAGCCGCGTCTTTGCTCGCAAGTGGGGAAGCAATCACCGCGCTGGCGGTATCGTGGCTGGCGACGGCAACGACAGGAATTGCGTTCCCCTGTGGGCAAATCCAGTTACCGATCACATTACCCGGGTGGGTTGGTGTACCGAACCAGGAAGGCGACGCTCCCGTCCAGGCCAGCAGATGTTCATCCCAGTTATCCGAGTTGATGTTGACCAACTGCGTGGTGGTGGCGTTGGTATATTCCCAGTTCATGTTGCCGGTCAGGCGGTAGCTCAGGTAGTCCGGGATTAGCAGCGCATGGGCCACGTCCGCCACCAGCTCTGGCTGTTGCTCGACCAAAGCGCGTAGCTGATAAAGCGTGTTAAACGGCAGAAACTGAATGCCGCTTCGTCTGTAGATGTTGTCCTTGCCTAGCTGGGCGATAGCGTGCGCCATCAGGCCGTCGGTGCGGTTGTCGCGATAAGAAACCGGCAAACCGACGCGTTCGCCATGGCTATCAAGCAGAACGTAGTCCACGCCCCAGGTATCAATGCCGATGCTGTCGATGCGAATACCATCGTTGCAGACGTTGTTCAGTCCGATACGGATCTCCGCCTCCAGGGCATCGATATCCCAGGCAACAAAGCCGTCCTGCTTTTGCAGGCAGTTGGCGAAACGGTGCATTTCGCGAAGCGCAAGCGTGTGCTGCTCACGGTCCCAGCTCGCGAGCATTACGCGACCGCTGGATGCGCCTAAATCGACAGCCACACAATGGCGAAAAGTCATAGTCGGGTCCTTTCTTAAGTCATTAGCGGTGAGTGTAAAAAAGGGAAGAAAATGTCACCTTCTCACCACTGACAGGCCAAATCTCGCGCTGGCAAGAAAGCAAAGGTGAATGTGAGGGAGTTCACAGTTTCCAGTGGTGGCGGGATTTTCAGGCAGTGTGACGCTGACCGCATTTCCCGATCTTTCCCCCTGTTTCTTGAAAAATGGACAGCTTTTGCGAGGTTTACTGCCAAAAATTGAAGGTGAGTGCGGAAGGCCTTAATTACTATTTTGAGAACATTTTTCATTGGTGGAGGCCGTTATGACCGTACTGCACAGCGTGGATTTTTTTCCTTCAGGAGGGGCGCCTGTCGCGATTGAGCCACGGCTTCCTCAGGCCGCGTTCCCGGAGCATCACCATGATTTTCATGAAATTGTGATTGTTGAGCGCGGGACAGGTATTCATGTCTTCAATGGCCAGCCTTATACCATCAGCGGCGGTACGGTGTGCTTCGTGCGCGACCACGATCGGCACCTGTATGAGCATACCGACAACCTGTATCTGACGAATGTGCTCTACCGTTCCCCGGATGCGTTCCAGTTTCTTTCGCGGCTGAATCAGCTGTTGCCCCAGGAGCAAGACGGACACTATCCGTCGCACTGGCGCGTGAATCAGTCCACCCTGCAGCAGGTGCGTCAGCTGGTGGAGCAAATGGAGAAGAGCGAGGACGGGGGGGAGACGCACGCCATTGCCACGCGCGAACTGCTGTTTATGCAGCTTCTGGTGCTGCTGCGCCGCAGCAGCCTGCTGGAAGGGCTGGAAGATAACAACGCGCGCCTGAACCATCTGATGGCCTGGCTGGAAGATCATTTCGCTGAGGATGTCTGCTGGGAAACGCTTGCGGATGATTTTTCACTGTCGCTGCGCACCCTACATCGCCAGCTTAAACAGCATACCGGTATGACGCCGCAGCGATATCTCAACCGTCTGCGCCTGATCAAAGCGCGTCATCTTTTACGTCATACCGACGAAAGCGTCACGGATATCGCCTATTGCTGCGGTTTTGGCGACAGCAATCACTTTTCAACGCTGTTTCGCCGGGAATTTAACTGGTCGCCGCGTGATATTCGTCAGGGGAAAGACGCGATGCTTCAGTAACGCGAGGGCAGTCACCGTTTTATTTCCGCAAAAAAGCTAATAGTGTCAGGTTATTCGGTGTAGAGGTCGTGGTGTGGCTGCTCAGTTAATCCTTCGCAAAGATGATTTTTATGCCTCCGCGAGCCAGGCCGTGACGGTGGCCGACCGCTACCCGCAAGATGTCTTTGCCGAACATACCCACGAGTTTTGCGAGCTGGTGCTGGTATGGCGCGGTAACGGCCTGCACATCCTCAACGACCGTCCCTACCGCATCACGCGCGGAGATCTGTTCTACATTCGCGCGGAGGATAAGCATTCCTACGCCTCGGTTAATGACCTGGTGCTGCAGAACGTTATTTACTGTCCGGACAGGCTCAGGCTTAACGTAGACTGGGCCGCAAGCATCCCGGGTTTTCTTGATGCTAAGGGTTCTCCGCACTGGCGCTTAAGCAGTAACGGCATGGCTCAGGTACGGCAGGTTATTTCTCAACTGGAGCAGGAGAGCCAGAAGAACGACCCCGTTTCTAACCAGCTAGCGGAGTTGCTTTTCGCTCAGTTGGTGGTGACGTTAAAGCGCCATCGTTACGCCACTGATAACCCCTCTGCCACGACGCAGGAAGCGCTACTGGATAAGCTCATCACCACGCTTGCGGGCAGCCTGAATAAAAACTTTATACTGGAGAAATTCTGCGAGCAGGAGCAGTGCAGCGAGCGCGCGTTGCGCCAGCAGTTCCGCACCCTGACCGGGATGACGGTCAACCACTATCTGCGCCAGCTGCGCATCTGCCATGCACAATATCTCCTGCAGCATACGGAGTGGATGGTCAGTGATGTGGCGATGTGCTGCGGCTTTGAAGACAGTAACTACTTTTCAGTGGTGTTTAATCGTGAGGTGGGGATGACGCCGGTACAGTGGCGTCATCGCAGTCGAAAGGGGTCGTGATCAGTTTGCCATGCCGAGCCCAACGATATTGGCAGCGATAATGATCACCACGCAGCCGAGGCTCAGTACGCCAACCGGACGATGTCCGGCGTTCTTCCACTCTTTCAGCACCAGACCGACCAGCCCGCCACACAGTACGTAGAAACTCATGTGCAGCATCCAGCTGACGTAGTCGTATTGCACAGGAATGCTGGCATGGCCCCAGGCGTAGAAGAAAAACTGTAAATACCACATCAGGCCGCCGAGCGCGGAGAGTAACACGTTGGTGATGATAAGCGATGTTGCCAGCGAGAAGTCGGTTTTTACCGACAGGTTTTTCACTTTTGCGAGACGAATGAAGCAGAAGCCCAGGTTAACCATCGCGCCGCCACCCATAATCACGACATAGCTTGGCAGCGCAACATACAGTGGATCGACGCCCAGCGCGGCGGCGGCTTCATGCATAGGCCTGGCAGCATTCATCGCGAACGACATACCGGCCGAGAAGATGCCGCACATCACCGCCAGCAGCAGACCTTTCTTCAGGTTAAAATCTTCGGCTTTAATGCCCATCTTGCGCTCTTTCAGCTGCCCCGCGCGAGTCACAATTCCTACGCCAACGACCGCCACCAGCACGCCCAGGAGCGTCATCCGCCCACCCTGAGTATTAATAAGCACCTCGACGTTGCCGTTGAGAACTGGCGTCATCAGGGTTCCGACGATCAGCGTAATGCCAATCGCGATACCAATGCCCATCGACATGCCGAGATAGCGCATGGTGAGGCCATAGTTGATGTTACCGACGCCCCACATCGCGCCGAACAGGAACACCGGCAGCAGGGTGGAGGCGCTGAAGGAGGAGAAGTAGCCCCAGAAATCGGGCAGCAGCATGGCGCTAATGGTCCAGGGCAAAATCAGCCAGGACACGACCCCGCCAACGGACCACATGGTTTCCCATGACCAGCCTCTCACCTTTTTAAACGGAGCATAGAAACAGGCTGCACTGGCAGCGCCTATCAAATGCCAGAAGATACCCATCGTAATCGCATGATTCATTTTTACACCCTCATCGTTTTTATCGTCAGTGGCTTCTCTTCGACTTGAGGAGTGTAAAAATTAGGCAGTCCGGGAACCTTCAGAAGGTTGCCGCACAGGTGTTCTGGATGGCAATCAGCACGTTAACCGCGTGAGCAGACTCACATTTCCGCTATTAATCGAAAACTGAATAACCTTATAAAAACTACGGCATTGATAATCATTTTCAATATCATTTAATTAACTATAATGAACCAACTGCTTACGCGGCATTAACAGCTGTGCCGCCCGACAATAATGGAGAGGATTATGAGTTATACACTGCCATCCCTGCCGTATGCCTACGACGCACTGGAACCGCATTTCGACAAGCAGACGATGGAAATCCATCACACTAAACACCACCAGACCTACGTGAACAACGCGAACGCCGCGCTGGAAAGCCTGCCAGAGTTCGCTAACCTGCCTGTTGAAGAGCTGATCACCAAGCTGGACCAGCTGCCAGCGGACAAGAAAACCGTGCTGCGTAACAACGCGGGCGGCCACGCAAACCACAGCCTGTTCTGGAAAGGCCTGAAGACCGGTACCACCCTGCAGGGCGACCTGAAAGCGGCTATCGAGCGCGACTTCGGTTCTGTTGACAACTTCAAAGCGGAATTCGAAAAAGCCGCTGCAACCCGCTTCGGCTCCGGCTGGGCGTGGCTGGTGCTGAAAGGTGACAAACTGGCGGTGGTTTCTACCGCGAACCAGGACTCCCCGCTGATGGGTGAAGCGATCTCTGGCGCATCCGGCTTCCCAATCCTGGGTCTGGACGTGTGGGAACACGCTTACTACCTGAAATTCCAGAACCGTCGCCCGGACTACATCAAAGCGTTCTGGGACGTGGTGAACTGGGACGAAGCAGCAGCGCGTTTCGCCGCTAAAAAATAAGGTTGCATTGACGCCTGTGAGAAGCGAGTCTGATGGCTCGCTTTTTTTGTATCTGCGTAATGGAGGCAGCGATGCATTACCCGGTGAATGTATTTACAGGCAAGGTAAGGGAGTACGACGGCAGCCGCCCGAGCGCCATCGCCAAAATTCAGGTCGACGGTGAGCTGACGTTAACCGACCTTGGGCTTGCGGGCGACGAGCAGGCCGAAAAGAAGATCCACGGTGGGCCCGAGCGCGCGCTGTGCCACTACCCGCGCGAGCACTATCAGCACTGGAAAACCGAGTTCCCCGAGCAGGCGGACCTCTTCGTCGCCCCCGCGTTTGGCGAGAATCTCTCCACCGAAGGGCTCACCGAAAAGAACGTGTTTATAGGTGATATCTACCGCTGGGGCGATGCCCTGATTCAGGTGACGCAGCCGCGCTCGCCGTGCTTCAAGCTCAACTTCCATTTCGGTATTCATGACATGTCGGCTCAGATGCAAAGCGCGGTTAAAACCGGCTGGCTGTACCGTGTAGTGCTGGCTGGGCAGGTGTCAGCGGATGCGCCGCTTGAGCTGGCATCACGCCTGAGTGAAGTGTCTGTTTACGACGCCTGCGCCATTGCCTGGCATATGCCGTTTGATGACGAGCAGTATCATCGCCTGCTGTCGGCGGCGGGGTTATCGACCAGCTGGACAAGAACGATGCAGAAGCGGCGTTTAAGCAGCAAGATCGAGGATAATTCGCGGAGGTTGTGGGGTAAATAGTCCTCTGTAAAGAGTAGGCCGGGTAAGGCGAAGCCGCCACCCGGCACTAACAGCTACGAACGCTTATACAACGGTAGCCACAGTGTTAACCGCAGCCCACCCAGCGGACTGTCATCGGCTTTCACCCATCCACGGTGCTGCTGCATGGCGGTTTCCACAATCGCCAGACCCAGTCCCGTACCGCCCGATTCCCGGTCGCGCGCTTCGTCGGTACGGTAGAACGGACGGAAAATCTGCTCGCGGTCTTCCGGGCTGACGCCAGGACCGTCGTCGTCGACAATGACGGTGATCCCGTCTTTATCCACCGAGAACGCCACCTCAATCTTCGTGTGCGAGTAGCGCAGGGCGTTACGCACGATATTCTCCAGCGCGCTTTCCAGCGTGTTGGGGTTACCGTACAGCGGCCATGGACCCGGCGGGAAGTTGACGGTGAAGGATTTGCCCATCTGCTCCGCTTCGAACGCCGCGTTATCCAGCACTTCATGCCACAGATGATTGGCTTTCACCGTTTCGCTCACCAGCGCGTTTTTCTGCTGATTGCGCGACATGACCAGCAGATCGTTGATCATGCTGTCCAGACGATGCGCTTCGGTTTCGATACGCTCCAGCTCTTTGCTCTCCCCGCTGCGGCGGCGCAGCAGCGCGGTGCCAAGCTGTAAGCGCGTAAGCGGGGTGCGCAGTTCATGCGAGATATCCGACAGCAGACGCTGTTGTGCCGTCATCATGCGATCGAGAGCGCTCACCATCTGGTTAAAACTGGTCCCGGCGGCAAGGAACTCCTGCGGTCCGGCTTCCAGTTCAGGGTGTTGTCGCAGGTTACCCTGGGCCACTTCGTCAGCCGCATTTTTCAGCTTACGGGCCGGTTTTGCCAGGCTCCACGCCAGCCATAACAGCAGCGGCGAGCTGACCAGCATAGTAACAATCAGCAGCAGGAGAGGGCGGTCAAACAGCAGGTTGATGAAGTCGGACTGGGAGCTGCTCGCGGGGCGAATCAGGTAGAGCTGATAGTTATCCTCGCCATCTCTGACGGAGAACGGCCCCACCATCTCTACGCGGCCATATTTTTTCTTCTGGGGGTGATCGGCGTTATCTGCCTGGCCAATGAAGTTGCGGATGATCTGCATTTCATTGCGATCGGCGCCAATCACGCGGCCTTCGCTGGTCACCAGCAGCAGGCGTTGTCCGGGCGGCGCCCACTTGTCGATAGCGCGAAATAGCCTGCGCCACCACATTAAATCGTTTGGCGGATCGTTTGCCAGCTCGGCTTCCACGTGCTGCTCGATCATCACGCCCTGACGTTGCTCGCTGTCGAGAAGCTCCGTCATCTGGCGTGAGTCGAGTTTTGGCAACATCAGTACGAGCATTAAAACCAGTGCCAGCGTCAGCCAGAAGATGGCGAAGATGCGGGCGGTTAAGCTTCCTATCATGAAGCGGAAACCATCAGATAACCGCGACCACGCAGGGTTTTAAACCATGGGTGACCGTCTTTACGCTCCGGCAGCTTACGGCGCAGGTTAGAGATGTGCATGTCGATGGCGCGGTCAAACGGGGTCAGACGTTTGCCCAGCACTTCCTGGCTTAAATGTTCACGCGAAACCACCTGGCCGAGGTGCTGCGCCAGAAGATACAGCAGGGTGAACTCCGTGCCGGTAAGTTCCAGCGTCTGGCCATCAAAGCTCGCTTCCTGACGGCCCGGGTTCAGGCTCAGGGAGTCGACTTCAAGGGTAGGTGAGCTATTGTCGGTATTCTGCTGCTGCTCGCTCCAGTGGGAACGACGCAGGATCGCGCGAATACGGGCGACCAGTTCGCGGTCGTTAAACGGCTTCGGTAAATAGTCGTCCGCGCCCAGTTCAAGACCGAGTACGCGATCGAGTTCGCTGCCGCGAGCGGTCAGCATGATAACGGGAGTCTGGTGTGTCTGGCGAAGCTCTTTCAACGTATCAATACCGTTTTTCTTCGGCATCATCACGTCGAGCAAAAGTAAATCGATGCTGTCGTCAAGGAGACTCAGCGCCTGCTCGCCATCATGGGCAACCAGGACGTTGAAACCTTCCATGTCGAGCAACTCCTTTAAAAGGGATGTGAGCTCTCGGTCATCATCAACTAACAGGATTTTATTCATTGTTTAAATACCTCCGAGGCAGAAATTACGACATCAAGGCTGTCTAATCCATGACTTTACGTTGTTTTACACCCCCTGACGCATGTTTGCAGCCTGAATCGTAGACTGTCTCTCGTTGAATCGCGACACGAAAGATTTTGGGAGCAAGTGATGCGCAAAGTTACCGCTGCCGTCATGGCCTCAACGCTGGCGTTCAGTGCGTTTAGCCAGGCTGCTGTAGCTATCATCAGCGATAACGGTTCCTCACAAGAGGACACAACGCAGCACAGTAGCCAAAGCCATATGTTTGACGGCATAAGTTTAACCGAACATCAGCGTCAACAGATGCGAGATCTGATGCAGAGGGCGAGACACGACCAGCCCCCTGTTAATGTTAGCGAAATGGAGACAATGCATCGCCTTGTCACCGCAGAAAATTTTGACGAAAGCGCTGTGCGCGCTCAGGCCGAAAAAATGGCACAGGAACAGGTTGCTCGCCAGGTTGAAATGGCGAAGGTCCGCAACCAGATGTTCCACCTGCTAACGCCCGAGCAGCAAGCGGTTTTGAACACCAGACATCAGCAGCGTATGGATCAGCTGCGTGAGGTTGCACGGATGCAGCGAAGCTCAGAAACGACGTTTTTCAGTAGCAATAGCAGTACCCGTAGTAACCAGTAAACCCTGTTTTCCTTGCCATAGACACCATCCCTGTCTTCCCCCACATGATGTGGGGGTTTTTTTTGTCCCGCATTCTGATTTGTTAACCGTTTATTCATCCTTCGACTCCACATGCTTCCGTTATACTAGCGGCATGACATGACAGGAGCGTTTATGAATCAATCCTATGGAAGACTGGTAAACCGGGCCGCCATGGCCGCGACGATCATGGCGTCGTGTTTGCTGGTCATTAAGGTTTTTGCGTGGTGGTATACCGGTTCGGTCAGTATTCTGGCGGCGCTGGTGGACTCGCTGGTCGATATTGCCGCCTCGCTGACCAACCTGCTGGTGGTGCGTTACTCGCTGCAGCCAGCGGATGAAGAGCACACGTTTGGGCACGGCAAAGCGGAGTCGCTGGCCGCGCTGGCGCAGAGCATGTTTATATCCGGTTCTGCGCTGTTCCTGTTTCTCACCGGCATTCAGCATCTCGTCTCGCCGACACCGATGAACGATCCCGGCGTCGGCGTCGTTGTGACGATTGTCGCGCTTATATGCACACTTGTTCTGGTAACGTTCCAGCGCTGGGTCGTTCGCAAAACGCAAAGTCAGGCTGTACGGGCGGATATGCTTCATTATCAATCTGATGTTATGATGAATGGGGCTATTCTTATTGCGCTCGGTCTGGCCTGGTATGGCTGGCATCGGGCCGATGCGTTGTTTGCGTTAGGGATTGGTATCTATATTTTATATAGCGCCCTGCGGATGGGGTATGAAGCGGTGCAATCACTGCTTGACCGCGCCCTCCCGGACTCAGAACGCAATGAAATTTTTTCTATCGTGACCGCCTGGCCCGGCGTCAGCGGTGCGCACGATCTTCGAACGCGGCAGTCAGGGCCGACCCGCTTTATTCAGATTCATATTGAAATGGAAGACAACCTGCCACTGGTTCAGGCTCACGTGATTGCTGAGCAGGTAGAGCAGGCGATTTTGCAGCGTTTTCCTGGTTCAGACGTCATCATTCACCAGGATCCCTGCTCGGTTGTACCCGGACATGTTGGGCTTTCGTAATTCGTTGTAAAAAAGTGAGCCAGGCCAGCATTTTGTGTATAAATTACCGCCATTTGGTCTGACCTGAATCAATTCAGCTGGAAGGGATTGATATACTATTTGCAGTATTCGTTGGTCGATAAGTTTCTTCCGGCAACAGATTTCAATTTTGCATTCCTAAGTTCAGAGGTAGTCATGATTAAGAAAATCGGTGTGTTGACAAGCGGCGGTGATGCGCCGGGCATGAACGCGGCAATTCGTGGGGTTGTTCGCGCGGCGCTGACGGAAGGTCTGGAAGTTTTTGGTATCTATGATGGTTACCTGGGTCTGTATGAAGACCGTATGGTTCAGCTCGACCGTTACAGCGTGTCTGACATGATCAACCGTGGCGGTACCTTCCTTGGGTCTGCACGCTTCCCGGAATTCCGTGATGAACACGTTCGTGAAGTGGCTATCGAGAACATGAAAAAACGTGGCCTGGACGCACTGGTGGTAATCGGTGGTGACGGCTCGTACATGGGTGCAAAACGTCTGACAGAAATGGGCTTCCCGTGCATCGGTCTGCCAGGCACTATCGACAACGATATCAAAGGCACCGACTACACCATCGGTTACTTCACCGCGCTGGGAACCGTTGTGGAAGCAATTGACCGCCTGCGTGACACCTCTTCTTCTCACCAGCGTATCTCTATCGTTGAAGTGATGGGGCGTTACTGCGGTGACCTGACCCTGGCTGCGGCGATTGCGGGTGGCTGTGAGTTTGTCGTGGTTCCGGAAGTGGAATTCAGCCGTGAAGATCTGGTAGCTGAAATCAAAGCGGGCATCGCGAAAGGCAAGAAACACGCGATCGTAGCTATCACCGAGCACATCTGTGACGTTGACGAGCTGGCCAAGTACATCGAAACCGAAACCAAACGTGAAACCCGTGCCACCGTACTGGGGCACATCCAGCGTGGCGGTTCCCCTGGCCCGTACGACCGTATTCTGGCGTCCCGTATGGGCGCGTACGCAATCGAACTGCTGCTGCAGGGCCACGGCGGCCGCTGCGTCGGTATTCAGAACGAGAAACTGGTTCACCATGACATCATCGACGCGATTGAAAACATGAAGCGTCCGTTCAAAGGTGACTGGCTGGACTGCGCGAAAAAACTGTACTGATTGGCTCTGTTGCCCGGTGGCGCTGCGCTTACCGGGCCTACAACAGCACGACTCGTAGGCCGGGTAAGGCGTAGCCGCCACCCGGCTTTTTTATGCGTGCACGCTTTTTTATTCCACTACGTTATAGCCAATCTTTTTTTATTCTTTAATCCTCGATTCGCTTTCTGGCACGCTGCATTCATCAAAACACTACACAAGAGAGCTGGGCGATGAATAAATGGGGCGTGGGTTTAACATTATTGCTGGCATCGACCAGCGTTCTGGCTAAGGACATCCAGTTACTGAACGTGTCATACGACCCGACGCGTGAACTGTACGAACAATACAACAAAGCGTTTGCGGCACACTGGAAACAGGAAACCGGCGACAATGTCGTGGTTCGCCAGTCTCACGGCGGTTCTGGCAAGCAGGCGACCTCCGTCATCAACGGTATCGAAGCTGACGTGGTGACCCTGGCGCTGGCCTACGATGTTGACGCGATCGCCGAGCGTGGCCGTATCGACAAAAACTGGATCAAACGCCTGCCGGATAACTCCGCGCCATACACCTCGACCATCGTTTTCCTGGTCCGTAAAGGCAACCCGAAACAGATCCATGACTGGAATGACCTGATTAAGCCAGGCGTGTCCGTCATCACCCCTAACCCGAAAAGCTCTGGCGGCGCTCGCTGGAACTACCTGGGCGCGTGGGGCTACGCGCTGCACCACAACAATGGCGACCAGGCCAAAGCGCAGGAATTCGTGAAAGCGCTGTATAAAAACGTTGAGGTGCTGGACTCCGGCGCGCGTGGCGCCACCAACACCTTCGTCGAGCGCGGGATCGGCGACGTGCTGATCGCATGGGAAAACGAAGCCCTGCTGGCCACTAACGAGCTGGGTAAAGACAAGTTCGAAATCGTGACCCCAAGCGAATCGATTCTGGCTGAGCCGACCGTCTCTGTTGTCGATAAAGTGGTTGAGAAGAAAGACACCAAAGCGGTGGCAGAAGCTTACCTGAAGTATCTCTATTCGCCAGAAGGCCAGGAAATTGCGGCGAAAAACTTCTATCGTCCACGCGATCCGGCGGTGGCGAAGAAATACGAAAGCGTCTTCCCTAAACTGAAACTCTTCACCATTGATGACGAGTTCGGCGGCTGGACGAAAGCGCAGAAAGAGCACTTCTCTAACGGCGGCACGTTCGACCAGATCAGCCAGCGCTAACCATTAGCCAATGACACGGTAACCCGGCGTGAGAAATCCGCCGGGTTTTTTATTTGGTCATCATTTTGCGTTACTCTTTTGCCTCTATTGAAAACAGGGAACGCGTTGTGAAAAAAATTATCTTATTGATCCTCATTGTCATCGCCCTTGCCGCTGGCGGCGTGTACTGGATGAAAGCGGGTAATCCGAATGCGTTGCGACATATCGTTCTCGACCAGTGCGTGCCGAATCAGATCCAGAATCGTAACCCGGCACCGTGTGCGCAGGTGAAAACGGATGCAGGCTATGTGGTCTTTAAAGACCGCAACGGGCCGCTGCAATATCTGCTGATGCCGACATATCGCATCAACGGCACCGAGAGCCCGCTGTTGACCGAAGCGCACACGCCGAACTTTTTCTGGCTGGCCTGGCAGTCGCGCAGCTTTATGACCCTGAAGCGTGGATCCGAGGTGCCCGACAGCGCCATTTCGCTGACGATTAACTCGCCGACTGGTCGCACGCAGAACCATTTTCATATTCATATCTCCTGCCTGCGCCCGGACGTGCGCGAGAAACTCAACGCCGCGCAGGGAGAAATCAGCACCCAGTGGCTGCCGCTTCCTGGCGGGCTGGAAGGGCATGAGTATCTTGCTCGTCGGGTGACGGAGAATGAGCTGGTGCAGCGCAGCCCGTTCATAATGCTGGCTGAAGAGCTGCCGGAAGCGCGCGACCATATGGGGCGCTTCGCCCTGGCGATGGCGCAGCAGTCGGATGGTTCGTTTGTGTTGCTGGCAACCGAACGTAACTTGCTGATGCTTAACCGCGCGTCCGCTGAGGAACTGCAGGATCATCAATGCGCTATTCTGAATTGACCCCACCATAAATAGCGTTTACTCGCCCTGCCTGTCGCCGTAGACTTGCTGAAAAATTCTACAGGAGACAGGTATGTCGCTCTGGTCAACGTATCCTCTGCTGGTACCCTCACTGATCGTTGGCGTCACTATCGTGCTATGGGCGACGTCGCTGTTGCCGGAATTCATCACCGCGCTGCTGTTCTTTACGGCGGCAATGACCGCGAAGATCGCCCCGCCGGAGGTGATTTTCGGCGGTTTTGCTTCGTCGGCCTTCTGGCTGGTCTTCAGCGGATTCGTGCTCGGCGTGGCGATCCGTAAAACCGGTCTGGCAGACCGGGCCGCCCGGGCGCTGTCGGCAAAGCTCACCGACTCCTGGGTATTAATGGTAGCGAGCGTGGTGCTGCTGAGCTATGCGCTGGCGTTTGTGATGCCGTCGAACATGGGACGAATTGCGCTGCTGATGCCGATTGTCGCCGCAATGGCAAAACGCGCCGGTATCGCCGACGGCACCCGCGCCTGGTTTGGTCTGGCGCTGGCGGTAGGGTTCGGGACGTTCCAGCTTTCGGCGACGATTCTGCCCGCAAACGTGCCTAACCTTGTGATGAGCGGTGCGGCGGAAGGCTCGTACGGCATCCATCTGAACTATGTCCCGTATCTGCTGCTGCACACGCCGGTGCTGGGCATTCTCAAAGGTCTGATTCTGATTGGCCTGATCTGCTGGCTTTTTCCCGGCAGCCCAAAACCGCCGAAGGAACAGGCACCGTCTGAGCCTATGGGGCGGGACGAAAAGCGTCTTGCCTGGCTGCTGGCGGTGGTGCTGGGGATGTGGGTGACGGAGAGCTGGCACGGCGTGGGGCCCGCCTGGACCGGGCTGGCGGCGTCGGTCATCGTTATGCTGCCGCGCGTTGGCTTTATCTCCGGGGAAGAATTTTCAGCGGGGGTGAATATGCGCACCTGCATTTACGTCGCGGGCATTCTTGGGCTGGCGATCGTGGTGACGCAAACCGGCATCGGAACGGCGGTGGGCGAGGCGTTGCTCCGCATTATGCCGCTGGATGCAGATAGACCGTTCACCAGTTTCCTGGCGCTGACCGGGATCACCACCGCACTCAACTTCATTATGACCGCCAACGGCGTTCCTGCGCTGTATACCACCCTGGCGCAAAGCTTCTCGGATGCGACCGGCTTCCCGCTGCTGTCGGTGATCATGATTCAGGTGCTCGGCTATTCCACGCCGCTGCTGCCGTATCAGGCGTCGCCGATCGTGGTGGCGATGGGGTTAGGAAAAGTGCCTGCCAGGGCGGGGATGGTGCTCTGTCTGGCGCTGGCGATAGCGACGTATCTGGTGCTGCTGCCGCTGGATTACCTGTGGTTTAGCCTGCTGGGACGGCTGTAAAAAAGCCCGGTGGCGCTGACGCTTACCGGGCTTACATAACCGTAGGGCGGGTTAGCGAAGCGCCACCCGCCACAAAGGCAATTACGCCTGTTTAGCCGCTTCTGCCGCTTTAACGATTACCGCGAAAGCGTCCGCTTTCAGGGATGCACCGCCAACCAGCGCGCCATCGATGTCTGGCTGGGTGAACAGCTCAGCAGCGTTAGACGCGTTAACGGAACCGCCGTACTGGATGATCACTTGCTCAGCCACTTTGGCGTCAGCTTTCGCAATGTGGTCACGGATGAATTTGTGAACCGCCTGAGCCTGCGCAGGAGTGGCTGATTTGCCGGTACCGATCGCCCAGACTGGCTCGTAAGCGATAACCGCGCCTTCGAACGCTGCTGCGCCCTGGGTTTTCAGCACAGCGTCGATCTGACGTGCGCACACTTCTTCGGTTTTACCTGCTTCGTTTTCTGCTTCAGTTTCACCGATGCACAGAACCGGGATCAGACCCTGCTCTTTCAGCACGGCGAATTTCTTCGCGATGAACTCGTCGGATTCTTTGTGGTAGGTGCGACGCTCGGAGTGGCCGATGATGATGTATTTCGCGCCGATATCTTTCAGCATTTCAGCGGAGGTTTCACCGGTGAACGCGCCAGACAGGTTAACGTCAACGTTCTGCGCGCCCAGAATGATGTGGCTGCCGTCTGCGGCACGTTTAGCCAGATCCAGATACATATCCGGCGGAGCGATAGCAACCGCGCAGCCGGTCACGCCAGCCAGCTCTTTACGCAGGTTCGCAACCAGTTCGTTTACCATGTGGCGGCTGCCGTTCAGTTTCCAGTTACCCATCACTAAAGGATGTCGCATTTCAATTCTCCACGCTCAATAAGCGAATTAAGGAATATGGCCACCCTGTCGGGCAGCATGGTCTGTGAATCAGTATAGAGATTTTCCCTCGAAAGGCTTTGCTTTTTGTCATTAATTCGCCCCGCCAAGGGTGTCAGATAGTGCCAGCTTAATCGGTTCAACAGCGAAGGTCAGTCCTTTTTCGCCGTTGTCCGCCACAACATAGCGGATCGCGCCTTCGGTATCGGCGTAGTAACGCTTGTTTTTACCAGCGGTGAGGAGTTTTTGCAGCTTTTGCTGGCTTTGCTTTTTCGTCAGCGCAGGGGTAAACGCCTGCAAGACCGCGCTCATGTACTCCAGGGCTTTTGCCTTCGCGGCTTTCTGCTCTGGCCCCTGTATTGGCAGCCAGGTGATTTGCATGCTTTTGATTTTTAAAGTCCCGCGCTCCAGCGCCGTGGAGGCATACAAATTCTCGTTAATCTTGCTTGCCGCACGGGTCAGGGTAGGCGTGTCGCGGGGGCCATCAATGGCACGAAACTCATCCAGCGGCAGCGTGGGGTTGGCCTGATTGAAGGCTTCACGAAACTGACTGATGGACTGATCGAACGACGGTGCGCCCGCCAGCAGATACGGTGCGGTGGTCGGGGCTGTGGTTTCGGCGGCGTGCAGGGTAAAGCCCGCGCTGAGTAGCGCTAAACACAGGAAAAGAGAATGTGTCGAACTTTTCATCAACATTGCCCCTGGCCGTAAGTGCTCATGATTAAAACGATATCTGGTCGGCTTGTCAAAAGGTCACAACTCCAGGGTAAAATGCGCGCGATATGATAATAAGGAACCTTACATGACCATACAGCAGTGGCTGTTTTCATTCAAAGGGCGTATTGGACGCCGTGATTTCTGGATCTGGATGGTGACGTGGGTTGTCGCCATGCTGCTTCTGTTTTTCGTTGCCTATAACGCATGGCTAAGCACGCAAACGGCGGCCTTCGCGCTGGTCTGCCTGCTCTGGCCAACGGCGGCTGTCGTCGTGAAACGCCTGCACGATCGCGGACGTTCCGGCGCGTGGGCATTTCTGATTATTCTGGCGTGGATGCTGGTGGCGGGAAACTGGGCGATGCTGCCGTCCATCCTGCCGTGGGTTGTGGGCAGGCTGCTGCCGTCGGTCATCTTCGTGATGATGATTGTCGATCTGGGCGCGTTTATTGGCACCCAGAGCGAAAACAAATACGGTAAAGACACCGTTGAGGTGAAATACCGCTGATCACCAGTAGTGTTCGGCGGTCATATGGCCTGGCCGGCGGCGAAGATGTTTCGTCATCTGCCGGGTATCCTTCAGAAGCTGCTGCGTGTCCCGTACCATCTGCGGGTTGCCACACAGCATGACGTGGCTGGTTTCAGCGTTCAGCGGCAAACCCACCGCCTCTTCCAGGGCACCACTCTCAATAAGCGCCGGCACGCGGCCGGTCAGCGTTCCTGCTACGGTTTCACGGCTGACCACCGTCTGAATCTTTAACTTTCCGCCGTACTGCTGCTCCAGCGCCTGCATCTGCGGCAGGTAGCTCAGATCTGCAGCGTAGCGCGCGGCGTGCACCAGCACGATGTTTTTAAAGCGCTCGAGGTCTTTGCCGTACTGCAAAATAGAGAGATAAGGACCGATGGCCGTGCCGGTTGCCAGCATCCAGAGCGTGTCACAATCCGGGATCTCTTCGAGCACAAAGAAGCCTGCTGCTTCACTCACGATCTGCACCTCGTCGCCGGGCTTAAGGGCGGCAAGGCGCGGGCTGAGTTTACCGTCAGGAACGGTGACCAGATAGAACTCGAGATCCGGGTTATCAGGCGAGTTAACGTAAGAGTAGGCGCGCTGCACGCGCTCGCCGTCGACATCCAGCCCCAGCTTCGCAAATTGCCCGGCTTTAAACGGGTGGACGGGAGCATGCACGGTGAGACTAAATAGCGCATCGGTCCAGAACTGTACCTTTGTGACTTTACCTGTTACCCAGTCCGCCATGATCTTCTCCTGTGCTGTTTCTCTGTTCTATCTTCCGTACTTAACGGGGAGATTTCCAGCCCATTTGGGCCGGAAAGCTCTATCGATCAAACGGTTTTACAGAATGTGCGTCTGTACGTCCGGGTCTTTGCGGTCGAGATAGTGGATAGACTGGATGCGGCGAATGGTGCGCGATTTGCCGCGGATCAGCAGCGTTTCGGTGGTCGCCATATTGCCCTTGCGGCTGATGCCGTCCAGCAGATCCCCTTTGGTGATACCGGTCGCCGAGAAGACCACGTTATCGCTACGGGCCATATCATGTAGCGCCAGCACTTTGTTGGCCTCGATACCCATCGCTTCGCAGCGTGCCAGCTCGTTTTCCCCGATACGGCGATTCTCTTCGCTGTCGCCTTTCACCTCGTGGCGGGGCAGCAGACGAGCCTGCATATCGCCGTCCAGCGCGCGGATCACTGCCGCAGAGACTACGCCTTCCGGCGCGCCGCCGATGCCGTACAGCACGTCCACTTCACTGTCCGGCATGCAGGTCAGGATCGAGGCGGCAACGTCACCATCCGGAATGGCAAACACGCGCACGCCGAGCTTTTGCATCTGCGCGATAGTGGCGTCGTGGCGCGGTTTTGCCAGAATGGTGACGGTGAGTTCGCTCAGCGGTTTGTTCAGCGCGCTGGCGACGTTACGCAGGTTCTCTTCCAGCGGCAGGCTGAGGTCGATTGCGCCTTTTGCGCCAGGACCGACAATCAGCTTTTCCATGTACATATCCGGCGCGTTAAGGAAGCAGCCCTTATCGCCTACGGCCAGCACCGCGAGGGCGTTGGCCTGACCCATTGCCGTCATGCGCGTACCTTCGATCGGGTCGACGGCGATATCCACAGCATCACCTTTGCCGGTACCGACTTTTTCACCGATATAGAGCATTGGCGCTTCGTCGATCTCGCCTTCGCCGATCACGATAGTGCCGTCGATGTTGACCTGGTTAAGCACAATGCGCATGGCATGGACGGCTGCGCCGTCGGCGGTATTTTTGTCACCACGACCCAGCCATTTATAGCCTGCAAGGGCGGCCGCTTCGGTGACGCGGGAAAACTCGATAGCAAGTTCACGTTTCATGAGGTACTCGTGCAATCAAAAGGAATTGCACGAAGTTTATCACAGAGTGGGGAGGGGGGTTTTAAGTCCCCTCTCCCCAAAGGGGAGAGGGGTAAGTTTGTCTTACTCGTCGTGCTCTTCCCACGCAAGGGCGCGTTTGACCGCTTTCTTCCAGCCGCTGTAGCGGAAGTTACGCTCGGTGGTTTCGATGCCCGGACGGAATTCGCGTTCGATCACCGCTTTTTCCTGCAGCTCGTCCAGGTTCTGCCAGAAGCCTACCGCCAGACCGGCAAGGTACGCCGCGCCCAGCGCCGTCACTTCACGCACTTCAGGACGCTCAACGCGGGTGCCCAGAATGTCGGACTGGAACTGCATCAGGAAGTTATTCGCGACCGCACCGCCGTCCACGCGCAGGGCGTGCAGACGAATGCCAGAGTCCGCCTGCATCGCTTCCAGCACGTCGCGCGTCTGGTAGGCGATGGATTCCAGGGTGGCGCGAATAATGTGGTTAGAATTCACGCCACGCGTCAGACCGAAAATCGCACCACGTGCATACGGGTCCCAGTACGGTGCGCCCAGACCGGTGAACGCAGGCACCACGTACACGCCGTTGGTGTCTTTCACTTTGGTCGCGAAGTACTCGGAGTCGAACGCATCGCTGATCAGCTTCATCTCGTCACGCAGCCACTGAATAGACGCGCCGGCCATGAATACCGCACCTTCCAGGGCATAGTTCACTTCACCGCGCGGGCCGCAGGCGATGGTGGTCAGCAGACCGTTTTCTGATTTCACCGCTTTCTCGCCGGTGTTCATCAGCATAAAGCAGCCGGTGCCGTAGGTGTTCTTCGCCATCCCTTCCTTGACGCACAGCTGGCCGAACAGCGCCGCTTGCTGGTCACCGGCGATACCGGCGATAGGAATACGGGTGCCGCCTTTACCGCCGATGTTGGTCTGGCCATATACCTCAGAAGATTTGCGCACTTCAGGCAGCATCGCGCGTGGGATATCCAGCGCGTCCAGCATCTTGTCATCCCACTCCAGGGTGTTGATGTTGAACAGCATGGTACGCGAGGCGTTGGTGTAGTCGGTGACGTGAACGCGTCCCTGGGTCATCTTCCAGATAAGCCAGGTGTCAACGGTACCGAACAGCAGCTCGCCGCGCTTTGCACGCTCACGTGAACCTTCCACATGGTCGAGGATCCATTTCACTTTGGTGCCGGAGAAATACGGGTCAACCACCAGGCCGGTGGCGCTGCGCACGTACTCTTCCATGCCGTCGCGCTTCAGCTGTTCGCAAATCTCAGAGGTACGGCGGCACTGCCAGACGATGGCGTTGTAAATAGGCTTACCGGTTTCACGTTCCCAGACAATCGTCGTTTCACGCTGGTTAGTGATACCAATCGCGGCAATCTCGTCGGAACTGATATCGGCTTTCGCCAGCACTTCGACCAGCGTGGAGCTTTGTGACGCCCAGATCTCCATTGGGTCGTGTTCTACCCAGCCTGGACGAGGGTAAATTTGCTCAAATTCGCGCTGTGACACGCTGACGATGTTCGCGTCATGATCCATTACGACAGCGCGGGAGCTGGTAGTGCCCTGGTCGAGCGCAACGATATATTTTTTTTCGGTCATGGTATGTGTCCCGTAGTCAGATTACAGCGAAGCTTTTTGTTGTGCGGTAGAAGTCGTTTCCTTCTCCTCTTCCACACAGGTGTCGCACGGTAAATGGCGACCAATTAATTTGCGGTAACTGAACGCACCCAGCGCAGCCCCGACAACTGGCGCAAACAGCGGTACCAGGAAGTAAGGAATGTCTTTGCCGCCGGTGAAGGCGACGTCGCCCCAGCCTGCGATAAAGGCGAACGCTTTAGGTCCGATATCACGTGCCGGGTTCATCGCGAAGCCGGTCAGCGGGCCCATGGAAGCGCCAATCACCGCGATCAGCAGGCCAATCAGCAGTGGGGCCAGCGGGCCGCGCGGAATGCCGTTTCCGTCGTCGGTCAGCGCCAGGATAACGCCCATCAGAATAGCGGTAATCACCATTTCAACTGCGAACGCCTGCACAAAATTGATATGCGGGTTTGGATAGGTTGAGAAGATGCCTGCCAGATCCAGACTTTCGACGCTGCCGCGCACCATATGATGCGTCTGTTCGAAGTCGATGAAAAGATTGTAATAAAGCCCGTAAACTAACGCCGCTGCGCAAAACGCGCCGGCAAACTGAGAAAGAATGAAAGGAACTACTTTGCGTCCGTCGAAGCACGCGAACAGCCACAGTGCGATAGTCACCGCCGGGTTAAGATGTGCACCAGAAACCCCTGCAGTCAGGTAGATGGCCATCGCCACGCCCAGACCCCAGATGATACTGATTTCCCACTGACCAAAACTGGCACCCGCCACTTTCAGTGCAGCGACACAGCCCACTCCGAAGAATATCAACAACCCGGTACCAAGGAACTCGGCAATGCACTGGCCTTTTAAGGTTGATGTCTGACTCATAATCGGAATCCTGAAGAAATTGATGTTTATTGTTAGCATGGCCGCCCGTGACAGCCACGATGCCCTGTAGACATAGTGTTAATTTATCGTTAACGAGCAAAAACGAGAAATATCGAAATCAAAATGTGTGGTCTGTGTCAATAAAATGAGCGTTTTCGCGCCATAAAGCACATTTTTACAGCAGTACAGGATCGGTACAGGAATGAGAGCTGAATCATTTCATTAACGAATGAGTTAACAATTTAGGGGGATATGACGCGAACGCACCAGGACCAGACCTAAAAGTGTTGCAAACCGCGATCTGCGCGGTGTGTCGCTGGACACAGAGCGCCGCGCTCCATACAATCGACGGTATATGTCGTGCGCGTTTATGTTAAAGCGTCGCCTTGCAATTCAGGAGAGGTAGCATCATGTCTTTAGAAGTGTTTGAGAAACTGGAATCGAAAGTACAGCAGGCGATTGACACCATCACCCTGCTGCAGATGGAAATTGAAGAGCTGAAAGAGAAGAACAACAGCCTGGCGCAGGAAGTACAGAACGCGCAGCACGGCCGCGAAGAACTGGAGCGCGAAAACAACCAGCTGCGCGAACAGCAGAACGGCTGGCAGGATCGCCTGCAGGCGCTGCTGGGACGTATGGAAGAAGTCTGATCCCCTCAGGGATGACTAAGTAGGCCGGGTAAGGCGAAGCCGCCACCCGGCTTTTTTATGGTTATTGCACGCTGATTTCAACCATAAAAAAGGCCGCCCGAGGCGGCCTTAACGCTACTTGTCCTGCGCTGTCATAGCAAAAGCAACGAACACATTCGGTTCATCACTCTTTACAACGAGTACGCTGGCGACAATGAACGCGATACATAAATAGCGTTTCATTATGCGGTCCCTGCTGCTAACCGCTCCACCGTTCACCACCGTTGATAAGTCGGTGGACACAAGCCCGGTTAAAGGTTGCTTAACGGTTGTGAATACACCTTTCCCTGGACCGATGCCCATGTGCGAGATGGCGGAAAGGGACGATGCATCATAATGAGCAGCAGCAGCGTAGTTAAGGTTTTAATAGTTAATTAGGAATTTATAAAGGGTCGATGGGGTTACCTGAGATTTGAACCAGGGTAAGATAAAAATCCTGGTTAAAGGTTGCAAACCTTCCCAACGGACCGCGAATCCCGAGGGACAAAAAAACCGCCACATTGCTGTTGGCGGTTTTTTTATGGTCCACGCTTACGGTTTTATTACTCGATATCCAGCGGATCTTCGGAAAGAATAATGCCGGTATTATCGGCGTAGAGATGGTCGCCGGAGAAGAAGGTCACGCCGCCGAAATTGACGCGCACGTCGCTTTCGCCGATACCGTCACCCGCCGCCCCTACCGGTATGGCCGCGATGGCCTGAATCCCGATATCGAGGTCTTCCAGATCGTCCACCTGACGCACGGAACCGTACACCACAAGGCCTTCCCACTCGTTCTGCACGGCAATACCGGCCAGCTCAGCATCAATCAATGCGCGCCGCACGGAACCGCCGCCATCGACCACCAGTACGCGGCCGCGGCCGTTCTGTTCGAGCAGATCGTACAACAACCCGTTATCCTCGAAACATTTCACCGTGACGATCTGTCCGCCAAACGACGACCGCCCACCAAAGTTGGAGAACAGCGGTTCAACGACGTTGACATCTTCCTGGTAGATGTCACAAAGCTCGGAGGTATCGTATTTCATAGGTTTAACGCTCAGTTGCTGCGAATGTGTTCAGTATATCGTGCGAAATGCGTTGTTGGCAAAATCATCAATTGTTAATTGATATTTGTCAGCTAACTGAGCGTCTGGCTTAAGACAATCCCGATGACGAACAACAGGTTAGTCAGCAGTGCGCCTTTTACGGTTCGCTCCAGCATCGGCGGCATGGCGGCCGGGCTACGTTCACGCATCACAAAACGGGCCTGCTTAATCAGCAGCGGCGCGGCAAGCACAAACAGCCAGCCCCACAGACTGTGCAGGGAAATCAGGTTAAACAACGCCAGGCAGACCAGGGCCCCCATCAGCAGGCAGGCATGGTAACGACGCGCATTCACTGGCCCCAGACGGACCGCCAGGGTGTTTTTACCGTTCTCGCGATCGCTGTCGATGTCGCGCAGGTTGTTGATGTTGAGCACCGCTGTCGCCAGCAGACCGCAGGCGGTCGCAGGCAGGAACAGGGCAGGGATTACCGTATGCGCCTGTAAGTACCAGCTTCCCATGACGCTCAGCCAGCCGAAGAAAACCAGGACGGAGATATCACCGAGCCCAATATAACCGTAAGGTCGCGTGCCGACGGTGTAGGTGATGGCCGCGATAATGGCCAATAAGCCCAGCACCAGAAAACCAATGAAATCGCTGGGAGTCTTAGATGCCACCGTCACCAGCGCCAGACCCGATAAACAGATCAGCACCACGGTGATGATTAACGCGCGCTTCATCTGCGCCTGGGTAATCACCCCTTTTTGCATTCCACGCAGCGGCCCGATACGGTCAGGTTTGTCGCTGCCTTTCACCGCGTCGCCGTAGTCGTTGGCGAGGTTGGAGAGGATTTGCAGCAGGCCGGCGGTAATCAATGCCAGCGCGGCGACCAGCGGATCGAAATAACCCTGCCACCAGGCAAGCGCCGTACCAACGATAATCGCGGCGAAGGCCAGAGGAAGTGTTTTAGGGCGCAGACTTTCGAGCCACGCCTGCGTACGGCTGATGTCAGTCATAAGTATTTAGCCAATAAAAATGGGGGCATTAGCCCCCATTAAACGTGATGAGAATCCAGTAACCGCGATTATAGGATAAAACGGCTCAGATCTTCATCTGCCACTAACGCATCCAGATGTTTACTCACATATTCTGCGTCAATGGTAACGGTTTGACCGTTCAGGTCGCTCGCGTCGTAAGAGATATCTTCCACCAGGCGTTCCAGTACGGTATGCAGACGACGCGCACCGATGTTTTCGGTGGTTTCGTTCACCTGCCATGCAGCCTGGGCAATACGTTTGATACCGTCTTCGGTGAACTCGAGGTTCACGCCTTCGGTCGCCATCAGCGCTTTGTACTGTACGGTGGCAGAGGCGTTTGGCTCGGTCAGGATACGCTCGAAATCTTCGGTGGTCAGCGCCTGCAGCTCAACGCGGATAGGCAGACGGCCCTGCAGTTCCGGGATCAGATCCGACGGGCTGGCAACCTGGAAGGCACCTGATGCGATAAACAGGATGTGGTCCGTTTTCACCATGCCGTGCTTGGTGGAGACGGTGCAGCCTTCAACCAGCGGCAGCAGGTCGCGCTGAACGCCTTCGCGGGACACGTCCGGGCCGGAGCTGTTGCCGCCGCGCTTACAAATTTTGTCGATTTCGTCGATAAACACGATACCGTGCTGCTCAACCGCGTCGATAGCGTCCTGCTTCAGCTCTTCCGGGTTCACCAGCTTCGCCGCTTCTTCTTCAATCAGCAGCTTCATCGCGTCTTTGATTTTCAGCTTACGCGCTTTTTGCTTCTGACCGCCCAGGTTCTGGAACATGGACTGCAGCTGGCTGGTCATCTCTTCCATGCCAGGAGGCGCCATGATTTCCACACCCATTGGCGCGGCAGCAAGATCGATCTCAATCTCTTTGTCATCCAGCTGGCCTTCACGCAGTTTTTTGCGGAACGCCTGACGTGCAGCAGACGGTTCCGCCTGCTGTTCAGCCTGACCCCAGTTGTTTTTTGCTGGCGGGATCAGCACGTCGAGAATGCGCTCTTCGGCCATCTCTTCCGCGCGATAGCGGTTTTTCTCAATCGCCTGGACGCGCACCATTTTGATCGCCGAGTCGGTCAGATCGCGGATGATGGAGTCCACTTCTTTACCCACATAGCCCACTTCGGTGAACTTGGTGGCTTCAACTTTGATGAACGGCGCGTTAGCCAGCTTCGCCAGACGACGGGCGATTTCGGTTTTACCGACGCCGGTCGGGCCGATCATCAGAATGTTTTTCGGCGTAACTTCGTGGCGCAGCTCTTCGTCAAGCTGCATACGACGCCAGCGGTTACGCAGGGCGATAGCCACGGAGCGCTTGGCGTTATCCTGGCCGATAATGTGTTTGTTCAGTTCGCTGACAATTTCGCGTGGGGTCATTTCAGACATGGGAGATCCTTACGCTTTGGAGGTCAATTCTTCGATGGTGTGGTTGTGGTTGGTATAGATGCAGATATCACCTGCAATATCCAACGCCTTCACCGCGATATCACGCGCGTTCATGTCGGTATTTTCCAACAGCGCGCGGGCAGCAGCCTGGGCATAAGGGCCGCCAGAGCCGATGGCAATCAGGTCATTTTCCGGCTGAATCACGTCACCGTTACCGGTGATGATAAGCGATGCGGTCTCATCGGCGACCGCCAGCAGCGCTTCGAGCTTGCGCAGCATGCGGTCGGTACGCCAGTCTTTCGCCAGCTCAACGGCGGCTTTCACCAGATGACCCTGGTGCATTTCCAGTTTACGTTCAAACAGTTCAAACAGCGTGAAAGCATCCGCCGTGCCGCCTGCAAAGCCGGCGATCACTTTGTCGTTGTAGAGACGACGCACTTTCTTCACGTTGCCTTTCATGACGGTATTACCCAGCGTGGCCTGGCCATCACCGGCGATTACCACATGGCCGTTACGGCGTACACTTACTATTGTTGTCACGAGCAGACCCCCTGGTTACAGAATCGGGAAACAGAAGCCCTGAGCCTGTGCTCAGGGCTGAATTAAATGATAGATGGGGGGGAATTTGGGGGTTTCAACCCCCGGAGGCGAGTCGAATGCAGTTTGTGTGACCGGCGATTTTCAAACGAGAAAGGGTGCCATCGGCATTTTCTTTGCCTTTGACCGGACCAATCACCACGCGATTCCAGCCGTTATTGGTGGTAATACGCGAATCAAACCCTTCAAAGGCCAGCTGCGCGCGCACCGTTTCCGCCTGCTCCGCACCTTTGAACGAACCGCACTGTACCATCCAGCGACGTTCGTCTTTTTTCTCCGCCGTCTGCTTCGGCGCTTCGGTCTCTTTCGTTACCGGCGCGGCCTGCTGCGTTTTCGGCTGCTGGGCGGTGGTATGCGCTGGCGTCTGGAGCAGATCCTGATACGGCTGAGCCGCCTGCTTCTGCGGCTGCGTTTTAGGCTGCTGCTGGACAGGCTGAGACTGCACCGTACGCGTCGGCTGCTGATACGGCTGTTCCGTGACCCGCGGCTGTGCCTTAGGCTGCTGTACCGGCTGAGTTTGCGCCCACTGCTGTTGCTGCTGAATCTGCTGTTGTGCCTGGCGACGCTGCAGCGTTTGCTGACGCTGTTCCGGCGTCTGCTCATTCCACGGCACTTCGTTCAACTGCGTAGGCTGCTGGCGCATATCGGCCTGCATTTGTGCCAGCAGCTGACGCTGTTCATCCGTCAGCTGATTCGCATTCTGCACTTCACCACCCGCAGAAGGTTCGGTTGGCGCACGCACCCCAGGCTGACGGCTCTCCAGCTCTTTGATATAGCGCCAGCGCTCTTCAGGCTTCGGAGGGAGGCCATTTCCGGCGACTTTACTGGCCTGAAGCGCCTCGGACTCTTCTTTTTTATGGTGCGTGATAAAGTACAGGCCACCAATAAAGGCGACGACTACAGCCGCAGCAATAGCGACCATTGCTGGCGAGACAGCAGGCAGGTTACGTTGCTTTTTTCTTGAGCTACTCTTTTTGCGTCGCGAAGGTGCCGGCTGGCCGCGACGTACATAATCTCGTTGTGCCACTATCGTTTCGCTGTATTTATTCGTTCGTCAGTCCGCCATGTTACTTAAGCGGCGGGGCTTTGACCAGATAAGGGTATCCGAAAGACGTTTACTTTAAGTCAATGCCTGGGTCGTGCCGCGGACGATCAGTTCGCAGTCCAGCAACCGTGAGCCGCTGCTAACTGTTTGACCGTGAAGCTGATCCAGCAGAAGCAGCATCGCTTCGCGGCCGATTTGGTAGCGCGGCTGAGCGACCGTTGAGAGCGGCGGATCGCAAAATTCCGAAAGCGAAATATTATCGAATCCGATGATGGATAAATCTTTCGGTATGCGAAGACCGCGGCGTTTGGCATACGATAATGCGCCCAGCGCCATCACGTCGCTGTGACAAAATACGGCGGTTGGCGGCTCAGGCAGGTCCAGAAGTTTCTCCAGCGCCTGTCCACCCGCAGCGAAGGTAAAATCACCGCGCGCAATGTAGTGCGGATCGACGGTGACGCCGGTCCGGCGCAGCGCCTGAACGTAGCCCTGCAAACGGTAGTGACACAGCGGCATCTCTTCCGGCCCGGCGATACAGCCAATACGCTTATGCCCCAGCTCCTGGAGATAGTTTACGGCGTTGAACGCGGCGGTAAGGTTATCGATATGGACCGTCGGCAGCTCCAGCTCTGGCGCAAACTCGTTGGCCATGACCATCGGCGGTAAATTACGCTGCTCTTCGATGCTGGCATCAAACGGCAGGCGAGAGCCAAGCAGCAGCATGCCGTCAATCTGCTTGGTGATGATGAGGTCGATGAAGGTTTTTTCCTGCTGGTTCTGGTGGGCGCAGTCGCCAATCAGCACCAGATACCCCTGTTCCGCCGCGGTGACTTCAATACCGCGGATAATCTCGCTAAAGAAAGGGTCACAGATGTCCGGCACAATCACCAGGATAGTGCGCGACTCGTTGCGTTTGACGTTACGCCCCATTGCCTGCGGAAAATAGCCCACTTCAAGCGCAGCCTGCTCCACCCGATTACGGGTCGCCTGGGAGACTTTATCCGGGTTCATTAATGCGCGGGATACTGTTGCCGTAGAGACCTGTGCTTTCTGGGCAACGTCTTTCATGGTCGCAGTCGCAACCTCTTTCCTGGACTTCAACGTCTTCTCCTCGCCTGAACACCGAACTTCTGACATCACCATTTTTACAGATAGTTAATGGAATCGGTTACAGAATTTTCATAAAAAGTGTGAGGAGCGTTAAATTTTTCGATCCAGCTTCAGCCTTCGATGGGGTCGACGTCCAGGACCCACTTCACTTTTCGCGCTTCGGGCAGGGTGTTTATCAGTACCAGCGCGCCGCTGACGATATGCTGAAGACGAATACGCGAGGGGTGCTGGAGCAAGATCTGCCAGCGGAAACGACCGCCGCGTTTTGGCGCGAGGGCAGGCACCGGGCCCAAAATCCACAGCTGGTTATCCACCAGCGGGCTGGCCTGCAGGAGGTTTCTCAACTGCTGCAGGAAAAGTGGCGCCTGCTGGTTGTTATGATCTTCCGCGCGGATGATGACGTGGCTGGTCCACGGCGGCAGTTGCATGGTCTGGCGTTCCGCCAGCGCCTGCTCGGCAAAGGCGTCATAGCCTTTGTGCAGCAGGGTTTGCAGCAGCGGGTGCTCCGGGTGGTGCGTTTGCAGCACCACTTCGCCCTGTTTACCGGCGCGTCCTGCGCGTCCGGCTACCTGGGTGTAAAGCTGGGCGAAGCGCTCGGCGGAGCGGAAATCTGCCGAGAACAGCGCGCCGTCCACGTCCAGCAGGGCGACCAGCGTCACGTCCGGGAAGTGGTGGCCCTTGGCCAGCATCTGGGTGCCAATCAGGATGCGCGCGCCGCCGCGATGCACTTCCGCCAGCTGTTGTTCCAGCGCGCCTTTGCGGCTGGTGGTGTCCCGGTCGATACGCGAAATCGGCACGTCCGGGAAGAAGGGCCCAAGCGCCTGTTCCAGCTGTTCCGTCCCCAGACCGACCGGCACAATATGCGTTGAACCACATGACGGGCACTGGCGCGGCACCGGACGCTGGCTGTCGCAGTGGTGGCAGCGCAAATGCCGCTGGGCCTGATGGAAGGTGTAGTAGTGATCACAGCGCGGGCATTCGGCAATCCAGCCGCAGTCGTGGCACAGCAGGGCGGGGGCAAACCCGCGACGGTTGAGGAACAGAATGACCTGATTCCCCGCCTGCAAATGCTGGCGCATGCGGGTAATCAGTGCAGGCGCTAGCCCCGCCTGAACCTGCTGACCTTTCAGATCCAGCACGTGCTGAATGGCCGGGCGGGCATTCCCTGCCCGGCGCGTCAGGCGCAGCATGTGGTATTTACGCTGGCGCACGTTGTGCAGCGTTTCCAGCGCAGGCGTGGCGGATCCCAATACAATAGGAATTTGCTCGCTGTGCGCGCGGTAGACGGCCAGATCGCGGGCGTGATAGCGCCAGCCTTCCTGCTGTTTATAGGAGCTGTCGTGCTCTTCGTCGATCACGATTACGCCAAGATTTTTAAACGGCGTGAACAGCGACGAACGGGTGCCAATCACAATCGCCGCTTCGCCGTTTTTCGCTTTCAACCAGGCGCTGAGGCGCTCGCTGTCGTTCAGGCCGGAGTGCAGAACCTCAACCGGCGCGTTAAAGCGCTCGCGGAATCGGGCGATGGTTTGCGGCGTCAGGCCAATTTCCGGCACCATCACCAGCGCCTGTTTGCCCTGCGCGAGCACGTTTTCCAGCACGCTCAGGTAAACTTCGGTCTTGCCGGAACCGGTGACCCCCGCCAGCAGCCAGGCAGAGAAATGATCGGAGGCGCTATGAATCGCGCCTACCGCGGTGGCTTGCTCGGTATTCAGACGCAGGCGATCCCCTGAAACGGAGAAATTTTCCCGCCAGTCGTAAAGGGCAGGCGCTTCGCTTGCCAGGTCGCTCAGTCCTTTCTTTCTCAATGCCTGTAGCGCCGTTTCGCTGACCTCAAGCTCGTCGACCTGATGCCGCCAGATTTTCCCCTGACGCAGCGCCGCCAGCGCCTGCTGCTGTTTCTGCGAACGCTTGAGGCTGTTGATGTCGACGGCCTGACCTTCCTCCGTGGCAAACCAGTACCACATCGGCGCGTGGCTGGCACTTTTGCCCTGACGCAGCATCATTGGCAGGGCGTGGAACAGGACGTCGCCAATCGGGTGATGATAATAATCTGCCGCCCACAGCAGCAGTCGCCAGGTGCTGGTGGAGTAAACAGGCTCGCTGTCCAGCACCTCAACGACCGATTTCAGTTCGTTAAGCGGCAGTTCGCTTTTATCGCTGACGGAGACAACGATCCCAACGCGCTGCTGTTTGCCAAACGGCACGGTCACGCGGCAGCCCGCTTTGGCGTTCATGCTGTCGGGCAGCAGATAGTCAAAGGTGCGGGGAAGCGGAACGGGCAGGGCAACGTGAGCGACGGGCATCGAATCTTCCTGACTTGAAAAGTGGCGCGTTAGTATACACATTAGTAAAAGCGGCGTGCGGATCAGTTTGCATACGTTGGTCAAATTCTGTATGATTCGCCGCCTTTGGTGTACTTTACGCCAAAGAACTTACAATCAACATCGCGTGGTGTCTGGCGTTAGGGCTGGAAGAGCGACGCGGCCTTAACTGAGGTTCTCCCATGAAAAAAGATATTCACCCGAAATACGAAATGATTACTGCAAACTGTTCTTGCGGTAACTCTATCCAGATCCGCTCTACCGTGGGTCACGATCTGAACCTGGACGTGTGCGGCAAATGCCACCCGTTCTACACTGGTAAGCAGCGTGATGTTGCAACCGGTGGCCGTGTTGACCGCTTCAACAAGCGTTTCAGCATCCCGGGCGCTAAATAAGCATCCAGAAAAAACCGCCTACGGGCGGTTTTTTTGTGCCTGTTATATCCCTTCTGAATAAATCACACTTGGATATTTCTATCTAAAATAATTAATTACGCATCATTGTATTAAAATATTTGTCTGATGTATTCTTTAACGGATAGTGAACTGCATCTCTCATTTCTTTAATTCTTTGCCACCTTTTAATGAGTGTGTCAAAAATTAAAAGGTTTCTCTCGTTTCGTAAAATTACACTTCGCCCGTCATACATTCTTATTCGCCATTACGACAAGGTGGCTTTCAGGGCGCATTTACTTCGAGGGAACTGTTATGAAATTGAAGCAAGTCTTATTTGTGCTTCCGTTAATATCGTGCGCGGCGCAGGCGGGATATGTGGATTACCGACACGAGTATTACGACGATGGGCGTAACTATGACCGTGTATACATGTCACACCGCTTTGGCACCGGCTTTGGCGTAGCGGTTGAGGCGGTATCGCGCTCCGATAACAAGCAGTCTAACGACGCGCTTAATAATATGGAAAGTAACAGCAACGAATATACCGCAAGCTATCAATTTACCTGGCAAGGTTTTATATGGCAGCCGGGCGTCGCCGTTGAAATGGGTGATGATATGGCCATCTATAAGCCTTATCTGCGCGTACAGTATAATATTAATGACAGCTGGTGGACGGCGTTTCGTTATCGTACGGAGTACACTCGCCGTAATGCTGACGGTAAAGATGACCGTATGGTTTATCGTCCGGAAGTGTGGCTGGGTTATAATATTGATAGCTGGATGTTCGAGTTAAACGGCATTTATAAATTCGCCGATAACGAAGACCTGTATAACAATAAAAAAGAAGATTACGAATATAACTTCCGCGTGGCGTATAACATTGACTCGTGGATCCCGTTTATCGAAGTGGGCAATGTCTCTTCCGGCTATAACACCGCCACCAGCGACGATCGCCAGACGCGTCTGCGCGTGGGTTTAGGCTACAACTTCTAAAAACTATCCCGCTGAGTCACCTCAGCGGGATCACACCGCAGTTAGTATTCCCACGTCTCCGGGTCAATACCCAGTTCACGCATGATTACTTTCGCCTCTTCCGGGATTTCGTCACTACGCTCTTTGCGCAGATCGTCATCGTTCGGCAACGGTTGACCGGTAAACGCATGCAGAAACGCTTCGCACAGCAGTTCGCTGTTGGTTGCGTGGCGCAGGTTATTCACCTGACGACGCGTACGTTCATCGGTGAGGATCTTCAACACCTTCAGAGGAATGGAAACCGTAATTTTCTTTACTTGCTCACTCTTCTTACCGTGCTCAGCGTATGGGCTGATATATTCGCCGCTCCATTCAGCCATGAGATACCTTTAATCCTCTCAGTCATTTATTTAAAGGTGCAAAACCGGTAACCACCCGTTTTGAACCGCAATCTTGCCTAGTTTACCGTAGAGACGATACCGTGGCACGGATATTGCCGCTGCAGCGTGCACTAAAGCATATAATTTTAACGGCTATTTGCGCATTGCTCAATCTATACGCAAAGAAGTTTAGATGTCCAGATGTATTGACGTCCATACTTTCAGTGTTTACTCTGGTGCCTGACTTTTCACCTCATTCGCCAGGAAGCCCTCACCATGACGCGTAAACAGGCCACTATCGCAGTGCGTAGCGGATTAAATGATGACGAGCAGTACGGCTGCGTTGTCCCGCCCATTCATCTTTCCAGTACTTACAACTTCACCGGATTTAATGAACCCCGCGCGCATGATTACTCGCGTCGTGGCAACCCTACGCGTGACGTGACCCAGCGTGCGCTGGCCGAACTGGAAGGTGGCGCAGGTGCTGTGTTAACCAACACGGGGATGTCCGCCATTCACCTGGTGACCACCGTGTTCCTGAAACCAGGCGACCTGCTGGTTGCGCCGCACGATTGCTACGGCGGCAGCTATCGCCTGTTTGATAGCCTGGCGAAACGCGGCTGCTATCGCGTATTGTTTGTCGATCAAAACGACGAACAGGCGCTGAAACAGGCGCTGGCAGAGAAACCGAAGCTGGTTCTGGTAGAAAGTCCAAGCAATCCATTGTTGCGCGTTGTCGATATTGCGAAAATTTGTCAGCTCGCAAGGGATGCGGGAGCGATAAGTGTAGTGGATAATACATTCCTCAGTCCGGCCCTTCAGAACCCACTCGCACTGGGTGCCGATCTGGTATTGCATTCATGCACTAAATATCTGAACGGCCATTCTGACGTGGTAGCAGGCGTGGTGATTGCCAAAGATCCGGATGTTGTCACCGAACTGGCATGGTGGGCCAATAATATTGGCGTCACCGCAGGCGCCTTCGACAGCTACCTGCTGTTGCGCGGTATCCGCACGCTGTCGCCGCGCATGGACGTGGCGCAGCGCAATGCTCAGGCGATTGTCGACTTCCTGAAAACCCAGCCGCTGGTGAAGAAGCTGTATCACCCGTCGCTGCCGGAAAATCAGGGGCACGAGATTGCCGCGCGCCAGCAGAAAGGGTTTGGCGCGATGTTAAGTTTTGAACTGGACGGTGACGAGCAAACGCTGCGTCGCTTCCTGAGCGGGCTGTCATTGTTTACGCTGGCGGAATCCTTAGGTGGGGTTGAAAGCTTGATCTCCCACGCCGCGACTATGACGCACGCAGGAATGGCACCCGAAGCACGTGCCGCCGCCGGTATTTCTGAGACGCTGCTGCGGATCTCAACCGGTATTGAAGATTCTGAAGATTTAATTGCCGATCTGGAAAATGGCTTCCGGATCGCAGCCAAGGGGTAATCATGAGTGTGATAGCGCAGGCAGGGGCGAAGGGTCGTCAACTGCACAAGTTTGGTGGTAGTAGTCTTGCTGATGTGAAATGTTACCTGCGTGTCGCAGGGATCATGACGGAATATTCACAGCCGGGTGACATGATGGTTGTCTCGGCGGCGGGCAGCACCACCAACCAGTTGATTAGCTGGCTGAAACTGAGCCAGACCGATCGCCTTTCTGCGCATCAGGTGCAACAGTCCTTACGTCGTTACCAGAGCGAGCTGATTGCTGGCTTGCTGCCTGCGGACGTAGCGGACGGGCTGATCAGCGCCTTCACGCATGACCTTGAGCGTCTGGCCGCCCTGCTGGATAGCGGCATTACCGATGCGGTGTATGCCGAAGTGGTGGGGCACGGTGAAGTGTGGTCCGCGCGCCTGATGGCTGCGGTTCTGCAACACCTGGGTGTGGACGCCGCCTGGCTCGACGCGCGTGATTTCCTGCGCGCCGAACGCGCCGCGCAGCCACAGGTGGATGAAGGCCTGTCCTACCCGCTGCTGCAACAGCTGCTGGTGCAGCATCCGGGCAAACGCATTGTGGTTACCGGCTTTATCAGCCGCAGCAACGCGGGTGAAACCGTGCTGCTGGGCCGTAACGGCTCCGACTACTCGGCAACGCAAATCGGTGCGCTGGCGGGCGTGTCCCGCGTCACCATCTGGAGCGACGTGGCCGGTGTTTACAGCGCGGACCCGCGCAAAGTAAAAGATGCCTGCCTGCTGCCGCTGCTGCGCCTGGATGAAGCCAGCGAACTGGCGCGTCTGGCCGCACCGGTGCTGCACGCGCGCACGCTGCAGCCGGTTTCCGGCAGCGATATCGACCTCCAGTTGCGCTGCAGCTACACCCCGGATCAAGGCTCCACGCGCATTGAGCGCGTGCTGGCGTCCGGTACCGGGGCGCGTATTGTCACCAGCCACGACGACATCTGCCTGATTGAATTCCAGGTGCCTGCGGGCCAGGACTTCAGGCTGGCGCATAAAGAGATCGACACGATCCTGAAACGCGCCCAGGTGCGTCCGCTGGCCGTGGGTGTTCACAATGACCGCCAGCTGCTGCAGTTCTGCTATACCGCAGAAGTGGCGGACAGCGCCCTGAAAATTCTGGATGAAGCCGGTCTGCCGGGCGAGCTTCGCCTGCGTCAGGGGCTGGCGCTGGTGGCGATGGTGGGCGCGGGCGTCACCCGTAACCCGCTGCACTGCCACCGCTTCTGGCAGCAGCTGAAAGGCCAGCCGGTGGAATTTACCTGGCAATCGGAAGAGGGCATTAGCCTGGTTGCCGTTCTGCGCAAAGGGCCAACCGAAAGCCTGATTCAGGGTCTGCATACCTCCCTGTTCCGCGCGGAAAAACGCATCGGCCTGGTGCTGTTTGGTAAAGGCAACATCGGTTCCCGCTGGCTGGAGCTGTTTGCCCGCGAACAGGTCACGCTTTCGGCGCGTACCGGGTTCGAATTCATTCTCGCAGGCGTAGTGGACAGCCGCCGCAGCCTGCTGAACTACGAAGGGCTGGATGCCAGCCGCGCGCTTGCCTTCTTTAATGATGAAGCCGTCGAGCAGGATGAAGAGTCGCTGTTCCTGTGGATGCGTGCACACCCATATGACGATCTGGTGGTGCTGGACGTTACCGCCAGCGAACAGCTTGCCGATCAGTATCTTGATTTCGCCAGCCACGGTTTCCACGTCATCAGCGCCAACAAGCTGGCGGGGGCAAGCAGCACCGACAAATACCGCCAGATCCACGACGCGTTTGAAAAAACCGGTCGTCACTGGCTGTATAACGCAACCGTGGGTGCGGGCCTGCCGGTAAACCACACTGTGCGCGACCTGATTGAAAGCGGTGACAGCATTCTGGCGCTGAGCGGTATCTTCTCCGGCACGCTCTCCTGGCTGTTCCTGCAGTTTGACGGCACCGTACCGTTCACCGACCTGGTGGATCAGGCGTGGCAGCAGGGCTTAACGGAACCCGATCCGCGCGTTGACCTCTCCGGTAAAGACGTGATGCGCAAGCTGGTGATCCTGGCGCGTGAAGCGGGTTATGACATCGAACCGGATTCCGTCCGCGTCGAGTCACTGGTGCCTGCCGGCTGTGAAGAAGGTTCTGTGGACCATTTCTTTGAAAATGGGGAAGAACTTAACGAGCAGATGGTGCAGCGTCTGGAAGCCGCAAACGAGATGGGGCTGGTGCTGCGCTACGTGGCGCGTTTCGAGGCCAACGGAAAAGCGCGAGTCGGTGTCGAGGCGGTGCGTCCTGAACATCCGCTGGCGGCGCTGCTACCGTGCGATAACGTCTTCGCCATCGAAAGCCGCTGGTACCGCGATAACCCGCTGGTGATCCGCGGCCCGGGCGCCGGGCGCGACGTTACCGCCGGGGCCATCCAGTCCGACATCAACCGTCTGGCTAAGCTGCTGTAAAAAATCAATTTCCCTCTCCCTATGGGAGAGGGTTAGGGTGAGGGCATCAGACTGCACTCACCCCCATCATGAATTTCCCTCATCTTCCCTGAGCAAACCTCACCGTTATTGTTGATTATTTCTATTGACGTCCCTCTGCTTTTCCGTCATTTTTACATCTGGACGTCTAAACGTATAGAAGTTCACAACACAACAGACAATGACACGCGATTGATAGGGGTAGGGTATGAGCTTTTTTCACGCCAACCAGCGGGAAGCACTGAACCAGAGCCTGGCCGAAGTAAACGGCCAGATTAACGTCTCTTTTGAATTTTTCCCGCCGCGCACCAGTGAAATGGAGCAAACCCTGTGGAGCTCTATCGATCGTCTCAGCAGCCTGAAACCGAAGTTTGTCTCCGTGACCTACGGTGCGAACTCCGGCGAGCGTGACCGTACCCACAGCATCATTAAAGGCATCAAAGATCGTACCGGTCTGGAAGCGGCGCCGCATCTCACCTGTATCGACGCCACCCGCGACGAGCTGCGTGCCATCGCCCAGGATTACTGGAATAACGGCATTCGGCATATTGTTGCGCTGCGCGGCGATCTGCCGCCGGGCAGCGGTAAGCCGGACATGTATGCCGCCGATCTGGTTGGGCTGTTGAAGGGCGTGGCTGACTTTGATATCTCCGTTGCCGCCTATCCTGAGGTTCATCCGGAAGCGAAAAGCGCCCAGGCGGATCTGCTTAACCTCAAGCGTAAGGTGGATGCCGGCGCGAACCGCGCCATTACCCAGTTCTTCTTTGATGTCGAAAGCTATCTGCGCTTCCGTGACCGCTGCGTCTCCGCGGGCATCGACGTTGAAATTATTCCGGGTATTCTGCCGGTCTCTAACTTCAAACAGGCGAAGAAATTTGCTGATATGACCAATGTGCGTATTCCGCTTTGGATGTCTAAAATGTACGAGGGGCTGGACGATGACCCGGAAACACGCAAGCTGGTGGGCGCAAACATCGCGATGGACATGGTGAAGATCTTAAGTCGTGAAGGGGTGAAGGATTTCCACTTCTACACGCTGAACCGTGCTGAGATGAGTTACGCCATATGCCACACGCTCGGCGTTAGACCAGGCGTGTAACAAAAAAGAGCCCTCTTCGGAGGGTTTTTTGATTTATAAGGGTTTTATTTTCCTGCCATATCAGCAATGCTGCCTTTGACGTACAAAACTCATGTATTTTCCATGGGAAATTAAACGGATTTAACTATCGAATCTGTGGGTTATCTCAACTATACCTTATCAACAAGGGCGTATATCGTAACGGTAACACTGTAAAAGGGAGCATAGCGATGAGCACGTCAGACGAGACCAATAAAGCGGCATCAGTCGGCAAATGCCCGTTCCATCAGGGCGGCGTCGATCACAGCGCGGGCGCAGGTACAGGCAGCCGCGACTGGTGGCCAAAACAACTCCGCATCGATCTTCTTAACCAACATTCCAATCGTTCGAACCCGCTGGGTGAAGACTTCGACTACCGCAAAGAATTCAGCAAACTTGATTACTCTGCCCTTAAAGGCGACCTTAAAGCACTCCTAACCGACTCTCAGCCGTGGTGGCCAGCCGACTGGGGCAGCTACGCGGGCCTGTTTATCCGCATGGCGTGGCACGGCGCGGGTACCTATCGCTCCGTTGACGGGCGCGGCGGGGCTGGACGCGGTCAACAGCGCTTTGCGCCGCTGAACTCCTGGCCGGATAACGTGAGCCTGGATAAAGCGCGCCGTCTGCTGTGGCCCATCAAGAAAAAATACGGACAAAAAATCTCCTGGGCTGACCTGTTTATCCTCGCGGGTAACGTGGCGCTGGAGAATTCGGGCTTCCGCACCTTTGGTTTCGGTGCCGGGCGTGAAGACGTCTGGGAACCGGATCTGGACGTGAACTGGGGTGATGAAAAAGCCTGGCTGACCCACCGCGATCCGGAAGCGCTGGCGAAGCGTCCTCTGGCCGCCACCGAAATGGGCCTGATCTACGTGAACCCGGAAGGGCCAAACGCCAGCGGTGAACCGCTGTCAGCGGCGGCAGCGATTCGCGCGACCTTCGGCAACATGGGCATGAACGATGAAGAGACCGTGGCGCTGATTGCAGGCGGCCACACCCTCGGCAAGACTCACGGCGCGGGTGAAGCCACCCACGTGGGCACCGACCCGGAAGCCTCACCAATTGAAGCGCAGGGCCTGGGCTGGGCGAGCACGCTCGGCACGGGCGTGGGCGCTGATGCCATTACCTCCGGTCTGGAAGTCATCTGGTCACAAACCCCGACGCAGTGGAGCAACTACTTCTTCGAGAACCTGTTCAAATACGAATGGGTGCAGACCCGCAGCCCGGCAGGGGCGATTCAGTTTGAAGCCGTTGATGCACCGGAAATCATGCCCGATCCGTTCGACCCGTCGAAAAAACGCAAGCCGACCATGCTGGTCACCGACCTGACGCTGCGTTTTGACCCGGAATTCGAAAAGATTTCCCGCCGTTTCCTGAACGATCCGCAGGCCTTCAACGAAGCCTTCGCGCGCGCGTGGTTCAAACTGACCCACCGTGATATGGGGCCAAAATCGCGTTACCTTGGCCCGGAAGTGCCGAAAGAAGATCTGATTTGGCAGGACCCGCTGCCGCAGGCGGTATTCAATCCGACCAAAGAGGACATTGAAAGCCTGAAAGCGGAAATTGCGGCCTCGGGTCTATCCGTGAGCGAACTGGTTTCTGTGGCCTGGGCGTCGGCATCGACTTTCCGCGGTGGCGATAAACGTGGCGGTGCCAACGGCGCGCGTCTGGCGCTGGCGCCTCAGCGTGACTGGGATGTGAACGCCGCGGCGGTTCGCGCGTTACCGGCGCTCGAAGCTATCCAGCGCACCACCAACAAAGCCTCTCTGGCCGATATCATCGTGCTGGCGGGCGTGGTAGGCGTTGAGCAGGCCGCAAAAGCGGCGGGCGTGTACGTCACCGTGCCGTTCACGCCGGGCCGCGTGGATGCGCGTCAGGATCAGACGGATATCGATATGTTTAACCTGCTCGAACCGATTGCCGATGGCTTCCGCAACTACCGTGCGCAGGTGGATGTGTCCACCACGGAGTCGCTGCTGGTTGATAAAGCCCAGCAGCTGACGCTGACCGCGCCGGAGCTGACGGTGCTGATTGGTGGCCTGCGCGTGCTGGGTGCCAACTTTGATGGCAGCAAGAACGGCGTGTTCACCAACCGCGAAGGCGTGCTGAGCACTGATTTCTTCGTGAATCTGCTGGATATGAACACCCAGTGGAAGGCGACCGACGAATCCAATGAGCTGTTTGCCGGAAGCGATCGCGCCAGCGGTGAAGTGAAATATACCGCCACCCGCGCCGATCTGGTCTTCGGTTCTAACGCCGTCCTGCGTGCGCTGGCAGAGGTTTACGCCAGCGATGATGCGCATGAGAAGTTCGTTCGCGACTTCGTTGCCGCATGGGCGAAGGTAATGGATTTGGATCGGTTTGACGTGAAGTAACCTTTGTGCCGGGTGGCGGCTACGCCTTACCCGGCCTGGAAATTAAAGTGCCATGTAGGCCGGGTAAGCGCAGCGCTACCCGGCTTTTTTATTACTCCCACTCCTGCAGGAATCGCTGTCCATACTGGTCGGCCACCAGCAGTGCCGCATACACCTGATCCGGCGTGACGCCGCCGGGCATGTTGTGGATGGTTTCTCCTTCCGCACAGGACGCTTCGGCGATCAGACGCATTTTGGCCGGAATATCCTCTTTGATGTTCAGCTGTGCCAGCGTGATTGGCAGCCCAACGCTGTGGCAAAGCGCCGCGACGGTTTCAATTTCTTCTACCGGCGCATTTTCCAGCACCAGCTGCGTCAGGGTACCAAACGCCACTTTCTCCCCATGATAGAAGTGATGCGCGTCCGGTACCGCCGTCATACCGTTATGAATAGCGTGTGCCGCCGCCAGCCCGCCGCTTTCAAAGCCGACGCCGCTGAGATAGGTGTTGGCTTCGATAATGCGTTCCAGCGCAGGCGTCACCACATGCTGTTCCGCCGCCAGCATCGCTTTTTCACCCTCTTCAACCAGCGTGTTGTAGCACAGCTCCGCGAGCGCCAGTGCCGCCTGGGTGCATTTACCCCCGGCCATGGTGGTCGCACCGCTGCGCGAGCAGGCGCGTGCTTCAAACCAGGTCGCCAGCGCGTCGCCAATCCCGGCGGCCAGCAGACGTGCAGGCGCACCTGCTACCACTTTCGTATCCACAATGACCATGTTCGGGTTGTGTGGCAGCATCAGGTAGCGATCGAACTCGCCGCTGTCGGTGTAAATAACGGAAAGGGCGCTGCACGGCGCGTCGGTGGAGGCAATAGTCGGCGCAATGGCGACCGGCACGTTCATAAAGTGGGCCAGCGCTTTGGCGGTATCCAGCGTTTTCCCGCCCCCAATACCCAGCACCGCCAGGCAGTCGGCGCTATCGGCCAGTCTTTTCAGCCGATCGATTTCATTTTGTGAACACTCGCCGCCAAACGGCGCGATTTCGGCATGCAGTTCAGCTTTTTTAAAACTTTGTCGTAGGGTTTCTTCGGCAAAACCCAGCACAAATTTATCGCCGACGACCAGCCAGCGGTTGGCTAGCGGTTTCAGATAGTCGCCGAGACGGGTCAGTACGTCAGCGCCCTGGATATATTTCCCCGGCGATTGAATGATACGGTCCATAACAGTTCTCCCTTAGAGGTTGAGGTTACCAAACGCGTTTTTCCAGTCCTGCTCGAACTTCTCTATGGCTGACTCTACCGCCGGTGTGCCGAGCATGTGTTGCGCTACGTCTAAGGGAAGCGTGATTGCTTCACATCCTGCCAACAGGCAGTCCAGCGCCTGACGCGGCGTTTTGAAGCTGGCGGCCAGCACCTTGCTTTCCGGCGCGTGCAGTTCCAGCAGGGACTGCAGTTCCTGAACCATGCGAATGCCGTCACCGCCCTGCGCGTCGACGCGGTTTACATACGGCGCGACATATTTCGCCCCTGCGAGTGCGGCGAGCAGGCCCTGCGCCGCGCTGTAAACGGCGGTTCCCAGTGTGGTTATCCCCTCTTTTTTCAACGCTTTAATTGCGATAAGCCCCTGAGCCGTCACCGGGATTTTCACCACAATGCCCGGAATGGCGTTACTCAGACGTTTGGCTTCTGCCACCATGCCTTCGGCATCGCGGCTCATGGTTTGAGCAAACAGCGTGCCTTCCGGCCCGATGGCTTGTTGCAGGCGCGGCAGCACGTCCCAGATGGATTCACGGCTGGCGGCAATGATGCTCGGGTTGGTGGTGACGCCCACGATGGGAAAGATGCGCGCCAGGCGTTCTACTTCCGCCACGTTGGCGGTATCCAGGTACAGTTCCATTATTTTTCCTTAAGTCAGAAAGGTTGAATAAAGGATACGGCGCACCCAGGCGCGGCGAATACAGGTCAATTTTGCCAAATACTGGACAAATGTAATGTCCTTAGAGAAGTGAGAGAGCGATCACAATGCTACTTTTTGGCGATCAGCTGGCTGTGGTACTGTCGTCGATATTCGGAAGGGGAACGTTCGGTGTGCTTGCGAAAGAGACGACAAAAGTAGTTGCTGTCCGTAAATCCGCAGCGTGTGGCGATATCTTTAATTTTGAGATCGTAGCCTTTCAGCAGCTGACGCGCATGTTCCAGGCGCGTTTTTGTTAAATATTCATTGAATCCGACGCTGCCGACTTTCTGGAATAGATGGGAAAGGTAGTTTGGGGAGATGTAGAACGCCTGTGCCACGGATTCGCGAGTTAACAAAGAGGCATAATTTTCTTCGATATAGCTCCGAACGGCTTCGAACAGCGCCCGGCTGCGGCTGTCGGTGTGAATTTCGCTTCCAAGCAGATCCCGGCAGTGGCTGAGCAGGCTTAAAACTACCAGCCTTGCTGTGTCTTGTTCCTCAGGCTGCATCTGTAATTCAGTGAGCGTTTGCAGAAGAAAAGCTCCCGTTCGTGGGCCACGTCGGGCAACCTGGAGTTGTTGTAAGAGCACATTGTCACGCTGTAGCTCGATTGTAAGCTGCTGCTTACCGAAATGTATGCTCAGGACGTGAGGCGCAGGATGCGTGATTTGTCCAAAAAAAGAAAAAAACGCCTCGCAGGGAGTGCCAAGGGTAATGCCGAGGCAGGGAGAGGTTCTGGGATGCTGTTCAGCCAGCGCTGAGAAACGAATCTGACCCAGCGGTAACGTGCGGTTCACCAGGTCAGTCAAAATCTGGGTGATATCGGAATGCATAAGGAGACTACCGAAATTTGCCGGGTGGCGCTAACGCTTACCCGGCCTACTTATCGTAGGCCCGTGCAAGCGCAGCGCCGCCGGGCGTAAAGCATTAGCCGGTGTTACGCATACCCGCCGCAACGCCTGCAATCGTCACCATCAGCGCCTGTTCAACGCGTGGATCCGGCTCTTTTCCTTCTTCTTCCGCCAGACGCGAACGGTGCAGCAGCTCTGCCTGCAGGACGTTCAGCGGATCGGTGTAGATATTACGCAGCTGGATAGACTCGGCAATCCACGGCAGGTCCGCCATCAGGTGTGAGTCGTTGGCGATATCCAGCACTACTTTGATGTCGCCTTCCAGCAGTTCGCGCAGCTCTTTACCCAGCGCCCACAGCTCTGGCTTCACCAGGCGTTGATCGTAGTATTCCGCCAGCCAGAGGTCAGCTTTCGAGAAGACCATCTCCAGCATTCCCAGACGGGTAGAGAAGAACGGCCAGTCGCGACACATGGTCTCCAGTTCGCTCTGTTTACCGTCTTCCACCACTTTTTGCAGTGCGGCACCGGCACCCAGCCAGGCAGGCAGCATCAGACGGTTCTGCGTCCAGGCAAAGATCCACGGGATTGCACGCAGAGACTCTACGCCGCCGGTCGGACGACGCTTGGCAGGACGTGAGCCCAGCGGCAGTTTACCCAGCTCCTGTTCAGGCGTGGCTGAACGGAAGTAAGGCACGAAATCTTTGTTTTCGCGCACGTAGCCGCGGTACAGATCGCAGGAGATAGCCGACAGCTCGTCCATGATGTGGCACCAGGAGGCTTTCGGCTCCGGCGGTGGCAGCAGGTTGGCTTCCAGGATCGCGCTGGTATAAAGCGACAGGCTACTGATGGTCACTTCCGGCAGGCCGTACTTGAAGCGGATCATCTCACCCTGCTCGGTCACGCGCAGGCCGCCTTTCAGGCTTCCCGGCGGCTGTGACAGCAGCGCCGCGTGTGCTGGCGCGCCGCCACGGCCAATTGAGCCACCGCGTCCGTGGAACAGGGTCAGCTCGATACCGGCTTTTTCGCAGGTTTTGATCAGTGCATCCTGCGCCTGATACTGCGCCCAGGACGCCGCCATCACGCCCGCATCTTTCGCGGAGTCGGAATAGCCGATCATCACCATCTGTTTGCCCTGAATAAAGCCGCGATACCAGTCGATGTTCAGCAGCTGGCTCATCACGTCGTTGGCGTTGTTCAGATCGTCGAGGGTTTCAAACAGCGGGGCGACCGGCAGGGCGTAGTCGATGCCCGCTTCTTTCAGCAGGAGGTGAACGCCCAGCACGTCGGACGGGGTTTTCGCCATGGAGATCACATAGGCGGCGACCGATCCTTTTGGTGCGTCCACGATCGCTTTACAGGTGTTGAGCACTTCACGGGTATCGTTGCTTGGCTCCCAGTTGCGCGGCAGCAAAGGGCGCTTGGAGTTCAGCTCGCGGATCAGGAACGCCTGCTTGTCAGCTTCGGACCAGCTTTCATAGTCACCGATGCCGAGATAGCGGGTCAGCTCGCCCAGCGCTTCGGTATGACGGGTACTTTCCTGACGCACGTCGATACGCACCAGCGGCACGCCAAAACACTTCACGCGACGCAGGGTGTCGAGCAGTTCGCCGTTGGCGATGATGCCCATCCCGCAGGCCTGCAGCGATTTATAACAGGCGTAAAGCGGCTCCCAGAGCTGTTCGTTCTGGCTGAGCAGGCCTTCTGGTTTTGGCAGGCGCTGGCCTTTCAGGCGCGCTTCCAGCCAGGCCTGAGTGGCCATCAGCTGACCACGCAGCTTTTTCATCAGGAAACGGTACGGCTCGCTGGCGCCTTCTTCACCGGCCAGCGCGCGCAGTTCCGGCGTCGCTTCAACCATCGACAGCTCGGAGATCAGCACCTGAATGTCTTTCAGGAACAGGTCGGTCGCTTTCCAGCGGCTCAGCAGCAGGACGTGGCGGGTGATTTCCGCGGTAACGTTCGGGTTGCCGTCGCGGTCGCCGCCCATCCAGGAGGTGAAGCGGACCGGCACGAAATCGACCGGCAGGCGGTAGCCCAGGTTCGCTTCCAGCTGTTCGTTCAGCTCGCGAAGGTAGTTCGGTACCCCTTCCCACAGGCTGTTTTCCACCACCGCAAAGCCCCATTTGGCTTCGTCGACCGGGCTTGGGCGATGCTTACGAATTTCATCGGTGTGCCAGGACTGGGCAATCAGTTGGCGCAGACGGCGCATCAGCTGGTTGCGTTCATAGTCGGCAATGTCTTTGTTATCCAGCTGCTTCAGGCAGTTGTTCACTTCCACCATTTTGTGGATCAGGGTGCGACGGGTGATCTCGGTTGGGTGAGCGGTCAGTACCAGCTCCAGCGAAAGCGACTCCACCGCTTTTTTGATGGTGGCTTCGTTGAGGTCGGGCTGGTCTTTCAGTTTACGAAGGGTGCGGGCAATGACTTCCGGGTTGCTGGCCGCTTCGCCGTTTGGCGAAATGCTGTGGTATTGCTCAGCGGTGTTGGCCAGGTTCAGGAACTGGCTGAAGGCGCGCGCAACGGGCAGCAGCTCATCGTTAGAGAGGTTCTGCAAGGTGGTGAGCAGCTCCTGACGACTGGCCTCGTTACCGGCACGGGAAGATTTAGACAGCTTGCGGATGGTTTCAACGCGGTCGAGGATGTTTTCCCCCAACGCATCTTTGATGGTATCTCCAAGCACTTTGCCGAGCATACTGACATTACTACGCAACGCGGAATATTGTTCGTTCATAAAAACCCAGTCACCCCATCATTTTTGTTTATGCCCATGTGAAAATCTTTTGGACATTATTTTGTCATCTCCCTTTATAAAGCCACGTAAAACCCCCGTCGTCAATTGCTGCGAAAACGGTTCAGCAAACGAATAAATGTGGGCAATTTACGAAATTTAATTCGCATTGCGTCAGATAAGAGATGCTTATGGAAATGTGACGGAGATCATGCGATCTGTTGCCCTCACCCTAACCCTCTCCCACAGGGAGAGGGGACTCTTCGGTGCGGTTTTAATGCCAGCAGAAGTGATGCACAACCTGGGTAATCAGTTCGCGGGTGGGTTTGATAAAGCGGGTTTCCAGATATTCATCCGGCTGGTGCGCCTGGTTGATGGAGCCTGGGCCTAGAACCAGCGTCGGGCAAAGCGTCTGAATAAACGGCGCTTCGGTACAGTAGTTCACCACGTCGGTTTTCTGGCCGAGCAGCTTTTCTACCACATCGACCAGCTGATGGTCCGGCGGGCATTCGTAACCCGGGATGGGCGGATGCAGTTCGGAGACCGTCAGGCGACCCGGCCAGCGTTCGCTCACCGGGGCCAGCGCCTCATTCAGCAGGCCGTCGAGATCGCTCAGGGTCATGCCCGGCAGCGGTCGGATGTCCATGTGCAGCTCGCAGCAGGCGCAGATACGGTTCGAGGCATCACCGCCGTGCAGGCTGCCGAGATTGAGCGTTGGATACGGCACGGTGAACGCCTCATAGTGGTAACGCTCTTTCAGATCGTCGCGCAGGGTCATGATGCGGCCGATGGCGTCATGCATCAGCTCAATGGCGTTCACGCCGCGCGCCGGATCGCTGGAGTGGCCGGACTGGCCGAGCACGCGCACGGCGGTAGAGATATGGCCTTTATGCGCGCGAATCGGCTGCAGAGACGTCGGTTCGCCGATGATCGCGCAATCCGGGCGAATCGACGTGTTTTCAGAGAAGTAGCGCGCGCCCGCCATGCTGGTCTCTTCATCAGCGGTCGCCAGAATGTAGAGCGGTTTTTTCAGCTTCGTCACGTCCACGTCACGCAGCGCGTCAAGGATAAAGGCGAAGAAGCCTTTCATGTCGGCGGTGCCCAGACCGTAGAGCTTGTTGTCGTGCTCGGTCAGGGTGAACGGATCGCGCGTCCAGCGGCCATCGTCGAACGGCACGGTGTCGGTATGACCGGCCAGCAGCAGGCCGCCCGCACCGGTTCCGGTACTGGCGAGCAGGTTAAATTTGTGGCGAGTGCCGGGGACGGGCTGAACCTCAACGTCAAACCCAAGATCGCTAAACCAACCCGCCAGCAGATTGATTAAAGACTCATTGCTCTGATCCAGCGCTTCTTCCGTTGCGCTGATAGACGGTGTGGCAATCAGGGCGCGGTAGATCTCGATAAATGGCGGTAAGTTCATTTTCATTGTTGACACACCTTAGGTCGTGATAGTATCAATATTCATGCAATAAATGTGAATAAAAATACATTAACGTTGAGCATAAAGGAACCCGATGTTGAATACGCTGATTGTAGGCGCTAGCGGTTATGCGGGCGCAGAGCTTGTAAGCTACGTGAATCGCCATCCACATATGACCATAACCGCTTTGACCGTGTCAGCGCAAAGCAATGATGCAGGAAAGTTAATTTCCGATTTGCATCCGCAACTTAAGGGCCTGGTCGATCTGCCGCTGCAGCCCATGTCTGACATCAGCGAGTTTACTGACGGCGTCGACGTGGTGTTTTTAGCCACCGCGCACGAGGTCAGCCACGACCTGGCGCCGCAGTTCCTGGCGGCTGGCTGCGTGGTCTTCGACCTCTCCGGCGCGTTCCGCGTTAACGACGGCGCGTTCTACGAAAAATATTACGGTTTCACCCATCAGCACCCTGATCTGCTTGAAAAAGCGGTGTACGGCCTGGCGGAGTGGAGCGCAGATAAACTGAAAGAAGCGGATCTGATTGCCGTTCCGGGCTGCTACCCGACGGCGGCGCAGCTTTCCCTGAAGCCGCTGATCGACGCGGGTCTGCTGGATCTGAACCAGTGGCCGGTGATCAACGCCACCAGCGGCGTGAGCGGTGCAGGACGCAAGGCGGCGATCTCTAACAGCTTCTGCGAAGTGAGCCTTCAGCCGTATGGCGTGTTTAATCACCGTCATCACCCTGAAATCACGACGCATCTGGGCGCGGACGTCATTTTCACCCCGCACCTGGGCAGCTTCCCGCGTGGGATCCTCGAAACCATTACCTGTCGCCTGAAGCCTGGCGTGACCAAGGAGCAGGTGAGCGAGGTCTTCACGCAGGCGTATGCGGACAAACCGCTGGTACGTCTGTACGACAAAGGCGTGCCGGCGCTGAAAAACGTGGTCGGTCTGCCGTTCTGCGATATCGGCTTTGCCGTTCAGGGTGAGCATCTCATCGTGGTGGCCGCAGAAGATAACTTACTGAAAGGCGCTGCCGCACAGGCAATGCAGTGTGCAAATATTCGTTTCGGTTTCCCTGAAACGCAGGCTCTTATTTAAGGTGTGATGATGAATCCATTAATTATCAAACTCGGTGGTGTACTGCTGGACAGCGAAGAAGCGCTGGAGCGTCTGTTTACCGCGCTGGTGAACTATCGCGAATCACACCAACGTCCACTGGTGATTGTGCACGGCGGCGGCTGCGTGGTGGATGAGCTGATGAAAGGGCTCAACCTGCCGGTGATCAAGAAAAACGGCCTGCGCGTGACGCCTGCGGATCAGATTGACATTATCACCGGTGCGCTGGCGGGTACGGCGAACAAAACCCTGCTGTCCTGGGCGAAGAAACACCACATTGCCTCCGTTGGCCTCTATCTGGGCGATGGCGACAGCGTAAAAGTGACCCAGCTCGACGAAGCGCTCGGTCATGTTGGACTGGCGCAGCCGGGTTCGCCTAAGCTGATTAACACGCTGCTGGAAGGCGGTTTCCTGCCGGTGGTGAGCTCTATCGGCGTGACCGAAGAGGGTGAGCTGATGAACGTTAACGCTGACCAGGCGGCAACCGCACTGGCGGCAACGCTGGGCGCGGACCTGATCCTGCTCTCCGACGTGAGCGGCATTCTGGACGGAAAAGGCCAGCGCATCGCAGAAATGACGGCAGAGAAAGCCGAGCAGCTGATTGCGCAGGGCATCATCACCGACGGCATGATCGTCAAAGTGAACGCCGCGCTGGATGCGGCACGCACGCTGGGTCGCCCGGTAGATATCGCCTCCTGGCGTCACGCGGAGCAGCTCCCGGCGCTGTTTAACGGCACGCCGATTGGCACGCGTATTTTAGCGTAATCGATTTAATGTTTTGTAGGCCCGGTAAGCGCAGCGCCACCGGGCAATGAAATTCAAAGATATTAAGGAAGCATGTTATGGCACTTTGGGGTGGGCGTTTTACACAGGCAGCGGATCAGCGGTTCAAACAGTTCAACGACTCTTTGCGCTTCGACTACCGCCTGGCCGAACAGGATATTGTCGGCTCTGTGGCCTGGTCCAAAGCGCTGGTGACGGTGGGCGTGCTGACCCCAGAGGAACAGCTGCAGCTGGAAGAGGCGCTGAACAATCTGCTGGAAGAAGTGCGTCTGGATCCGCAGCAAATTCTGCAGAGCGATGCCGAAGATATTCACAGCTGGGTTGAAGGTAAACTGATCGACAAGGTCGGCCAGCTGGGTAAAAAGCTGCATACCGGCCGGAGCCGTAACGACCAGGTCGCCACCGACCTGAAGCTGTGGTGTAAAGATACCGTTGGCGAACTGCTTGCGGCGAACCGTCAGCTGCAGACCGCGCTGGTGGAGACCGCACAAAATAATCAGGACGCGGTGATGCCGGGTTATACCCACCTGCAGCGCGCGCAGCCGGTGACCTTTGCGCACTGGTGTCTGGCCTATGTAGAGATGCTGGCGCGTGACGAAAGCCGTCTGCAGGATACCCTGAAGCGTCTGGACGTCAGCCCGCTGGGCAGCGGCGCGCTGGCGGGTACCGCTTACGAAATCGACCGTGAACAGCTGGCAGGCTGGCTGGGCTTTGCCTCCGCTACCCGTAACAGCCTGGATAGCGTCTCCGATCGTGACCATGTGCTGGAACTGCTCTCTAACGCGTCTATCGGTATGGTGCACCTGTCGCGCTTTGCCGAAGATCTGATCTTCTTTAACTCCGGCGAAGCGGGCTTCGTCGAGCTGTCTGACCGTGTGACGTCCGGCTCTTCGCTGATGCCGCAGAAGAAAAACCCGGACGCGCTGGAGCTGATCCGCGGGAAATGTGGCCGCGTGCAGGGCGCACTGACCGGCATGATGATGACCCTGAAAGGGCTGCCGCTGGCGTACAACAAAGATATGCAGGAAGACAAAGAAGGGCTGTTCGACGCGCTCGACACCTGGCTGGACTGTCTGCATATGGGCGCGCTGGTGCTGGATGGCATTCAGGTGAAGCGTCCGCGCTGTCAGGAAGCGGCGCAGCAGGGCTATGCGAACGCGACCGAGCTGGCAGATTACCTGGTGGCGAAGGGCGTGCCGTTCCGTGAAGCGCACCATATTGTCGGTGAAGCGGTAGTGGAAGCCATTCGTCAGGGTAAAGCCCTTGAAGAGCTGGCGCTTGCCGACCTGCAAAAATTCAGCGCGGCGATCGGGGAGGATGTATATCCGATTCTGGCGCTGCAGTCCTGCCTGGATAAGCGTGCGGCGAAAGGCGGCGTGTCGCCTAAGCAGGTGGCGCAGGCGATTGCGGATGCGAAAAACCGCCTGATTTGATGCCTGAAACGTCGGGTGGCGGCTTCGCCTTACCCGACCTACAAAACCCCAGCCCAACCCTGAGTTGGGCTTTTTTACGCAAAAAAAAGCGGACCACGGGGTCCGCAAAAGTTCACGTTGGCTTTAGTTGTTCGAGTTTTGAGAGAAACTCGCTGACGGTGCGGGGACGTCAAGGGTCAAACACGTGCCGCCTCGTCTATGTGGTGTATTATTCAACAGAATGCTTGATAGGGATAATCGTTCGTTGCTATGCTATCTATCGCCATGAACTATCGTGGCGACGGAGGATGAATAATGAATATTCGTGATCTTGAATACCTGGTAGCGTTAGCCGAGCATCGTCACTTTCGCCGCGCGGCAGATTCCTGCCACGTCAGCCAGCCCACGCTGAGCGGCCAGATCCGTAAGCTGGAAGACGAGCTGGGCGTGATGCTGCTGGAGCGCACCAGTCGTAAGGTTCTGTTCACACAGGCAGGTCTTCTGCTGGTGGATCAGGCGCGCACCGTGCTGCGCGAGGTCAAAGTGCTCAAGGAAATGGCAAGCCAGCAGGGGGAGGCCATGTCCGGCCCGCTGCATATTGGCCTGATCCCAACCGTTGGCCCGTACCTGTTACCGCACATCATTCCGATGCTGCACCAGACGTTCCCGAAACTCGAAATGTACCTGCACGAAGCGCAAACCCATCAGCTGCTGGCACAGCTGGACAGCGGCAAGCTCGACTGCGCCATTCTGGCACTGGTAAAAGAGAGTGAAGCCTTTATTGAAGTGCCGCTGTTCGATGAGCCAATGATGCTGGCGATCTATGAAGATCACCCGTGGGCGAACCGCGATCGCGTGCCGATGGCCGATCTGGCGGGTGAAAAGCTGCTGATGCTGGAAGATGGCCACTGCCTGCGCGATCAGGCGATGGGCTTCTGCTTCGAAGCGGGTGCGGATGAGGATACCCATTTCCGCGCAACCAGCCTGGAAACGCTGCGTAATATGGTCGCGGCGGGAAGCGGTATTACGCTGCTGCCTGCGCTGGCGGTACCGCACGAGCGTAAACGTGATGGCGTGGTTTATTTGCCGTGCATTAAACCAGAGCCGCGTCGTACGATTGGCCTGGTCTATCGCCCTGGGTCACCGCTGCGCAGCCGCTATGAGCAGCTGGCAGAGGCCATCCGTGGTGCGATGGATGGCCATTTTGACAGCGCGTTAAAACAGGCGGTTCAGGCCGTTTAGTGCCGCGACCCGATAGGCTTCCGCCATGGTCGGGTAGTTAAAGGTGGTGTTAACGAAGTACTCAATGGTGTTACCACCACCTTTCTGCTCCATGATGGCCTGGCCGATATGAATGATTTCCGCGGCGCGTTCACCAAAGCAGTGAATCCCGAGGATCTCTTTCGTCTCGCGATGGAACAGAATCTTCAGCGTACCCACGCTCATCCCCACGATTTGCGCCCGCGCCAGATGTTTAAACTGCGCACGACCCACCTCGTAAGGCACCTTCATTGACGTCAGCTGCTGCTCGGTTTTCCCTACGGAACTGATTTCCGGGATGGTGTAGATGCCCGTCGGGATATCTTCAATCAGATGCGCCGTCGCTTCGCCTTTCACCAGCGCCTGAGCCGCAATGCGTCCCTGGTCGTAAGCGGCTGAGGCCAGGCTTGGATAGCCAATGACGTCGCCGACCGCGTAAACGTGCGGTAGGGCGGTCTGATACATGCTGTTGACCTTCAGCTGACCGCGGCTGTCGGTTTCAAGCCCGATATTTTCCAGCTGCAGGGAATCGGTGTTGCCGGTACGGCCGTTGGCGTACAGGAGGCAGTCCGCTTTCAGCTTCTTGCCGGACTTGAGGTGCATGATCACCCCGTCGTCGCAGCCTTCGATCTTCTCGTACTCTTCGTTGTGGCGAATGACCACGCCGCTGTTCCAGAAGTGGTAGGAGAGGGAGTCCGACATCTCCTGATCGAGGAAAGCCAGCAGGCGGTCGCGAGTGTTGATCAGGTCAACTTTGACGTCCATTCCGCGGAAGATCGACGCATATTCGCAACCAATGACCCCTGCGCCATAGATAATGACGTGGCGGGGTTCATGGTGCAGGCTGAGAATCGAGTCGCTGTCGTAGACGCGCGGGTGCGAGAAGTCCACGTCGGCCGGATGGTACGGGCGTGAACCGCAGGCAATCACAAATTTTTCAGCGGTGATAGTTTCAACCGACCCGTCGTGGCATTCGAGTGCCAGGGTGTGTTCATCCACAAAATGCGCGTTGCCCTGCAAAATTTCACAGTGGTTACGCTCATAAAACCCCTGACGCATGCGCGTCTGCTGGTTAATGACGGTATCCGCGTGGTTCAGGATGTCGGCAAAGGAGGAACGAAGAAGTCGGGAGTGGTCGCTGTAAAGAGGGTTCTGGTTAAATTCGATAATGCGGCTAACGGCGTGGCGGAGGGCTTTCGAAGGGATGGTGCCCCAGTGGGTGCAACCGCCGCCGACATTATGGTAGCGCTCAATGACCGCTACTCTGGCTCCCTGTTTCACCAGACCCATAGCAGCGCCTTCGCCGCCGGGGCCGGAACCAATAACTATTGCGTCGTAATCGTAGGAATGTGGCATGGCAAGGCTTACCTGTTCTTATACATAAAAGCAACAGAATCATAACATCATTGCCAGAGTAACCCAATTATCGTTGTGCTTTTTTCCGGCAGTGGAGCACAAACCGCACGTAAACAATCATTCACAAAGCCAGGCAAACAGATTAATTTTATTCTCTGGTATAGTGCCATCAGGCCTTTGGAAGGATTCAACTATCGTGATGGGCGTAAGAGCACAACAAAAAGAGAAAACCCGGCGTTCGCTGGTGGAAGCCGCATTCAGTCAACTGAGTGCTGAGCGAAGTTTTGCCAGTTTGAGCCTGCGCGAAGTCGCACGCGAGGCCGGGATTGCGCCAACGTCCTTCTATCGTCACTTCCGTGATGTGGATGAACTGGGCCTGACCATGGTCGACGAGAGCGGTTTGATGCTGCGTCAGCTGATGCGCCAGGCGCGTCAGCGTATCGCCAAAGGGGGCAGCGTGATCCGTACCTCCGTGTCGACCTTTATGGAATTTATCGGCAATAACCCCAACGCGTTTCGTCTGCTTCTGCGCGAGCGTTCGGGCACGTCGGCGGCGTTTCGTGCCGCCGTCGCGCGCGAAATTCAGCACTTCATCGCGGAACTTGCCGACTATCTTGAACTCGAAAACCATATGCCGCGTGCGTTTACCGAAGCACAGGCCGAGGCGATGGTGACGATTGTTTTCAGCGCAGGTGCCGAAGCGCTGGATGTCAGCATTGAACAACGCAAGCAGCTTGAAGAGCGACTGGTATTGCAGCTCAGGATGATCTCCAAAGGCGCGTACTACTGGTATCGCCGTGAACAAGAGAAACTGGCACATCAAACCGAAGAGTGAAGGTGAGTAATGAAACAGTCAGGTCAGGATAAAGGGACGCTGTTGCTGGCATTGATCGCTGGCTTATCCATTAATGGTACGTTCGCCGCTATTTTTAGCTCCATCGTGCCGTTTTCGATTTTCCCGCTGATTGCGCTGGTGCTGACGGTGTACTGCCTGCATCAACGCTACCTGAACCGCACCATGCCGGTGGGGTTACCGGGGCTGGCCGCCGCCTGCTTTATTCTGGGCGTATTGCTGTACAGCACGGTGGTGCGCGCGGAGTATCCGGATATCGGCTCTAACTTCTTCCCTGCGGTACTGTCTGTGGCGCTGGTGTTCTGGATTGGCTCGCGTATGCGTAGCCGTAAAAGCCAGTTACCGGAATAAAGGTTTTTGTCATTGTAGGCCGGATAAGCGAAGCGCCATCCGGCTTTTTGGCAGGTGGCGCTTCGCTTACCTGCCCTACAAGGCCACATTACTTCGCCGTGAGCAGTACACCGCACTCCATATGGTGCGTATACGGGAACTGATCGAACAGCGCCAGACGTTCAACCTTGTGCGTCTGGCCTAACGTTTCCAGGTTCTTGCACAGCGTCTCCGGATTACAGGAGATGTACAAAATACGCGGGTACGCCTGCACCATCTTCTCGGTTTCGCTGTCCAGGCCACTGCGCGGCGGGTCGACAAAAATCGTCTCACACTGGTAGCTCTTCAGATCGATGCCTTCCAGACGGTTAAATTGACGTACACCGTTCATCGCCTGTGTGAACTCTTCTGCGGCCATACGAATGATCTGCACGTTGTCGATATGGTTGGCGGCAATGTTGTACTGCGCGGCGGCAACCGACGGTTTGGCGATTTCCGTTGCCAGGACGCGATCGAAGTTACGCGCCAGCGCCAGCGAGAAGTTGCCGTTACCGCAGTAGAGCTCAAGCAGATCGCCCGTTGATCCTTCCGTCGCCTTCAGCGCCCACTCCAGCATCTGCACATTCATTGCAGCGTTCGGCTGGGTGAAGCTGTTCTCGACCTGACGATACACCATCTCTTTACCCGCCACCGGCAGACGCTCGTCGATGTAGTCCTGATCCAGCATGATTTTGGTTTTTGTCGCGCGACCAATCAGGTGAACGTTGATGTTCTGCGCACGCAGCGCATCGCGCAGCGCTTCTGCCTGCTCGCGCCACTCGTCGTTCAGGGCTTTGTGGTACAGCAGGGAGACAATCGCCTGATTGCTTTGCGTGGTCAGGTAGTCAATCTGGAAAAGCTTGTTACGCAGTACCGGGTTGTTACGCACGCCGTCCATTATCAGCGTCATTAATTGGTTAATGAGCTCACTCGCTGCCGGGAAGCTGTCCACGCGGATACGGGACTTCGTCTGCTGATCGAAAATGATGTGGTACAGGTCGTCACCGTCATGCCAGATGCGAAACTCGGCACGCATGCGGTAGTGGCTGACAGGAGAGCGGAACACCTCGGGAACGGGCGCGTTGAAAGGCGTCATCATACTTTGCAGGCGGACAACTTTCTCTGCCAGCTGCGCGTCGTACTGTTCTGTCGGGAGGTGTTCTGGGGTCATGATGCGTCCTGAGTGATAAAGAATTACGCGGCGATTGTAGGGATTGTTCAGGGGATGTCCAGATTTAATGGCCAATAGCTGTCTGGACATCCATACGTGTCTAATTGTAGCATTCTGTTTCCGGTCTCCTGAGAGTGAAAAGGGAATCCAGTGTAAATCTGGAGCTGACGCGCAGCGGTAAAGACTGGCGGGATGAGCGTTGTAGACACTGTGAAAATGGGAAGTCTTCATCCTTATATAGCCACCTAGCCCGAAGACCTGCCGGGATCACGTCGCATTTGGTTTCATCATCGCGTGCTATCGATGAGGCCTGCGGCATCCTTCTTATATTGTGGATGCTTTAACAATGATTAAAAAAGTATCGCTGTTGACGGCGTTGTCCGTCACGGCATTTTCGGGCTGGGCGCAGGATAGCGCAGACTCGTTGGTGGTGACGGCAAATCGTTTTGAACAACCTGAAAAAACTATTCTGGCTGCAAACACGGTTGTTACGCGTGCCGATATTGACCGTTGGCAGTCAACCTCGCTCCTGGATGTTATGCGTCGCCTGCCCGGCGTGGATACGGCGCAAAGTGGTGGGATGGGGCAACTCTCTTCTCTCTTTATCCGTGGCACCAACTCCAGCCACGTCCTGATCCTTGTTGATGGGATCCGCCTTAACCAGGCGGGCGTCACGGGGTCGTCCGATCTCAGCCAGTTCCCGATCTCTCTGGTGCAGCGTATCGAATATGTTCGTGGACCGCGTTCTGCGGTATACGGCTCGGACGCAATCGGCGGCGTCGTAAACATTATTACCACTCGCGCGAAGGACGGTACCACGCTGAATGCTGGCGTAGGCTCGCACGGCTACCAGAATTATGGTGGCAGTACTCAGCAAACACTGGGCGACAGCACGCGCGTCACGCTTGCGGGTGATTACACCTATACCAAAGGGTTTGATGTGGTTGCGGACGGCAACAATGGTGGCCTTGCCCAGACCGATCGCGACGGCGTTATGAATAAAACGCTCTATGGCGCACTGGATCACGCATTCTCAGATCAGTGGAGCGGTTTTGTTCGCGGCTTTGGCTACAGCAACCGTACGGCCTACGACGGCTACTACAGCTCATTTACGCCTGACGTGCTGGTTGATACCCGCCAGCTCTATAGTCAGACCTGGGATGCAGGATTGCGCTTCAACGATGACATCTTCCATTCACAGCTGCTCACCAGCTATAGCCACAGCAAGGACTATAACTACGACCCGAATTTAGGCCGCTACGATTCGACAGCCACGCTGGATGAAATCAAGCAGTACAATGTCCAGTGGCTCAACTCCGTTGATGTTGGCCAAGGGAACATTGGCGCGGGCGTTGACTGGCAGAAGCAGAGCACCGAGCCGGGTACAAACTACGTGACCAACGGCTACGACCTGCGTAACACCGGCGTCTACCTGACCGGGCTGCAGCAGTTTGGTGACTTCACCCTGGAAGGAGCGGTTCGCAGCGATGACAACTCTCAGTTCGGTCGTCATGGCACCTGGCAAAGCAGTGCGGCCTGGGAGTTCGTGGAGGGTTACCGCTTCGTTGCTTCTTATGGTACGGCCTATAAAGCACCGAATCTGGGTCAACTCTATGGTTTCTATGGCAATGACCATCTTGATCCAGAAGAGAGCAAGCAGTGGGAAGGTGCGTTTGAAGGCCTGACGGCAGGCGTGAGCTGGCGCGTATCCGGCTACCGTAATGACGTTGATAATCTCATCGACTTCGATAATAACCTCCAGCAATATTACAACGTCGGTAAAGCACGCATTAAAGGTGTGGAAGCGACAGCATCGTTTGACACGGGGCCGTTGACGCACACCGTTGGCTACGACTACGTGGATGCCCGCAATGCCGCAACCAACGAACTTCTGGACCGTCGTGCTAAGCAGCAGGTGAAATATCAGCTCGACACGCAGATCTATGATTTCGACTGGAGCCTGACTTATCACTATCTCGGTACGCGTTACGACACTGACTTTGGTACTTACCCGTCTGAGAAAGTAAAAATGGGCGGTGTAAGCCTGTGGGATGTCGCAGTTTCGTATCCTGTCACCTCACACCTTACAGTTCGTGGTAAAATAGCCAACCTGTTCGATAAAGATTACGAGACAGTTTATGGCTACCAAACTGCAGGACGGGAATACACCTTGTCTGGCAGCTACACCTTCTAATCCGCGCCCTACCGTGCTGGTGTTTGATTCCGGCGTCGGTGGGCTTTCGGTCTATGATGAGATTCGGCATCTCCTGCCGGATCTCCATTACATCTACGCCTTCGATAACGTCGCTTTCCCGTATGGGGAAAAGAGCGAAGATTTTATTGTTGAGCGCGTGGTGGAAATCGTCACTGCGGTGCAAAAGCGCTATCCCCTTGCGCTGGCCGTCATCGCGTGTAACACGGCGAGCACCGTTTCTCTTCCCGCCCTGCGTGAAAAATTCCAGTTCCCGGTTGTGGGCGTCGTCCCGGCAATAAAGCCTGCCGCGCGTCTGACGGCGAACGGCATTGTGGGCCTGCTGGCCACGCGAGGTACGGTAAAGCGCCCTTATACCCGCGAGCTGATCGACCGTTTCGCTAATGAATGCCAGATTGCGATGCTCGGTTCGGCTGAGCTGGTGGAGATGGCGGAAGCGAAGCTGCATGGCAAGTCGGTATCACTCGACGAGCTGCGTCGTATTCTTCGTCCGTGGCTGAGGATGCCCGAACCCCCGGATACCGTTGTGCTGGGCTGTACCCACTTCCCGCTACTCCAGGAAGAGCTATTAGAGGTACTGCCGGAGGGGACGCGTCTGGTGGATTCCGGAGCGGCTATAGCCCGTCGTACGGCATGGTTGCTGGAGCATGAAGCCCCGGATGCGAAATCTACCGATGCGAATATCGCGTTTTGTATGGCGTTAACAAAAGAAACTGAACAACTTTTACCCGTTTTACGCCGTTATGGCTTTGAAACGCTCGAAAAACTGGCGCTATAGCACGGTTTTGAGCAAAAAAGAGACGGTTGAAAGTTTTTTTTAAAAGAGGGGTTGTCAACGTCTGAGAACTCCCTATAATGCGCCTCCACTGACACGGAACAACGGCTTACAGGCCGCCGGGTTAGCGGGGTTCAGAGATGAACGCCAACAGAGAAAAGCGAAAATAATCACTTGACTCTGAATGAGGAAAACGTAATATACGGGACCTCGCAACGGTGAGCGAAAGCCGCGTTGCACTGCTCTTTAACAATTTATCAGACAATCTGTGTGGGCACTCAAAGTGACATGGATTCTTAATGTCTTCGGACAATAAATGAATACCAAGTCTCTGAGTGAACATGCGTAATTCATTACGAAGTTTAATTCACGAGCATCAAACTTAAATTGAAGAGTTTGATCATGGCTCAGATTGAACGCTGGCGGCAGGCCTAACACATGCAAGTCGAGCGGCAGCGGAAAGTAGCTTGCTACTTTGCCGGCGAGCGGCGGACGGGTGAGTAATGTCTGGGAAACTGCCTGATGGAGGGGGATAACTACTGGAAACGGTAGCTAATACCGCATAATGTCGCAAGACC
>NZ_MDVW01000005.1:0-110383 GCF_001742765.1 Enterobacter sp. ku-bf2
TTTTCATCAGACAATCTGTGTGAGCACTRCAAAGGCAGGTTCTTTAAGGTAAGGAGGTGATCCAACCGCAGGTTCCCCTACGGTTACCTTGTTACGACTTCACCCCAGTCATGAATCACAAAGTGGTAAGCGCCCTCCCGAAGGTTAAGCTACCTACTTCTTTTGCAACCCACTCCCATGGTGTGACGGGCGGTGTGTACAAGGCCCGGGAACGTATTCACCGTAGCATTCTGATCTACGATTACTAGCGATTCCGACTTCATGGAGTCGAGTTGCAGACTCCAATCCGGACTACGACGCACTTTATGAGGTCCGCTTGCTCTCGCGAGGTCGCTTCTCTTTGTATGCGCCATTGTAGCACGTGTGTAGCCCTACTCGTAAGGGCCATGATGACTTGACGTCATCCCCACCTTCCTCCAGTTTATCACTGGCAGTCTCCTTTGAGTTCCCGGCCTAACCGCTGGCAACAAAGGATAAGGGTTGCGCTCGTTGCGGGACTTAACCCAACATTTCACAACACGAGCTGACGACAGCCATGCAGCACCTGTCTCAGAGTTCCCGAAGGCACCAAWSCATCTCTGSWAAGTTCTCTGGATGTCAAGAGTAGGTAAGGTTCTTCGCGTTGCATCGAATTAAACCACATGCTCCACCGCTTGTGCGGGCCCCCGTCAATTCATTTGAGTTTTAACCTTGCGGCCGTACTCCCCAGGCGGTCGACTTAACGCGTTAGCTCCGGAAGCCACGCCTCAAGGGCACAACCTCCAAGTCGACATCGTTTACGGCGTGGACTACCAGGGTATCTAATCCTGTTTGCTCCCCACGCTTTCGCACCTGAGCGTCAGTCTTTGTCCAGGGGGCCGCCTTCGCCACCGGTATTCCTCCAGATCTCTACGCATTTCACCGCTACACCTGGAATTCTACCCCCCTCTACAAGACTCTAGCCTGCCAGTTTCGAATGCAGTTCCCAGGTTGAGCCCGGGGATTTCACATCCGACTTGACAGACCGCCTGCGTGCGCTTTACGCCCAGTAATTCCGATTAACGCTTGCACCCTCCGTATTACCGCGGCTGCTGGCACGGAGTTAGCCGGTGCTTCTTCTGCGGGTAACGTCAATYGSTGAGGTTATTAACCTCAMCRCCTTCCTCCCCGCTGAAAGTACTTTACAACCCGAAGGCCTTCTTCATACACGCGGCATGGCTGCATCAGGCTTGCGCCCATTGTGCAATATTCCCCACTGCTGCCTCCCGTAGGAGTCTGGACCGTGTCTCAGTTCCAGTGTGGCTGGTCATCCTCTCAGACCAGCTAGGGATCGTCGCCTAGGTGAGCCGTTACCCCACCTACTAGCTAATCCCATCTGGGCACATCTGATGGCAAGAGGCCCGAAGGTCCCCCTCTTTGGTCTTGCGACGTTATGCGGTATTAGCTACCGTTTCCAGTAGTTATCCCCCTCCATCAGGCAGTTTCCCAGACATTACTCACCCGTCCGCCGCTCGTCACCCAGGAGCAAGCTCCCTGTGTTACCGCTCGACTTGCATGTGTTAGGCCTGCCGCCAGCGTTCAATCTGAGCCATGATCAAACTCTTCAATTTAAGTTTGATGCTCGTGAATTAAACTTCGTAATGAATTACGCATGTTCACTCAGAGACTTGGTATTCATTTATTGTCCGAAGACATTAAGAATCCATGTCACTTTGAGTGCCCACACAGATTGTCTGATAAATTGTTAAAGAGCAGTGCCGCTTCGTTTTCGCTGCGGCGCGGGGTGTGCATATTACGCTTTCCCGCTTCAGAGTCAAGCGTTTATTTTCGCTATTCTCTGCTGACCCGGCGGCGTGTGTGCCGTTGTTCCGTGTCAGTGGAGGCGCATTATAGGGAGTTATTCCGGCGTGACAAGAGGAAATTTAAAAAAAGTTTCTATCCGTGTTTTTTTTCACCAGCAGCGGTGAAATCAAGCTACAAATTGTTCTATTTGATGTATCTGCAACCACAATCACATTCGAGGTGGCATAATTATCAGCATGAATCTTTAAGGAATAAAAGCGATGCCATTAAGCGCACAACAGCTGGCCGCCCAAAAAAACCTGTCGTATGTGCTGGCAGAAAAGCTGGCGCAGCGAATTTTAGCGGGTAAATATGCCCCGGGTAGCATCCTGCCGGGTGAAATGGAGCTGGGTGAGCAGTTTGGGGTGAGCCGTACCGCGGTTCGCGAGGCGGTGAAAACCCTGACGGCAAAAGGTATGGTGCTTCCACGCCCGCGTATTGGCACACGCGTGATGCCACAGAGTAACTGGAATTTTCTCGATCAGGAGCTGCTCTCCTGGTGGATGACGGAAGATAACTTTCATCAGGTTGTCGATCACTTTCTGGTGATGCGCAGCAGTCTTGAACCTCAGGCATGTCTGCTTGCCGCCACGCTTGGCACGGCAGAGCAAAAAGCGCAGCTTAACGCATTGATGGAAGAGATGGTGTTCCTGAAAAAACACTTCAACCGCGAACGCTGGGTTGAAGTCGATATGGCCTGGCATGAACATATCTATATGATGAGCGCCAATCCGTTCCTCACCTCGTTTGCCTCATTATTCCATTCGGTGTACCACACTTACTTTACCTCTATTACACAAAACGACGTGGTAAAACTGGAATTGCATCAGGCGATAGTAGATGCCATTCAGGAAAGCGACGGGCAGCGAGCCCTGAGTGCGTGCCAGGCATTACTGGCTGCGCCAACCCACCAGCAGGTAAATAGATGACAAAGAAAAAAGCGCGCAGCATGGCCGGATTGCCGTGGATTGCAGCCATGGCGTTTTTTATGCAGGCACTGGATGCCACCATCCTCAACACCGCGCTTCCCGCTATTGCGCAAAGCCTTAACCGCTCCCCGCTGGCAATGCAATCCGCCATCATCAGCTACACCCTGACGGTCGCAATGTTAATTCCGGTTAGCGGCTGGCTGGCCGACCGCTTCGGTACCCGCAGAGTTTTCATGCTGGCCGTAACACTCTTTACGCTCGGTTCGCTGGCCTGTGCGCTCTCCTCGTCCTTAACGGAACTGGTTATCTTCCGCGTATTACAGGGCATTGGCGGCGCGATGATGATGCCCGTGGCGCGCCTTGCCTTATTACGAGCCTACCCTCGAAGCGAACTGCTTCCCGTGCTCAACTTCGTCACCATGCCGGGACTGGTCGGCCCGATACTTGGCCCGGTACTCGGTGGCGTGTTTGTCACCTGGGCAAGCTGGCACTGGATCTTCCTGATTAATATTCCGATTGGCGTTGCGGGGCTGCTGTATGCCCGCAAATATATGCCGAACTTCACCACGCCAAGACGCAGCTTCGACATGGGGGGCTTTTTCCTGTTTGGCCTGAGCCTGGTGCTTTTCTCCAGCGGGATGGAGCTGTTTGGCGAGAAGATCGTCGCGACATGGATGGCGCTCTCCGTTATCCTCGCCGGGATTCTGCTGTTCCTTCTTTATATACGTCATGCGCGCCGTCACCCGACGCCGTTAATCTCTCTTGGGCTCTTCAACACCCGAACCTTTTCCGTCGGGATCGCGGGAAACATTGCCTCGCGTCTGGGAACCGGCTGCGTACCGTTCCTGATGCCACTGATGCTGCAGGTCGGTTTCGGCTATCCGGCCCTGATTGCCGGCTGCATGATGGCCCCTACGGCGATGGGCTCGATTCTGGCAAAATCGACCGTGACGCAGGTGCTACGCTGGTTTGGCTATCGCAAGACGCTGGTTGGCGTGACGGTCTTTATCGGTCTGATGATTGCACAGTTCTCGCTGCAGTCCGCCTCGCTTCCCGTCTGGATGCTGATCCTGCCGCTGTTTGTGCTAGGCATGGCGATGTCGACGCAATTCACATCAATGAACACCATCACTCTTGCGGATCTGACCGACGAGAACGCCAGTAGCGGCAACAGCGTGCTGGCAGTCACCCAGCAGCTGTCGATCAGTTTAGGGGTGGCCGTGAGCGCGGCGGTACTGCGGTTTTATGAAGGTTTCGACAGCGCGAACACCGTCGAGCAGTTCCACTATACCTTTATCACCATGGGCGCACTCACCGTCGTTTCAGCGCTGGTCTTTATGCTGTTAAAACCGAAAGATGGCCGTAACCTGATAAAAGAACGCCATAAGGCGAAAGCTAAACCGAACCCCGTTCCATCAGAACAGGAGTAAGCTGCAGGCGTTGCTGCTGCAGCGTGGGCTGAGCCATTCGGTGGATCAACACATCGATGGCCAGCTCGCCCAGCTCATCTTTTGGCTGATGGATGGTGGTGAGCGGCGGCGTCATATAGCTGGCCAGCTCAATATCATCGTAGCCGATTACCGCCATATCGTGGGGAACACGCAAACCGGCCTGATATAACGCCTGATAGGCGCCAAACGCCATGGCATCGTTGCCGATAAACACCGCCTGCGGACGCTGCGGCTGCGCCAGCAGCGTCTGCATCGCTTCAAAACCACCGTGAAACTCAAAATCACCGGTAATACGGTACCCTTCCGGCACGGAAAGGCCCGCCCGCGCCATCGCGGCGAGATACCCTTCCAGTCGCAAACGCGCCGGGGTTTTGTCCAGCGGACCGGTAATACAGGCGATGCGGGTATAGCCTTTATCGATCAGATACTGAGTGGCCATATCGCCCCCCAGCAGGGAGTTATCCTGAATGAGGTCGCTGGTGCCGTCGAACGGCGCCCAGTCCATCATCACCGTGGGAATGGAGGGGTAGCGCTGGATAATCTCTTTCGAGGGCTGGTGCGTTTCGGTACACAGCAGCAGTAGCCCGTCGACGCGTTTTTGCATCAGCGTTTCCAGGTTACGGTTCATGCGCTGCTCGTCCCCTTCGGTATTGCACAGCACCAGGCTGTAGCCACGCTCGAAGCAGCTGCGCTCCACGCCGCGAACCAGCTCAGAATAAAAGGGATTGGTACTGGCGGTGATCAACATACCGATCGTACGCGTCTGGTTGAGCTTAAGGCTGCGCGCCAGCGCAGACGGCGCATAGTTGAGATCTTTTACTGCCGCTTCGACTTTTTCCCGAATCGCCTCGCTGACGAAGCGATCGTTATTAATGACGTGAGACACCGTCGAGGTAGAAACGCCCGCCAGGCGAGCGACATCTTTCATTGTGGCCAAGCGTTACCCCTGCTGACTTAAGAATTCATCGATCTCTTTACGCCACGGAACGGAAGGCTGGGCGCCCTTGCGCGTCACCGCAATCGCGGCAGCCGCATGCGCGAAGCGGATCGCATCATCCATACTCTTGCCTTCCAGCAGCGCGGTCACCAGTGCACCATTGAAGGTATCTCCCGCTGCAATGGTATCAATCGCCTTCACCTTAAAGCCCGGCACGCGACGGCCTTCACCGTTTACGCTTGCCCATACCCCACGGCTGCCCAGGGTGATGATCACCGTTCCGATGCCTTTGTCGTGCAACGCACGCGCGGCTCGCGCGGCATCATCATCGTTTTCAACGCGAATGCCCGTCAGCTTTTCGGCTTCGGTTTCGTTCGGCGTGATGATGTCCACCAGCGCCAGCAGCTCGTCAGATAATACACGGGCAGGGGCCGGATTAAGTACGACAGTGGTATGATTTTCATGCGCGATGTTGGCCGCGGCCAGCACGCTTTCAACCGGTGACTCCAGCTGCATGAGCAGGGTTTCCGCTCCGGCGATGATTGCACGTTGCGCTTCTACGCGCTCCGTCGTCAACGCTGCATTAGCGCCAGCATGAATACCGATAACATTCTCACCTTCTGCGTTGACGAAAATCAGCGCCACGCCGGTAGACTCCCCTGCAACAACGCTGACCGGTGCGATATCAATGTTGTCGCTTGCCAGCTGCTTGCGTACGCGCTCACCGGTATCGTCATCGCCCGTGCAGGCGATAAACGCAATATTCGCTCCGCTGCGCCCAGCGGCAACGGCCTGGTTTGCCCCTTTACCGCCAAAAGCGACCTGATACTGGCTACCCGTGACGGTCTCGCCCGGTGCAGGGAACGATTCAAGGTTAAGAATGTGATCGGCATTGATACTGCCAAGGACGACGAGGTTGCCTGCGGTTTTCATGGTTGGGTTGTCCATCTGAGAGCGCCACCGGTGTTACCCGGTGGCGTATGCCACACTTTTCTTTATTGGTGTCCCTCAGGCCGCCAGTGACGACCTGATTCGCCTTTTACTGCTTGATAACCAGCTTCAGGTCAACAGGGTATTTAGCCTGAACTTTTTCGCCCTTCAGCACTTTGTCGGCAGTTTCAACGCCAGTGGCGCCAATCTGCTCAGGCAGCTGAGCGATGGTCGCAGCCAGTTTGCCATCGTTTACTGCTTTTTCACCATCCGGCGTGCCGTCAAATCCGACAACCATCACATCAGATTTACCTGCAGTCTGCAGGGCACGCAGCGCGCCCAGCGCCATTTCGTCGTTCTGCGCGAAGACCGCCTGTACGTCAGGATGTGCGGTCAGCAGGTTCTGCATGACGTTCAGACCTTTAGTACGGTCGAAGTCCGCAGGCTGGCTGGCCAGTACGTTGAATTTATGCGCTGCAACCGCCTGCTGGAAGCCTTCGCCACGCTCGCGGGCGGCAGACGTACCGGCAATCCCCTGCAGTTCGATAACTTTCGCGCCTTCGCCTGCTTTCTTCGCAATGTAGTCACCCGCGATTTTGCCGCCCAGCACGTTGTCAGACGCGATATGGCTCACCACGTCGCCTTTGGTTGCCTGACGGTCCAGGGTGATCACCGGAATTTTCGCCTGGTTTGCCATCTTCACGGCGTTGCCTACGGCATCAGAATCGGTTGGGTTGATCAGCAGAATTTTGGTGCCACGAACGGTTAAGTCCTGAACGTTAGCCAGCTCTTTCGCCGGGTTGTTCTGTGAATCCAGTACCACCAGGTTGTAGCCCAGTTTATCCGCTTCTTTCTGCGCACCGTCCTTCAGGGAGACGAAGAACGGGTTGTTCAGCGTAGAGACAACCAGCGCGATGGTATCTTTCGCCATGGCGTTAGCACTTACGGTTGCGCTCAGCGCGACAGCGGAAACCAGGGTAGCCAGTTTTTTCATGTTCATATCTAAGATGTCCTGTAGTGTCGTCAGTTACTGTTTTTTGTTGTCTACCAGTACCGCCAGCAAAATCACCACTGCCTTAACGATCATCTGGTAATAGGAGGAAACACCTAACAAATTCAAACCATTATTCAGGAAACCGAGAATCAGTGCGCCGATCAATGTCCCAACAATGCGACCTTTACCGCCCGCCAGACTCGTACCGCCCAGAACCACTGCTGCAATAGCATCCAGCTCATACCCCGTACCCGCCGTCGGCTGCGCGGAAGAGAGGCGCGCCACTTCGATGATGCCCGCCAGTGACGCCAGCAGACCACACAGGGAGTACACGATGACTTTAACTTTATTAACGCTAATCCCGGACAGGCGCGTTGCCGCTTCGTTACCGCCCAGCGCATAGATGTAACGGCCCAGACGGGTATGGTGCAGCATGTACCACGCCGCCAGGAAGACGATAGCCATGATCCAGACCGGGGTCGGGACACCCAGCGGGCGACCTATACCGAACCAGCCAAACAGATCGGCGTTATCGGTGAAGCCGGTATTGACCGGGCTGCCGTTGGTATAAACCATGGTCACCCCGCGCAGCAGCAGCATCATCACCAGCGTCGCGATGAACGCCTGAACGCGGCCTTTTGCCACAATCACGCCGGTGACGGCGCCAATCGCCGCGCCTGCCGCCAGGGCCGCGGCCACGGCCACCAGCGCGTTAACTTCAATCCCGACAAGCGAAGCGGCGATCGCGCCGGTGAGGGCCAGCAGGGAACCGACGGACAGATCGATCCCTGAGGTCAAAATCACCAGCGTCATGCCGACCGCCATAATGGCGTTCACCGACGTCTGCTGCAGAATGTTGAACAGGTTATTTACGGTGAAGAAATTCGGGCTCATGGTCGACACAATCGCGATCAGCACCAGCAGGGCAATCAGCGATTTTTGCTCCATCAGCCACGCCTTTGTAAAATAGCGGCGACCAGAAACAGCCTGGGTTGTCATCTTCTTACTCCTGATTCACGCGATTAAGCTTGCCCACAGCGGCAGCCATCAGAACTTCCTGGGTGGCCTGCTCGCGAGTGAATTCACCGCCGAGATGCCCTTCATGCATGACGATAATACGATCGCTCATGCCTAATACTTCTGGCATCTCGGAAGAGACCAGAATGATGCTCAGACCGTCGGCCTTGAACTGGTTAATCAGCTGATAGATCTCTTTTTTCGCCCCCACGTCCACGCCGCGGGTTGGCTCGTCGAGGATCAACACTTTCGGGCGCGTCATCAGCCCGCGCGCAATCGCCACTTTCTGCTGATTCCCGCCGGACAACAAGCCAATCGCCTGCTCCATCGACGGGGTTTTAACGTTAAAGAGACGGATGAAATCGCTGACCGCCTGCTGCTCGTCTTTATGCTTCAGGCTGCCGCCGCTGTGGCTGAAATAGCGCAGCGCAGTCAAGGACATGTTCTCTTTTACCGACATGCCCAGCACTAAGCCGTCGCGTTTGCGGTCTTCGGAGATATAGACGATGCCGTTCGCCAGACCATCCTGCGGGGAGCGGGTGACCACTTCATGGCCGTCGAGGGTGACATAACCGCTGGTGCGCGGCAGTGCGCCGTACAACACTTTCATCAGCTCGGTACGTCCCGCGCCCATCAGGCCCGCCACGCCCAGGATCTCGCCCTGGCGCAGGGTAAAGGTGACGTCGTTCACACCCGGACCGCAGAGGTTGTCCACCTTCAGGCGGATCTCACCCGGCGCTTTATCCAGATGCGGGTACTGATCTTCCAGCTTACGTCCTACCATCATTTCGATGAGCGTATCTTCGGTCAGCGTGGCCACTTCGCGCTCAGCAATAAACTGCCCGTCGCGGAAGACGGTGACGTCATCGCAGATTTCAAAGATCTCTTTCATACGGTGAGAGATATAGACAATCCCGCGCCCCTGCGATTTCAGCTCGCGGATAACGCGGAACAGGGATTCGGTTTCGGTATCGGTCAGGGCGTCGGTCGGTTCATCCATAATGATGACCTTCGACTCAAAGCTCAGCACCTTCGCGATTTCCACCATCTGCTGATCGCCGATGGAGAGATCGCCGACCAGGCGGTCGCTCTTAAAGCGCAGGTTCAGCTTCGCCAGCAGCTTGTCGGCTTCGGCATACATGGTTTTCCAGTCGATCTTGCCGAAGCGGTTCACGAACTCACGGCCGAGGAAGATGTTCTCCGCAATGGTGAGCTGTGGGATCAGGTTCAACTCCTGGTGAATAATGCCGATGCCCGCTTCCTGAGAGGATTTCGGGCCGTTAAAGGTGGTCTCTTTACCCAGCCAGAGGAGCGAACCGGCATCGCGTTGATAGATACCGGTCAGCACTTTCATCATGGTGGATTTGCCGGCGCCGTTTTCGCCCACCAGCGCCATTACGCGCCCGGGGTAAACGTTCAGCGCCGCGCCGGAGAGGGCTTTTACGCCCGGGAACGACTTATCGATCCCTTTGAGTTGCAGTAATGCGTCCATGATGGCCTCAGAAGGTGACGCCAGCACAGAGAATGATATTCGCATACGGGGAACACTCCCCGCTGCGAATCACCGCCTGACTGTCTGCGGTTTGTTGTTTGAATTGTTCGTGCGTTGTGTAACGAATTTCGATGGTGTTTCCCTGGTGTTGTTGCAGCTGCTCAAGATGGCTGAGCAACGTTTCGTGGAGTTGCGGATTATGTTGTTTGATTTCCGCCGCGAGAATGGCCGCCTCAACCTGCATCTCCGCGGTCACCACGTCCAGTACCTGCATAAACGAAGGTACGCCCTGCGTTAACGCCATATCGATACGGGTTGTGCTGCGCGGAACCGGTAAGCCTGCATCGCAAACCACCAGCGTATCGGTATGCCCAAGACGGGAAATAACCGATGAGATTTCTGAGTTGAGTACAGTGCCTTTCTTCATTTTCTTGCTCCACTAGCGAAACGTTTCGCTAAAAGAAGTGTAGCCTCAGAAATGTTCAGAAAACCACCATGACGTAACAGATTTGTGATCGACGTCGAAACGTTTCGCTAAGTGAAATATTGATGGGAGAAATTGCCCGCCGGCGCTTCGCTTGCACGGGCCTACGGGTTGGGTAGGCCGGGTAAGCGAAGCGCCACCCGGCATTTTCGAAAGGACTTAAATCTCGACCTGCGTACCCAGCTCTATCACGCGGTTAGGCGGGATCTCAAACTGGTCAGGCGCGCGCAGGGCGTTACGCTGCAGGATCAGGTACAGCTTGCCGCGCAGGCGCAAATACCACGGGCGCTTGCCGATGATCAGCGACTCGTGAGACATAAAGAACGACGTCTCCATCATCCGGCAGCTCAGCCCTTCCAGACCGCAGCGGTGGAACACCTCTTCCACGTTTGGCGTTTCACGCCAGCCGTAGCTCGCCACCACACGCCAGAATGTCGGAGAGAGCTGCTCGATTTGCACGCGACGCACGTTATGAACGTAAGGCGCATCTTCGGTGCGCAGCGTCAGCAGGATCACGCGCTCGTGCAGCACTTTGTTGTGCTTGAGGTTATGCATCAGCGCGAACGGGATGACGTTCAGGGCGCGAGACATGTACACCGCAGTGCCCGGCACGCGGACCGGCGGAGATTTCTCCAGCGAAGCGATCATCGCCTCCAGAGAATTCCCGTGCTCATGCATGCGCCGCAGCAGGCGGAAACGCTCGCTTTTCCAGGTGGTCATGACGATGAACATCACCAGACCCAGCGTCAGTGGCAGCCAGCCGCCGGAGACAATCTTGTCGAGGTTCGCGGAGAACAGCGGCACGTCAATACACAGGAAGCCCACCAGAATCATCGCCACGAGGAATTTATTCCAGTGCCAGTTTCGGTACGCCACCGTAGTGGAGAGAAGCGATGTCAGCACCATCGTACCGGTTACTGCAATACCGTACGCCGCCGCCAGGTTGCTGGAGTGCTCGAAGCTGACGATAACAATCACAACCGCGAGATAGAGCAGCCAGTTAACGAACGGGATGTAGATCTGGCCCGACTCCATCTCTGAAGTATGGATGATGCGCATCGGCGAGAGATACCCCAGACGCACGGCCTGGCGCGTCAGAGAAAACACGCCGGAAATCACCGCCTGAGAGGCAATGACGGTCGCCAGCGTCGCCAGGATCAGCATCGGCACCAGCGCCCAGTCAGGCGCCAGCAGGAAGAACGGGTTCTTTATCGCTTCCGGATTTTTGAGCAACAGCGCGCCCTGGCCAAAGTAGTTCAGCACCAGCGACGGCAGCACCACAATAAACCAGGCCACGCGGATAGGCAGTTTCCCGAAGTGACCCATGTCAGCATACAGCGCTTCAACGCCGGTAATGGAGAGCACGACCGCCCCCAGCGCTACGAAGGAAACCACTTTGTATTCGAGGAAGAAATGCACGGCCCAGTAGGGGTTCAGCGCATGCAGCACTTCCGGGTTAGCAATAATGCTGCGCAAGCCAAGCGCGGCCAGGATCAGGAACCAGGCCAGCATAATTGGTGCAAACAGTTTACCCACCAGCCCGGTACCGTGCTTCTGGATCACAAACAGCAGCGTCAGCACGATTATGGCCAGCGGGACCACCCACGTATCAAGCTGCGGCGCAATGATCTCCAGCCCCTCTATCGCCGAGAGGACCGAAATCGCGGGCGTGATAACCACCTCGCCATAGAAGAAGCTGCCGCCAATCAGGCCGATAATCACCAGCACGGAGGTCATTCTGGCGGAGGTGTTGCGCCCTGCAAGGGACATCAGGGTCAGGATACCGCCTTCGCCCGCGTTATCAGCGCGCATAACGAAGGAAAGATATTTAACAGAAACCACCAGGATCAGCAGCCAGAAGATGAGGGACAGGAAGCCAAATACGGCATCGCGCTCAACACCAAAGCCAAACTGGCCGGACAGACATTCACGAAGCGTATAAAGCGGGCTGGTGCCAATATCACCGTAGACAACCCCGATCGCCGCAAGCGTTATTGCGGGTAATGATTGCTTATTATCAGTGCTCATAGACTAGTCTTTTCGTTTGAATAACAAATGTGTTCCTGGTCCCTTGGCCCACAAAAAGCGCACAGTATGCACGATTCAATGCAAAATCGTACCCCTAAATGCAACCGCATTAATGTAGCGCAAAGAAAATTGCGCCGCACTTCAGTCTATTACCAGCCCTGACTGAAACGTCTATACTCGCTTCAATTGGCCGCCACGACGGCGAAAGGATGCAAAACTATTATGGCTCACTCACATTTATTAGCAGAAAGAATTTCCCGCCTCAGCAGCGCGCTGGAGAAAGGCCTTTTCGAGCGTAGCCACGCCATTCGCCTCTGTTTACTGGCGGCGTTGAGCGGTGAAAGCGTGTTTCTGCTAGGGCCGCCGGGCATCGCCAAAAGCCTGATTGCCCGCAGGCTTAAGTTTGCTTTTCAGAACGCCCGCGCGTTTGAATACCTGATGACCCGCTTTTCTACCCCGGAAGAGGTGTTTGGCCCCCTTTCCATTCAGGCGCTGAAAGATGAAGGGCGCTACGAGCGTTTGACGGCGGGGTATCTGCCTGAGGCAGAAATTGTCTTTCTTGATGAGATCTGGAAAGCGGGACCGGCCATTCTGAACACCCTGCTCACGGCGATAAACGAACGTCGGTTCCGTAACGGCGCCAGTGAAGAGAAAATCCCGATGCGCCTGCTGGTGGCCGCCTCTAACGAACTGCCCGAAGCCGACAGCAGCCTGGAAGCGCTGTATGACCGTATGCTCATCCGCCTGTGGCTGGACAAAGTACAGGATAAGTCTAACTTCCGCTCCATGCTGATCAGCCAGCAGGATGAAAGTGAAAACCCGGTATCCGCTTCGCTGCAGGTGACGGATGAAGAGTATTACCAGTGGCAGCAGGATATTGGCAAAATCACATTGCCGGACGCGGTATTCGAGCTGATCTATCTGCTGCGTCAGCAGCTTGATCATCTTCCTTCTGCGCCCTATGTCTCCGATCGCCGCTGGAAAAAAGCGATCCGCCTCTTGCAGGCCAGCGCCCTGTTTAGCGGCCGCGATGCTGTTGCCCCCATCGATCTGATCCTGCTGAAAGATTGCCTCTGGCACGACGCGGAAGGCATGAATCTGATGCAGCAGCAGCTTGACGTTTTGATGACCGGACACGCGTGGGGACAGCAGGCGATGCTCAACCAGCTGGGGGCGATTGCCCAGCGGCGTATCCAGCTTCAGCAGCAGCAAAGTGATAAAACCGCGCTGAAAGTGAATCGCCTGGGGGGGATGTTCGCCCGCAAACCGCACTATGAATTACCCGCCGAACTCACCAGCCCGACGCTGACCCTGCTGCTCCAGCAGCCGCTCAAGCTGCATGATATGCAGGTGGTGCACGTGACGATTGAGCGCGAAGCGCTGGCGCAGTGGCTGGATAAGGGCGGAGAGATCCGCGGAAAGCTCAACGGTATCGGTTTCGCGCAGCCGCTGAATATGGAAGTCGACAGCAGCCAGCACCTGGTGATCCGCGACGTCAGCCTGCAGGGCTCGCGTCTCGCGCTTCCGGGAACCGCCTCTGACAGCGTTCCCGAAGAGATTAAGCAGCAGCTGGACGCGCTGGATACCGAATGGCACCAGCAGCACACCCGCTTTAGCGAGCAGCAAAAATGCCTCTTTATTCATAGCGACTGGTTAGGTCGCATTGAAGCCAGCCTGCAGGACGTCAGCGCGCAGATTAAACAGGCGCGTCAATGCTAACTCTGGATACGCTTAACGTCATGCTGGCCGTCAGCGAGGAAGGGTTGATCGAAGAAGTGGTCATAACCCTTCTGGCTTCGCCGCAGCTGGCAGCCTTCTTTGAAAAATTTCCGAAGCTCAAAAAGGCGATGACGGACGATCTTCCGCGCTGGCGCGAAAATTTGCGTCAGCGCTTCAGGGAGACCGAAGTTCCGCCTGAGTTAAAGGAAGAGGTGGCCTGCTATCAGCAGTGCCAGCGGCTCTCCACGCCGCAGTTTATCGTCCAGCTTCCGCAAACCCTGACGTTGCTCGACAAGGTCCACTCCCCGTTTGCCAGCCAGGCCCGGGGGCTGGTCACGGACAACGCCACGTTTACTCCCGCACTGCACACCCTCTTTTTACAGCGCTGGCGTCTCAGCCTGGTGGTGCAGGCCACGACGCTAAACCAGCAGCTGCTGGATGAAGAGCGCGAACAGCTGCTCAGTGAAGTTCAGGAACGCATGACCTTAAGCGGCCAGCTTGAGCAGGTGCTGGTGGAAAATGAGAACGCGGCAGGGCGTCTCTGGGATATGAGCGCCGGCCAGCTCCGGCGCGGGGACTATCAGCTGATCGTCAAATACGGCGATTTTCTGACGCAGCAGCCCGAGTTGATGAAGCTTGCAGAACAGCTGGGACGCTCAAGGGAGGCGAAGTCAGTTCCAAAGAAAGACGCCCCGATGGAAACCTTCCGCACCCTGGTGCGTGAACCGGCCACCGTTCCGGAGCAGGTCGACGGGCTCCAGCAGAGCGATGATATTCTGCGTCTGCTGCCCACGGAGCTGAGCACGCTGGGGATGACCGAGCTGGAGTATGAGTTTTACCGTCGGCTGGTGGAAAAACAGCTCCTCACCTACCGGCTGCACGGCGAAGCCTGGCGTGAGAAAATCAGCCAGCGGCCGGTCGTTCATCAGGATTTTGATGAACAGCCGCGCGGACCCTTCATCGTTTGCGTGGATACGTCCGGCTCGATGGGTGGGTTTAACGAGCAGTGTGCAAAAGCATTCTGTCTGGCGCTGATGCGCGTGGCGCTCGCCGATCGCCGTCGCTGCTTCATCATGCTGTTCTCCAGCGAAGTCGTAGGCTATGAGCTGACGAACCAGCAGGGGATCGAGCAGGCAATCCGCTTCCTGAGCCAGCGTTTTCGCGGCGGCACCGATCTGGCCAGCTGTTTTCGCAGCATCGTTGAGCGGATGCAGGGCGGCGACTGGTACGACGCTGACGCGGTGGTGATTTCCGATTTTATCGCCCAGCGGCTGCCGGATGACGTGATAAATAAAGTGAAGGAATTACAGCGTGTGCATCAGCACCGTTTTCATGCGGTGGCGATGTCCGCCCATGGAAAACCCGGCATCATGCGCATCTTCGATCATATCTGGCGCTTTGATACCGGGTTGCGCAGCCGCCTGCTTAGACGCTGGCAGCGTTAATTACAGAAGAGAGCCGACGCTTTCGCGAACCTGCTGAGGCCAGACGCCACACTGAACCTGACCAATATGGGGCAGTTGAAGTAGCAGCATGGTCAGACGGGACTGGCCGATACCGCCGCCAATCGTCTGCGGCATCTCCCCACGCAGCAGCGCCTGGTGCCACTCCAGTTTGAGACGATCTTCATCACCGGTCACCGCCAGCTGGCGCTTCAGCGCGTCAGCATCCACGCGGATCCCCATAGAAGAAAGCTCGAATGCGTCTTCCAGTACCGGGTTCCAGACCAGAATATCGCCGTTCAGACCGGCAAATTCACCCTCACCGGTGGTGCTCCAGTCATCATAATCTGGCGCACGAACGTCATGGCACTTACCGTCAGACAGCTTGCCGCCGATCCCAATCAGGAACACCGCACCCAGCTCTTTAGCAATCGCGCGCTCGCGGCCTTTGGCATCCAGATCCGGGAAACGGGTCAGCAATTCCTGGCTGTGCACAAAGTGGATCGTATCCGGCAGGAACGGTGCCAGACCAAACGCTTTGCTTACGGCCGCTTCGGTTGCTTTGATCCCGGCGTAGATCGCCTCAACGGTGGATTTCAGCGTGCCGACATGACGCTCGCCATCACCCATCACGCGCTCCCAGTCCCACTGGTCAACATAAACGGAATGAATCGGAGAAAGGCGGTCTTCATCGGGGCGAAGGGCTTTCATGTGCGTGTAGAGCCCTTCGCCCGCGCTGAAGTCGTGTTGCCCCAGGGTTTGACGCTTCCATTTCGCCAGTGAATGAACCACTTCGAACTGAGCATCTGGCAGTGTTTTCACTTTCACCTGTACCGCTTTTTCGCATCCAGAGAGGTTATCCTGCGTCCCGTCACCCACGCGGCTGAGGATCGGCGCCTGGACTTCAATCAGCCCAAGCTTCTCTTCCAGCTGGCGGGAAAAATGGGATTTTACGAAACTGATCTGGCGTTGTTTTGCGATGTAAGCGGTTTTCATTATTTATACTCCTGCGTCCTGTTGATATTGATTAAGCAACAGAAATGGCACCTTATTCAATAACCCATCAACAAAAAGCCACCTTCACTTTTGATTCGATAATATAAGGCGCTAGAATAGAGTGATTCATTAATCTTCATAAGAAAAAGCTATGGAAAATTATCAGATCGACAATCTCGACCGCGGCATTCTGGAGGCGTTAATGGCCAATGCCCGTACCGCCTACGCCGAACTGGCGAAACAGTTTGGCGTCAGCCCGGGAACCATTCACGTTCGCGTAGAGAAGATGAAGCAGGCAGGGATCATCACCGGTGCACGCATTGACGTCAGCCCGAAGCAGCTGGGTTACGACGTCTGCTGCTTCATCGGCATCATTCTTAAAAGCGCCAAAGACTACCCTTCCGCCCTGGCGAAACTGAACGCGCTGGATGAAGTCACCGAGGCGTACTACACCACCGGGCACTACAGCATCTTTATTAAAGTCATGTGCCGATCCATCGACGCGCTCCAGCAGGTACTTATCAACAAGATCCAAACAATCGATGAAATTCAGTCCACCGAGACCCTGATCTCCCTGCAAAACCCGATCATGCGTACCATCCGCCCGTGATCGGGCAAATCCATTCCCACATTTTCCACAGGTAGATCCCAGCTCGTTCACAGCGTACAATGGCCGTCTCTTTATCTGGGCGAGCGATCAATGGCGGACATTACCCTTATCAGCGGCAGCACCCTGGGTGGTGCAGAATACGTAGCGGAACATCTGGCTGAAAAGCTGGAAGAGGCGGGCTTTTCCACGGAAACCCTGCACGGCCCGTTGCTGGAAGATCTCCCGACTGATGGGGTCTGGCTGCTGATCACCTCTACGCACGGCGCGGGCGATCTGCCGGATAACCTGCAACCTTTATATGACGAACTGCTGGAACAGCAGCCCGATCTGTCAAACGTCCGTTTTGGCGCAGTAGGGATCGGCAGTCGTGAATATGACACCTTTTGCGGGGCAATAGAGAAAGTCGAAACCGCTGTGACCTCCTGCGGAGCAAAACAGCTGGGTGAAACACTCAAGATCAACATCCTCGATCATGACATTCCGGAGGATCCAGCCGAGATCTGGCTCGCGGAATGGAAAAATTTACTCAAAAACGATTAAAGATCGCGCGAACAGATGTGGATAACTCTGGTTAAAAGCTCGTATTAACCCGTAGTTATCCAAAGAACAACCGTAGCGTCGTTTTTGGCCTGTGTATAAAGTCGCGATCTGATCCCAGCTTATACGGTCCAGGATCACCGTTCATTCACAGCAAACGATCCTTTCTAACTGCATGATCTTCTTTATGAGATCGGACTTATCCACATGGGTTCGCGATCCTAATAAGAGATCACAATAGAACAGATCTCTAAATAAAAAGATCTTCTTTTTAATAGCCCAGGATCCCAATGCTTTCTCGAAAGACTAAAGTTGAGTAGAATCCACGGCCCGGGCTTCAATCCATTTTCATACCGCTTTACGCGAGGCAGACCACCATGTTTTATCAGGATCCTTTTGACGTCATCATCATTGGCGGGGGTCACGCAGGCACTGAGGCCGCAATGGCCGCAGCGCGAATGGGTCAGCAGACCCTGCTTTTGACACACAATATCGACACGCTGGGACAAATGTCCTGTAATCCGGCGATTGGCGGCATTGGGAAAGGACACCTGGTAAAAGAAGTGGATGCACTTGGCGGCCTGATGGCGAAAGCGATCGATCATGCCGGCATCCAGTTTAGGATACTAAACGCGAGCAAAGGGCCTGCTGTTCGAGCGACCCGTGCACAGGCAGACCGCGTACTTTACCGTCAGGCGGTACGTACCGCGCTGGAGAACCAGCCGAACCTGATGATCTTCCAGCAGGCGGTCGAAGATCTTATCGTTGAGAACGATCGCGTCGTAGGCGCGGTGACCCAGATGGGCCTCAAATTCCGCGCCAAAGCCGTGGTGTTGACCGTGGGGACATTCCTGGACGGTAAAATTCATATCGGCCTGGATAACTACAGCGGTGGTCGTGCTGGCGATCCGCCGTCTATTCCCTTGTCTCGCCGTCTGCGCGAACTGCCGCTGCGCGTTAGCCGCCTGAAAACCGGTACGCCGCCGCGTATTGATGCGCGTACCATTGATTTCAGCGTGCTGGCGCAACAGCACGGTGATAACCCAATGCCGGTCTTCTCGTTCATGGGCAATGCGGCACAGCATCCGCAGCAGGTGCCGTGCTATATCACGCATACCAACGAGAAAACCCATGATGTGATCCGCAATAACCTCGATCGCAGCCCGATGTACGCTGGCGTGATCGAAGGGATCGGTCCGCGCTACTGCCCGTCGATTGAAGACAAAGTGATGCGCTTTGCCGATCGCAACCAGCACCAGATCTTCCTGGAGCCGGAAGGGCTGACCTCAAACGAAATTTACCCGAACGGCATCTCCACCAGCCTGCCGTTCGACGTGCAGATGCAAATTGTTCGCTCAATGCAGGGTATGGAGAACGCAAAAATCGTTCGCCCTGGCTACGCTATTGAGTACGATTTCTTCGATCCGCGTGACCTGAAGCCGACCCTGGAGAGCAAATTCATCCACGGTCTGTTCTTCGCGGGTCAGATTAACGGCACCACCGGCTACGAAGAAGCGGCTGCACAGGGCCTGCTTGCCGGCCTGAACGCTGCGCGCTTCTCTGCCGAGAAAGAAGGCTGGGCACCCGGCCGTTCTCAGGCGTACCTGGGCGTGCTGGTTGACGATCTCTGCACGCTGGGTACCAAAGAACCGTACCGTATGTTTACCTCTCGCGCAGAATATCGCCTGATGCTGCGTGAAGATAACGCCGACCTTCGTCTGACCGAAATGGGCCGCGAGCTCGGCCTGGTCGATGACGAACGCTGGGCGCGCTTCAACGAGAAGCTGGAGCGCATTGAACAGGAACGTCAGCGTCTGAAAACCACCTGGGTGAATCCGCAGGCGGAAACCGCTGCTGAAGTAAACGCTCACTTAACCGCGCCGCTGTCGCGCGAGGCCAGCGGTGAAGATTTGCTGCGCCGTCCTGAAGTCACCTACGAGAACCTGGTCAAACTGACCGCGTTCGCGCCGGGCCTGGAAGATGCTGAAGCGGCGGAGCAGGTTGAGATCCAGGTGAAGTACGAAGGTTACATCGCGCGTCAGCAGGATGAGATCGAAAAACAGCAGCGTAACGAAAACACGCTGCTGCCGGAAATGCTGGACTACCGCCAGGTGACGGGCCTTTCCAACGAAGTGATCGCTAAGCTGAACGATCACAAACCGGTATCGATCGGCCAGGCTTCCCGCATCTCGGGCGTGACTCCAGCGGCGATTTCGATCCTGCTGGTGTGGCTGAAAAAGCAGGGCATGCTGCGCCGTAGCGCGTAAAGCCTTGAAATTGCCCGGTGGCGCTGCGCTTACCGGGCCTACTGAACTCCGTAGGGCGGGTAAGCGAAGCGCCACCCGCCACTTAAGTCTCTCAACAGGTATTCACCGTGCTCAACAAACTCTCTCGTCTGCTGGATCAGGCAGGTATTTCGCTCACCGATCACCAGAAAAATCAGCTGGTGGCCTATGTCGATATGCTGAACAAATGGAACAAAGCGTACAACCTGACGTCTGTTCGCAACCCCAACGAGATGCTCGTTCGCCACATTCTCGACAGCATCGTGGTTGCCCCCTGGCTGAAAGGTGAACGCTTTATCGACGTGGGGACGGGCCCTGGTCTGCCGGGTATTCCGCTGTCGATTGTTCGCCCTGAGAGCCATTTCACGCTGCTGGACAGCCTCGGCAAACGCGTGCGATTTTTACGTCAGGTACAGCATGAGCTGAAGCTTGAGAACATCACGCCCGTGCAGAGCAGGGTAGAGGAGTTCCCGGCAGAGCCGCCGTTTGACGGGGTTATCAGCCGCGCATTTGCGTCGCTCAACGATATGGTGAGCTGGTGCAAACACTTACCTGCGGAGAACGGCCGCTTTTATGCGCTGAAAGGGCAGTTGCCAGGCGATGAGATTGAACAGCTTCCGGACGGTTTTGCTGTCGAGTCTATTGAGAAATTAGAGATTCCTCAGCTCGAAGGTGAACGTCACCTGGTGATAATTAAGCCAAACAATTTTTAAAAAATTAATAAAAAATGTGGAATTCGTGCTGTTCTTATCATGTTAAAAAACAGCACAACTAGCGGGGATTTTTCGGGCAGCTTTTAACCTCTGCTTCACTAAGGTTTTTCTTCCGGTTAACGAAGTAACTATTATTCACCGAGAAGATAGTCATCTGTGAAAATATAAGTCTGCTAAAAGTGGAAGGCAGTAACCAGAACGCAATGTTAATTATTTATTAAGAATGTCAATAAAAGGTTTTTATTGTGTACTGGGCTGTTTTGAAAATAGTTACGACGTTTTGCTTTTAATTTCATAAAGATAAATTTCCGCGATTTGCGCCTTTGATAAATACAACCTTATTGCAAATGTGTGTTTTGTGATCTCGTGCACGCTTTATCGTCAACGTTTTCGCGCTGTTTGCAGTTTTGGTCGAAGGTTGACGCTTTCAGCGAAAGTTAAAAAATAGCGGTGGGGAAAAATATTTAAACATTTATTCACCTTTTCGCTACTTAATGTTTGAAATCACGGGTGCGCACCGTATAATTTGACCGCTTTTTGATGCTTGACTCTGAGCCTTAAAGGACGTTTTATACGACACGCGGCATACCTCGAAGGGAGCAGGAGTAAAAACGTGATGTCTGTGTCGCTCTTGAGTAGAAACGTTGCTCGTAAGCTTCTGTTCATTCAGTTTCTGGCTGTGATAGCAAGTGGACTGCTGTTTAGCCTCAAAGACCCCTTCTGGGGCATCTCCGCCGTGTGCGGGGGTTTGGCGGTTGTGCTGCCAAACGTGTTGTTTATGATTTTTGCCTGGCGTCATCAGGCGCATACACCTGCCAAAGGCCGCGTGGCCTGGTCCTTCGCCCTCGGCGAAGTGTGTAAGGTGTTGCTGACCTTTGCTCTACTGGTGATGGCGCTGGCGGTTTTGAAAGTGGTCTTCATGCCGCTGATAGCAACGTGGGTTTTGGTGCTGGTGGTACAAGTTCTGGCTCCAGCTGTAATCAATAACAAAGGGTAAAAGGCATCATGGCTTCAGAAAATATGACGCCGCAGGATTACATAGGTCACCATCTGAATAACCTTCAGCTGGACCTGCGTACATTCTCGCTGGTGGATCCACATAACCCCCCGGCCACCTTCTGGACGATCAACATCGACTCCATGTTCTTCTCGGTGGTTTTGGGTCTTCTGTTCCTGGCCATGTTCCGCGGTGTTGCTAAACGAGCGACCAGCGGTGTACCAGGGAAATTCCAGACCTTCATCGAAATGATCATCGGCTTCGTCCATGGCAGCGTCAAAGACATGTACCATGGCAAGAGCAAGCTGATTGCTCCGCTGGCGCTGACCGTGTTCGTTTGGGTCTTCCTGATGAACCTGATGGACCTGCTGCCAATCGATCTGCTGCCGTTTATCGGCGAGCACATCTTCGGCCTGCCTGCACTGCGTGTGGTACCGTCTGCGGACGTGAACATCACCCTGTCGATGGCGCTGGGCGTGTTTATCCTGATTCTTTTCTACAGCATCAAAATGAAAGGCGTAAGCGGCTTTGTGAAAGAGCTTACCTTGCAGCCGTTCAACCACTGGGCGTTTATTCCGGTCAACCTGATCCTGGAAGGCGTTAGCCTGCTGTCCAAACCTGTTTCACTGGGTCTGCGACTGTTCGGCAACATGTATGCGGGTGAGCTGATTTTCATTCTGATCGCGGGTCTTCTGCCGTGGTGGTCACAGTGGGTTCTGAATGTGCCGTGGGCCATTTTCCACATCCTGATCATTACGCTGCAAGCCTTTATCTTCATGGTTCTGACGATCGTCTATCTGTCGATGGCGTCTGAAGAGCACTGATTTTTTACCAACACTACTACGTTTTAATTGAAACAAACTGGAGACTGTCATGGAAAACCTGAATATGGATCTGCTGTACATGGCTGCCGCTGTGATGATGGGTCTGGCGGCTATCGGTGCTGCGATCGGTATCGGCATCCTCGGGGGCAAATTCCTGGAAGGCGCTGCGCGTCAACCTGATCTGATTCCTCTGCTGCGTACTCAGTTCTTTATCGTTATGGGTCTGGTGGATGCTATCCCAATGATCGCTGTAGGTCTGGGTCTGTACGTGATGTTTGCTGTCGCGTAGTAGTAGTTTTAAAACCCTAAGCCACAGATATTAAAGAGGTATTGTGCTGTGAACATGAACGCAACAATCCTCGGCCAGGCCATCGCGTTTATTCTCTTTGTCTGGTTCTGCATGAAGTATGTATGGCCGCCTTTAATGGCTGCCATCGAAAAACGTCAGAAAGAAATTGCTGACGGTCTGGCTTCTGCAGAACGCGCTAAGAAAGATTTGGACCTTGCACAGGCCAACGCGACAGACCAGCTGAAAAAAGCGAAAGCGGAAGCTCAGGTTATCATCGAACAGGCTAACAAACGCCGTTCGCAGATCCTGGACGAAGCCAAAGCTGAAGCAGAACAGGAACGTACTAAGATCGTGACACAGGCTCAGGCTGAAATTGAAGCTGAGCGTAAACGTGCTCGTGAAGAACTGCGTAAGCAGGTTGCGATTCTGGCTGTTGCTGGCGCCGAGAAGATCATCGAACGTTCCGTGGATGAAGCTGCTAACAGCGACATCGTGGACAAACTTGTCGCTGAACTGTAAGGAGGGAGGGGCTGATGTCTGAATTTGTTACGGTAGCTCGCCCCTACGCCAAAGCAGCTTTTGACTTTGCTATCGAACACCAAAATGTCGATCGCTGGCAGAATATGCTGGCGTTTGCCGCTGAGGTGACGAAAAACGAACAAATGGCCGAGTTGCTTTCCGGTGCGTTAGCACCTGAAACCCTCGCCGCGTCGTTTATCGCCGTGTGCGGAGAGCAACTGGATGCCAACGGCCAGAACCTGATTAAGGTGATGGCAGAGAATGGTCGTCTCCGTGTGCTCCCGGATGTTCTCGAGCAGTTTGAGCACTTACGTGCCCTTAGTGAAGCTACCGCTGAAGTCGAAGTGACTTCTGCGACTGAACTGAGTGACGAACAGCTTGCGAAAATTACCGCCGCGATGGAAAAACGTCTGTCACGCAAAGTTAAGCTGAATTGCAAAATCGATAAGTCTGTAATGGCAGGCGTAATCATCCGCTCGGGTGATATGGTCATTGATGGCAGCGTACGCGGCCGTCTTGAGCGCCTTGCAGACGTCTTGCAGTCTTAAGGGGACTGGAGCATGCAACTGAATTCCACCGAAATCAGCGAACTGATCAAGCAGCGCATTGCTCAGTTCAATGTTGTGAGTGAAGCTCACAACGAAGGTACTATTGTTTCTGTAAGTGACGGTGTTATCCGCATCCACGGCCTGGCCGATTGTATGCAGGGTGAGATGATTTCCCTGCCGGGTAACCGTTACGCTATCGCACTGAACCTGGAGCGCGACTCCGTTGGTGCAGTTGTGATGGGTCCATACGCTGACCTCGCCGAAGGCATGAAGGTTAAGTGTACTGGCCGTATTCTGGAAGTGCCGGTTGGCCGTGGCCTGCTGGGTCGCGTTGTTAACACCCTGGGTGCGCCAATCGACGGTAAAGGTCCGGTTGAGCACGATGGCTTCTCCCCAATCGAAGTTATCGCACCGGGCGTTATCGACCGTCAGTCCGTAGATCAGCCTGTTCAGACAGGTTATAAGTCCGTTGATGCCATGATCCCAATCGGTCGTGGTCAGCGTGAACTGATCATCGGTGACCGTCAGACCGGTAAAACCGCGATGGCTATCGACGCCATCATCAACCAGCGTGACTCCGGCATCAAATGTGTGTACGTGGCCATCGGCCAGAAAGCGTCCACCATTTCCAACGTGGTTCGTAAACTGGAAGAGCACGGCGCACTGTCTAACACCATCGTTGTGGTGGCGACCGCGTCTGAATCTGCTGCACTGCAATACCTGGCGCCATACGCCGGTTGCGCAATGGGCGAATACTTCCGTGACCGCGGTGAAGATGCGCTGATCGTATACGATGACCTGTCTAAACAGGCTGTTGCTTATCGTCAGGTTTCCCTGCTGCTCCGTCGTCCACCTGGACGTGAAGCGTTCCCTGGCGACGTATTCTACCTCCACTCTCGTCTGCTGGAGCGTGCTTCCCGCGTTAACGCGGAATACGTCGAGAACTTCACCAAAGGTGAAGTGAAGGGTAAAACGGGCTCTCTGACCGCTCTGCCGATCATTGAAACCCAGGCGGGTGACGTTTCTGCGTTCGTTCCGACCAACGTAATCTCCATTACCGATGGTCAGATCTTCCTGGAAACCAACCTGTTTAACTCCGGTATTCGTCCGGCAGTTAACCCGGGTATCTCCGTATCCCGTGTTGGTGGTGCTGCTCAGACCAAGATCATCAAGAAACTGTCCGGTGGTATCCGTACCGCGCTGGCACAGTATCGTGAACTGGCTGCGTTCTCTCAGTTCGCATCCGATCTGGACGAAGCAACCCGTAAACAGCTGAGCCACGGTCAGAAAGTGACCGAGCTGCTGAAGCAGAAACAGTACGCACCAATGTCTGTTGCTCAGCAGGGCCTGGTTCTGTTCGCGGCTGAACGCGGTTACCTCGAAGATGTGGAACTGGCGAAAATCGGTAGCTTCGAAGCCGCTCTGCTGGCTTACGTCGACCGTGATCACGCTCCGCTGATGCAAGAGATCAACCAGACCGGTGGCTATAACGACGAAATCGAAGGCAAGCTGAAAGCTATCCTCGATTCCTTCAAAGCAACCCAATCCTGGTAATCGTCCGGCGGCTTGTCTCAGGACAAGCCGCCTGGCATTGAGGAGAAGCTCATGGCCGGCGCAAAAGAGATACGTAGTAAGATCGCAAGCGTCCAGAACACGCAAAAGATCACTAAAGCGATGGAGATGGTCGCCGCTTCCAAAATGCGTAAATCGCAGGATCGCATGGCGGCCAGCCGTCCTTATGCAGAAACCATGCGCAAAGTGATTGGTCACCTTGCAAACGGTAATCTGGAATATAAGCACCCTTACCTGGAAGAACGCGACGTTAAGCGCGTGGGCTACCTGGTGGTGTCGACCGACCGTGGTCTGTGTGGCGGCTTGAACATTAACCTGTTCAAAAAACTGCTGGCGGATATGAAAGCATGGTCTGAAAAAGGCGTTCAGTGCGATATCGCAATGATCGGCTCTAAAGGCGTCTCTTTCTTTAATTCCGTTGGTGGCAACATTGTCGCTCAGGTGACCGGTATGGGTGATAACCCGTCCCTGTCCGAACTGATCGGCCCGGTTAAAGTGATGTTGCAGGCTTATGATGAAGGCCGTCTGGACAGACTGTACGTTGTCAGCAACAAATTCATTAACACCATGTCTCAGGTTCCAACGCTCACTCAGATGCTGCCGTTACCGGCATCAGAAGATGGCGAGCTGAAGCAAAAAACCTGGGATTACCTGTATGAACCCGATCCGAAACCGCTGCTGGATACCCTGCTGCGTCGTTACGTTGAATCTCAGGTTTATCAGGGCGTTGTAGAAAACCTGGCCAGCGAGCAGGCCGCACGAATGGTGGCGATGAAAGCCGCGACCGATAATGGCGGCAGCCTGATTAAAGAGCTGCAGTTGGTTTACAACAAAGCTCGTCAGGCCAGCATTACTCAGGAACTCACCGAGATCGTCTCGGGGGCCGCCGCGGTTTAACCAGGTTTACGAATTACGTAGAGGATTCAAGATGGCTACTGGAAAGATTGTCCAGGTAATCGGCGCCGTGGTGGACGTCGAGTTCCCTCAGGACGCCGTACCACGCGTGTACGACGCGCTTGAGGTACAGAATGGTAACGAGAGCCTGGTGCTGGAAGTTCAGCAGCAGCTCGGCGGCGGTATCGTGCGTACCATCGCGATGGGTTCTTCCGACGGTCTGCGTCGTGGTCTGGAAGTAAAAGACCTTGAGCACCCGATCGAAGTCCCGGTAGGTAAAGCAACACTGGGTCGTATCATGAACGTATTGGGTCAGCCAATCGACATGAAAGGCGACATCGGTGAAGAAGAGCGTTGGGCTATCCACCGCGCGGCACCTTCCTACGAAGAGCTGTCCAGCTCTCAGGAACTGCTGGAAACCGGTATCAAAGTTATCGACCTGATGTGTCCGTTCGCGAAGGGCGGTAAAGTTGGTCTGTTCGGTGGTGCGGGTGTAGGTAAAACCGTAAACATGATGGAGCTGATCCGTAACATCGCGATCGAGCACTCCGGTTACTCTGTGTTTGCGGGCGTAGGTGAACGTACTCGTGAGGGTAACGACTTCTACCACGAAATGACCGACTCCAACGTTCTGGACAAAGTATCCCTGGTTTACGGCCAGATGAACGAGCCACCTGGAAACCGTCTGCGCGTTGCGCTGACCGGCCTGACGATGGCTGAGAAGTTCCGTGACGAAGGCCGTGACGTTCTGCTGTTCGTTGATAACATCTATCGTTACACCCTGGCCGGTACTGAAGTATCTGCACTGCTGGGTCGTATGCCTTCAGCGGTAGGTTATCAGCCTACGCTGGCGGAAGAGATGGGTGTTCTTCAGGAACGTATCACCTCTACCAAAACCGGTTCTATCACCTCCGTTCAGGCGGTATACGTACCTGCGGATGACTTGACTGACCCATCACCAGCCACCACCTTTGCGCACTTAGATGCAACCGTGGTACTGAGCCGTCAGATCGCGTCTCTGGGTATCTACCCGGCCGTTGACCCGCTGGACTCCACCAGCCGTCAGCTGGATCCACTGGTTGTTGGTCAGGAACACTACGACACCGCGCGTGGCGTACAGTCCCTGCTGCAGCGTTATCAGGAACTGAAAGACATCATCGCCATCCTGGGTATGGATGAACTGTCTGAAGAAGACAAACTGGTGGTAGCACGTGCGCGTAAGATCCAGCGCTTCCTGTCCCAGCCGTTCTTCGTTGCGGAAGTATTCACCGGTTCTCCAGGTAAATACGTTTCCCTGAAAGACACCATCCGTGGCTTTAAAGGCATCATGGAAGGCGAATACGATCACCTGCCAGAGCAGGCGTTCTACATGGTTGGTTCCATCGAAGAAGCTGTGGAAAAAGCCAAAAAACTTTAACGCCTTAATCGGAGGGTGATATGGCAATGACTTACCACCTGGACGTCGTCAGCGCAGAGCAACAAATGTTCTCTGGTCTGGTCGAAAAAATCCAGGTAACGGGTAGTGAAGGTGAACTGGGTATTTTCCCGGGGCACGCACCGCTGCTCACCGCCATTAAGCCTGGTATGATCCGCATCGTTAAACAGTTCGGTCACGAAGAGTTTATCTATCTGTCCGGCGGCATTCTTGAAGTGCAGCCTGGCAGTGTGACCGTTCTGGCCGATACCGCTATTCGTGGCCAGGATCTCGACGAAGCGCGAGCCCTGGAGTCGAAGCGTAAGGCTGAAGAGCACATTAACAGCTCTCATGGTGACGTGGATTACGCTCAGGCGTCTGCGGAGCTGGCCAAAGCGATCGCGAAACTGCGCGTTATCGAGTTGACCAAAAAAGCGATGTAACACCGGCTTGAAAAGCACAAAAGCCAGTCTGGATACCAGGCTGGCTTTTTTTTTTCGGCCTTAATTCATGCTGAAAAAGATGTAGAATTTTAAGCATCAAACGTTTTTACTTCTCACTCAAACTACCGTCAGGATGCGTATGTCAAACAGTGCGATGAGCGTGGTGATCCTTGCCGCAGGCAAAGGGACCCGCATGTATTCCGACCTGCCTAAAGTGCTTCACACGCTTGCAGGAAAGCCAATGGTGCAGCATGTCATTGATGCAGCGAATGAACTGGGTGCTAATCAGGTTCACCTGGTCTACGGCCACGGCGGCGATCTGCTTAAAAAGACGCTGAACGACGACAAGCTCAACTGGGTGCTTCAGGCTGAACAGTTGGGTACAGGCCATGCCATGCAGCAGGCTGCGCCCTTCTTTGCGGATGACGAAGACATTTTGATGCTCTACGGCGATGTCCCGCTGATCTCTGTTGAAACACTGACTCGCCTGCGTGAAGCCAAACCGCAGGGCGGCATCGGTTTATTAACCGTCGTGCTGGACGATCCAACCGGTTATGGTCGTATCACCCGTGAAAACGGCAACGTTACGGGTATTGTTGAGCATAAAGATGCCAGTGAGGCGCAGCGTCAGATTCAGGAGATCAACACCGGTATCCTGATTGCCAATGGCGCGGATATGAAGCGCTGGCTGTCGAAGCTCAACAACAACAATGCGCAGGGTGAATACTACATCACCGACATTATTGCGATGGCGTACCACGAAGGGCGCGAGATTGCGGCAGTCCATCCGGCGCGCATCAGCGAAACCGAAGGGGTGAATAACCGTCTTCAACTTTCCCGCCTTGAGCGTGTTTATCAGTCCGAACAGGCTGAAAAACTGCTGCTGGCAGGCGTGATGCTGCGCGATCCGGCGCGTTTCGATCTGCGTGGCTCATTATCTCACGGGCGTGACGTTGAGATTGATACTAACGTCACCCTCGAGGGTAACGTGACGCTGGGCAACCGCGTCAAAATTGGCGCCGGCTGCGTGATCAAAAACAGCATCATCGGTGACGACTGCGAAATCAGCCCGTACAGCGTGGTGGAAGATGCCCGTCTGGACGTGGCCTGTACTATCGGCCCGTTTGCGCGCCTGCGCCCGGGTGCTGAGCTGCTGGAAGGCGCTCACGTGGGTAACTTCGTGGAGATGAAAAAAGCGCGTCTGGGTAAAGGCTCTAAAGCAGGTCATCTGACCTATCTGGGCGACGCGGAAATTGGCAATAACGTGAATATTGGTGCAGGGACGATTACCTGTAACTATGACGGCGCTAATAAGTTTAAAACGATCATTGGTGATGACGTGTTCGTTGGCTCCGATACGCAGTTGGTGGCGCCTGTTACCGTGGGTAACGGGGTGACTATTGCCGCTGGAACAACCGTAACGCGCGATGTGGCCGAGAACGAGCTGGTATTAAGCCGCGTTCCGCAGGTCAGCAAGCAGGGCTGGAAACGCCCGGTGAAGAAAAAGTAACAACAAGGCGGGTGGCGCTACGCTTACCCGCCCTACGATTGAGTAGGCCTGATAAGGCGTAGCCGTCATCAGGCAAACCCGGGAGAGGAGATAAATATATATCTCCCCCCACAAGCAGTACCCATAAAAATAACCCCACTCTCTACAAGGCTCGGGGCGCCCGGAAAGGGCAAATACAGGTCAGCGACAACGCAGGCATAATGCCTAAATTCGGAATATAAATTATGTGTGGAATTGTTGGCGCAGTTGCGCAGCGTGATATTGCTGAAATCCTTCTCGAAGGTTTACGTCGTCTGGAATACCGTGGTTACGACTCTGCCGGTCTGGCTGTCGTCGATGCAGAAGGTCATATGACCCGTCTGCGTCGTCTCGGTAAAGTGCAGATGCTGGCCCAGGCCGCGGAAGAACATCCGCTGCACGGGGGAACCGGTATTGCGCATACCCGCTGGGCGACGCACGGCGAACCGTCTGAAGGCAACGCGCACCCGCATGTGTCTGAACACATCGTGGTAGTGCACAACGGCATTATCGAAAACCACGAACCGCTGCGCGAAGCACTGAAAGCGCGCGGCTACACCTTCGTCTCTGAAACCGACACCGAAGTGATTGCTCACCTGGTGCACTGGGAGCTTGAGCAGGGCGGTACACTGCGTGATGCGGTGCTGCGTGCTATCCCTCAGCTGCGCGGTGCGTACGGTACGGTGATCATGGATTCCCGCGATCCGTCCACGCTGCTGGCCGCGCGTTCCGGTAGCCCGATGGTTATCGGTCTGGGCATGGGGGAAAACTTTATCGCCTCTGACCAGCTGGCGCTCCTGCCGGTCACCCGCCGCTTTATCTTCCTGGAAGAGGGGGATATCGCCGAAGTGACTCGCCGCAGCGTGACCGTGTTCGATACCAAAGGCGAGCAGGTGAAGCGCCAGGAGATCGAGTCTAACCTTCAGTACGACGCGGGCGACAAAGGCGCATACCGTCACTACATGCAGAAAGAGATTTACGAGCAGCCAAACGCCATCAAAAACACCCTGACCGGGCGCATTAGCCACGGTGAAGTGGATCTGAGCGAGCTGGGCGCAAACGCGAACGAACTGCTCAGCAAGGTTGAGCATATTCAGATCGTGGCCTGCGGCACCTCCTACAACTCCGGTATGGTCTCTCGCTACTGGTTTGAATCCCTGGCGGGCGTGCCGTGTGATGTGGAAATTGCGTCTGAATTCCGCTATCGCAAATCTGCGGTGCGTCGTAACAGCCTGATGATCACCCTTTCCCAGTCTGGTGAAACGGCGGATACCCTGGCTGCGCTGCGACTGTCTAAAGAGCTGGGTTACCTGGGCTCTCTGGCCATCTGTAACGTCCCGGGCTCTTCCCTGGTGCGTGAATCCGATCTGGCGCTGATGACCAAAGCGGGTACCGAAATCGGCGTGGCCTCCACTAAAGCGTTTACCACTCAGCTGACCGTTCTGCTGATGCTGGTGGCGAAGCTGGCGCGTCTGAAAGGCGAAGATGCTTCCGTTGAGCATGACATCGTTCATGGTCTGCAGGCGCTGCCGAGCCGTATTGAGCAGATGCTGTCTCAGGACAAACGCATTGAAGTGCTGGCGGAAGATTTCTCTGACAAGCATCACGCCCTGTTCCTGGGTCGTGGCGATCAGTATCCGATTGCGCTGGAAGGCGCGCTGAAGCTGAAAGAGATCTCCTATATTCACGCTGAAGCGTATGCGGCAGGCGAACTGAAACACGGCCCGCTGGCGCTGATTGACGCCGATATGCCGGTCATCGTTGTGGCACCCAACAACGAACTGCTGGAAAAACTGAAATCTAACATCGAAGAAGTGCGCGCCCGCGGTGGTGTCCTGTACGTCTTCGCCGACAAAGATGCCGGTTTCGCCAGCAGCGACAACATGCACATCATCGAGATGCCGCATGTGGAAGAGGTGATTGCACCGATCTTCTACACCGTTCCGCTGCAGCTGCTGGCTTACCACGTGGCGCTGATCAAAGGCACCGACGTCGACCAGCCGCGTAACCTGGCGAAATCGGTCACTGTAGAATAAACCCTTCAGGCTCCACCTTCGGGTGGAGCTTTTTTATCCTGCCTGGTTTGTTTTTCATCAATCCTTTCTCATTTTTAATAATGACAATTTGTCATCTTCAGCTACTTTTTTCAGTGTCACATAAAGAAAATATTTCTGAAAACAACCTGTCATAAAAGTGGCTAACTCGATGAAAATTAAGCTTTGTTTTGTTTAATTTTAAGTTAAATTTTCATTGTCATAAAACTGTCATAATTCGTACATTTATCTGTCACCTGTTTGTCCTATTTTGCTCATCGTAGCCACTAAACAACGATTTACGAAAATCTTGCAGGAGACATTATGAAAGTTATGCGTACCACTGTCGCAACTGTTGTCGCCGCGACCTTATCTCTGAGCGCGTTCTCTGTATTTGCAGAAGCAAGCCTGACTGGCGCTGGTGCAACCTTCCCTGCGCCGGTGTATGCCAAATGGGCGGATACCTACCAGAAAGAAACCGGTAACAAGGTTAACTATCAGGGTATCGGCTCCTCCGGTGGCGTGAAACAAATTACCGCGAACACGGTTGATTTCGGCGCGTCTGACGCTCCGCTGTCTGATGACAAACTGGCTCAGGAAGGCCTGTTCCAGTTCCCTACCGTGATCGGTGGCGTGGTTCTGGCCATCAACCTGCCGGGCGTGAAGTCGGGCGAGCTGGTGCTGGACGGCAAAACGCTGGGTGACATCTACCTGGGCAACATCAAAAAATGGGATGACGAAGCGATCGCTAAGCTCAACCCAGGCCTGAAGCTGCCTTCTCAGAACATCGCCGTGGTTCGCCGCGCGGATGGTTCCGGTACCTCTTTCGTGTTCACCAGCTACCTGGCGAAAGTGAACGAAGAGTGGAAATCTAAAGTCGGCTCCGGCTCTACCGTTAACTGGCCTACCGGTCTGGGCGGTAAAGGTAACGACGGTATCGCCGCGTTCGTACAGCGTCTGCCTGGCTCCATCGGCTACGTAGAGTATGCGTACGCGAAGCAGAACAACCTGTCCTACACCAAACTGGTTTCTGCCGACGGCAAACCGGTTAGCCCGACCGAAGAGAACTTTGCTAACGCCGCCAAAGGCGCTGACTGGAGCAAATCCTTCGCGCAGGATCTGACTAACCAGAAGGGCGAAGGTGCATGGCCAATCACCTCTACCACCTTCATCCTGGTGCACAAAGAGCAGAAGAAACCTGAGCAGGGCGCTGAAGTGCTGAAGTTCTTCGACTGGGCATACAAAAACGGCGGCAAACAGGCTAACGCTCTGGATTACGCCACCCTGCCGGACAACGTGGTTGAGCAGATTCGCGCTGCATGGAAAACCAACGTAAAAGACAGCAGCGGTAAAGCATTGTATTAATTTAGCATTCTGACGAAAATGGCGGGTGGCGCTTGCGCTTACCCGCCCTACGGTTCCGACTGTAGGCCGGGTAAGCGCAAGCGCCACCCGGCGATTTCGTAAACGCGTTTAACAGAAGAGTAATTTATGGCTGCAACCAAGCCTGCATTTAACCCTCCGGGTAAAAAAGGTGACATGATTTTCAGCGCGCTGGTCAAACTGGCTGCGCTGATTGTGCTATTGCTGCTGGGCGGCATTATCGTGTCTCTGATTTTCTCCTCCTGGCCGAGCATCCAGAAATTCGGTTTCTCCTTCCTGTGGACCAAAGAGTGGGACGCGCCGAACGACATCTACGGTGCCCTGGTGCCAATTTACGGCACGCTGGTGACCTCGTTCATCGCCCTGCTGATTGCGGTTCCGGTAAGCTTTGGTATTGCCCTGTTCCTGACGGAGCTGGCGCCGGGCTGGCTGCGTCGTCCGCTGGGGATCGCCATCGAACTGCTGGCAGCTATTCCGAGTATCGTCTACGGCATGTGGGGCCTGTTCATCTTTGCGCCACTGTTCGCCACGTACTTCCAGGAACCGGTGGGTAACGTCCTCTCTGCCATTCCGTTTGTGGGGGCCCTGTTCTCTGGCCCGGCTTTCGGTATCGGCATTCTGGCGGCTGGCGTGATCCTCGCCATCATGATTATTCCGTACATTGCGGCGGTTATGCGCGATGTCTTCGAACAAACGCCGGTGATGATGAAAGAGTCGGCCTACGGTATCGGCTGCACCACCTGGGAAGTGATCTGGCGCATCGTCCTTCCGTTCACCAAAAATGGGGTGATCGGGGGCGTGATGCTGGGCTTAGGTCGTGCGCTGGGTGAAACCATGGCGGTCACCTTTATCATCGGTAACACCTACCAGCTCGACAGCGCGTCGCTCTATATGCCGGGTAACAGTATTACCTCTGCGCTGGCGAATGAATTTGCGGAAGCGGAATCGGGTCTGCACGTCGCGGCGCTGATGGAGCTGGGTCTGATTCTGTTCGTTATTACCTTCATTGTTCTGGCGATTTCTAAGCTGATGATTATGCGTCTCGCTAAAAATGAGGGAGCACGCTAATGGCCACTCTCGAAATGCAAGCAACTGCTGAACTGGCGGAATCCCGCCGCAAAATGCAGGCCAGACGCCGCATGAAAAACCGCATTGCCCTGACGCTCTCTATGGCGACGATGGCATTCGGCCTGTTCTGGCTGGTCTGGATCCTCTTCTCGACGGTCGTTCGCGGGATTGACGGAATGTCACTGTCGCTGTTCACCGAAATGACGCCGCCGCCGAACACGGCGGGTGGTGGCCTGGCGAATGCCCTGGCGGGCAGCGGACTGCTGATCCTCTGGGCGACGGTCTTCGGCACGCCGCTGGGCATCATGGCGGGGATCTACCTGGCAGAATACGGCCGTAAATCCTGGCTGGCGGAAGTGATTCGCTTCATTAACGACATTTTGTTGTCAGCCCCGTCTATCGTCGTGGGTCTGTTCGTTTACACCGTGGTGGTGGCGCAGATGGAACACTTCTCCGGCTGGGCGGGCGTCATTGCGCTGGCACTGCTGCAGGTGCCGATTGTGATTCGAACCACCGAGAACATGCTGAAACTGGTGCCGGACAGCCTGCGTGAAGCCGCTTACGCGCTGGGTACGCCGAAATGGAAGATGATCTCTGCGATTACGCTGAAGGCGTCGGTCTCCGGGATCATGACCGGTATCCTGCTGGCGGTGGCGCGTATCGCGGGTGAAACGGCACCGCTGCTGTTTACGTCCCTCTCCAACCAGTTCTGGAGCACGGACATGATGCAGCCGATCGCCAACCTGCCGGTGACGATCTTTAAATTTGCGATGAGCCCCTTCGCGGAATGGCAGCAACTGGCCTGGGCCGGGGTGCTGATCATTACCCTTTGCGTACTGTTGCTGAACATTCTGGCGCGCGTCATTTTCGCGAAGAAGAAACACGGTTAATTTTTTACGGCGCGGCAGATCGCGGCGCCGAATGAGGAAATGAGTCAATGAGTATGGTTGATACTGCCCCGGGTAAGATTCAGGTTCGTGATTTGAACTTCTACTACGGCAAATTCCATGCCCTGAAGAACATCAACCTGGATATCGCAAAGAACCAGGTCACGGCATTTATCGGTCCGTCCGGCTGTGGGAAATCCACGCTGCTGCGTACCTTTAACAAAATGTATTCGCTCTATCCGGAGCAGCGCGCTGAAGGGGAAATCATCCTCGATGGTGAAAACATTCTGACCCAGGCTCAGGATATTGCCCTGCTGCGTGCGAAAGTGGGGATGGTGTTCCAGAAACCCACTCCGTTCCCGATGTCTATTTATGACAACATTGCGTTTGGTGTGCGTCTGTTTGAAAAGCTCTCCCGTGCCGATATGGATGAGCGCGTGCAGTGGGCTTTGACCAAGGCCGCATTATGGAACGAAACCAAAGATAAGTTGCACCAGAGCGGGTACTCTCTCTCCGGTGGTCAGCAGCAGCGTCTGTGCATTGCGCGCGGTATTGCGATTCGCCCGGAAGTGTTGCTGCTGGATGAGCCGTGTTCAGCGCTGGACCCGATTTCAACCGGTCGTATTGAAGAACTGATCACCGAGCTGAAGCAGGATTACACCGTGGTTATCGTGACCCACAACATGCAGCAGGCTGCACGTTGCTCCGATCACACGGCGTTTATGTACCTGGGTGAATTGATTGAGTTCAGTAACACGGACGATCTGTTCACTAAGCCCGCGAAGAAACAAACCGAAGATTATATTACTGGCCGCTACGGTTGATTTGCCTTAGTGCATGTGGAGAAACCATGGACAACCTCAATCTTAATAAACACATTTCCGGCCAGTTCAACGCAGAGCTGGAAAGCATTCGCACCCAGGTGATGACCATGGGCGGCATGGTCGAGCAGCAGCTTTCTGATGCGATTACGGCGATGCACAACCAGGACAGCGAGCTGGCGAAGCGCGTGATCGAAGGCGACAAAAACGTCAACATGATGGAAGTCGCCATCGACGAGGCTTGCGTGCGCATTATCGCGAAGCGTCAGCCGACGGCGAGCGACCTGCGTCTGGTGATGGCGATCATCAAAACCATCGCCGAGCTGGAACGTATCGGTGACGTCGCCGATAAAATCTGCCGCACCGCGCTGGAGAAGTTCTCTCAGCAGCATCAGCCGCTGCTGGTCAGCCTGGAGTCGCTGGGCCGCCATACCGTGCAGATGCTGCACGACGTGCTGGATGCCTTTGCGCGTATGGATCTGGACGAAGCGGTGCGTATCTACCGCGAAGACAAGAAGGTCGATCAGGAGTATGAAGGCATCGTGCGTCAGCTGATGACCTACATGATGGAAGATTCCCGTACGATCCCAAGCGTACTGACGGCCCTGTTCTGCGCGCGCTCCATCGAGCGTATTGGCGACCGCTGCCAGAACATTTGCGAATACATTTTCTACTTCGTGAAGGGTCAGGACTTCCGTCACGTGGGCGGCGACGAACTGGACAAGCTGCTGGCGGGTAAAGATCCGAAAGAGTAATCCTGTCATCTTATAATAACGCCGGTACTTACCGGCGTTATTATTTCTATAGTAATCACAATTCTCCCCTTCATCCGTTGCCTGACGTTCGAAACGCGCTAACGTGAGACGAAAAAAACAGCAAAGGATGGGATATGAAAAATTCATTAGCGTGCCTGGCGATGGCTATCAGCATCGGGATCGGTGCTGGAACAAACGTGATTGCCGCACCGTTGCCAGCGACACCCGACCCGGCTACCCCGGTCAGCCGCTATGTGACGCAGGTCAATGCGGATAAAAGCATTACGTTTCGCCTGTTTGCGCCCGGCGCAACGCGAGTCTCCGTGGTGACGGGGTCAATGCCTGAAACCCAGGTTTCCCATGATATGACGAAAGAGAAAAATGGCGTCTGGACATGGAAAAGTGAGCCGATGGCCCCGAATCTCTACGAATATTATTTCGACATCGATGGTTTCCGTTCAGTCGACACGGGAAGCCGTTATCAAAAACCTCAGCGGCAGGTGAACACCAGCCTGATTCTGGTTCCGGGCAGCATTCTCGACGATCGTGCCGTACCGCATGGCGATCTCACCACCCTGACCTGGCACTCGCCGTCACTCAAGTCAGAGCGCCGCGTTTATGTATGGACTCCCCCTGGCTACAACGGCAGAGGGGAACCTCTACCGGTGCTCTACTTCTACCATGGCTTTGGGGATACCGGGCTCTCGGCAATCGATCAGGGCCGCCTGCCGCAAATGATGGATAACCTGATGGCCGAGGGGAAAATAAAACCGATGCTGGTGGTCGTTCCCGACACCGAGACGGAGAGCGCTGAGGCCATTCCCGAGAATTTCCCCCCGGCAGAACGCCGGAAATCCTTCTACCCGCTTAATGCGAAAGCCGCAGACCGTGAACTGATGAGCGAGATTATTCCGCTGGTGGATACACGCTTCAACGTGCGTAAAGATGCTGACGGCCGGGCGCTGGCGGGGTTGTCACAGGGCGGCTATCAGGCGCTCGTAACCGGTATGAACCATCTGGAGAGCTTCGGCTGGCTGGGGACGTTCAGCGGCGTTACCACAACAACCGTGCCTGACGACGGCGTGGCCGCACGCTTTAAGCAGCCGGAGGCCATTAACCGTCAGCTGCATAACTTCACCGTCGTCGTGGGAGAGCGCGATTCGGTGACCGGCAAAGATATCGCCGGTCTGAAAGCGGAGCTGGAAAAGCAGGGCATCAAATTCGACTATAAAATGTACCCCGGTCTGAATCACGAAATGGATGTCTGGCGTCCGGCCTATGCTGAGTTTGTTCAAAAGCTCTTCAGATAAACCTGTCGCCCTCCCTGCCGGGAGGGTCTGCTTAACGCGTAATATCCCACCCGCGGGCCTTCCACAGCGCGGGTAGCTGCGCCAGATCGGTGAAGGTCGTGACTTTGGGATGATCGATCGGCTTGTTGTGCGGGTCGGCGCAGAAGTAAAACACCTCCATTCCCGCATCAATCCCCGACTGCGCGCCCGCAGACGAGTCATCCACCAGAATGCAGTTCTCTACGTTAACGTTCATCGCCTTTGCCGCATGGAACATCAGTGCCGGGTCCGGCTTCCAGCGCTGGATATCGTAGCCGCTGAACAGTTTTTCCGGGAAGTGGTGCAACATCTCAAGCTTGCCCAGCGAGTGCTGCATTTTGCTGACCGGACCGTTGGAGACCACGCAGATCGGCACCGTCATGGCATCCAGCAGCGCGTTTGCGCCCGGAATCACCTCCAGCTCCGAATCGAACAGGCGTGCAACCTCGGCGCGGTACACCGGTTCCAGAGCCGCTTTCTCCAGAACGACGCCGTGTTCTTCGTTAATGATGTCGATGATCTCGTAGAGCTTCACGCCCTTAAAGCGTTTAAACACCTCTTCGAGTTCCAGCGTAATGCCAAATTCCTGGAACATGGCCACATACGCGCGGGAACAAATGACCTCACTGTCGACCAGCGTACCGTCGCAGTCGAAAAATACCGCTTCAATTCCGGACATGCCTTTCCCTTTTAACCAGTTTAACGTTTACGTACGGCAGTTCACCGGAACGCAATCGTTGCCGTATAAGCAAATTCAATGAAAAAAGTATCACGTAACCGCCACTATTGTCGCATTTTGGTATAGGATAGCGACGAATTTTCCCTCCTTGTTCGGAAATTGATGATGAGTCAACAACACACTACCCAGACATCTGGTCAGGGTCTGCTTGAGCGCGTGTTTAAACTGCGCGAGCACGGCACGACGGCACGCACCGAAGTGATCGCCGGTTTCACCACCTTCCTGACGATGGTCTATATCGTTTTTGTTAACCCTCAAATTCTGGGCGTTGCTGGCATGGATACCAGCGCCGTCTTCGTAACAACCTGTCTGATCGCGGCCCTTGGCAGCATTCTGATGGGCGTGTTCGCTAACCTGCCGGTCGCGCTGGCACCGGCGATGGGCCTGAATGCGTTCTTTGCCTTCGTGGTGGTTCAGGCGATGGGTCTGCCGTGGCAGGTGGGTATGGGCGCCATCTTCTGGGGCGCGGTTGGCCTGCTGCTGCTGACCATTTTCCGCGTGCGTTACTGGATGATTGCGAACATCCCCGTGAGCCTGCGCGTGGGCATTACCAGCGGTATCGGTCTGTTTATCGGGATGATGGGGCTGAAAAACGCCGGTGTTATCGTGGCGAACCCGGATACGCTGGTGAGCATCGGTCACCTGACCTCTCATAACGTGCTGCTGGGCGTGCTGGGCTTCTTTATCATCGCGATCCTGGCTTCCCGTAATATTCATGCGGCGGTGCTGGTGTCCATCGTGGTGACCACGCTGCTGGGCTGGATGTTGGGCGACGTTCACTATAACGGCATCGTTTCCGCGCCACCGAGCGTCTCTACCGTTGTTGGTCATGTTGATCTGGCGGGTTCCCTGAACCTGGGCCTGGCGGGCGTGATTTTCTCCTTCATGCTGGTGAACCTGTTCGACTCTTCCGGTACGCTGATTGGCGTGACCGACAAAGCGGGTCTGGCAGATGAGAAAGGCAAATTCCCGCGCATGAAGCAGGCGCTGTTTGTGGACAGTATCTCCTCTGTGACCGGCTCATTTATCGGAACCTCGTCTGTTACCGCTTACATTGAATCCTCTTCCGGGGTTTCTGTGGGTGGCCGTACCGGCCTGACGGCGGTTGTGGTGGGTATTCTGTTCCTGCTGGTGATCTTCCTCTCGCCACTGGCGGGCATGGTGCCTCCGTACGCGGCGGCGGGTGCGCTGATCTACGTGGGGGTGCTGATGACCTCCAGCCTGTCTCGCGTGAAGTGGGATGATTTAACCGAAGCGGTGCCGGCGTTTATTACCGCCGTGATGATGCCGTTCAGCTTCTCGATTACCGAAGGTATCGCGCTGGGCTTTATCTCTTACTGCGTAATGAAGATCGGTACTGGCCGCTTCCGCGACCTCAGCCCATGCGTGATTGTTGTGGCGCTGCTGTTTGTGCTGAAGATTGTGTTTATTGACGCGCACTAAGGTGCGGTTTGTGGTGTCAGGTGGCGCTTCGCTTACCTGACCTACTGACGAGTGTAGGCCCGGTAAGCGTTAGCGCCACCGGGCTTTTTTATCAGGCTTTAACCCGCTTAATATAATCCCCGAACGCCGTCAGCTGGCCAGAGAGATGGTCGCGCGTGCTCTGATCCACCACCTCACCCGTTTGCGGGTCGACCTTGTTCTGAATCACTCCGCCCATAAATTCCGGCTTGTTCATCACCATCGCATCGAGGAAGACCAGGATCTGACGCAGGTGATACTGGCAGCGCGCGCCGCCAATCGCGCCCATGGAGCTGGTCTGGATCAGCACCGGTTTGCCTGACAGCGGCTGCTCAGGTAAACGGGACAGCCAGTCGATGGCATTCTTCAGGCCACCGGGTACAGAGTAGTTGTACTCTGGCGTGACGATAACCACGCCGTCAGCCTGGCGGATCTGTTCGGCCAGCGCCTCAACGCTCTGAGGGAACCCTTCTTCCTGCTGTACATCAGCATCATACAGCGGGATATCGCCGATAGACGGCAGGGCGCTAATTTCCATACCTGCAGGCGCCAGCTGTGGCAGCGTGCGGGCTACCATCCCGTTAAATGAACCTTTGCGCAGGCTTCCCAGTAACGTAACGACTTTCAACGTATCAGACATGATTACTCCTGTTTCATCATGATGACCCTGATTGGATCAGCTTAGGGTGAATGCTTTTTCTGCCGGTAAACTGGTTAATCGCATCAGACGTGCGGCGGGCTCGTTGGCGCGCTCGGGCACATCAGGAAGGCTACGCCATCCCTGTTGACTGTCAAATTCCCAGATTTTCATGCGTTCGATGGCGGGGGTCACCGCGATGGACCAAATGAGCACATCCTCAGCGTCGCAGAGCGCTTCTACCAGCGTGGCCTGGGTGGCGCGCAGACGTCCGGAGCCTGGCAACAGCTGCAGCAGGCTGGCGTCGTCAGAGGCGCATCCGCAGAGCTTACGAATGCTCTGGCGCAAGGTAATGAGCTGCGCTCTGGCTTCGACAGGATCGTTCTGGTTGCGTACCCACAGCTTCTCATTGCTGGAGAGCGGATAGTCTTCATGCGCATTAGCGCCATGGAAGCTGCGCGTCGCACGCTGAAGTTCCATATCGAGCCCACAGTCCCCCTCGGTGGTTAGCGCGACGCCAATGATATTGCCCGTGTAGGCAATGGAAAAACGAGGGAGATCCGGGTCAGCAAAGACCGGACGGCCTTCTGGCTGGGTAATGATATCCGGCAGCTCGCTGGTGCCGTACAGCATAAACAGCAGTTCCGCGAGAAGCGCCCGGGACGCTAAAAACCGCGACCTGCGGTGCTCCGGAAGCGTGAGTGCTTCACGGTGACAGGCTGAAGAAATTCTTGCCGATACGAGACGTCCTTCTGTCAGTATCCCTCTTGCAAAGTGCGTAGCCATTTTTCGCTCCTTGATAATGGTCGTAATCGGTTAAACGGTTACATGATTATCGCTTAACTTGCCTCCTGTTTTAATCAGTAAATGGGCGTAAGAGAAGCCTTAGGACCGAACTTTACATTTTCTTAGGCAAAAATTGGATCGCTCGCACCGTACAGCGCCTTGATGGTCTCCCGCAGCCAGAGGATTTTTGGATTATGGCTGTTCCGCTTATGCCAGATCAGCGTGAAGGGCACGGTCAATTTTTCCGCCTGCTCCTCATCAATCGGAATGGGAAGGGCGATCAGCTTCCGCTGGTGGAGTTCATTGTAGTGGTGACAGTAGTGCGGGGCGGTGGCGATATAGTGATGGCCGGGCTGCGCCGCCATAAACATCGCCTGTTCGAAGCCCGGCAGGCTCATGGCGATCGTGCGCTCGCGTCCCATCTCCTTTAGCACCTCATCCAGCGCCCAGGTATCGCTGCGTTCCCAGAAGATGCTGATATGGGGATAGCGCAGGAAGGTCTCCAGATTCCACTCTTGCTGAAGCGCCGGATGATCCTCGCGCAGATAGACGCAGGGGCGGTCGCTGAACAGGATTTCGTAGTCGATAAACCACGGCATCAGCTTAAGCAGCTCGCGGGATCGCGGATGCGTTTCACGCCCGGTGAAGCCCAAATCCACCTCGCCACGCGTAATCGCGTCCAGCGAGTCGTAATCCCACTGGCGCATTTTCACCGTCGCCTGCGGATAGCGCTGGTTCACCTGCTCCAGCAGGGTATTGAAGCGGATCAGCATCAGCGGCGTTTCCGCGGCCAGCACGAACGTCAGCCCGCCCGGAGAGTCATGGTGGAATTTATCGAGGATCTGGTTGCCGATTTGCATCCAGTCAGCCAGATCCTGCTCCAGGCTCACCGTCAGCGGCGTCGGCAGCAGCCCTAGCGGCGTTTTGACAAACAGCGGATCATCGAACCAGTCGCGCAGCTTAGCCAGCGATTTGCTCACCGCTGACGGCGTCACGTTCATCCGCTTCGCCGCTTTGGTAACGCTGCGCTCCTGCAGCAAAAGCTGCAGGCACAGCAACAGGTTAAGATCGAGACTGCTGATGGGCTTCTTCATAGTGCGCCGCGGGCTGGATGACCATAAGTAAGGTAATGCAGACTATGCTACAGCCAATCAGAACCCCGATCAGCATATTCAGCGCGTTAAGCCCGATGACCGCCGCCAGCCAAATCCACAGCGACGAGCCGCAGACCTGCGCGATCCCCAGCACCGAGCTGGCCACGCCTGCCCGCAGCGAGAAGGGACCAAGCGCCTGGCTCATCGCCACGCCAAAGCCAACCGAGAACCCGGCACAAATGAGCGTAATGCCCACCAGCATCACCGCATGTGAGCTGGTGGTCGCCAGGATCGCGCCTGCGGCGAGGAATAAAACCTGTGAGGTCAGCATCAGCGTGCGCTGGCGGAAGATATTCAGCGCAAACGGGGTGGAGAACGACACAGCCATACTGACCAGAGCGGTCAATGCCATCACCGTGGAATACTCACCGCGATCGAAGCCCATGGTCTCCATCAGCAACACCGGGGAAACGTTTACATAGGTTAGGATCACCGCCACGCTTAACGTGGTCACGGCCAGACGGCTGAGGAAAAAGCGGTTGAGAAGCTTCTCTGCCGGGTGAATGGTTGCGGTATGGTCGGTATTCTGCGAGCCCGGGTGGGTCTCTTTCAGCACAGCGCTCGACAGGATAAACACCAGCGCGCCCATCGCCGCCATGGTCCAGAACAGGCTCTGCCACGGGAATTTCAGCATGATCAGATATCCCACGACCGGGGCCAGCACCGGGATGATGCAGGTAATACCGTTCAGCATCGAGAGCACCTTAGCGCGACGCTGGGCGCTTAAGGTGTCGCGCAAAATGGCAAACGCCACCACGTAGCAACCGCCCGCCCCGATGCCCTGGATAAAGCGCCCGGTCAGAAACACGGTGCTGTTTTGCGCCTGTGAGCAAAGAAGGGACGCCAGGGCAAAAACGATGGCTCCGGCGATAGCGACAGGCTGACGGCCTGCTTTATCCGCGATCTTCCCGGCAAAGACCATCGACGACGCCATCCCCGCGAGGTAGGCCGAAAACGCAATATGCAGCTGCGCTTCGCTGGCGCCCAGATCGCGGGCGATATGCGGTAATCCCACCAGATACATATCAATACCGGACGGATAAAGCAGAACTAATGCGAAACTACAAAACAGAAAACGCGCCATAAACCCCCCATAGATGCAGGCATGCAGGATAGGGGGTGAAAAGGGATTAGGCGAGTTGCCATTTGGACAATGGTGATTTCCCTGAAGGAAATCACCATGGATTAGCGGGAATTACTTACCAATACAGAAGCTCGAGAAGATCCGTCCCAGCAGATCGTCCGACGTAAACTCCCCGGTGATCTCGCTCAGATTCTGCTGCGCCAGACGCAGCTCTTCCGCCAGCAGTTCACCCGCCCACGCGCCGATCAGCTGCGCTTTACCCTGAACGAGATGGTTCGCCGCCTCTTCCAGCGCCTGAAGGTGACGGCGACGCGCGAGGAAGCCGCCTTCCATGCTGGTGTCAAAGCCCATGCTCTGCTTGAGATGGTTACGCAGGTCGTCCACGCCTTCACCGGTCCGCGCCGACAGGCGAATAAGTGAGTGACCATTCACATCGCTGATACCGAGCGTTTCGCCGGTCACGTCCGCTTTGTTACGCACCACGGTGATCGGCAGTTTTGCCGGCAGACGGGCGATAAAGTCCGGCCAGATCTCCGCCGGGTCAACGGCGTCGGTCGTGGTGCCGTCCACCATAAACAGCACGCGGTCGGCCTGTTCGATCTCCTGCCAGGCGCGTTCGATACCGATGCGCTCAACCTCGTCGCTGGCATCGCGCAGACCGGCGGTATCGATGATGTGCAGCGGCATGCCGTCGATGTGAATGTGCTCGCGCAGCACGTCGCGAGTGGTACCGGCAATGTCGGTCACGATTGCCGCTTCACGGCCCGCCAGGGCGTTCAGCAGGCTTGATTTCCCGGCGTTAGGGCGTCCGGCAATCACCACCTTCATCCCTTCGCGCAGCAGGCTGCCCTGGCGCGCTTCGGCGCGAACGGCGTCGAGATCGGCCATCACCTGGTTGAGCTGGGCTTCAATTTTACCGTCAGAGAGAAAATCGATCTCCTCATCCGGGAAGTCGATAGCCGCTTCCACGTAGATGCGCAGGTGAGTAAGTGCTTCCACAAGGTGATTCACACGCGCGGAGAATGCCCCCTGCAGCGAGTTCAGGGCGGAGCGGGCCGCCTGCTCGGAGCTGGCGTCGATCAGGTCAGCAATGGCCTCCGCCTGCGCCAGGTCGAGCTTGTCGTTGAGGAAGGCACGTTCGGAGAACTCGCCCGGCTTCGCAATGCGCAGGCCCGGCAGGGTCAGGATCCGTTTTAACAGCAGGTCGAGGATAACCGGGCCGCCGTGGCCCTGCAGCTCCAGCACGTCTTCACCGGTAAAGGAGTTCGGGCCGGGGAACCACAGCGCAATGCCCTGGTCCAGCGGCGTGCCGTCGGTATCTTTAAACGGCAGGTAATCAGCGTAGCGCGGCTTTGGCAGCTTACCCAGTACCGCTTCGGCCACCTCGCGCGCCTTCAGGCCGGAGATGCGCAGAATGCCTACACCACCGCGTCCCGGTGGGGTTGCCTGGGCGACGATAGTGTCGTTATGGCTCATGGTTGCTCTCGTTCAATACAAATAAAAAAGGCGGTCAATCGACCGCCCTTATTTTAGCGTTAACTTATCGGATCAGGACTTTTTCTTTTCGCGGCTATGCAGGCCACGTTTTTCCAGACCACGGTAAATCAGCTGCTGCTGGATAATGGTCACCAGGTTGCTGACGATATAGTACAGCACCAGACCTGACGGGAACCACAGGAAGAACACGGTGAAGATGACCGGCATAAAGGTCATAATCTTCTGCTGCATCGGGTCGGTCACGGTGGTCGGCGACATCTTCTGGATGAAGAACATCGTCACGCCCATCAGGATCGGCAGGATGTAGTACGGGTCCTGTGCGGACAGGTCATGGATCCACAGTGCGAACGGCGCGTGGCGCAGCTCAACGGAACCCATCAGCATGTAGTACAGCGCAAGGAAGATTGGCATCTGAATCAGCAGCGGGAAGCAACCACCCAGTGGGTTCACTTTCTCTGCTTTATACAGGGCCATCATCTCCTGGCTCTGACGCTGTTTGTCATCGCCCAGACGCTCACGCATTGCCTGAATCTTCGGCTGCAGCATGCGCATCTTCGCCATGGAGGTGTACTGCGCTTTGGTCAGCGGGTACATGATGCCACGAACGATGAAGGTGATAACGATGATGGAGAAGCCCCAGTTACCCAGGAAGCTGTGGATGAACTTCAGCAGCTTAAACAGCGGCTGAGAGATGAACCACAACCAACCGTAATCCACGGTCAGATCCAGGTGCGGCGCAACAGCGGCCATTTTGTCCTGAATTTCCGGGCCGACCCACAGGGTGCTGGCCAGCTTACCGGTTTGACCCGGCTGTACCAGAACCGGCTGAGATTTGTAGCCGATGGCGGCAAGACCGTTACCCAGGTTCGCGGTATAGAAGTTGTTGGTACCGTCGTTATTTGGCACCCACGCCGTCGCGAAATACTGCTGCAGCATCGCCACCCAACCGCCTTTAGCGCTGACGTTCAGGTTTTCGTTATCGGCAATGGTGTCGAATTTGTATTTCTCGTACTTCGCGTCAGGCGTGGAGTACGCCGCGCCACGGAAGGTATGCAGCGCAAAGTTGCTGCTTCCGGTGTCACGGTGTGACGGCAGATTGATGGACTGCTTCAGTTGGCCAAAGGTCGACAGCTCCAGCGGTTTCGCACTGGCGTTCTGTACGCTGTAGCCCACGTTCACCGCATATTCACCGCGCTTCAGGGTGAAGGTTTTGGTGAAGGTGTTGCCTGCGGCGTCGGTGTACGTCATCGGGATCACGAGTTCGTTCTGACCATCAGCCAGCACAAAGGTGTCATTCTCGACGTTATACAGTGGACGCGCACCGTTAGCCGGGTTATCCGGGCCATCACGACCGGTCAGGCCGCTCTGCGCCTGGTAGATAAACTCAGGCGTGGTTTCCAGTAACTGGAACGGTTCGTTAGACTTCAGCTCTTTCGGGTAGGTTAACAGCAGCGCCTGCTCAACATCACCACCACGGGTGTTGATAGTCAGCTCAAGCACATCGGTCTTAACCGTAATCTGTTTCCCCTGGCCACTGGCCGGTACGCCCTGGTCGGCGGCGCTACCCGCTGCGGTGGTCGTTGTCTGCGTGACCTGCTGTTGTGGTTGAGGATTTTTATCCTGCTCCCACGCCTGCCAGATCATGAAAGACACGAACAACAAAGCGATGATAAGAAGATTGCGTTGCGAATCCATCGTTAGTGTTCTCTGGTATCAAAGGGTCCTGGGGGGACGGGGTCGTCTCCACCTGGGTGTAAAGGGTGGCATTTTAATACGCGTTTCACCGTCAACCAACTGCCTTTTATCACTCCAAACCTGCGCAATGCCTCAATTCCGTAGCTTGAGCATGTTGGTGTGAAACGGCAGTGCGGCCCGAGTAGCGGACTAATCAGGCGTTGATAGACCCGAATGAGGGCTATCAGGACCCGTGAGCCAGGCGACAGTGGCGGCGCCATAATTTTTCCAACGCTTCCGAGAGAGCACGGTTATCGAGGTCGGCAACCCCTTTCTTCGCCACCACCACGAAATCCATTGAAGGCAGTTCGTGCTGACGTAAACGGAAGCTTTCACGCGTCAGACGTTTAATCCGATTGCGTTCATGCGCACGCTTAACATTTTTCTTGGCGACTGTGAGACCGATGCGGGGATGCCCCAGCGAATTTTGGCGGCCGAGGATGGTGATTTGCGGCGTGCCAGCCCGTTGTGGCTGCTGGAAGACGAAAGTGAAATGAGCGGGAGTTAACAAACGTAACTCCCTGGGAAATGCTAGCTTAACCACTCAGGGGTTAGCTTTATTACTTGGAAACGGTCAGACGAGCGCGGCCTTTAGCACGACGACGTGCCAGAACCTGACGACCATTTTTAGTAGCCATACGAGCACGGAAGCCGTGAGAACGGTTGCGCTTCAGTACAGACGGTTGAAAAGTGCGTTTCATGGCGATTTCTACCTAAACTTGAATAAATTCACTGACTTTTGCGTATACCCGAACGAGTTTCGAACGACTAACGCCTCAGCGTGGGTGATTAAAGAGGCCGGATTGTAATAATTGTACACTCCGGAGTCAATTCTCTTTCCTTATTTCCCGCGTATTTCCGCACGTTTTCGCGTGGAAAATGAGCAACGGACGACGCAGGAAGATGAGCATCACGCGCCGGGTCGAGGATTATACGGGCTCACCGACAAAGCGCAAGGATCGTCCCGGATCTTCGTTAGATCATTTAAGCAATAAATTGTCTGTGCTCATTAATTTTTCCAATATGCGGGCTAAATCGTGGGGCACTCGCGCCAGGATCGTTTACACTTAACCGGTTTCTGATCTTCCTGTGGATAAATCGGGAAGAATCTGTGAGAAACAGAAGATCTCTGGCTCAGTTTAGGCTATGATCCGCGGTCCCGATCGGGATCCCAGGATCCTGGTCAGGATAAATTGCAGATAGCAATTCGCACGTCCCCCTTTACACAGGGTCATGCCGATGTGCGCCAACAATCATGAATATTCAATAGTTTTCTTTTATTGTTCGAGTGGAGTCCGCCGTGTCACTTTCGCTTTGGCAGCAGTGTCTTGCCCGATTGCAGGATGAGTTACCAGCCACAGAATTCAGTATGTGGATCCGCCCGTTGCAGGCGGAACTGAGCGATAACACGCTGGCTTTGTATGCGCCAAACCGTTTTGTGCTCGATTGGGTAAGGGACAAATACCTTAATAACATCAATGGACTGCTGAACGATTTCTGCGGGTCAGATGCCCCACAGCTGCGCTTTGAAGTGGGTACAAAGCCGGTCACCCAAACCGTTCGTGAAACCGTAAACGTCGCAGCACCTGCTCAGGCCGCTCCTGTTCCGGCCCCTCGCGTCGCCCCCGCTCGTCAGGGGTGGGATAATGTTCCCGCACCGGCTGAGCCAACCTACCGCTCTAACGTAAACGTGAAACACACGTTCGATAACTTCGTTGAAGGTAAGTCGAACCAGCTGGCGCGCGCGGCGGCTCGCCAGGTTGCTGATAACCCCGGTGGGGCCTACAACCCGCTGTTTCTGTATGGCGGCACGGGTCTGGGTAAAACGCACCTTCTTCATGCGGTGGGCAACGGCATTATGGCGCGCAAGCCCAATGCCAAAGTGGTGTATATGCACTCCGAACGCTTCGTTCAGGACATGGTAAAAGCCCTGCAAAACAATGCGATCGAAGAGTTTAAACGCTACTACCGTTCCGTTGACGCGCTGCTGATCGATGACATTCAATTCTTTGCCAACAAAGAACGATCGCAGGAAGAATTTTTCCACACCTTCAACGCCCTGCTGGAAGGTAATCAGCAGATCATTTTGACCTCGGATCGTTATCCAAAAGAGATCAACGGCGTTGAAGATCGTCTGAAATCCCGCTTCGGCTGGGGCCTGACCGTGGCGATCGAGCCACCGGAGCTGGAAACCCGCGTCGCGATCCTGATGAAGAAAGCCGATGAAAACGACATTCGCCTGCCGGGTGAAGTGGCGTTCTTCATTGCCAAGCGTCTGCGCTCCAACGTGCGTGAGCTGGAGGGGGCACTGAACCGCGTTATCGCCAATGCCAACTTCACCGGTCGTGCGATCACCATCGATTTTGTGCGTGAAGCGCTGCGCGATTTGCTGGCATTGCAGGAAAAACTGGTCACTATCGACAATATTCAAAAGACGGTGGCTGAGTACTACAAGATCAAAGTGGCAGATTTACTGTCTAAACGTCGTTCCCGCTCGGTGGCGCGTCCGCGTCAGATGGCGATGGCGCTGGCAAAGGAGTTAACCAACCACAGTCTGCCGGAAATCGGGGATGCGTTTGGTGGCCGTGACCATACGACCGTGCTGCACGCTTGTCGCAAGATTGAGCAGTTACGCGAAGAAAGCCACGACATAAAAGAAGATTTTTCCAATCTAATCAGAACATTATCATCGTGACGCTATGAAATTTACCGTTGAACGTGAACATTTATTAAAACCGCTGCAACAGGTGAGTGGCCCATTAGGCGGCCGCCCAACGCTGCCTATTCTCGGAAACCTGCTGCTTCAGGTCGCGGACGGTACGCTGTCGCTGACCGGTACAGATCTGGAAATGGAAATGATCGCACGCGTTACGCTGACGCAGCCGCACGACGCGGGCGCGACCACGGTTCCGGCACGTAAATTCTTTGATATCTGCCGCGGGCTGCCGGAAGGCGCTGAAATCGCCGTGCAGCTGGAAGGCGACCGTATGCTGGTGCGCTCTGGCCGCAGCCGTTTCTCGCTCTCCACGCTGCCTGCTGCGGACTTCCCGAACCTGGACGACTGGCAGAGCGAAGTGGAATTTACCCTGCCGCAGGCAACGATGAAGCGTCTGATTGAAGCCACGCAGTTCTCTATGGCGCATCAGGACGTTCGTTACTACTTAAACGGCATGCTGTTCGAAACCGAAGGTGAAGAGCTGCGTACCGTGGCGACCGACGGCCACCGTCTGGCGGTCTGTTCCATGCCGATTGGCGACTCACTGCCAAACCATTCGGTGATCGTGCCGCGTAAAGGGGTGATTGAGCTGATGCGTATGCTCGACGGTGGCGACACGCCGCTGCGCGTGCAGATCGGCAGCAATAACATCCGCGCTCACGTGGGCGACTTTGTCTTCACATCGAAGCTGGTTGACGGCCGTTTCCCGGATTATCGCCGCGTATTGCCGAAGAATCCGGACAAAACGCTGGAAGCCGGTTGCGATAGCCTTAAGCAGGCGTTTGCGCGTGCGGCCATTCTCTCTAACGAGAAATTCCGCGGCGTGCGTCTGTATGTGAGTGAAAACCAGATCAAAATCACCGCCAACAACCCGGAGCAGGAAGAGGCAGAAGAGATTCTGGACGTCACCTACGCCGGGGCTGAGATGGAAATCGGCTTCAATGTTAGCTACGTGCTGGATGTGCTGAATGCGCTGAAATGCGAGAACGTGCGCATCCTGCTGACCGACTCCGTTTCGAGCGTACAGATTGAAGATGCCGCATCACAGTCGGCTGCCTATGTTGTCATGCCAATGAGACTGTAATGTCGCTCACCCGTCTGTTGATCCGCGACTTTCGCAACATCGAGAGCGCGGATCTCGCTTTATCCCCTGGCTTTAACTTCCTGGTTGGCGCGAACGGCAGCGGCAAAACCAGCGTGCTGGAAGCCATCTATACGCTCGGCCACGGCCGGGCGTTTCGCAGTTTGCAGATTGGTCGCGTCATTCGCCACGAGCAGGAATCCTTTGTTCTGCACGGGCGTTTGCAGGGCGAGGAGCGGGAAACCGCCATCGGCCTGACCAAAGACAAGCAGGGCGACAGCAAGGTGCGCATCGATGGTACCGACGGTCACAAGGTGGCCGAGCTGGCGCTGCTGATGCCGATGCAGCTGATCACGCCCGAGGGGTTTACTTTACTCAACGGCGGCCCCAAATACAGAAGAGCGTTCCTCGACTGGGGATGCTTTCACAACGAAGCCGGATTCTTTAACGCCTGGAGCAACCTGAAGCGTCTGCTCAAGCAGCGTAACGCCGCACTGCGTCAGGTGACGCGCTACGCCCAGCTGCGTCCGTGGGACATGGAGTTAATCCCTCTCGCGGAACAGATCAGCCGCTGGCGTGCCGAATACAGCGCAGGTATCGCCGAAGACATGGCCGACACCTGCAAACAGTTTTTACCTGAATTCTCTCTCACCTTCTCCTTCCAGCGCGGCTGGGAGAAAGAGACGGACTATGCCGAGGTGTTAGAGAGAAGCTTCGAGCGCGACCGCATGTTGACCTACACCGCGCACGGCCCGCACAAGGCGGATTTCCGCATTCGTGCTGACGGTGCGCCGGTGGAAGACACGCTGTCGCGCGGGCAGCTCAAGCTCCTGATGTGTGCGCTACGCCTGGCACAGGGGGAGTTTCTTACCCGCGAGAGCGGGCGACGCTGCCTGTACCTGATAGATGATTTTGCCTCGGAACTTGACGACGCGCGGCGCGGGCTGCTTGCCAGCCGCTTAAAAGCCACGCAGTCGCAGGTTTTCGTCAGCGCAATAAGCGCTGAACACGTTATAGACATGTCGGACGAAAATTCGAAGATGTTTACCGTGGAAAAGGGTAAAATAACGGATTAACCCAAGTTGAAATGAGCGAGAAACGTTGATGTCGAATTCTTATGACTCCTCCAGTATCAAAGTCCTGAAAGGGCTGGATGCGGTGCGTAAGCGCCCGGGTATGTATATCGGCGACACGGATGACGGCACCGGTCTGCACCACATGGTATTCGAGGTGGTAGATAACGCTATCGACGAAGCGCTCGCGGGTCACTGTAAAGACATCGTGGTCACCATCCATGCGGACAACTCCGTCTCCGTCACCGATGACGGTCGTGGCATCCCAACCGGTATTCACCCGGAAGAGGGCGTCTCTGCGGCGGAAGTGATCATGACCGTCCTGCACGCAGGCGGTAAGTTCGACGATAACTCCTATAAAGTTTCCGGCGGCCTGCACGGCGTGGGTGTTTCGGTAGTAAACGCCCTGTCGCAGAAGCTGGAGCTGGTTATCCAGCGCGAAGGCAAAATCCACCGTCAGCTTTATACGCACGGCGTGCCGCAGGCACCACTGGCCGTTACGGGCGACACCGACAAAACCGGTACCATGGTGCGTTTCTGGCCGAGCCTCGAAACCTTCACCAACGTCACCGAGTTCGAGTACGACATCCTGGCGAAACGCCTGCGTGAACTGTCGTTCCTGAACTCCGGCGTCTCGATTCGCCTGCGCGACAAGCGTGACAACAAAGAAGACCACTTCCACTACGAAGGCGGTATCAAGGCGTTCGTTGAGTATCTGAACAAGAACAAAACGCCTATTCACCCGAATATCTTCTACTTCTCCACCGAAAAAGACGGTATTGGCGTGGAAGTGGCGCTGCAGTGGAACGACGGTTTCCAGGAAAACATCTACTGCTTCACCAACAACATTCCACAGCGTGACGGTGGTACTCACCTTGCAGGCTTCCGTGCGGCGATGACCCGTACCCTGAACGCCTACATGGACAAAGAAGGCTACAGCAAGAAAGCGAAAGTCAGCGCCACCGGTGACGATGCTCGTGAAGGCCTGATTGCCGTTGTCTCCGTGAAGGTGCCGGATCCGAAGTTCTCCTCACAGACCAAAGACAAGCTGGTCTCTTCTGAGGTGAAATCGGCGGTTGAGCAGCAGATGAACGAACTGCTGAGCGAATACCTGCTGGAAAACCCGTCCGACGCGAAAATCGTGGTGGGTAAAATTATCGATGCGGCGCGTGCCCGTGAAGCGGCGCGTAAAGCCCGTGAAATGACCCGTCGTAAAGGCGCGCTGGACTTAGCTGGCCTGCCGGGCAAGCTGGCTGACTGCCAGGAACGCGACCCGGCGCTGTCCGAACTGTACCTTGTGGAAGGGGACTCCGCGGGCGGTTCTGCGAAGCAGGGCCGTAACCGTAAGAACCAGGCTATCCTGCCGCTGAAGGGTAAAATCCTCAACGTTGAGAAGGCGCGCTTCGACAAGATGCTCTCTTCTCAGGAAGTGGCGACGCTCATCACCGCGCTGGGCTGCGGCATCGGCCGTGACGAGTACAACCCGGACAAACTGCGCTATCACAGCATCATCATCATGACCGATGCGGACGTCGACGGCTCGCACATTCGTACGCTGCTGCTGACCTTCTTCTATCGTCAGATGCCTGAAATCGTTGAACGTGGCCACGTCTATATTGCCCAGCCGCCGCTGTACAAAGTGAAGAAAGGCAAGCAGGAACAGTACATCAAAGATGACGAAGCGATGGATCAGTACCAAATCGCGATCGCACTTGATGGCGCAACCCTGCACGCGAACTCGCACGCTCCTGCACTGGCCGGTGAGCCGCTGGAGCGTCTGGTGTCCGAGTTCAACGCCACGCAGAAAATGATTACGCGTATGGAACGCCGTTATCCGAAAACGCTGCTGAAGGAGCTGGTTTATCAGCCAACCCTGACCGAAGCCGATCTGAGCGACGAGCAAACCGTTACCCGCTGGGTGAATGCCCTGGTGACCGATCTGAACGAGAAAGAGCAGCACGGCAGCCAGTGGAAATGCGATGTTCAGCAGAACGCCGATCATCAGTTCGAGCCGATCGTTCGCGTGCGTACCCACGGCGTCGATACCGACTACCCGCTGGAGCACGAATTTGTGACCGGTCCGGAATACCGTCGCATCTGCACGCTCGGCGAGAAGCTGCGCGGCCTGATCGAAGACGATGCGTTCATCGAACGTGGCGAACGTCGTCAGCCGGTAGCCAGCTTCGAGCAGGCGCTGGACTGGCTGGTGAAAGAGTCCCGTCGCGGCCTCGCGATCCAGCGCTATAAAGGTCTGGGCGAAATGAACCCGGAGCAGCTGTGGGAAACCACCATGGATCCGGAAAGCCGTCGCATGCTGCGCGTTACCGTTAAGGACGCGATTGCTGCAGACCAGCTGTTCACCACCCTGATGGGCGATGCGGTTGAACCACGTCGTGCCTTCATCGAAGAGAACGCCCTGAAAGCGGCAAATATCGATATTTAATCGACGTTATACCGCACGATAACTGGCCGCGCTTTTAGCGCGGCTTTTTTATGGGCGCAGGCATATCCAGCGACATCACGGACGGTAAACGGCTCGCCAGCGTGTCTATGGCCATTCTTACCCTCAGCGGCAGATGCGGCGTCTGCTGCCAGACCGCATGGACGTCAAAATGGACATCCGGCGCCTGCTTCAGGAGCGGGACGAGTTTTCCCTGATGGATTTCTTTAATGGCCATCCAGCAGGGGAGCCAGGCAATGCCGTGCCCGGTCAACGCCGCGTCGCATATGGCCTGCAAATCATCCATATTGAGTGATGAACGAGGAGTAAAGCTGTGCGAGGTCCCTTCATTATCCATCAGCTGCCAGGAGAGGACTCTGCCTGCGCGCAGATAGTTAATCGCCGTATGATGGGGTAAATCAGCCACGCTTTGCGGCTGGCCTTTCTTCTGCAGATAATCCGGCGCGGCACATAGCACCATGCGGTGTTCCCCCAGCTTTCTGGCGACCAGCACGCTGCTGTCCTGCAGCGTGCCGTTACGCACCGCCATATCAAACCCTTCCTCCACCAGATCCACCACGCGGTCGCTGAACGACATTTCAAGCTCAAGCCCAGGGTGTTCCTGCGCCAGTTCAATCAACAGCGGCGCGACGCACTGGCGGCCAAACAGTACCGGCATGGCAACGCGCAGGCGGCCGCTGACCTGCTGTTTCCCTGTTTCAAGCAGCGACTCTGCGCCCCGAATCTCCTCCAGCGCGCGCAGACAGCGCTCGTAGAACAGGGCGCCGTTATCGGTCAGCCGCTGGCTGCGTGTGGTGCGCTGAAAGAGCCGTACTCCGAGGCGTTCCTCAAGGCGAGCAATGCTTTTTCCCACCGCCGAGCGCGACAGGTGCAGGCGAACTGCGGCCTGTGCAAAGCTTCCTGCCTCCACGGCAGCGACAAAAACAGGAATATCTTTCAGCGTATCGGTCATGGATTGTATCCATTCAGGCATCAATAAAGAGAAAACTTATCGCCACTGGTGACGAAGAGTCAACGCTAGACTGTCGGTACTGAAGCTTATTTGATCGCAGGAGAGAGAAATGACAGAGACAATGCAACGCTGGACGATGAACGCCCTCGGGCGCGAGAGCCTCACACTCACTCAGGAGCCCATTCCACAGCCAGGCCCGGGTGAAGTACGCGTACGGGTGAATGCCGTTGCGCTCAACTATCGCGATAAAATGGTGATTGAAGGCACGATGCCGATTCCGCTCTCCTTCCCGTTTACCCCGGCGTCTGACATGGCGGGCGTCGTAGACAGCGTTGGTGAAGGCGTCACGCGTTTCCAGCCCGGCGCTCGCGTTATCTCAACCTTCTTCCCGGAGTGGATCGACGGTAAACCGCAGGCGGACGCGCGCAATTTGCCCTATAGAACGTCCGGTGGATACTTCCAGGGAATGCTGGCCGAGTATGTGATTGTGAAGGAAGACGCGCTGGCGGCATCGCCGGAAACCCTGGATGACGCAGAGGCCAGCACCTTGCCTTGTGCAGGGCTTACCGCCTGGTTCGCGCTGGTGGAACGCGGCCAGCTGCGCGCCGGACAGTCGGTGCTGGTACAGGGGACGGGCGGCGTGGCGATTTTCGCCCTGCAAATTGCCAAAGCGCACGGCGCAGAGGTATTTGTCACCTCGGGGAGCGATGAAAAGCTGGCGTTGGCCAAAAAACTGGGGGCCAGCCAGGGCATCAACCGCCTGAAAGGCGACTGGGCTGAAAATACGCTGGCACTGACGCAGGATCGCGGCATCGACCATATTATTGAAACCGTGGGCGGGGAGAACCTGAAGCACTCCCTGCGCGCCGTTGCCGTTCATGGACGTATCTCGGTCATTGGCGTGCTGGCCGGCACTGACATTTCGCTCTCTGCTGGCGAACTGTTGCAGAAATCTCCCGTCATTCAGGGGATCGGCGTAGGACACCGCAGGGCGCTGGAAGATTTCGTCCGCGCTGTTGATGTCACCGGCCTGAAACCCGTGATTGAGCATCGCTACCGTTTTAACGAGTTTGAACAGGCACTTGAGCATCTGGATCGCGGTGCGTTTGGTAAAATCGTTCTCACTCGCGAGTAAGTTTTTATTCCCCGGGAGAAGCGTAAAAGGGGGCTTTTGTTGCGCAATATAGCTCTATTTTTGTGTGCTTAATCGCGTTAGCATGAGGCAGCACTCATTTATCCCGGGGAACTCATGGCTATCAAACTTATTGCAATCGATATGGACGGCACGCTGTTGCTGCCAGACCACACTATCTCTCCAGCCGTTAAGAACGCGATCGCCGCGGCACGCGCCAAGGGTGTGAATGTGGTCCTCACTACGGGGCGTCCGTATGCGGGCGTGCACAGCTACCTGAAAGAGCTTCATATGAATCAGCCTGGCGACTACTGCATCACCTATAACGGCGCGCTGGTACAGAAAGCCGCGGATGGCAGTACGGTTGCGCAAACCGCGCTGAGCTACGATGACTACCGGTTCCTGGAAAAACTGTCCCGTGAAGTGGGCTCCCACTTCCACGCCCTCGATCGCAATACGCTTTACACCGCCAACCGTGATATCAGCTACTACACGGTACATGAATCCTACGTGGCGACCATTCCGCTGGTGTTCTGTGAAGCCGAGAAAATGGATCCGGCCACCCAGTTCCTGAAAGTGATGATGATCGACGAGCCGGAGATCCTGGATAAAGCGATTGCGCGCATTCCGGCCGAGGTGAAAGAGAAATACACCGTGCTGAAAAGTGCGCCGTACTTCCTTGAAATCCTCGATAAACGCGTCAATAAAGGCACCGGCGTGAAATCGCTGGCCGACGCGCTGGGCATCAAGCCGGACGAAATCATGGCGCTGGGCGACCAGGAAAACGACATCGCGATGATTGAATTCGCGGGCATGGGCGTGGCGATGGATAACGCCATTCCGTCGGTGAAAGAAGTGGCTAATTTTGTCACCAAATCTAACCTCGAAGACGGCGTGGCTTACGCCATTGAGAAGTTTGTGCTGAACTAAACACCCGCTTGCTATACCCTGATGCGATAACTGCGCATCAGGGTATCCTCATGAAACAAATCACCTTCGCTTCCCGCAACCACCAGCTGACCAACATCAATACCTGGACGCCGGACAGCCAGTGGCTGGTCTATGACGTGCGCCCGTCAGGTGCATCGTTCACCGGAGAAACCATCGAGCGGGTCAACGTCGGCACGGGCGAGGTAGACGTGGTTTATCGCGCCACTGACGGCGCGCATGTTGGCGTGGTGACCGTTCATCCCGCGGAGGAGAAATACGTCTTCATCCACGGCCCGAAAAACCCGGATGCAGACTGGCACTACGATTTTCATCATCGTCAGGGGGTGATTGCGCTTCACGGTCAGGTGAGCAACCTGGACGCGATGGATATCACTTCGCCGTACACCCCTGGCGCGCTGCGCGGCGGCAGCCACGTCCATGTCTTCAGCCCGAACGGCCAGCTCGTCAGCTTTACCTATAACGACCACGTGCTGCACGTGCGCGACCCTAAACGTGATTTACGCAACGTCGGCGTGGCGGCGCCTTACGGCCCGGTGAACCCGCAGGGGAACCATCCCCGCGAATACCCGGGTGCTTACTGGAGCGTGCTGGTCAGCCGCACGACGCCCAACCCGCAGCCGGGCAGCGACGAGATTAACCGCGCCTATGAAGAGGGCTGGGTGGGCAACACCAGGCTGGCGTTTATCGGTGATACCCTCTCTGCGCAGGGCGAAAAAGTCCCCGAACTGTTTATCGTCGACCTGCCGGAAGACGAGCAGGGCTGGAAACGCGCGGGCGATGCGCCGCTGCAGGGCACCGAAGAGACCCTGCCAGCCCCGCCTGCAGGGGTTAAGCAGCGTCGTTTGACCTTTACGCATCAGAGGGCCTATCCGGGTCTGGTGAACGTGCCGCGTCACTGGGTTCGCAGCAACCCGCAGGGAACGCAGATCGCGTTTCTGATGCGCGACGATAACGGCATTGTGCAGCTGTGGCTGATCTCGCCTGAGGGCGGCGAGCCGCGCCAGCTGACGCAGACCGCGAGCGGTATTCAGTCTGCGTTTAACTGGCATCCGGCGGGTGACCGACTGGGGTTTGTGCTCGAAAACCGGATCGCCTGCTGTGACGCGCAGACTGGAGAGGTGACGTTTTTGACGTCCGATCACGGCAATCCGCCGTCTGCTGATGCCGTCGTGTTTTCCCCGGACGGGCGCTTTATCGCGTGGATGGAAGAGACAGGGGGTTTCCGTCAACTTTGGTTAACGGAAACCGCGCAGAACTAGCGTGGAGGCATGTCAGCGGGCGGGATAACGGCGTTTGTCGCCAGATTCTCCTGCTCGCTTTTTTCTACCCGTGAGCGCACGGAGTTGTCCTTACGAAACATATCCCACGGCAGCAAAAGCGTATCCGCCACAGCCGTAAACGGCATATCCAGGATAACCAGGGATTTGGTGCCCCAGTTTGTATCGTCATCGGAGATCATCGCCGCGCTGGCGCGCGTCCCCGGATATGTTCCTTCTTTACCGCCGGTGTGAGACATCACGCTCGAACACCCGCAAAGTAAAACAACCCCGCTGAACGTCGTCAGCTTTATCAGAACATTTTTCATCATCACTCAGTCATCGTTAATGGCACTGCATAGACCTGCAACTCAGGGTTATAACGAGCCTTAACCAAAATGGATAGCCCGATAACCCCGCACTGTGGCAGCCATCGCAATTTAACCCTTTGTGCTGTTGTCCCAGTCTAAGCGAGATGCAGGAAAGTGCAAAAAAAAGTGCAGTCGTCGCGCTTGAAAAGCCCGGTTGCAGACCCATTTTAAGAATACGACCCGATAACGAACTCGCCTGATGGGTGTTCGGGGGGCGCAAAGGCCTGTCCATGGTGGAAGGCTTAATTTTCTCGCTGATTTCAGGAGTTTTATTTATGCGTAACTTCGATCTTTCTCCGCTATACCGTTCTGCAATTGGTTTTGACCGCCTGTTTAACCATTTAGAAAATAACCAAAGCCAGAGCAACGGCTACCCTCCATACAATGTTGAGCTGGTTGACGAAAACCACTACCGCATCGCCATTGCCGTCGCCGGTTTTGCAGAAAACGAACTGGAGATCACCGCGCAGGACAACCTGCTGGTGGTGAAAGGTTCCCATACGGCCGAGCAGAAAGAACGTACCTACCTTTACCAGGGCATCGCTGAGCGCAACTTTGAACGCAAGTTTCAGTTGGCCGAGAACATTCACGTGAAAGGCGCGAACCTGGTCAACGGCCTGCTGTTTATCGAACTGGAACGTGTGATTCCGGAAGAGAAAAAACCGCGTCGTATCGAAATTAACTAATTATGCGGGTCGCGCGAGCGGCCCACCCAGACTTGCTTGCCGTAACGGGAGCATATGCGAATCCATCCGGATTTGCAGGAACAACTGCGCACAAAATTAAACTGTGCCGAACTCGCTTCTCAGAAGGAGATTTAGTATGCGTAACTACGATTTATCCCCCTTACTTCGTCAGTGGATTGGTTTTGACAAACTGGCTAATGCCCTGCAAAACACCGCTGAGCAACAGACGTTTCCGCCGTACAACATCGAAAAAAGCGACGATAACCACTATCGCATCACCCTGGCGCTGGCCGGCTTCCGTCAGGAGGATCTGGATATCCAGCTCGAAGGCACGCGTCTGACCGTGAAAGGTACGCCGGAGAAACAAGAGACCGAGACCAAATGGCTGCATCAGGGGCTGGTTAATCAGCCGTTTAGCCTGAGCTTTACCCTGGCAGACCATATGGACGTCTCCGGCGCAACGTTTACCAACGGGCTGCTGCATATTGACCTGACCCGTAACGTACCGGAAGCCATCGCGCCACAGCGTATCGCCATTAGCGACCGGCCGGCGTTAAACAGTTAACAATCCCACCGAACCTGTAGGTCGGGTAAGGCGCAGCCGCCACCCGACACCGCTCACAGACCGCACAAGGCCCTGCCCCGGCAGGGCTTTTTTGTGCGCCATCGCCCATACAACCGCCCACGGCTCTGAGAGAATCCTTAGCATAACTAAGGTTATGCCAAGGAAGTGGATCATGAGTGATATCGCGTTAACCGTCAGCGTGTTGGCCCTGGTCGCTGTTGTTGGCCTGTGGATAGGGAATATCAAAATCCGCGGCGTCGGGTTTGGGATAGGCGGGGTGCTGTTTGGCGGCATTTTTGTCGGCCACTTTGCCGACCAGCTCGGGCTGGTGCTGAGCGCCGAAATGCTCCACTTTACTCAGGAGTTCGGCCTGATCCTGTTCGTTTATACCATCGGGATTCAGGTGGGGCCGGGTTTTTTCGCCTCTCTTCGTGTTTCCGGCTTACGGCTCAACCTGTTTGCCCTCGGCATTGTGGTGATGGGCGGGCTGGTCACCGCCATTCTGCATAAAATCTTTGCTATCCCGCTGCCCGTAGTGCTGGGCATTTTCTCCGGGGCGGTCACCAACACGCCCGCGCTCGGTGCCGGGCAGCAAATCCTGCGCGATTTGGGCATCGAACCCGGCATCGTCGACCAGATGGGGATGAGCTACGCCATGGCCTATCCGTTTGGCATTTGCGGCATTCTGCTCTCCATGTGGCTGGTCCGCGTCCTGTTTCGCATTAACGTCGATAAAGAGGCAAAGGACCACGAAACCACCCTCACCAACGGCCATATGCCGATCAAAACCATCAACATTCGGGTTGATAACCCCAACCTGAACAATATGGCGATTCAGGACGTGCCGATCCTGAACAGCGCCAATATTATCTGCTCCCGCCTTAAGCGCGACGATATGCTGATGGTGCCCGCGCCCGGCACCATCATTCAGCAAGGCGATCTGTTGCACCTGGTTGGCCAGCCCGGCGATTTGAACAATGCCCGTCTGGTGATTGGTCAGGAAGTGGATACCTCGCTCTCCACGCGCGGCACCGATATGCGGGTGGAGCGCGTTGTGGTGACTAACGAGCACGTACTGGGTAAAAAAATACGCGATCTGCAGGTAAAAGAGCGCTATGACGTGGTGATCTCCCGCCTCAACCGTGCGGGTGTCGAGCTTGTCGCCAGCCCCGAGGCCAGCCTGCAGTTCGGGGATATCCTCAACCTGGTGGGTCGCCCCTCGTCCATCGACGCCGTGGCGGATATGGTGGGTAACGCCCAGCAGAAACTGCAGCAGGTGCAGATGCTGCCGGTGTTCATCGGTATTGGGCTTGGCGTGCTGCTCGGCTCTATTCCGCTGTACGTGCCGGGCTTCCCGGTTGCGCTCAAGCTGGGCCTGGCGGGCGGGCCGCTGATTATGGCGCTGATCCTCGGGCGTATCGGCTGCATCGGTAAGCTCTACTGGTTTATGCCGCCGAGCGCCAACCTGGCGCTGCGCGAGCTGGGCATCGTGCTGTTCCTGGCGGTGGTCGGGCTGAAGTCCGGCGGGGATTTCGTCGATACGCTGGTCAAAGGCGAAGGGATGAGCTGGGTCGGCTACGGCATCTTTATCACGGCGATTCCGTTGCTGACGGTGGGCATACTGGCGCGGATGTTCGCCAAAATGAACTACCTGACGCTGTGCGGCATGCTGGCGGGCTCCATGACCGATCCGCCCGCGCTGGCCTTTGCCAACAACCTGCACACCACCAGCGGCGCGGCAGCGCTCTCCTATGCCACCGTCTACCCGCTGGTGATGTTCCTGCGCATCATCACCCCGCAGCTACTGGCGGTGCTGTTCTGGGGGATGGGCTAGCAGGTCGTCCGGGTGGATGCGCCGCAGATGGTAGTCCACCTGGTAATCACTGGTATTGCGGAACATCACGGAATAATTGAGGAACTCGCCGCTATCGCTGTAGGAAAGGGAGGTGATACGCAGCAGCGGCGTCTGTTCCGGCAGGTTCATATAACCCGCCAGCTGCTTATCGGCCAGCACCGGCGTCAGGCTCTCGTAGTTGCCGCTGATGGTGATCCCGCACTCCTTCTCTATGTAATCAAACTTTGACCCTTCAAGATGCGCCAGCGACAGATTGCGAAACAGCTTCACCGGCATAAAACTGTCCTCCAGCATCAGCGGCTTTCCGTCCACGTAGCGCACCCGTCGGGAAAAGTAGATCCGCTCATCCACCTGAATTCGCAGCTGGCTGGCGATGGCGGGCGGGGCGGGCATCACTTCGAACTGCAGCACCTTGCTCTGCACTTCTTTTCCCTGCTGACGCAACACCTCCACCAGCCCTGTCAGGTTGGTGGTTTCGTGGTGAACGTCTTTGCGTGACACAAACGTGCCGCTGCCGTGCCGCCGTTCAACCAGCCCCCAGCTCACCAGCAGATCCAGCGCCTTGCGGATGGTCATTCGCGCCACGCCGAACTCCTGCGCCAGCGCTTTCTCGCCCGGCAGCGGACTGCCGATGTTGTAGTCCGACGAATTCAGCCGCAGCCGCAATCTGTCAGCAATGGATTTGTAGATCACCAGTAGACCTCTCTGCCCTTATCAGGGCGTGGATGGCGTCCTGACATGTCCATATTTACCGCAAAAAGTAGACCTGATTGGTCAAAATAAAACCATGAATGCGATCACGAATCGCAGCGGCACGCCATGTTCGCGCATCAGTAAGTTCTTATGCTCACCTCAGGCCAGCAAAAAACCATAAAGGCCTCTACCCCTACAGGTTGTTTCATGAGGATTTAAAAATGCTCAGTCAAATACAACGTTTTGGCGGTGCCATGTTTACCCCGGTGTTGCTGTTTCCGTTCGCCGGGATCGTGGTGGGAATAGCCATCATGCTTCGCAACCCGCTGTTTGTCGGCGAAGCCTTAACGGCCCCCGATCATCTTTTCGCGCAGATTGTTCACATCATTGAAGAGGGCGGCTGGGCGGTGTTCCGCAATATGCCGCTGATTTTTGCCGTCGGCCTGCCGATTGGCCTGGCGAAGCAGGCCCAGGGCCGTGCCTGTCTGGCGGTGCTGATTAGCTTCCTGACCTGGAACTACTTCATCAACGCGATGGGGATGACCTGGGGCCACTTCTTTGGCGTCGACTTCTCCGCCGAACCGACGGCCGGTAGCGGGCTGGCGATGATTGCCGGCATCAAAACGCTCGATACCAGCATCATCGGTGCAATCGTGATTTCAGGCATCGTCACCGCCATCCATAACCGCTATTTTGACAAGCCGCTGCCGGTGTTTCTGGGGATTTTCCAGGGCAGCTCGTTTGTCGTTATCCTCGCGTTCTTCGTCATGATCCCCTGCGCCTGGCTGACGCTGCTGGGCTGGCCGAAAGTGCAGATGGGCATTGAGTCCCTGCAGGCGTTCCTGCGCTCTGCCGGGGCGCTGGGCGTGTGGGTCTATACCTTCCTGGAACGCATTCTGATCCCAACCGGATTGCACCACTTCGTCTACGGTCCGTTCATCTTCGGCCCGGCGGCGGTGGAAGGGGGGATTCAGGTCTACTGGGCGCAGCATCTGCAGGAATTCAGCCAGAGCACCCTGCCGCTGAAAACCCTCTTCCCGGAAGGCGGCTTCGCCCTGCACGGTAACTCAAAAGTGTTCGGCTCGGTCGGGATTGCGCTGGCGATCTGGTACACCGCGTCGCCGGAAAACCGCGTCAAGGTCGCGGGGCTGCTGGTCCCGGCCACGCTTACCGCGGTGCTGGTGGGCATTACCGAACCGCTCGAATTCACCTTCCTGTTTATCTCGCCACTGCTGTTTGCCGTTCACGCCGTGCTGGCGGCGACCATGGCGACGGTGATGTACACCTTCGGCGTGGTCGGGAACATGGGCGGCGGCCTGCTGGACCAGTTCCTGCCGCAAAACTGGATCCCGATGTTCCATAACCACGCCGCGACGGTCTTTACCCAGATCGGCATTGGCGTCTGCTTCACCGGAGTTTACTTCGTGGTCTTCAAAACGCTGATTGCACGTCTGAACCTGAAAACCCCGGGCCGGGAGGAGAGCGAAATCAAGCTCTACAGCAAGGCCGACTATAAGGCGGCGCGCGGGCAAACCACCGCCCCGGCCGCGGCCAGCCAGCAGGTCGGGCAGGCCGCCGGATTCCTGCAGGCGCTCGGCGGCGCGGCCAACATCGAAAGCATCAACAACTGCGCCACCCGCCTGCGCATCGCCCTGGTCGATATGGCGAAAACGCAAAGCGATGACGTCTTCAAAGCCCTCGGCGCCCACGGCGTGGTGCGACGCGGCAACGGCATTCAGGTGATTGTCGGCCTGCACGTTCCTCAGGTGCGCGACCAGCTGGAATCGCTGATGAAAACCCCCTTAACGAATGAACAAACCACCCTGACAGAGGCTATATCATGAAAAAATTCTCAGTTGTCATTGCAGGCGGCGGCAGCACCTTTACGCCTGGTATCGTCCTGATGCTGTTAGCCAACCGTGACCGTTTCCCGCTGCGCGCGCTGAAGTTCTATGACAACGACGGCGCGCGTCAGGAGACCATCGCCGAAGCGTGCAAAATCATCCTTAAGGAACAGGCTCCGGAGATTGAATTCAGCTACACCACCGATCCGAAAGCGGCCTTTAGCGATGTCGATTTCGTGATGGCGCATATCCGCGTGGGCAAATACCCGATGCGCGAAAAAGATGAAAAAATCCCGCTGCGCCACGGCGTGCTGGGCCAGGAAACCTGCGGCCCGGGCGGGATTGCCTACGGCATGCGCTCTATCGGCGGCGTGCTGGAGCTGGTGGATTACATGGAGCAGTACTCTCCGAACGCGTGGATGCTGAACTACTCCAACCCGGCGGCGATTGTCGCGGAAGCCACGCGCCGCCTGCGTCCGAACGCCAAAATCCTCAATATCTGCGATATGCCGATCGGCATCGAAGGGCGCATGGCACAGATTGTTGGCCTGAAAGACCGCAAAGAGATGCGCGTGCGCTACTACGGCCTGAACCATTTCGGCTGGTGGACGTCAATTGAAGACCTGAACGGCAACGATCTGATGCCGAAGCTGCGCGAATACGTGGCGAAAAACGGCTATGTTCCGCCTTCTGACAATGCTCACACCGAGGCGAGCTGGAACGATACGTTCGCCAAAGCCAAAGACGTGCAGGCGCTGGATCCGGATACCATGCCGAACACCTACCTGAAGTATTATCTCTTCCCGGACTACGTGGTCGCGCATTCCAACCCGGAACGCACCCGCGCCAATGAGGTCATGGACCACCGTGAGAAGCACGTGTTCAGTTCCTGCCGGGCGATTATCGAGGCGGGAAAATCCTCCGCCGGTGAGCTGGAAATCGACGAACACGCGTCGTACATCGTCGATCTGGCGACCGCCATTGCCTTTAACACCCAGGAGCGGATGCTGCTGATTGTGCCAAACAACGGGGCCATCCATAACTTTGATGCCGATGCGATGGTGGAAATTCCTTGCCTGGTGGGCCATAACGGACCGGAGCCGCTCACGGTGGGCGATATTCCGCACTTCCAGAAAGGGCTGATGAGCCAGCAGGTGGCGGTGGAAAAACTGGTGGTGGATGCCTGGGAGCAGCGTTCGTACCAGAAACTCTGGCAGGCGATTACCCTGTCGAAAACCGTGCCGAGCGCGTCTGTTGCGAAAGCGATTCTGGATGACCTGATCGAGGCCAACAAGGATTACTGGCCAGAGCTGCACTGATCGTCCTGACCGGCATCGCCCGATGCCGGTCTCCTTGTCCTTGTCGATTTACGCTATGCTGAAGCCTGCCCGTAGCTCGACAAGGAACCTTCATGAAAATTTCCCGCCTCGGCGAAGCGCCGGACTACCGCTTCTCGCTGGCTAATGAACGCACGTTTTTAGCGTGGATCCGCACCGCGCTGGGATTCCTTGCCGCCGGGGTGGGGCTCGACCAGCTCGCGCCTGATTTCGCCACCCCGCTGATTCGCGAGGTGCTGGCGCTGCTGCTGTGCCTGTTCGCGGGCGTGCTGGCGATTTACGGCTACCTGCGCTGGCTGCGCAATGAAAAAGCGATGCGTTTGAAGCAGGATCTGCCCTATACGCGTGGATTACTTATCATCAGCGCGATTTTGCTGGCGGTGGCGGGGGTGGTGATGGTGCTGGTGTTCTATGGCGGATAGCCGCAAAGCGCGACGCGAAGCGGACCCCGGCCTGCAGCCGGAGCGGACGTCACTCGCCTGGCTGCGCACGCTGCTGGGGTATGGTGCGCTGATTGCCCTGGCGATTAAGCACAACTGGCACCGCACCGGGGTGCCGTTCTGGATCTCGCTTGTTGTGCTGGCGCTGGTGGCGATCGTTTTATGGCGCTATACCCGCAGTCGTAACCTGATGGACGTGGCAAAAGAGGATGTTGTGCAGCCGAAGGCGGTGCGGGATAAGTTCCTGATTGCGCTGGCTGTGCTTTCTCTCTCTCTGCTGTTTGCGATGACCCACATTCAGCAAATTGTGAGCTTTTAAAGCCCGGTGGCGGCTACGCCTTACCGGGCCTACAACTGCCGCGAACCGTAGGCCGGGTAAGGCGTAGCCGCCACCCGGCAGAATTACTGCCCTTTCGCCAGATACTTCGCCATCTCGTCTTCCGGCACCATGCCGCCGCCGGTCGCCCACACCAGGTGGGTAACGCTGGCATCTGAAGGCACGCGCAGCGGTCCGGCCATGCCCGCCAGCGCGGACGGTTCCAGCCGAATGCCTTCCTCCTGCGCCAGCCAGCCGAGCATGTCGTACATGCTCTGATCGGAAAGCGTATAGAACCCGTCAAGCAGGCGCTCCATGGCGCGGCCCACGAAGCCGGACGCGCGTCCTACCGCCAGCCCGTCCGCTGCCGTTACGTTATCAATGCCCAGGTCCTGTACGGCAATCTCGTCGTGCAGGCCGGTGTAGACGCCCAGCAGCATGCACGGGGAGTGCGTGGGCTCCGCGAAGAAGCAGTGGACGTTGTCACCAAAGGCCAGCTTCAGGCCAAACGCCACGCCGCCAGGGCCGCCGCCGACGCCGCACGGCAGATAGACGTACAGCGGATGATCGGCATCCACCACGCGGCCCTGTGCGGCAAACTGCGCCTTTAGCCGCTCGCCTGCCACCGCGTAGCCCAGGAACAGGGTGCGGGAGTTTTCATCGTCAATGAAGAAACAGTTCGGATCGCTTTCTGCCGCTTTGCGTCCCTGCTCCACCGCCACGCCGTAATCCTGCTCATATTCCACGACGATGACGCCGTGGCTGCGCAGTTTGGCTTTCTTCCACTCGCGGGCGTCGGCGGACATATGCACCGTCACCTTAAAGCCGATGCGGGCGCTCATGATACCGATGGACATCCCCAGGTTGCCGGTTGAGCCTACCGCAATGCTGTACTGGCTGAAGAAGTCCTTAAAGCGCGGCTCCAGCAGGATGCTGTAGTCATCCTCAACGCTCAGCAACCCGGCGTCCAGAGCCAGCTTTTCCGCGTGGGTCAGCACCTCATAGATACCGCCGCGCGCTTTAATCGAGCCGGAAATCGGCAGATGGCTGTCTTTTTTCAGCAGCAGCGTGCCGGGAATAGACTTAGCAGATTCTTTCTCCAGCCGCGCCTGCATTGCCGGGATCGCGACCAGTTCGGATTCAATAATCCCACCCGTTGCAGCCGTCTCCGGGAAGGCTTTCGCCAGATACGGCGCGAAGCGGTTGAGTCGCGCATGGGCGTCGTCCACGTCGGCTTTGGTCAGCCCGACATAGGGCAGCCCTTCCGCCAGCGTGGTGGTGCGCGGGTTAAGCCAGGTGGTTTCTTTAAGGGCAATCAGATCCTCAACCAGAGGAAACTGTGCGGTTAAATTGGTGATAGTTGCGTTTTCCATAATACGTCTCTTCGCGCTCAGATAATGAAAGAAAGCAGGAATGTGCCGCCAAGTGCAAGCACCGAGGCGATAAACGTCGCCGTCGTATAGTATTTGAAGGTCTCATTCAGGGTCGCGCCGCAGTACTGCTTCACCAGCCAGAAGAGGGAATCGGTGACGATCGTGCAGCCAATTGCGCCGGAACCGATGGCAATGGTAATGATCTCCGGACTGACGTTCGGGTAGAGCGGCAGCATCGGCGCGACGATGGCCGTGGCGCCCATCATCGCGACCGTGGCGGAGCCAACGGCGGCATGCAGCACCAGCGCCACCAGCCAGGCGAGCAGAATAGGGTGCATGTGCAGGTTCGAGAGAATATGCGCCAGCGAGTCCGCCAGTCCGCTGGTTTTCAGGATGGCGTTGAACGCGCCGCCCGCGCCGATAATCAGCAAAATGTTGGCGATAGAGCCAAAGCCGTGCTCCGTATGGGTCAGCATCGCGCCCATGCCCATGTGCTGGCGGATCCCCAGCAGGTAGTAGGCGACAAACACGGCGATAAACATGGCGGTGATGGGGTTGCCGATAAACTCCAGCAGCGTATACAGCGTGCCGTCTTTTGCCACATTCAGTTCGGCGATGGTCTTCACCAGCATCAGGGCAATCGGCAGCAGCACCGTAAACAGCGTGGCGCCCAGCGACGGCAGGGTATGCTCCTCCCGCACCTTCAGATCTGAAAATTCCGCCGGAACCGGTTTAAACGGCAGACGATTGCCGAGCAGTTTCAGGAACAGCGGGCCGCCGACCAGAGAGGCCATCAGGCCCACCAGCAGGCCGTAGACGATCACCGTCCCGACGTCCGCCCCTAATTTATTGGTCACAAACAGCGCAGCCGGATGCGGCGGCACCACGCAGTGCACCGCCATCAGCGCGGTACAGAGCGGAATGGCCAGCTTGAGCAGCGACGTGTGGGTCTTTTTGGCGATGGAAAACGCCAGCGGGATCAGCAGGACCACGCCCACTTCCACGAACAGCGTAATGCCGCAGATCAGGCCGACCAGTACCATAATCACGTCTGCTGACAGCCAGCGGCAGCGCTGCAGGGCGATCCCGATGCGCTCTGCCGCGCCGGAAACCTCCATCATCTTGCCGAGAATGGTCCCAAGACCAATCACGGCCGCCAGGAAGCCCAGCGTGCCGCCAATCCCGCTCTCAATGGCGTTTACCATATCCAGCGGGCTCATTCCCATCATTGCGCCGACGAAAAAGCTCGCCAGCAGCAGCGCGAGGAACGGGTGAAACTTCAGTTTTACGATGGTTAAAACAATCAACACAATGCTGACCAGCAGCGTTGCCACAACCCAGACCTGAGATCCCATATCTCACCTCACCCTTATGTCATCTGGGGGTATTGGACGAAAAAGCGGCGTGGGCTGACAAACGATATAAATTGGCGTTCAGGTGAGCCAGATTGAATCAACTGAGTGACTGCGCTCTAAAAAACGCACTTAATCCGCATTAGGTTCACATAAATTCACCCTTAAACGGTATGCTGAGCGCAGAAACCACGCGTGAGAATTGTGATGACCGATGCAAATGAAGCCAGAAACCGGCTGCTCAACGGCTGGCAACTGTCGAAAATGTACACCTTTGAAGTGGCGGCCCGGCATGAATCCTTCGCGCTGGCGGCGGAGGAACTGTCGCTTAGCCCCAGCGCGGTGAGCCACCGCATTAATCTGCTGGAAGAGGAGCTGGGTATTCAGCTGTTTGTCCGTTCGCACCGTAAAGTTGAGCTGACGCAGGAGGGAAAGCGCGTTTACTGGACGCTAAAATCGTCCCTCGACACCCTGAATCAGGAGATCCTGGACATCAAAAACCAGGCGCTGTCCGGCACGCTGACGGTCTACTCCCGGCCGTCGATCGCCCAGTGCTGGCTGGTACCCATGCTGGGCGACTTTACCCGCCGCTATCCGTCAATTTCGCTCACCATCCTGACCGGTAATGATTACGTCAATATGCAGCGAACAGGTGTCGATCTGGCGCTCTACTTCGACGATACCCCGCCAAACCATCTGTCTCACCACTTCCTGATGGACGAAGAGATTTTGCCCGTCTGCTCGCCGCAGTATGCCCGCGAGCATGAGCTGTTGAAAAACCCCGATAACCTCAGCCACTGCACGCTGCTGCATGACCGTCAGGCCTGGAGTAATGATTCTGGTACGGATGAGTGGCTGAGCTGGGCGCAGCACTTTGCGGTGAATATGCCGCCATCATCGGGCATTGGTTTCGATCGTTCCGATTTGGCGATCATTGCGGCCATCAACCACGTCGGCGTCGCGATGGGCAGAAAGCGGCTGGTGCAAAAACGGCTTGAACGGGGCGAACTGATCGCTCCGTTTGGTGACAAGACCCTGAAATGTCATCAGCACTACTATATTTCGACGCTTTCTGGCCGTCAGTGGCCGAAAATTGACGCCTTTATCAGCTGGCTGAGAGAACTGGCAGGTTGAAGAATTATTACGCTTTCGCGCTACACCAAATGTGAAAAAGCGTGCTAAATACAGGTAATGCTTTCGATTTATCCAGGGTAAACCGTGTTAAAGCCTTTTATTGCCTGTGCATTACTGATCTCTTCCGGCTGGGCCATTGCCGCTGAGCCGCCGCTGACGGCCGCCCTTTATGCGCAGCAGCTGGGCGTCGGGATGGATGTGGACTGGGCGCGCACCGAGCGCGGCATACGTGAATTCGACCCGCTGGTGGTACGCGATTTTCGGGCTAAAGGCATTACCCACGTGCGCATCCGCGTCGCCGATGAGCCGACGGAAGCGCGGCTGATCCACCTGCGCAAGCTGGTGGAAGCCTGCGAGCAGTATGGCGTGATCCCGATAGTCGCGTATCAGGCTGATGAATATAAAAACGACCCGAAAGCCGATAACGAGAAAGAGACGGTCAACTGGTGGATTGCCGTGGCGCACTATTTCGGTCAGAGCTACCCGCTGCTGGGTTTTGACCTCATCTATGAACCGGCCGACAAGCTCAACCACAATCTGGCGTCGTTAAACCGCGTCTATGAAAAGACCATCAAAGCGATCCACGACATCGACCCACAGCGCATGATCTTCATTGCGCCGCGCCTGCGTGCCGCGCCGGAGGAGTTATCCAGTCTGAAGCTGCCCGCGCACAGCCAAAACTATCTGCTGGCGGAGTGGCATATTTTCCCGTGGGGGCCGCTGAAGAATGGCGGTAAATACCCGTGGACGTCCGGCACGGCGGCGGAGAAAGCGGCAATCCGTAACCGCATCAATGCCGCGCTGCACTGGCAGCAAAAAACCGGGCACGTTAGCTGGGTTGGGGGCTGGGGCGTGGGAGAATCAAGCCGCTTTACGCCAACCGCCTCGCAAATAGCGTTCGCTACCTTTATGGCCTGCGAGCTGCAAAAGGCGAAAATCCCGTATGCGCTTAACGCGGATTTCCAGTTTTACGACGGGGAAGAGGGCGCCTGGCGGCCTGCGCCAGAGCCGTTATTGCAGGCGATGATCGCCCCTGTCTGTGAAAAGCCCGGCGAGAAGCCGGGCCATCATGCGGTTAAACCGGCTGCTCGTGATGCGGGACACGCGACGCCAGCGGCAGCCAGCACAGTAAAATCAGCAGCCCCATCAGCGTCATCAACAGGCCCAAACTAGCCTGCCCGGTCTGCGGCATCATCGCTGAAAGCCAGGCCAGCGCGCCGGAACCGATGTTCTGCAAACCGCCCACCAGCGCGCCCGCCGTACCTGCGAGGAACGGGAACGGCTCCATCGCGCCGCTGGTGGCGAGCGGGAACAGCATCCCCGCGCCAAAGAAGAACAGCGCCGCCGGGATGAGCAGCGTCCAGACGGTCATCACGCCAAACAGCCCTGGGATCCACATCATCAGACCCGCCAGCAGACAGCTGATCACCGACTGCCACATCAGGGTGGAGAAGCGTTTGTTTGGTCGCCCGGCAAACCACGCGCCGAAGAACGCCGCCGGGATCGGCAGAATAAACAGAATGCTCACCACCATACTGCTCAGGCCAAGCCCCGCGCCCAGCAGCACGCCGGAGCAGGCTTCAAACACCGCGATACCCGCCAGGCCGCCAATCAGCATCAGCAGGTAGCAGGTGAACGCGCCGTTGCCGAACAGCGTTTTATAGCTGGCGATAAGCTTCGTGCGCGGCGCGTCCTGCGGGCGCGTTTCCGGCATCCAGCGCGCCATGCTGAAGGTGACAATCATGCAGAGCACCAGCAGGAAGGCGTAACAGGCGCGCCAGGACCACATCGTGTCCAGCAGGCCGCCGATCAGCGGGGCCAGCAGCGGGCTGACCAGAATGCCCATATTCAACAGGCTGTTGGCATGGCGCAGCTGGGTACCCTGATACATATCGCGCGGTAAGGTTCGCGCCATCACCCCGCCGACGCCGGTCCCGACGCCCTGCAGGGCGCTGGCGGCAATCAATACGGTCAGGTTATGGGTGGTCATCGCAATGACGGTCGCCACCATGAAAATGCTCATGCCCACCAGGATCACCGGGCGACGCCCGACGCGGTCGGAGAGCGGGCCGTAGAAGAGCTGCGAAACGCCATAGGTCAGCAGGTAAGCAGCCATTACGCTCTGTACTGCGCCCTCGCGGACGTTTAATTCCTTTGCCATGTCGGCAATCGCCGGAATGTAGATGGTTTGCGCCATCTGACCGACGGCCACCAGTAACACCAGCATCAACAATAAGTTAACGTTCCGTTGCTTTTTCATGTCGCTGAATACTTTTGCCAAAAGAGAAAAATGAAGAATAAGTGACTGCGCATTCCCATAAATGCGCGAGGAATCTACCACAGAGAGATGGCAATTTAAGCATTGTTGTGGTGAATGAAAAAACCGGTAAAGGCAGGATTTGTAAACAAGAACGGCAACTAATGTTGCCAGTGCTTTACGCCAGACGCAGCAGAATGGCACCGCCAGCAATGCCCAGCGCCGCCGCGATGCGCAGGCCCGCAACCTTTTCTTTTAAAAGCAAAAATGCGATCAGCGCGCCAAAGAGTATGGAAGTTTCCCGCAGCGCCGCGACCACCGCCAGCGGTGCCTGCGTCATTGCCCACAGCGCCAGACCGTAAGAGCCCATGGTGCCAACGCCGCCGAGCAGCCCCTTTTTCCAGTGCAGACGCAGGTAGCCGGATGCCTCGCGTCGACGCGCGAGCATCGCCCAGCCGAGCAGGCAGAAGCCGTTCATAAAGAAGGTCCACAGCGTATAGCCCAGCGCGGTGTCTGACAGCCGCACGCCGGTGCCGTCCACCAGGGTATACCCGGCGATAAAACAGGCATTCAGCAGCGCCAGCCAGATCCCCTTGCGCGACTGCATGCGCCCGTTCATCGCCATCGCCAGAATCGACAGGCAAATTACCCCAATGCCGGACCAGGCGAGCCAGGAGAGACGATCGCCAAGCGCCAGCACGCTGATCAGCGCCACCAGCAGCGGTGCGGTGCCGCGCATCAGCGGATAGGTCTGGCTCATATCGGAGACCTGATAGGTCTTTGCCACCAGCACGGTGTACACCACCTGTAAGGCGCAGGAGACTAACAAAAACGGCCAGCTTGCGGCAGAGGGCTGTGGAGAGAAGGGGAGCAGCACCAGGGCAATCAGCGTGGCGGAGCCGCTGACGCTAATCGCGGAATAGAGCTTGTCCGTTCCGGCTTTGACAATGGCATTCCAGCTGGCATGCAGCAGAGCGGCGAACAGCAAAATGCAGAATACGGTGATGGTCATGGCGTATCGGGTGATGAATTGTCACTCAACTGTAACATTCACGCCCTGAAGCTGCCAGCCGGTTACACCGCACAAAAAAGGCGGTGCGTCACCCGCGGTTCGTCCGAGACCAGCGTAAAACCTGCCCGGCGATAAAACCCGTAGGCAGCGTCCGGCGCATGGGTATTGAGGAAATCAAACCAGATGCTGGCATCGGCCATCACGACGGTTAAAAGCTGCTTGCCAATCCCCAGCCCGCGGCACTTCTCGCTGACGTAGAGATGGCGAATACGTCCAGCGCGCGGCTGCTGGCTGAACGGATCGCGATTCAGACCGCACACGCCCACCAGCTTGCCGTTAAGAAACGCCCCCAGCAGCTTTTCGCCCGGCGCGTTAAAGCGGTTCTCACCCCGCTGCCAGCTCTCTTCGAGCCTGCGCAGCATGTTAAAATTCAGTGCAATACTTTCCGCCTTCAGGGCGATATAGCCCGGCTCATCAGGCGTAACAGGTTCAATTAACAGACGCGACATAGCATTCCCTCGTTATTAAAGAGGGGCGGTTGCCCGCCCCTCTCAGGTGCGACTTGAACCTGAATTACCGAACGAATTTCAGGACAGCATCAAGCAGTTGCAGTACAGCAACAATGAGTTTGAGGATAAGTATCACCATATCCACTACGCTCATACGCGTCTCCTTTTGGTTAAAAGGAGCACGATGCTGGCGTACCTTTCCGCCGCCTGTTGCCAGCACCTGGATTGACGTAACACAGTGTGCTCACTTCAGGGGTTAAGGCACTGACGGCACCACCCGTTTCAGCCAGGACTTCGTTGCGCCGGTAGAACTGCGGCCCCCTCGCTCACTGCGAACACCCTCAGTATAGATAAATACTGTATGTATGAACAGTATTTTTTGGACAAAAATCGAAAGGCGATCCATACTCAAAAACGTCAAAATCCGTGCCGGAATTGCGCGTTCGTCTTCGATCGCGTATACTTTTTTGCGTTGACGTAACACAGTGTGTTCTGCGGCGACCAACCGCAAAACCCTGATAAAAACCTCGCTTAGGCGGGGTTTTTTGTTTTCTGGTCTGCCCACAAAAAAATACCGGGATAAGCAGTGGCCTGGTCAGGCTTCCTAAGAAATCAATTTTATGCAGGGGAACCAGGATAGTTTTACGAGATGCAGCACCAAATAAGCTATTTGATATAAACAACAGACTCACCAGGATATTAAAATTGCATCGCATATAGACGTAAAAAATAATATCTAATCGTATTATTTTTCTCGTGAATGTGTTTTTGAGGCAATTTCACCGGTTTGAATTACACTGCTTTCCAATGTATATTCTTATAACCACAGGCATGATATGGATATGTTATGCAAGCATCGGATTATTTGAAGATGAAGTTCCAGAGCGACAGACAGTTGGCTATTTATGGACAGCAAGGCGTTGCCGGGACATGGAAAGCATTAAAGGGAATCGGCTCTGATATCTATTCAGGAATGGAGCGTGTAAGCTGGTACTCATCATGCTTAATCCCCAGCTATCACGATGTATGTGATGAGCTTCTCTCAGAAGAAAAGAGGATGTACCTCTCAATTGTGTCTCTTTACCGTTATCGCGATGTAATAGCACAGATGCTCTATCTTTATTTTAAAAGTATTCTAAATGACTCTGAAAATGGAAATGAACAAAATCGCGCCCGCAAGACGGGTTCACAAGTAACCGGACTTGTTAAAAATATCCCGACAAGCAAAGCAGCGCGTTTAGCAATAGCATGGGGGTTGGCAATATATCTTTCCAAATCTGGCCTGCTATCAGAAATCGTCGTCGAACGGCTTGCACGTCGTGTACCGAACGTTGTCATGGCCTTTCAACTCATTGGCACGGACCAGAAGTGCGCGCTTGCTGCTCGTCGCCTGAAAACGTTGGACCCAAAGTATTACGCCACTCTCTATGCCGCACAACTGGAGATGCTCTATTACTTTATTGAACCATTCCTGTCTGAACTCATTAAGAAGGTTCAAATGGGATTCTACAGGGATTTTGAAGCGATTTATGACGACTTAAGGGACAAGTAGCGTGTTTAAGAGTCTGTTATCAATTCTCTTTACGGATATTTTATTTCCTGTTTATGTTTTTGTATGCGCCTCTTTTTTTCTGTGGTTGGTACCTGACCACTGGGTATTACTCACATTTATTGCTATCGGTGTATTTATCATTGTTCATCCAATAATTTTCGGTCGTTTTGATAAGTACGATTGATTTTTAAAAAAGGTAGTCTTTATGTCAAATCCGGCTTATTTATTTCTTACAGATGAAAATGGTTCCCCCATGGTTGGCCCCTGCCTTGTGACAGGGCGTGAAGGTTCAATTGAACTTAAATCGTTCACTCATAATGTCAACATCCCAGTCGACGGGAATACCGGGAAATTGACGGGCACGCGCATCCACATGCCCATCATGTTTCAGAAAGAATTTGATCGTGTAACCCCGCTTCTCTTTCGCGCGCTGAGTACGGGAAGAACACTCCAGTCAGCCACCATTAAGATGTATCAGATTAATGAGGCGGGTTTAGAGCAGGAATATTTTAATATCCTCCTGGAGAATGTGAAAATAACCTCAATCACACCTGACCTGTATCCCGGCGCAAACACGGGAACACACCTTGAAACGGTTCTCGTACGCTATGAGAAAATCACCTGGAAGCATTGCGACGGCAATGTCATCTATAGTGACTCCTGGAATGAGCGGGCAACGTACTGAAACGTGATCCCTGGCGCATTTTTGCGCAGATGAAAATTTTTCCATTGTCACGCCCGAAAACCTGTGTTTGTATAAATTCAATCAATGAATCCAAACACAGGTCCCCAATGACTTCATCCATCTTCACTTCGACCCTACTAAAAACTGCGCAACCAGCCGCAGTGGTCGTCGTGCGTGTGGTGGTCGTCGTCGGCAATGCGCCGTAGGGACTGGATCAACACACGAATCCAAAACCCCGCCGGCGCAAACCGGGCGGGGTTTTTCGTTTAGGACCCTCCCCGGAAAGTCGGCTCAGAAGAAAAGGACTGGAGCATGGCAAGTTCGGGCACAACATCCACCAAGACGCGTTTTACCGGCGCGCAGCTGATCGTTCATCTGCTGGAGCGACAGGGCATTACCACGGTTGCGGGCATCCCCGGCGGCACGGTGCTGCCGCTGTACGATGCGTTAAGCCAAAGCACGCAGATCCGCCATGTGCTGGCGCGTCACGAGCAGGGGGCAGGCTTTATCGCTCAGGGCATGGCGCGCACGCAGGGTAAACCGGCGGTCTGTATGGCCTGCAGCGGCCCGGGCGCAACCAACCTGGTCACCGCCATCGCCGATGCGCGCCTCGACTCCATTCCGCTGATCTGCATTACCGGCCAGGTGCCGTCCTCGATGATCGGTACCGATGCGTTCCAGGAAGTGGATACCTACGGCATCTCTATCCCCATCACCAAACATAACTATTTAGTTCGCGACATCGCCGAGCTTCCTCAGGTTATCAGCGATGCGTTCCGCATTGCGCAGTCCGGCCGCCCGGGCCCGGTGTGGATAGACATTCCTAAGGATGTCCAGACCGCAGAAATTGAGATCGACGTTCTGCCGGAGCCGGGTGAACGTGCCCCTGCGCCGGAGTTCAGCGCTGAGAGCGTGCGCGACGCCGCCGCCATGATTAACGCCGCCAAACGTCCGGTGCTCTATCTGGGCGGCGGGGCGATCAACGCCGCGGATGAAATCCGCCAGTTTGCGGAAAAAGCCAACCTGCCGACCACCATGACCCTGATGGCGCTCGGCATGCTGCCAAAAGCGCACCCGCTGTCCCTGGGGATGTTGGGCATGCACGGCGCGCGCAGCACCAACTACATCCTGCAGGAGGCGGATTTGCTGATTGTTATGGGCGCGCGTTTTGATGACCGGGCGATTGGTAAAACCGAGCAGTTCTGCCCGAATGCCAAAATCATTCACGTGGATATCGATCGCGCCGAGCTCGGTAAAATCAAGCAGCCGCACGTGGCGATTCAGGGCGACGTAGCCGAAGTGCTGGCGCAGCTGATCCCGCAAACCGACGCGACCGACCGCGCCGACTGGCGCCAGCTGGTGGCCGATCTGCAGCGCGAGTTCCCGGGCGCGATCCCAACTGAAGGCGATCCGCTGAGCCACTATGGCCTGATCAACGCCGTGGCCGCCTGCGTGGACGATAGCGCGATTATCACCACCGACGTGGGACAGCATCAGATGTGGACCGCCCAGGCCTACCCGCTGAACCGTCCACGCCAGTGGCTGACCTCCGGCGGTCTGGGAACCATGGGCTTCGGTCTGCCTGCAGCAGTTGGTGCGGCGCTGGCGAATCCGGACCGCAAGGTCATCTGCTTCTCCGGCGACGGCAGCCTGATGATGAACATTCAGGAGATGGCGACCGCAGCCGAAAACCAGTTAGACGTAAAAATCATCCTGATGAACAACGAGGCGCTGGGGCTGGTGCACCAGCAGCAGAGCCTGTTCTACAAGCAGGGCGTGTTTGCTGCGACCTATCCGGGGATGATTAACTTTATGCAGATTGCCGCCGGCTTTGGCCTGCACACCTGCGATCTGAACGCGGAAGAGGATGCCCACGCGGCGCTGCAGGCGGCGATCTCGCGTCCGGGCCCGGCGCTTATCCACGTCCGTATCGACCCTGAACAAAAAGTGTATCCGATGGTGCCGCCGGGTGCGGCAAATACTGAGATGGTGGGAGAATAAGCCATGCAGAAACAACATGATAACGTCATTCTGGAACTCACCGTCCGCAACCATCCTGGCGTCATGACTCACGTCTGCGGGCTGTTTGCCCGCCGGGCGTTTAACGTGGAAGGCATTCTCTGTTTGCCGATTCAGGGCAGCGAGCACAGCCGCATCTGGCTACTGGTCAACGATGACCAGCGTCTGGAGCAGATGATGGCGCAGATCGACAAGCTGGAGGACGTCACCAACGTGGCGCGCAACCAGTCCGATCCCACCATGTTTAACAAAATTGCGGTGTTCTTCGAATAGATCGCTTAAGGTAGGCGTCTTTCGCTCTTGTAGGCCGGATAAGCGCAGCGCTATCCGGCATTTCAGACCGCAGGAACACACATGACCACCATCGCCCTTATCGACGACCACCTTATCGTCCGCTCTGGCTTTGCCCAGCTTCTCAACCTCGAACCGGATTTCCAGGTCGTGGCCGAGTTTGGCTCCGGTCGCGAAGCGCTGGCGGGCCTGCCGGGGCGCGGGGTGCAGGTCTGTATCTGCGACATTTCGATGCCAGATCTCTCCGGGCTGGAGCTGTTAAGCCAGCTGCCGAAAGGAATGGCGACCATTATGCTCTCGGTCCACGACAGCCCGGCGCTGGTCGAGCAGGCGCTCAACGCGGGCGCGCGCGGGTTCCTCTCCAAACGCTGTAGCCCGGACGAGCTGATTGCCGCCGTGCGCACCGTCTCCACCGGCGGCTGCTACCTGACGCCGGATATCGCCATCAAGCTGGCGGCCGGACGACAGGATCCGCTCACCAGACGTGAGCGTCAGGTGGCTGAGAAGCTCGCGCAGGGGATGTCGGTAAAAGAGATTGCCGCCGAGCTGGATCTGTCGCCGAAGACCGTGCACGTCCATCGCGCCAACCTGATGGAAAAACTCAACGTCAGCAACGACGTCGAGCTGGCGCGCCGCATGTTCGACAGCTGGCAATGAGTCCCGTGTTTTCGCGGCTGATCGCCGTCGTTGCCAGCTTTTTTATCTTCTCTGCCGCGTGGTTCTGCCTGTGGAGCATCAGCCTGCATCTGGTGGAACGTCCTGAACTGGCGGTGCTGTTGTTTCCCTTCGGCCTGCGACTGGGGTTAATGCTCCAGTGCCCGCGCGGCTACTGGCCCGTTTTGCTGGGCGCGGAGTGGCTGCTGCTGGTCTGGCTGGCGCAGGAAGTCGCTCTGGCGCATCTGCCATTATTGATGACCGGAAGCCTGCTTACGCTTCTCCCGGTTGCGCTCATTTCCCGCTACCGTCACCAGCGCGACTGGCGCACGCTGCTGCGCCAGGGGGCGGCGCTGATTGCCGCCGCGCTGCTGCAGTCCCTGCCGTGGGTTGGCGACAAGGAGATGCTCAACGCGCTGCTGCTCACCCTCACCGGCGGCTTGACGCTTGCGCCGACCTGCCTCGTTATCTGGCACTATCTCTCCAGCACCGTCTGGCAACCGCTTGGTCCGGGGCTGGTGTCCCAACCGGTGAACTGGCGCGCCAGGCATCTCATCTGGTATCTGCTGCTGTTCGTGGTGAGCCTCTGGCTTCAGCTCGGTTTACCTGCCGAGCTTTCACGCTTTACGCCGTTTTGCCTGGCGCTGCCGATTATCGCCCTGGCCTGGCACTACGGCTGGCAGGGGGCGCTGATCGCGACCCTGATGAACGCCATCGCGCTGATTGCCAGCCAGACCTGGCACGACCATCCGGTGGATCTGCTGCTCTCGCTGCTGGCCCAGAGCCTGACCGGGCTGCTGCTCGGGGCGGGCATTCAGCGTCTGCGCGAGCTGAACCAGTCCCTGCAAACCGAGCTGGCGCGCAACCGGCGTCTGGCTGAACGCCTTCTGGAGACCGAAGAGAGTGTGCGGCAGGAGGTCGCCCGCGAGCTGCACGATGATATCGGCCAGACGATCACCGCCATCCGCACCCAAGCGGGCATTGTCCAGCGTCTGGCGGCGGAAAACGTGGGCGTGAAGCAGGGCGGAGCGCATATCGAGCAGCTTTCACTGGGCGTGTATGACTCGGTGCGACGCCTGCTCGGCAGGCTGCGTCCGCGCCAGCTCGACGACCTGTCGCTGGAGCAGGCGGTGCGTTCCCTGATGCGCGAGATGGAGCTGGAAAGCCGCGGCATTGTCAGCCATCTCGACTGGCGAATTAACGAATCTGCGCTGAGCGAAGGCCAGCGCGTAACCCTTTTCCGCGTCTGTCAGGAAGGACTGAACAATATTGTTAAACACGCCAATGCCAGCGCGGTCACGATCCAGGGCTGGCAGCAGGACGAACGCCTGATGCTGATAATTGAAGACGATGGCTGCGGCCTGCCGCCGGGCTCCGGCCACCAGGGCTTTGGCCTGGCGGGCATGCGCGAGCGCGTAAAGGCGCTGGGCGGCACGCTAAACCTCTCCTGCACCCACGGGACGCGCGTCAGCGTCAGCCTGCCGCTACGGAGTTATCATGTTTAAAACCCCTGCCAGCGCCGCGCCGATTGGCGACAAAGCGGAAATCGACACCCGCTACCGCTACTGGCGTCGCCATATTCTGATCGCCATCTGGCTCGGCTACGCGCTGTTCTACTTCACCCGCAAAAGCTTCAACGCCGCCGCGCCGGAAATTCTCGCCAGCGGCGTGATGACGCGCACCGACATCGGCCTGCTGGCGACGCTGTTTTACATCACCTACGGCCTGTCGAAGTTCTTCTCCGGCATCGTCAGCGATCGCTCCAACGCGCGATATTTCATGGGCGTAGGGCTGATCGCCACCGGCGTGGTGAACATCCTGTTTGGTTTCTCTACCTCGCTGTGGGCCTTTGCCCTGCTGTGGGCGCTGAACGCCTTCTTCCAGGGCTGGGGCGCGCCGGTCTGCGCCCGCCTGCTCACGACGTGGTACTCGCGCAACGAGCGCGGCGGCTGGTGGGCCGTCTGGAACACCGCGCACAACGTCGGCGGGGCGCTGATCCCGATGGTGGTGGGTGCCGCGGCGCTGCACTACGGCTGGCGCGCGGGGATGATGATTGCCGGCGGTCTCGCGATTGTCGCCGGGCTGTTCCTCTGCTGGCGCCTGCGTGACAGGCCGCAGACCGTGGGCCTGCCTGCGGTGGGCGACTGGCGGCACGACGAGATGGAGATTGCCCAGCAGCAGGAGGGCGCGGGATTGACCCGCAAGGAGATCCTCACCAAATACGTGCTGAAAAACCCCTACATCTGGCTCCTCTCGCTCTGCTACGTGCTGGTCTACGTGGTGCGCGCGGCCATCAACGACTGGGGCAATCTGTACATGTCCGAGACGCTCGGCGTGGACCTGGTCACTGCTAACTCGGCGGTCACAATGTTCGAACTGGGCGGGTTTATCGGCGCGCTGGTGGCGGGCTGGGGCTCGGATAAGCTGTTCAACGGCAACCGCGGCCCGATGAACCTGATTTTTGCCGCCGGGATTTTGCTCTCTGTTGGCTCGCTGTGGCTGATGCCGTTCGCCAGCTACGTCATGCAGGCGGCGTGCTTCTTCACCACCGGCTTCTTCGTCTTTGGCCCGCAGATGCTCATCGGCATGGCGGCGGCAGAGTGCTCCCACAAAGAGGCGGCAGGCGCGGCGACGGGCTTTGTCGGGCTGTTTGCCTACCTCGGCGCATCGCTCTCCGGCTGGCCGCTGGCGCGGGTCATCGACATCTGGCACTGGAGCGGCTTCTTCGCGGTGATCGCCATCGCGGCGGGAATTTCCGCTCTGCTGCTGCTGCCGTTTTTACATGCGCAGGCCCCGCGTGAAGCCAGTGTGATGTGATGCGCCTCACCTTTTCACCCCGAGTGGCGCAAAACTAAGAAATTTTCCCGGTTTTACCTGGACGCTGTCTCAGGCATCTCTCCCGGCTGATTTTTACAATGCTGCAAAAATCAGCTCAGGAGTAAACCAACCATGCTGGCCTTCTTAAATCAGGTGCGCAAGCCGACCCTGGATCTGCCGCTCGATGTGCGGCGCAAAATGTGGTTCAAACCGTTCATGCAGTCCTATCTGGTGGTCTTCATCGGCTACCTGACCATGTACCTGATCCGCAAAAACTTTAACATCGCGCAGAACGACATGATCTCCACCTACGGGCTGAGCATGACGCAGCTGGGGATGATTGGCCTGGGCTTCTCCATCACCTACGGCGTGGGCAAGACCGTCGTTTCCTACTATGCGGACGGCAAAAACACCAAGCAGTTCCTGCCGTTTATGCTGATCCTCTCCGCCATCTGTATGCTCGGCTTCAGCGCCAGCATGGGCGCAGGGTCCGTTAGCCTGTTCCTGATGATCGCCTTCTACGCCCTGAGCGGTTTCTTCCAGAGTACCGGCGGATCGTGCAGCTACTCCACCATCACCAAATGGACGCCGCGCCGCAAGCGAGGGTCGTACCTCGGCATGTGGAACATTTCCCATAACCTCGGCGGGGCGGGTGCGGCAGGCGTGGCGCTGTTTGGCGCAAACTACCTGTTCGACGGCCACGTGATCGGTATGTTTATCTTCCCGTCGATTATCGCCCTGATTGTCGGCTTTATCGGCCTGCGCTTCGGCAGCGACTCCCCCGAATCCTACGGCCTCGGCAAAGCTGAAGAGCTGTTCGGCGAGGAGATCAGCGAAGAGGACAAAGAGACCGAAGAGAACGAGATGACCAAATGGCAGATCTTTGTTGAGTACGTGCTGAAAAACAAAGTGATCTGGCTGCTCTGCTTCTCAAACATCTTCCTCTACGTGGTGCGCATCGGCATCGACCAGTGGTCTACCGTGTACGCCTTCCAGGAGCTTAAGCTCTCTAAAGAGGTGGCGATTCAGGGCTTCACCCTGTTCGAAGTGGGCGCGCTGGTCGGCACGCTGCTGTGGGGCTGGCTCTCCGACCTTGCCAACGGCCGTCGCGCGCTGGTGGCCTGCATCGCGCTGGCGCTGATTATCGCTACCCTCGGCGTCTACCAACACGCCAGCAACCAGTACGTTTACCTCGCATCCCTGTTTGCGCTCGGCTTCCTGGTGTTTGGTCCGCAGCTGCTGATCGGCGTGGCTGCAGTGGGCTTCGTCCCGAAAAAAGCGATCGGCGCCGCCGACGGGATCAAGGGCACCTTCGCCTACCTGATCGGCGACAGCTTCGCCAAGCTGGGTCTGGGAATGATCGCCGACGGCACGCCAATTTTCGGCCTCACCGGCTGGGCGGGCACCTTCGCGGCGCTGGATGCAGCTGCGATCGGCTGTATCGTCCTGATGGCGATGGTTGCCGTACTGGAAGAACGTAAAATTCGCCGTGAGAATCGTGCGCAGAAATTAAAAACAGCCTGAGTGTGCAGGTAACTTCTTTGCCCGGTGTGTGATGCCGGGCTTTTTTATTTCCGCCGACGGCATTAATACCTTATCCCCCGTTCTGCAACGTCTTTTCAGTGCACTATTCTGGTTCTGCCCGCTGTTGACACCGTGCGTTTCCCGCTATGATGAGCGGCTAGTCAAAGGAGAACGCATGGTCTGGATAATGCTGGCAACGCTTGCAGTGGTGTTTGTGGTGGGATTTCGCGTCCTGACCTCAGATTCCCGCCGCGCCATCAAACGTTTAAGCGAGCGTCTGGGCATCACCCCGATGCCGGTCGAGTCGATGATCGATCAGTTCGGTAAAACGCCGGGCAATGAGTTTATCCGCTACCTTGAGCGCCCCGACGAGGCGCATCTGCAAAACGCCGCACAGGTGCTGCTGATCTGGCAGGTCTGCATTGTCGACGGCAGTGAAGAGAACCTGCACACGTGGCACCGCCTGCTGCGTAAAGCCCGCCTGGCCGCGCCGATCACCGATGCGCAAATTCGTCTGGCGCTCGGCTTTATGCGCGAGATGGAGCCCGATCCGCAGGAGCTGAACGCCTTCCAGCTGCGCTATAACCAGCTCTTCCTGCCGGAAGAGGGCGTGTTTTACCTGCACTGATCTCCTCTAAAAACCACAAAAGTTGTCTAAACGTTAAATTCGTCACACTTTTGATGATAAACTGCGCGACTTTTCCGCACGTTTTTATCTTCAGGTGACGCCATGACAGAACATATCCAGCCCTCGACCAGACCGCAGACCAGCGAGGTTTCACGCCCCAACTGGTCGGCCGTTTTCGCCGTGGCATTCTGCGTCGCCTGCCTGATTACCGTTGAGTTTCTGCCGGTGAGCCTGCTGACGCCGATGGCGCAGGATCTGGGCATTTCCGAAGGCGTGGCGGGGCAGTCCGTTACCGTCACCGCCTTTGTAGCGATGTTTGCCAGCCTGTTTATCACCCAGGCGATTGGCACCATCGACCGCCGCAAAGTGGTCATTCTGTTCAGCGTGCTGCTGACGCTCTCCTGCCTGCTGGTCTCCTTGGCGGAAAGCTTTACCCTGCTGCTGCTGGGGCGCGCCTGTCTGGGGCTGGGGCTCGGCGGCTTCTGGGCGATGTCCGCCTCGCTGACCATGCGCCTGGTGCCTGCGCGCACCGTGCCGAAAGCGCTGTCCGTCATATTTGGCGCGGTCTCTATCGCGCTGGTGATTGCCGCGCCGCTGGGCAGCTTCCTCGGCGGGATTATCGGCTGGCGTAACGTCTTCAACGCGGCGGCAGTGATGGGCCTGCTCTGCGTTATCTGGGTGTGGAAGGCGCTGCCGTCCCTGCCGGGCGAAGCGGCGCACCACAAGCAGAACATGTTCAGCCTGCTGAAGCGCCCCGGCGTGCTGGCGGGGATGACCGCGATCTTTATGTCCTTTGCCGGGCAGTTTGCCTTCTTTACCTATATCCGCCCGGTGTATATGACCATGGCGGGGTTTGACGTCGACGGCCTGACGCTGGTGCTCCTGAGCTTCGGTATTGCCAGCTTTGTCGGCACGTCGCTGTCGTCCCAGTTCCTGAAGCGCTCCCTGAAGGTGGCGCTGGCGGGGGCGCCGCTGGTGCTGGCAGTGAGCGCCACGGTGCTGGTGCTGTGGGGCAGCGATAAGTGGGTCGCGTCTGCCATTGCGATTATCTGGGGCTTTGCCTTTGCGCTGGTGCCGGTGGGCTGGTCGACGTGGATCACCCGCTCGCTCGCCGATCAGGCGGAAAAAGCCGGGTCGATTCAGGTGGCGGTGATCCAGCTGGCAAACACCTGCGGCGCGGCGATTGGCGGCGTGGCGCTCGACCACCTGGGGCTGACGTCACCGCTGGTGATTTCCGGCACGCTGATGCTGTTGACCGCGCTGCTGGTGGCGGGGAAGGTTAAAGCTAAGTAGTCAATTTTCCCCTCACCCTAACCCTCTCCCCACAGGGGAGAGGGGACTGCTCGGGGCGGTCTTTTCCCCCTCGCCCCTTTGGGGTGTACAGTCCGGGATGAGGGGACATCAGGCTACGCCGATGTCCTCACCCGTCTTCTTGAATCCATCGAAATCAGCACCACCGACGACACGATTAGCAGCGTCCCCAGCCAGTCCGGCAGGGTAAACGCCACGCCCAGCAACATCACCGACAGCAACGCGCTGCTCAGCGGCTCGGCGCAGCTCAGAATGCTCGCCTTTGGCCCGCCGATCATCTGCGCGCCTTTCAGATACAGGCTGAACGTCAGCGCGGTGCCGATCACCACCAGATAGAAAAACGCCAGCAGCAGGCTGCCGTCAATGACGAAGGTCGTCCCGCGCCCGGCGTAGAACGGCGTCAGCATTAACCCGGCAATCAACATACTCCAGCCGACAATCGGCAATGTGCCGTAGCGGGCAATCAGCGTTGACGGATAGGTGGTGTAAAACGCCGCGGCAAACGCCGAGGCGATGCCGAAGAACAGCGCGGCTGGCGAGATGGAGAGCGAGGTTGGGTCGCCGTGGGTCACCAGCAGGAACGTCCCGACAAGCGAGGTCACAATTGCGGACAGAACAAACACGCCGGGGCGCGTTTTCCGCGCCAGCGCGAACCACGCCACGATAATCGTTGGCGACAGAAACTGCAGCACGGTGGCGGTAGCGGCGTTGGATTTTTCAATCGTCAGCAGGAAGGTGAGCTGCACGGTGAGCGCGCCGACCAACGAGAAAAACAGCAGGCTGAGGGCGTCTTTGCGATGCTTGATGACCGAGAAAATCTTGTCGCCGTGAACGAAGGAGAGCGTCAGGAGGATCACGCCGGTAAACAGCAGGCGAACCATGGTCAGGTAAGGCGAAGAAATGTGGCTTTTCTCCATGATGTACTGCGCGCAAACGCCGGAACTGCCCCATAAAACGGCGGCGATCAGGACGTTCAGCATCCCTTTACGTGTGGAACCCATTTTCTCCCCTGCTATGTTGATTTTTTTCTAGCATAACATGGGATCTTGCCGGATGGCGCTGCGCTTACCCGGCCCACAAAACCTTGTAGGCCCGTGCAAGCGCAGCGCCGCCGGGCGAAACAAACGACGCTCTACTAGAACCACGCCTCCCACATCGCGCCGACGTTGAAGTCGTCGAGCGTCTCGTCTTTGGTGTTGTTCACGCGCGCGGTGCGTGCGTTATCCACTTTGCCGCCGGTCACGTAGAAGCGCAGCATCGGACGGAACTCTGGCCCCATGGCGATAGACATGTTCTGCGACAGGGTCAGCTTCCAGCCCTTGTTGTCGCCGCCGTTATCATAATCAACGTGCTGCCAGCCTGCTTCCAGCCAGGTGGAGTGAACGTCGTTCCACCAGTGCATCGGGCGCACGATGGCGTTGTAGTTCTTACGGTTGTCGGTCTTATCGCGGCTGTTGTCATAGTCGTGGAAGGCGAGGATGTACTCCACCTGCGTGGCCTGGGTGAATTTATACAGCCCTTCGAAGCTGGCGTAGACCGTGGTCAGATCCTCGGTTTTGTTGAACACGCTGTTGTCCGCGTTATCGGAGTAGCGGGCAATCACTTTGTTAACGCCGCTGTCGTTGGTGTGGCTCAGCACCACGCCACCCTGCCAGGCGTTCAGACGCTCGTCGCTCTCTACCGCTTTCGAGTCAAAGCCGTAGTTGGCGTACAGCTCCAGATCCAGCGGACCGAGCTTCATGCCGTGGATTTTAGACGTCGCGGCGTAGTTGCCTTTGTCGCCCGTACCGGAACCGCCGGTACAGGTGATGCGCGACGGGTTCGCTTCGTCTTCCATCACTTCCGGGCTACAGGATTCCACCGCCGCCACGGCGGCGACGTCAAACTGCACGCCGCCGATGTCGAAGTTCTTCACCCCGGCGCCCTGGCCGTCGTGGTTCATCCAGAAGTAATCGTTGATGCCCTGCTGCGGACGCTGGTGGAAGTCACGACCGGCCCAGAAGTAGGCGTTCGGGTTGGAGGCCATAATATTGGTCACCCCGGCGTAGGCCTTTTTCAGGTTAACTTCGTCGCCCCAGTGGTCGATCATCACGTTGATGTCCCAGATGGCGCCGTTTTCGCCCTTGAAGGCTTTAGAGAGCTGGAACTCGCCGCCGTTGCCTTCGTTACCCAGACGACCAATCGCGGACGCGCCGTTGTAGGAGCCATCGACAGCCACGTATTTCTGATCGGCGGCCTGGAAGTGCGCGCCGTAGCGGGCGTAGCCGGTAAATTTAATCCCGAACGGAATCGCCATGTCCGGGGATTGCGCCGCGCTTTGCGGCTCGGTCACCACGTCCGCTTTTTTCGCGACGGCGGCATCCATTTTGGCCTGGCGCTCGGCCAGGGCTTTATCCACCGCTTTCGCCACAATGGCGTCGATTTGCTCCTGGGTGAATTCTTGTGCGAGCACGGAAATTGGGCAAAGCGCGGCGATAACCGCCATGGTTAATGGAAGTTTTTTAATCGTATTCATGGTTATCTCAATATAGTTTAATTTTATTCAGACAATAACCATCCCGCTCCGATCTGACAGAATATGTCGCTATCATCAGAACAAGTGGATTTCTATTTTTAGGTACAGAGGTATTGCATTAATTTATTTCGTCATAGACTATCTCTGATATAAATGAATAATTTCTTCAGACAATTCACGCGCTAATAACGAATTCATTAAATGATCCTGCGCGTGCACCATAATTAAGGTCATCGGCTGGCGGGCTTCGCCTGCGTCCTGCTCGATCAGTTTGGTCTGCATCTTGTGCGCCTGGCGCGCATAGCCGTCGGCTTCGCGCAGCAGGCTTTTGGCTTCGTCAATGTTGCCCTGACGCGCCGCGTGCAGCGCTTCAAAGCACAGGCTGCGGGACTGCCCGGCGTTGACGATAATTTCCATTACGGCTTCTTCTAGTGTGATCATTATCATTACTCTTTTTCAAAACTATTATTTAAGGCGGTGGCGGCAAACCACTCCCCGCTTTTCTTAATGGTGCGCTGCTGCGTCTCCAGATCGAGCTGGATAAATCCGTAGCGATTTTTATAGGCATTGCACCACGACCAGTTATCGATAAATGTCCACATATGGTAGCCAAGGCAATTACACCCTTCGCTAATGCCTTTATGCAGCCAGGTTAAATGCTCAGAAATAAACTCAATGCGGTATTGATCGTTAATCTGGCCATTTTCAATAAAGCGCTGCTCGTTTTCGACGCCCATCCCGTTTTCAGAAATAAAGCAGCGGGGGTTACCGTAATTGTCGCGCAGGTTAATCAGAATATCGTAGATACCTGGCGCGTAGATTTCCCAGCCGCGGTAGGGGTTCATCTTGCGGCCCGGCATCTCGTAGCTATCAAAGAACCATTCCGGCATAAACGGCGCCTGCGGGTTCACCGCGCTGTCGCGGCACTTCACGCGACGCGGCTGATAGAAGTTAATGCCGAGCAGGTCGATTTTCCCTTCCGCAATCAGGAAACCGTCTTCCGGCTTGCAGGAGGGCAGTTGGTCGTAAGATTTCAGCAGCGCCACCAGGTCGGCCGGATACTCCCCGCGCAGCACCGGGTCGAGGAAGCTGCGGTTAAACATCAGGTCCGCAACGTGCGCCGCCTTCACGTCAGTCGGGTTTTGCGAGCGCGGATACGACGGCGTCAGGTTCAGCACGATGCCGATCTCCCCCGCGTAATGCCCGGCGCGGTAGGCCTGAACCGCCTTCGCATGCGCCAGCACCGTGTGATACGCCACGGTGGCCGCCCGGCGGAAATCCACCACGTTCGGATAGTGGAAGTCGTACAGATAACCGCCTTCCACCGGCACGATCGGCTCGTTGAAGGTAAACCAGTGCAGCACGCGGTCGCCGAACAGCTCGAAGCAAATCTGCGCATAGCGGGCGTACGCGTCCACCACGTCACGGTTTTCCCAGCCGCCTATCTCCTGCATCGCCATCGGCATGTCGAAATGGAACAGGGTGATGAACGGCGTGATGCCCTGTTCATTCAGCTCATCAATGACCTGATGATAAAAATCGACCGCGTCCGGGTTCACTTCACCGATACCGTCGGGGATCAGGCGCGCCCAGCTAATCGAGGTGCGAAAGCTGTTGTGGTTCAGCTGTTTCAACAGCTGAATGTCCGTTTTCCAGTGCTGATAAAACGTGGAGGTCTGCTGCGGCCCCACGCCATTGTGAAAACGGTTCGGCTCGCGGGCAAACCAGTAATCCCACGTGGTTTCACCCTCTCTTGCCCCTTCCGTCTGGAGAGCGGAGCTTGCGCTGCCCCACCAGAAGTTATCGGGAAATGCGTATTTCATGACCCTTCCTCTTTGACTTAATTGCTTGTGGCTTCAGCGGCACCCACGGTTGCAGCCTGGGCTTTCTGCTCTTCGTTTTTAATCAGCGTACGCTCATAGGCGCGCAGGAACGGCAGGTACATCAGCGCCGACATCACCATGCAGACCAGGCACATCACCACCGGGCTCAGCGCCCAGTTCGCCGCCCACGAGGCGCCAATCGGTGCTGGGGTAGTCCACGGGGTTAACGAGACGACCTGCGCCAGCCAGCCGAGCTTAGTTGCACCGTACGCCAGGCAGGCGTTGATCAGCGGAACGCACACGAACGAGATAAACAGCATCGGGTTCATGATGATCGGCGCGCCGAACAGAATCGGTTCGTTGATGTTAAAGAAGCTCGGCACCACGCCCATTTTGCCGATGGTGCGCAGGTGAGTAACGCGGCTGCGTAGCAGCAGGAACGCCAGCGGCAGGGTGGAACCGACGCCGCCAATCAGCAGGTAGTGATCCCAGAAGCCCTGCAGGTAAACGTGCGGGAGCGCCGCGCCTGCGGCCAGTGCCGCCTGGTTTGCCGAGAGGTTGGCCATCCAGAACGGGTTCATGATGCCGGTAACAATCAGCGAGCCGTGGATACCGGCAAACCAGAAGATCTGGCACAGCAGCACGGAGAGCAGAATGGCGGGCAGGGAGTCAGACGCGGACACCAGCGGCTCCAGCAGGTGCATGATCGCCTGCGGGATAATCATCCCGGTCTGCGCTTCAATGAACAGGTTCAGCGGATGCAGCGTGCCGATCACCACCATCACTGGGATCAGGATCTCAAACGAACGCGCCACGCCGGTGGGCACTTCCTTCGGCAGGCGGATGGTGACGTTGTTCTGCTTCAGCCAGGCGTAGACGCGGGTGGCGTAGATCGCGGTAATCAGCGCGGTGAAGATGCCCTGGCCGGAGAGATACTGGGTCGAGATTTTGCCGTCGGCATACGGTGCGGCAACCAGCAGGAAGGCCATAAAGGCCAGCAGGCCGGACATCACCGGGTCGAGGTTAAACTGACGCCCCAGGCTCGCCCCAATCCCTACCGAGATGAAGAAGGTCATCACGCCCATGCTGAGGTTAAACGGCAGCATCAGCTGTTCGCGGTAGGTCTGGGAGAAATCCAGCCAGCCGCGGGCGAAGCTGTTGGTGGTATCCGCCGAGAACGGCGGGAAGATGAACACCAGCATAAACGAGCCGATGATCATAAACGGCAGCGCGGCGGTAAAGCCGTCGCGGATGGCAATCACGTACTTTTGCTGGCCGAGCTTCGCGGCCAGCGGGGTAATTGACTGCTCAATCACCGCGACCATGGATTGATATAACGAACTCATGTGAACACCTTTTAGTGTGCCGCTTCGATGAGCGACAGAGCAAAGTCCAGTACTTTATCGCCACGCTGCATGCCGTAGTCCATCATGTCGATGGGCTGCACCGGAATGCCATGCGTCGCCGCCTTGTCTGAGAGTGTCTGTAACATGTATTTCACTTGCGGTCCGAGAAGTACCACCTGGTATTGCGGAAACTGCGTATCAAATTCGGAAACACCGTACGCATCAATCTTCACCGGCAAACCACGTTCTTTCGCGACATCGACCATTTTGCTGACCAACAGGCTGGTGGACATCCCGGCAGAGCAGCACAGCATAATCTTGAACATCGACAACCATCCTCTAAATGTAAAAAGTTATTGCGAGGATGATTGGACATGATACGGAAACCGGTTTCCATTCATAAAAGGCAGAACTGTGACAACCATCAAGATCCAATACTTATGAGGCTAATTAACCGGATGCAGGTCACATAATTTGGCTGTTTTGACATCATTTTGAGTGGAAACGGAAAATCGGTTTCCATGGAAAACGGAAACGGATATACTCCGTTCTGGCTATAATGTGAGCCGAAGCGGTCATGGAATTTGCAGGCGCGAGGTAAGCCTGCCAGGGGAAAGAGATGTCGACAATCAATGATGTATCACGTCTTGCCGGGGTGTCTAAAGCCACGGTATCGCGAGTGTTGAGTGGGTCGCGTGGCGTAAAGGAAGCCAGCCGTCAGGCCGTTCTGAAGGCAGTGGATGAGCTGAACTACCGGCCTAACGTGATTGCCCAGTCGCTGCTGAGCCAGTCGACGGGCTGTATCGGGGTGATTTGCGCGCAGGAAAATATTAACCAGACCACCGGTTATCTCTACGCGCTGGAAAAACAGCTCAGCCAGCATCAAAAACACCTGCTGCTGCGCTTCGCGCACAGTAAAGCGGAAGTGATGCACGCCCTTGAAGAACTCTCTCGCGGGCTTTGCGATGACATCCTGGTGATTGGCGCGCGTTTCCCGCTGGACGTCGATATGGACAACGTCATCCTGGTCGACTGCATGGAGTCTGATAATTCCAACAGCATTCAGTTCGATCACGCCTTTGCCGCCGAAACCGCCTGTAACTACCTGACCAGCCAGGGGCGACGGCAGATTGCCCTGATCCACCCGCACGGCAGCGGGTTTGCCGACCAGGTTCTGCTCGGCTACAAGCACGCGCTGGAGAAAAATTTCCTGCCCTTTAATCGCAACCTTGTGTTCATGGACGCGACCTCCTCGTCCGTTGCGCTACAGGAGCTGCTGAATAACGCCAGCACGCTGAACTTCAACGCACTGCTGGTGGCGGACGAGCAGGAAGCCCAGCGGGTGATCCCGCAGCTGCAGGCGTTTAATAAATCCGTGCCGGACGACATTATGGTCTTTAGCCTGGCCGGATCGCTGCACCTGCCGGGTATTCCGGTGATCCCGGCGATTGAATATTCAATGGATGCCATGGCGGCGCGTATCGTGAGCTGGCTGACGGAGAAAACGCAGATGCTCGGCTCGTATGTGCTGCGCGGGGATTTAATTATTCCAGACGTGCGTAAGCGTTAAAAATATTGTGTAGGCCGGGTAAGGCGCAGCCGCCACCCGGCAAGCAGCATTCAATAATCTTCCATACAATCCACCTGGCCAATCGCCGCCCAGTAGGCGTCCAGGTTGTCGCGCTTCACGGCGGTAACGGCATTTTTGATCAGCAGCTGATTGGCCTCTGACGACAAAATCATCGCCTGCCAGGCCTTATCGCTCTGCTTTTTCTGTGGCGTACAGGTTTTCTTTATATCTTTCATGACCTGCTGCTTAATCTGCGCCTCTTTCGCCGGATCCTCCTTTTCCTGAGCATGGACAAACGCGGCGAAGAGCAGACAAACCAGCAGGCAGACCAGATGCGCAGCTTTCATCAACAACCCCCATTAGAAGTCACAGGCTTCCCATGAAATATATCGTTACATTCAGTGTAGCGACGCCAGCCGAAAGTATGAATTTTCTCCACGATGCGTGTGTGAGATAGTGAAACGGCACAGATAACAAGGAGAAAAAATATGCACCTGAGCATTACTGATAATGTTACGACGCAGGAGAAAGAGGAGTTACTGACGGGGCTGAGGGCTTTTAACGGAAAGTTTCTCGATCTGACAAATTTTAGCGGCGATGTTGGCGTTTACGTACGTGACGAAAATGGCGTGATGCTAGGCGGGTTAATCGGCGTGCGCAAAGGCGACTGGCTGAATATTGATTATCTCTGGGTGAGCGATACCGTACGCGGAACCGGCGTGGGCAGTCAGCTCATCAGAACGGCCGAAGAAGAAGCCAGGCGCAAAGGCTGCAAGCACGCGCTGGTCGATACCGCCAGCTTCCAGGCGCGTCCGTTCTATGAAAAGCAGGGGTATCAGCTGCAGATGTCTTTGCAGGATTATCCGTATCCGGGCATGCAGCGACATTACCTGGCGAAAGCACTTTAAGCCCGTTTCTGTCATTATGCATTCTGCTATTTATTGCGAGCCGCTTTCCTAATTTAAAACGTGTTGCTTGTCTTCTTTTCGGGCCCTGGCGCATGCTTTGGCCTGGTCAAGTCATCCATGGAGATAGCAATGGAACGCACAGCAAAACTATTCAAAAAGGGTCAGAATCAGGCCGTTATGCTGCCTGCTGAATTCGCGTTTGATGCGGAGAGCGTCTACATCCGACGGGATGAGGGGGGGAATGTCGTTTTGGCGGCAAAACCTGTTCTAATAAAGAGCTGGGATAATTTTCTCCGCATGCTGGCAGAAACGGACGTACCAGATACGTTTTTGAGCAAGGAGGAACGCAATCAGAGTGTTACGACAAGAGACCCTCTGGATGGAGCATGCTCATGAGACATATGCTGGATACGAATATTGTGAGTCACTTGTTTAAACGACACCCGGAGGTTGTAAGCAGAATGACATGTCTGGCGCCGGGTGACGTTTGTATCTCAAGCATTACCGAAGCGGAATTGCTGTATGGTGCTGACAAGAAGAAAAGCAGTAGATTGAAAGAAACAATCCGGGAGTTTCTCAATACCATCACGATTTGCGACTGGGACAGCGACGCCGCAGCAACGTACGGTGAACTCCGTGCAACCCTGGAAAAGAAAGGGAAAGTGATGGGGGATCTCGATCAACTGATCGCTGCACATGCTATCAGTCGGGGAACAACGATTGTTACTAACGATCGTGCATTCAGAATGGTGCAGGAGCTTGCCGTCGAGGACTGGACGACAACGTTGTGATCCCTGATGCCCGGTGGTGCAGCGTCACCCGGCCATACCCGCATATAACCGATCCTTCTTATTGATTCTTTTTCGGTTTTTATTTCCCCGCCTCGTTGTCGATATAGTCACTACAACATTCAGCAAAAGGAACTGTCTTGTGAAACGTCGATTGGGTGCTCTGGTACTGGCTGGCCTGCTGCTGGCAGGGTGCGATCAAAGTGGCAGCGATGCCAAACACATTAAAGTCGGCGTTATCAACGGTGCCGAACAGGACGTGGCGGAAGTCGCCAAAAAGGTGGCAAAAGAGAAATATGGCCTGGACGTGGAGCTGGTGGGCTTCAGCGGCTCGCTGTTGCCTAACGATGCCACCAACCAGGGGGAACTGGATGCCAACGTCTTCCAGCATCGCCCGTTCCTTGCAGAGGATAACAAGGCGCATGGCTACAAGCTGGTGGCCGTGGCGAACACCTTTGTTTTCCCGATGGCTGGCTATTCCCGCAAAATCAAATCCGTGTCTGACCTGAAGGACGGCGCAACCATTGCCATTCCAAACGACCCGACCAACCTTGGCCGCGCGCTACTGCTGCTGCAAAAAGAGAAGCTCATCACCCTGAAGCCAGATACCGGGTTGCTGCCGACGGCGCTGGATATTACCGCCAACCCTAAACAGCTGAAAATTATGGAGCTGGAAGGGGCGCAGCTGCCGCGCGTGCTGGACGACCCGAAAGTGGATGTCGCCATCATCAGCACCACCTATATTCAGCAAACCGGGCTGTCGCCGGTGCATGACAGCGTCTTTATCGAAGACAAAAATTCGCCGTACGTGAACATCGTGGTGACGCGCGAAGACAACAAAGACGCGGAGAACGTGAAGGAATTTATCCAGTCGTATCAGTCTCCTGAAGTAGCGAAAGCAGCGGAGACGATCTTTAACGGCGGGGCGGTGCCGGGCTGGTAAAAACACCCGCATAAAGCACGGTGACGTAAATTGGCCCGATTTCATCGGTAATCGCTCTTTAACCCACAGCGTGCCGCGCGACGGCTGGCTATCCTCCTTATCACACCAACCGGAGGATAGCCCATGAACATCACCCACATTCGCAACGCCACCCAACTGATTACCTATGCCGGAAAACGTCTTTTAGTCGACCCGATGCTGGCCCCACAGGGCGCTTATCCGGGCTTCCCTGGCACGGCCCATGCCGAACGCCGCAACCCGACGGTCGAACTCCCCGTTGACGTCAACGCGCTGCTGGACGCCGACGCGGTGATCGTCACCCATACCCATGACGATCACTGGGATCGCGCCGCAGCGGAACTGATCGCCAAAGACAAACCGATCTACGTACAAAATGACCGCGACGCCGCGCTGCTGCGCAGCCAGGGGTTTAGCAACCTGACGGTCATGACCGACGAGACCACCTTTGGCGAGATTCGAATTGCGAAGACCCACGGCGGCCAGCACGGTACCGATCGCGCATACGCCGTGCCCGAACTGGCGGAGCGGCTGGGCGAGGCCTGTGGCGTGGTGCTGCGTCATCCTGATGAGAAGACGCTCTATATTGCCGGGGATACCGTCTGGCGTGACGAGGTGGCGGCCGATCTGCAAAAGCACCAGCCGGACGTGGTGGTGCTGAACGCCGGCTATGCCCACGTCATTGGTTTTGGGCCCATTATTATGGGGCAGGAGGATGTGCTCAACGTCCATTTCCTGCTGCCGCAGGCTAAAATTGTGGCGATCCATATGGAAGCCATTAACCACTGTCTGTTAACCCGCAGCGCGCTGCGGGAGTACGTTGAAGCCAACCAGGTGAGTGACGCAGTGAGCATTCCCCAGGATGGCGAAACCGTTATATTCTGAGTGTCTGAAAGGGAAAGGAGAGACAGATGTCGCTAATCAACGTCGCGATTGTCGCGGTAGACGGGTTCAGCCCGTTCCACTACTCCGTTCCCTGCATTCTGTTTGGCGACTCGGTCTCCGGAGAAAAGCGCTTTAACGTGACGATCTGCGCCGAAACGCCAGGATTTCTCACCTCAAAAGACGGATTTGCTCTCAACGCCACGCAGGATTTTACCGCCATTGGGCAGGCCGATATTGTTGTCGTTCCTTACTGGCAGCACGTTCTTGAACGCCCGCCGCAGGCGCTGCTCGACAGCCTGGTGCAGGCGAGAGACCACGGTGCGGAAATCGTCGGGCTGTGTCTGGGGGCGTTTGTGCTGGCCTGGGCGGGGATCCTCGACGGCAAACGTGCGGCCACCCACTGGGAGTTCGAACGTCAGTTTCAGTCGCTATTCCCGAACGTTCAGCTGGATATTAATGCCCTTTACGTGGATGACGGCAATATCATCACCTCCGCCGGTACTGCCGCAGCCCTCGACTGCTGCCTGTATATCATTCGCCAGCGCTTTGGCAGCGTGGTCGCTAACCAGATTGCCCGTCGGATGATTGTTCCGCCCCACCGCGAGGGCGGGCAGGCGCAGTTCATCGCCCAGCCGGTGCCTAAAGATACCCGCGACGGACGCATTAACTGTCTGATCGACTACCTGCAGCAGCACATCACCGAACCGCATAGTCTGGACTCGCTGGCGGAGGTGGTCTCGATGAGCCGCCGCACCCTGACCCGTCATTTTGTTAACGCGACGGGGATGAGCGTCACCGACTGGCTGACCGCCGAACGCCTGCGGCGCAGCCAGATCTTACTGGAAGCCGGAAATATGCCGATTGAACGCGTGGCTGAGCTGGTGGGATTTAATTCCGCCGTCACCTGGCGACAGCAGTTTAAAGCGCGTTTTGGGGTGAGTCCCGCAGAGTGGCGAAAAACTTTCCGTCTTCACAGCTAGTGTATTGGGGCTAACTCAAGATTTAAGGCTTAGTTAAATCCTTTCTTATTTTCTCTTAATACCCTTCTCACTCTTCTGAAATAACTATTAATTTTAGGAGCCCTAATTCAAATTTGATATACTCTCTTTAAGAAAACTCTTATATTACAAAAATAATCATTGCGGACATTTTTGTGGCATGGATGAATAACGCCGAAATAAAAATTAGAATAATTTCATTAGTAAATTATGCTGTTGCTATCTTATTGTTTTCGCTTTTTTCAGCGAGGGTGAGTGCTGCACCTTTATCGCCAGCCGATCGCGATTCCATTCAACAGCAACAGCAGCAGCTTTTATTACAGAACCAGCAACAGCGTGAGGAGCTGGAGCGCAGTATTCCTCGCCCTGCGCCCGCCAGACCGCTGCCTGTTACCGGCTCCGGACCCTGTTTCACCATTCATACCATTACCCTTTCCGGTGCGACCTTAATCTCCCCGAAAAACCGGCAGACCCTTGTCGCGCCGTGGCAGGGCCGCTGTCTGGATATGGCGAAAATAACGGAGCTTCTCGCCCATATTTCTGACTGGTATATCAGCCGGGGATATATCACCAGCCGCGCTTTTCTTACCGAGCAGGATCTCTCCGGCGGCCAGCTGAATATTGTTGTGCTGGAAGGCAGACTGGAAGCGATCCGTCTGGAAGGCGAAACGCCGCGTATGCTGAAAATGGCGTTTCCGGGACGGGTGGGCGGCATCCTTAATTTACGCGACATCGAACAGGGCATGGAGCAAATTAACCGTTTGCGTACCGACCCGGTTCAGATTGAAATTCTTCCGGGAACGCAGGCCGGATATTCCATCGTTAATCTCACGGCAAAACCGGAATTTCCCTTAAGTGTATCCGTAAGCCTGGATAATAGCGGACAGAAGAGTACCGGCGAAGATCAGCTGAGTGGCGTGCTCACCGCCAATAATATGCTGGGGCTGGCGGATAAATGGTTTGTCAGCGGCGGGCGCAGCAGCGATTTTGCCAGCGCGTACGATGCGCAGAATTTCCAGGCGGGCGTCAGCGTGCCGTTTGGCTACGGATTACTGGACTACAGCTACGCCTGGAGTAACTACCGGACCACCATCAGTAACCAGGGATTCAACTGGCTCTCCACGGGCGATACCAAAACCCACCGCGTTAACGCGTCCTGGGTGGTCTTCCGCAACGGGGAGGTGAAAACCGGCATTGCGGCTGGCGTGGTTCAGCGATCCAGCCGCAACTGGCTCAACGACGCGCCGCTTCAGAGCAGCACGCGCAACCTCTCCAGCCTGATTCTGGGCATTACGCACACGCAAAAAATGCTGGGCGGCGTGGCGACCTTCAACCCGACCTGGAGCCACGGCATGCCGTGGTTCAATGCCGAAACCGACGAAGATAAGTCCGGGGATGTGCCGCGTGCGGAATTCCGCAAATGGAGTCTGAACGCCAGCTTCCAGCGGCCGATTACCCGTAATGCCTGGTGGCTGACCAGCGCCTACGGCCAGTGGTCGCCCGATCGGCTATACGGTTCCGAGCGCCTGACGCTCGGCGGCGAAAGCTCCGTGCGCGGTTTTAAAGAGCAATACCTGTCCGGGGATAACGGCGGCTACTGGCGTAACGAGCTGGGGTATTCCCTCTTCACCCTTCCTGTGATTGGCGCAGTGAGCGCAACGGTCGCCGTTGACGGCGGCTGGCTGGAAAAAGACCGTCAGGACCGTTTTGCCTCCGGCACGTTATGGGGAGGCTCGGTGGGGCTGAGCAGCGCAGGGCGCTGGTACAGCAGCCAGATTTCGGTCGGCACGCCCCTGCACTACCCCGACTGGCTCGGCCCGGATCATGTGAGCGTTAACTGGCGCATTGCCTTCATGCTTTAAGAGACTCTACGACTATGGATACCCGTCACCCACCCGTTCGTTTCTCGCAGCGTCTGATCAGCTGGATTGTCTGCGGCTTAATGGTCTGGCAGCCGATGGCTCCTGCCGTCGCGGCGGCGCTTACGCCGACCGGGCAGACCACGGTCGATCGGGCGGGGAACGGGGTGCCGGTCGTCAACATCGCCACGCCCAACGGGGCGGGTATCTCGCATAACCAGTTCGGTGAGTATAACGTCGGCAAAGAGGGGCTTATCCTCAATAACGGCACGGACCGTTTAACCCAGACCCAGCTGGGCGGGCTTATCCAGAACAACCCCAACCTGCAGGCCGGGCGGGAAGCGAAAGGCATTATCAACGAAGTCACGGGCGCCAGCCGCTCGCAGCTGCAGGGCTACACGGAAGTCGCCGGTAAAGCAGCAAACGTCATGGTGGCCAACCCGTACGGCATTACCTGTAACGGGTGCGGATTTATCAACACCCCGAACGTCACCCTGACCACGGGGAAACCGCAGTTCGACGCCAGCGGTAACCTGCAGGCGCTGGAGGTGACGAAAGGCGCCATCACGGTTGAAGGCCAGGGGCTGGATGCCAGCAAGAGCGACGCGCTGTCGATCATTGCGCGCGCGACGGAAGTGAACGCCGCGATACATGCGAACGACCTGACGGTAACGGCAGGGGCGAACCGCGTGGGCGCAGACGGCAGCGTCAAACCGATTGCCGGTGAGGGCGCCGCGCCCGTGGTGGCCGTGGATACCGGCGCGCTCGGCGGGATGTATGCCAACCGTATCCGCCTGGTCTCCAGCGAGACGGGCGTGGGGGTGAACCTCGGCAACCTCACCGCGCGCCAGGGCGATATTCAGCTGGATGCGGGCGGGAAACTGACGGTCACGAACAGCCTGGCCAGCGGCTCGATTACCGCGAATGGCGCGGGAGTGGTCCTCAACGGCAGCCATCAGGCCGGGGGCGCGCTGAATGTGACCAGCTCGCAGGATGTGGAACTCAATAACAGCACGCTCGCCAGCCAGGGCGATATGCGCCTTTCCGCTGCGGGGAAAGTGCAGACGACGGGCGGCGGGACAAACAGCGCGGGCGCGCTGTCGGTGAGCAGCGGGCAGGGGATGACGCTCAGCAATACCTCCCTGGTCTCCCGCGGCGCGGCGACGCTGGACAGTAAAGATACCCTGACCGTAAACGGCGGCGGCGTGTCGGCACAGGGCGGGGCGCTAACCGTCACGAGCAAACAGGGCACAGCGCTTGCGGATGCGACGCTGACAGGCCAGGCCGACACCACGCTGTCCACCGACGGCAGCCTGACGCAGCGCGGCGGCAGCGTCACCAGCAAAGGCGCGCTCAGCGTGGCGGCCGGGAAAGATATCACGCTGACGAATACCCGCAGCGGTAGCGATACCCGCGCGACCCTCAGCAGCGGCGGCACGCTGTCATCCACGGCCAGTGCGGTCTCGGCAGGAGATAATCTGGCCCTGAGCGGCGGACAGCTGGTGATGGACGGCCAGAGCCGGGCCGATGCCACGGGCGATGTCCGCCTGACGGGCAGCGCCGTCAGTAATCAGGGGCAGGTGAATGCGGGGCGCGACATTGCCCTCTCCGGCAACAGGGTGTCCAACAGCGGCCAGCTGGCAGCGAAAGGCCACCTTGACGTGAATGCAGGAGAGCTGACAAACGGCGGCACGGTGCAGGGTAACGACGTCACCCTGAAGGGGCAGACGGTCACTAACAGCGGTACCCTGCAGAGCGCCGGCAACCTGGCGCTAAGCGCCGGTACCCTGGAGCAGCGGGGCACGCTGAGCGCGAAGGGCAATGCAAACGTCACAGCGCAGCAGACTCTGCGTAACAGCGGCAGCCTGCTGGCTGACGGGGCGATGAGCGTGACGGCAGACGCGCTTGAACAGAATGGCACCCTGTCCGGCGCGACGGCGCTGACGGCGCAGACCGGCACCCTGACCAGCGGTCAGGCGTCCCGTACCACCAGTCAGGGCAATGTACAGATTACCGCGACCCGCAGCGCCAGCCTGAACGGACAGACGGATGCGGCGGGGGCATTAACCGTCAGTACCGGCGACCTGACCACCGGCCAGGATGCGCATCTGCAGAGCGGGCAGGGGCTCACTCTGCAGGCGCAGAATGCCGCGCTGAACGGCACGCAGGCGGCGAAGGGTGCTCTGTCGGTGACGGCGGGCACGATTGCGCACGCCGGGAAATCCACCGGTAACGCGCTGAGTTTTAACGCGACCGGCGACCTGACCAGCGGCGGAGAGCTTACCGCCAGCGCCATCGCGCTCAGCGGACAGAACATCCTCCAGTCCGGCGTCGCAAAAGCGGATCGCATGACCCTGACGGCTCCTGACCGCATCACCAGCAGCGGTACGCTGGTTGCCGGTACGCTGGCGCTGGACGCTGCCTCGGTGGAGAACAGCGGGTTGCTGCAGGGGACCACCCTGCTCGACCTGAAGACAGGGTCACTCACAAACCTCGCGGGCGGATCGGTCTACAGCACGCAGGATTTAACGCTGAACGTTCCGGTGCTGTCTAACAGCGGGCTTATCACCACCGACGGCACGCTGCGCCTCCGGGGCGACACGCTGACAAACCAGGGGGAAATCAACGGCGTCAGCCTGAGCAGCGACTACCTCAGCCTGACCAACACCGATACCGGACGCCTGCTGGCGGACGACCGGCTCACCCTGAACGGCACTGCGTTTGCTAACGCGGGCAATATTGCGGCCAGCGACCTGCACATCACGGCGGACAGCCTGCAAAACCAGGGCACCGTCGAGGGGGACTCGGCGCTGACGCTCGGCGTGGCAGACCTCACTAACCGTGGCGCGCTGCGCAGCAGCGGAACGCTGACGCTCGGCGGCGACACGCTGGCCAACAGCGGCGAGCTCAGCGCTACCGCGCTGCTGCTGAACCTGACCCGACAGGCCAGCAACGATGCCGGTGGGCGGGTGATTGCCCGGAACGGCCTGACGCTGACCACCGCCAGCCTGACGAACAGCGGGCTGATGGCCGGTACCGACGCGCAGTTTAACAGCGCGTCGGTGACCAACGGCGGCACGCTGCAGGGGACACACTCCCTCACGGCGACCGGGGCACAGCTCAGCAACCAGCAGGCGGGCATGCTGCTCTCCGGCGGCGCGCTCGCCCTGCACCACACCACCCTGAACAACGCCGGGCTGCTGCAGGGCAACACCCTGAATCTCGCCACCGGTGAGTGGATGAACACCGGTAACGCGCTGGGGGAAACGGGCGTGACGGCGGCGGTAACCGGCACGCTGACCAACAGCGGTAAGGTGCTCAGCCAGCAGGTGCTGGATGTCCAGGCCGACAGGACCGATAACCGTGGCCAGTTGCTGGCGAAAGTGCTGACCCTGCGGGGCGACCTGCAGAACAGCGGCCTGCTTCAGGGCAGCAGCACGCTGGCCTGGTCCGGGAACACCTTCACGAACCAGCCTCAGGGCCAGGTGACGGGCGGCGAGACCCTGACGCTGAGCGGACAAACCCTCAGCAACGCGGGCAGCCTTCAGGGGCGCAGTGCGACGCTTGACGCCGGGAGCCTGAATAACCAGGGCAGCGTTCAGACGCTGGACGCCCTGACGCTTTCCGCAACCGGCAGGCTGGATAACACGGGTGCCCTGCTCAGCCAGAATCTGTTCACGCTGACGGCGGCGCAGCTGTTCAACGACGGCCAGCTGGCCGGGAAAGCCCTCGCGGTGAAGGCTGCGCAGCTGAACAACACCGGGATTCTTCAGGGCAACGACACGCTGACGCTGACCACCCGCGCGCTGAGCAACGGCGCCACCGGGCAGCTGGTGAGCGGCAGTCCTCTGAACTTATCCCTCGACACGCTCGATAACGCTGGCCTGTTGCTGGTGAAGGGCGGGTTCACCCTGCGGGGCAGCGACCTGACGAACCGGGGCGATATTCAGGCGCAGAGCCTGGATTTGGGCCTGAGCAATGCCCTGACCAACACGGGGAACATCGTTGCCACCGACGATGCCGTGCTTAACGCGACGACGCTGACCAGCAGCGGCACGGTGGCGGGCAAAACGCTGACAGCAGGCGGTACTGAGCTGCGCAACAGCGGCCTGATGCAGGGCAGCAACGCGGTTAACGCCACCGCCGACCGCTTTATCAACGAGCTGAACGGTAAATGGCTCTCCGGCGGCGGCTTCACGCTGACGGGCGGACAGCTGACCAACGCCGGTTCGCTGCAGGGCGCCACACTGGGCATGACCGGCACCACCCTCACCAACAGCGGCACGGTGAACGGGCAGACGGGACTCAGCGGCACGCTCAGCGGGGCGTTAACGAATACCGGGCTGCTGCAGAGTGGCGGCACGACCGCCTTCACCGCGGATACCCTGGCGAACCCGGGGCGCATCACCGGCGGTACGCTGTCCCTCACTGCCCGCGATATGAACAACGGCGGGCTGATGCAGGGAACGAATGGCCTGGCGCTCACCGGGACCACGTTGACCACGGGCGCGACCTCGCGCACCCTCTCCGGCGGCATGTTGACGCTGGATGCAGGCCAGCTGACCACGCAGGGCACGCTGCAGGGGAACGGCGCGGACATCCGCGCCAGCGACTGGGCGCACGGCGGGTCTCTGCTCAGCCAGGGAACGCTGACGGCCACGACCGGCGGCACGCTGACCTCAACCGGCTCGCTGATGAGCCAGGGTAGGACGGATATCACCGCACAGACGCTGGATAACCGCGGGCAGCTCCTCAGCGAGGGCGATGTGACGCTCGGCGGCAGCACGCTTAAAAACAGCGGCACCGTGCAGGGGAACACCCTCGCGCTGCATCAGAACAGCATTAACAACCAAGGCACCTTAACCGGTCTGCAGAGCCTGACCGTTCAGGGACAGCAGCGGCTGATGGCGCGCATGGCGATGGCCGCGCCTCAGCAGGAGCTGATCAACGGCGCAGGCGGTAAGCTTCTCACCCAGGGTACTCTGACGATTGCGTCCGGCGCGGTGACCAACGCCGGCAGCTGGCAGGCACAGAATATTCTGCTTAACGCCCGGTCGCTCAATAACAGCGGCGCGGTGCAGAGCGCCGACGCGCTGCAGATGACGCTGGCCGATACGCTCACCGGAACCGCAGGCAGCAGGATCACCGCGCTGGGTGCGGCGACGCTGCAGGCCGCGACGCTGGCGAACCAGGGCCAGTGGGCGGCGAAAAACCTGACGCTGACAGGCGGCACGCTCAGCAACAGCGGCGCCATCAGCGGCGTGAATGGCCTGACACTCAGCCAGACCGGCACGGTCAGCCAGCAGTCTGGCGGCACCCTGCTGTCCGGCGGGGCGCTGAACATCACGGCGGCCTCCGTCACCAGCGACGGCAAAATGCAGGGGGGCACGCTCGGCATCACCACCGGGGCGCTCACCAACAACGGACGTCTGCAGGGCGATAACGGCGCGACGCTGGCCCTCAGCGGGACGCTGACCAACAACAGCGGAGGCGAAATCGTCAGCCGCGATGCGCTGACGCTGACCACGCCCGCGCTGTTTAACTACGGCCTGATCCAGGGCGGCGGCGAGACGCGCGTGACCGCCTCCTCGCAGGCGCGTAACGACGGCAAACTCCTCTCCGGCGCGCGCCTGACGCTCGGCACGCCGCAGTTCACCGGCACCGGCTGGCTGCAGGCCACCGACCTGATCCTGAATGCGGCAAACGCCACCAACGGCGGCACGTGGGTGGCCGATCGCGCCACCCTGACCGGCACCAATTTCTCCAGCCAGGGCACCACCCAGGCGGGACAGCTGACGGTTAACTACAGCCAGCTGAACAACAGCGGCACGCTGCTCGGCAACACGCAGCTGAATATTGGCGCGGACCAGGTAACCCAGAGCGCGGGCGGCAAGCTGCTGAGCGGCGGCAACCTGTGGCTGCAAAGCCGTGGGCTGGACCTTACCGGCCAGCTGGTGTCCCTGGGGGACTTAACGCTGCAGCTGACGAACGCGTTTACCAGCAGAACCGCTGTGGCGGCAGGCAGAACCCTCACCATCAACAGCGGCGGCGACATCGATAACCGCAGCGTGCTGCAGGGGCAGGCGGTCAACCTGAATGCGGGCGGGCAGCTCAGCAACAACGGACAAATCACCACTGGCGGCGGCTCGAGCACGCTCTCCGGCAGCAGCGTGGCGCTGAAAGGCGCGGGCTCGGTGCAGGGCGGAGGTGACATCACCGTGGCCAGCCGGAGCAATATTACCGTGGACGGCTTCACCGGCACACGCGGCTCGCTGACCCTGAGCGCGCCGGGTGCCATCGTCAACACCGCGCTGTTGTACGCGGCGAATAACCTGGCGCTATTTGCCGACAGCATCACCAACCAGCGCGGCGACATCATGGCGGGGAACAACCTGTGGATGCAGCGGGATGCGGCGGGAAATGCGAACAGCCAGGTGGTGAACACGTCGGGGAATATTGAGACGCAGAATGGGGATATATTCATTAAAACCGAGCATCTGCTTAACACACGGGACGGGCTGGCGGTGACTCAGGGGGCTCAGGAAGATCTTCCCGCCCAGTACGCCTGGCTGACACCGCGTGATGCTGATATTCCGCTTGAGTGGATGGGAAATAAAGCGCGTATCAAGTTTTCTCCCTGCCCGTCAAACAGTCTGGGGGTCTGGTGTAACCCAAATTATAAGGTCCTGGATGGTGCAATCATGGTGCCGTACCCAAAAGATGCATTCAGGACCCTGGAGTTTGCGATTTCACGCACCTCGCTGTCGGTTACCGCGAACGGTCCTGCAGCGCGCATCAGTGCCGGGGGCTCAGGTTATATCACAGCAGACGGGCTGGATAACGATGCCAGTCTGCTTCTGGCTTCCGGACAACTGGTGATGAGCGGATCGACGCTGAACAACCGTTCATGGTTTCCACAGTCGACCACCCGCTACCAGACCTACGAATACGACGACAGCTATAACTCTGTTGAACTGCATTATAAGGCAACGGGGGTTCGCGAAGACGTATCACAGGGAACACCATTCCGCGCAGTGATCCAGGCGGGCGGCAACGTTACCGCAAACTTCACCAGCAACATCAGCAACACTAATACCACCGCCAATGCAGGTGGCGTCAGCAACGTTATCTCCACGCCGTCGCTGAACACCCTCAGCAACCAGAGCGTCGGTAGCGGCGTGCAAAAACAGGGGCTGAACACGACCGGCACCGTGGCGGTGAACTCGCCGCAGTGGAACGATCAGCTGCAGGGTGCGCTGCAGCAGCTTAACGGCGGCGGCGCGCTGGAAAACGGCGGCGCGTCCGGCACGCCTCTCAGCAACATTGGCACCAGGCAGAAAGGCAACGCGAACCTCGGCCAGCTGGGCGCGCTGGCGAACGCCGGGGTCACCACGGCCGATCTCCGAACCGCTCAGGGCGGCGCCGTCGGGCATTATCAGGGCCAGCGCGTCGATACCAGCGCTTACCCGCTGCCGTCTGGCAACAACGGCTATTTCGTCTTCTCCGATAACCCGAAAAGCCCGTACCTGATCAGCATCAACCCGAAACTGAACGGTCTCGGACAGCTTGATCCCGCCCTGTTTGCCGATCTGAACGCAATGCTCGGGGTCAAACCGTCGTCCACGGCGCCGCAGGAGACGCGGCTGGCGTTTACCGACGAGAAGCAGTTCCTCGGCTCGTCTTACATGCTCGGCCGTCTCAACCTGAACCCGGATTACGATTACCGCTTCCTCGGTGATGCGGCGTTCGATACCCGTTATGTCTCCAACGTGATGCTCAACCAGACCGGTAACCGCTACCTGAACGGCATCGGTTCCGATCTGGATCAGATGCGCTATCTGATGGACAACGCCGCGGCGGCGCAGCAGTCGCTCGGCCTGCAGTTTGGCGTCTCGCTGACCGCCGATCAGATTGCCGCGCTCGACCACAGCCTGCTGTGGTGGGAGAAAGCCACCGTCAACGGCGAAACCGTGATGGTGCCGAAACTCTACCTGTCGCCGAAGGACGTCACCGTCAATAACGGCAGCGTAATCGCGGGCAACAACGTCACCCTGAAGGGCGGCGACATCACCAACAGCGGCAGCTCGCTGCTGGCGAAAAACAGCCTGACGCTCGACAGCCAGAACAGCATCAGCAACCTCAACAACGGCCTGATGAAAGCTGGCGGCGACCTGAACCTGAGCGCCATCGGCGATATCAATAACATCAGCTCTACCATCAGCGGCAAAACGGTCGCGCTGGAGAGCCTGGACGGCAGCATCAACAACCTGACCCAGGTTGAACAGATTGATATCAACGCCGGAGGGAAGTACGGCAAGATCGGCCTGAAAGACACCCTGCTGGGCAACATGGCGTCCATTACCGCACAGGATAGCCTGTCGCTTGAGGCGTGGAAAAACATCACCGTTACCGGGGCAAACCTGACCTCCGGCGGCGATATGCTGCTGAACGCGGGCAACGATCTCAATATGAACGCGGTACAGACCAGCGAAAGCAGCCGTAAAGGGAAAAGCGAATCCCACAGCACCAGACTCGCTCGCACCACGATTTCCGCAGGCGATAACCTGGTGCTGAAGGCCGGGCAGGATATCAACGCTCAGGCCGCCGCGCTGGCGGCGGAGAAAAGCGTCGGGCTGCAGGCGGGTCGCGACGTGAATCTGGCGGCGGAAGAGACCACGCAGGGCGATAGCTATAAGTCAGGCAAGAAAACCGTCATCAACGAATCGGTACGCCAGCAGGGAACCGAGATCGCCAGCGGGGCGAATACCCAAATCCTCGCCGGGCGCGATGTCACCACCGAAGCCGCGCAGGTGACGGCGAAGGGCGATATCGGCGTGGCGGCAGGCCGTGACGTCAATCTCAATACCGCAACCGAAAGCGATTATCACTACAAAGAGCAGACCAAAACCAAAAAAGGGTTCCTGAGCAAGAAAACCACCCACACCATCGAGGAGAACAGCGCGACGCGTGAATCCGGCTCATTGCTGAGCGGCGATAACGTGCAGGTCGTTGCGGGCAATAACCTGCTGGTGAACGGATCCGCCGTGGCGGGCGACGGCGACGTGAAGCTTAAGGCGGGCAACAACGTCGATATTGTGGCAGCGACGAATAGCGATACCTCCTGGCGCTTTAAGGAAGAGAAAAAATCCGGCCTGATGGGCTCGGGCGGGATTGGTTTCACCATCGGCAGCAGCAAAAGTACCCAGGATCTCCGTGAGAAGGGCACCACCCAGAGCCAGAGTTTCAGTACGGTGGGCTCGACGGGGGGGAGCGTTGATATTGCCGCCGGTAATCAGCTGCATGTCGGCGGCGCGGATCTGGTGGCTGGCAAAAATATGGCGCTCACCGGAGACAGCGTGACGATCGAGCCGGGCCACGACAGGCTCACCAGTGATCAAACCTTCAAGCAGAAAAGCAGTGGCCTGACGATTGCCCTCTCCGGCGCAGTGGGTGACGCGGTGAACACTGCGGCCAGCACGGCAATGGCGGTGAAAGACCAGAGCGATGGCCGTCTCGCCGCACTTCAGGCGACCAAAGCGGCACTGTCGGGTGTTCAGGCCGTGCAGGCCAACCGTCTCGCTGAAGCGGCTAACGGCAGCGATCCCACCAACAATGGCGCGTTCGGCGTGATGGCCTCCATTGGCGGACAGTCCTCTAAATCCACCTCACACTCGGAGCAGGACAAAACGACCGGCAGCACGCTGAATGCCGGGGGTAACCTCGCCATCACGGCGACAGGTCAGGGCAACGCTGCCAACAGCGGTGATATTACCGTGGCGGGCAGTCAGCTGAAGGCTGGCAAGGATCTGACGCTCAATGCGGCTCAGGATATCAACCTGACGAGTGCAGCCGACACCAACAAACTGACGGGCAGTAACTCCAGCAAGGGTGGCTCAATCGGGATCGGTATTACCGCCGGTCCGAATGGCGCGGGCATCACCGTCTCTGCCAGCGTAAACGCCGCCAGAGGCAGCGAAAAAGGCAATGGAACCTCCTGGAACGAAACGACGCTGGATGCCGGACAGAACGTCAGCCTGAACAGCGGCCGCGATACGGTACTTAAAGGCGCGCAGGTCAACGGCGATAAGATCACGGCGGATGTCGGGCGCGACCTGACCCTCAGCAGCCTGCAGGATAGCGACAAATACAACAGCAAACAGCAGAGTATGAATGCGGGTGCAAGCTACACCTGGGGAGCGGGCAGCGGTAGCGGCAGCTTTAGCATCAGCCGCGATAAGATGAAGAGCAACTACGACTCGGTCCAGGAGCAGACCGGGATCTTCGCTGGCAAAGGCGGCTTTGATATTAACGTTGGCAACCATACGCAGCTGGACGGTGCGGTGATTGCCAGCCGTGCTGATGCAGACAAAAACCGCCTTGAGACCGGTACGCTGGGCTTTACGGACATCAACAATAAGGCGGAGTATAAGGTTGAACATCAGGGTGTCGGCTTCAGCAGCGGCGCCGGGGTTGCGGGTAATCTGGTTAGCAACATGGCCAGCACAATGCTGGCAGGAATGGGCGGCAGCGGCCATGCTGAAGGGACCACGCAATCAGCGGTAGCCGACGGTGCTATCATTGTTCGCGACCAGGCTAACCAGAAGCAGGACGTCAGCACGCTCAGCCGTGACACTGACCATGCCAACGGCAGTATCGACCCGATCTTTAACAAAGAGAAAGAGCAGAAACGCCTGCAAACCGCGCAAATGATTGGCGAGATCGGCAATCAGGTTGCGGATATTGCGCGCACCAACGGCAAGATTGCGGCCACGGAAGCGGCCAACGAGAAGATGAAAACCGCTGGCAGCGATGCGCGTAACGCCGCCATCAGCCAGCTGAAAAAAGACGGTAAAGAGGTTACCGATCAGGCGATTCATGACCAGATGTACCAGACCTTCTATAACGAAGCGTTTAACCAGTCTGGCATGGGGACGGGGCAGAGCACCCAGCGCGCCATCACGGCAGCAACGGCGGCCATTCAGGCGCTGGCAGGTGGCGATATTAAAGCTGCGATTGCGGGTGGTGCCGCGCCGTATATCGCCAATGCCATCGCGAATGCCATCCCGGAGACGGATCTTAAGGGACGCGTGCTGGCCCATGCGG
>NZ_MDVW01000006.1:0-99818 GCF_001742765.1 Enterobacter sp. ku-bf2
AGTGCTGAAAGCATCTAAGCACGAAACTTGCCCCGAGATGAGTTCTCCCTGAGACTTTAAGTCTCCTGAAGGAACGTTGAAGACGACGACGTTGATAGGTCGGGTGTGTAAGCGCAGCGATGCGTTGAGCTAACCGATACTAATGAACCGTGAGGCTTAACCTTACAACGCCGAAGATGTTTTGGCGACGAGACAGACACGATTTTCAGCTTTGATACAGATGAACAGAATTTGCCTGGCGGCTTTAGCGCGGTGGTCCCACCTGACCCCATGCCGAACTCAGAAGTGAAACGCCGTAGCGCCGATGGTAGTGTGGGGTCTCCCCATGTGAGAGTAGGGAACTGCCAGGCATCAAATAAGAAGAACCCCGTACCGTAAGGTGCGGGGTTTTTTGCTTTTGTTTTTCCACTCTGGCTTTTGTCTTAATCCCTTATCCTGCTAATGGAATGTGTGATCTCTGTCTCAATGTGATTTATAACAAAATTATAACATTTCATTTACGAGGTTATTGAGTCTCCAGGCTCAATACGCCGCAGTTTATGGCAGGAGCATAATCACAATGACAGAAAGCATGACATCAAACGGGACGCTGGCTCACAGTGATACCCGAAGAAGGGTATGGGCAATCATCAGCGCCTCTTCAGGGAATCTGGTTGAATGGTTCGACTTTTACGTCTACTCATTCTGTTCACTCTACTTTGCACATATTTTCTTCCCCTCCGGCAACACCACCACGCAGCTGCTACAAACGGCAGGAGTCTTCGCCGCAGGCTTCTTGATGCGACCCATCGGGGGATGGCTGTTCGGCCGTATTGCTGATCGTCGCGGGCGTAAGGCCTCTATGCTGATCTCGGTGTGCATGATGTGCTTTGGCTCGCTGGTGATCGCCTGCTTACCGGGATATGCATCGATTGGTACCTGGGCACCGGCGCTGCTTTTGCTGGCACGCTTATTCCAGGGATTATCGGTGGGCGGTGAATACGGTACCAGTGCAACCTACATGAGTGAAATTGCACTGGAAGGCCGTAAAGGTTTTTACGCCTCATTCCAGTATGTCACGCTGATTGGCGGTCAACTGCTGGCCATTCTTGTGGTGGTGATCCTGCAGCAAATTCTGACGGACGAACAACTTCACGCCTGGGGATGGCGGATCCCTTTCGCAATGGGCGCTGTACTGGCGGTCGTTGCACTTTGGCTACGCCGTCAGCTAGATGAAACCTCTCAGAAAGAGGTCATGATGCTGAAGGAGGCGGGAACATTCAAAGGATTATGGCGTAACCGTAAAGCTTTCCTGATGGTGCTGGGCTTCACCGCGGGCGGCTCTCTCAGTTTTTATACGTTCACCACCTATATGCAAAAATACCTGGTAAACACCACCGGCATGCACGCAAACGTCGCCAGCGTGGTCATGACCGTGGCACTGTTTGTCTTTATGCTCATACAGCCGATCGTCGGCGCGCTCTCGGATAAAATTGGCCGACGTACGTCGATGCTCATTTTTGGCGGATTGTCGGCATTATGTACCGTCCCCATTCTGACTGCGCTTCAGCATGTCTCTTCACCGTATGCTGCCTTTGCGCTGGTGATGGTGGCGATGGTGATTGTCAGTTTCTACACCTCCATCAGCGGGATACTGAAAGCCGAGATGTTCCCGGCGCAGGTCCGTGCGTTAGGGGTAGGGCTCTCTTATGCGGTCGCCAACGCGGTGTTTGGCGGATCGGCAGAGTACGTAGCGCTGTCGCTTAAATCATGGGGAAGCGAAACGACATTCTTCTGGTACGTAACGGGAATGGGGGCATTGGCGTTTGTTGTCTCCCTGATGCTGCATCGCAAAGGGAAAGGCATTCGACTTTAATACCGCGCCATCTGCCATACGGCATAGCCGGTCGTTGCGCCGGCGACATCCCAGGCGAAATCTTTCCAGCTCCAGCCGCTCCCTGCGGGGCGGCTATCCCACAGTTCTTTTGATGCCCCAAGACTTACTGAGAACATCAGCCCGATCGCCGCGCTACGATCCCGGCTGTATCCCTGATGCTGGGCATATTCATTACCGGCTGCGGACAACATCGCGGAAGCGAGAAAATGCTGTGCTTTATCCTGTCCGGACCAGCTATCGTTGGCCATATGGCTACAGCCACTCAGGAAAATGGCACTCAGTAACAGAGGAATACGCATCAACGGGCCCCATAAAAAAGCCCTGCGGGTGACAGGGCCTGGACATTACAGAATACGGCTGATAAGTCGGTCGATACGGATACGACGTAAGCGGCGAATAAGCTTGCGAACTTTCACCGGATAATCGGCAATGCTCTGCAGTTCGCGGTAGTGATTCACCACGGTTGTATGGGTGCGAATCAGCTCCAGCTCGCGTTCACGTTGGGCGGCTAACTCATGCTGCGGATCATGGATCAGGATAGCGTTTTCCAGATCCAGTCGCCACGCGCGCGGGTTCAGGTTGTTACCGGTCAGCAGCATCCACTCATCGTCGACCCACATGCCTTTCAGATGGTAACTATTGTCTTCATCTTTCCAGAGACGCACAACCAGCTGGTCAGTGTTGACGTAATACTGTAAGCGGCTCAGGAAACGGCGAAGGTTAATCTCATAGAGATAAGGCAATGCACCGATGATTTTGAACGGCTGATCTTCGGGAATAAAGAAGTCGTTTGCCGTTTTATCACCCACGATGATTTCCACTTTTTTACCCTCGCGCAGCAGCTGAATGATATTACGCACCAGCACGGCAGGAAGGTTGAAATACGGCGTGCAGATAGTGAGTTTCTGCTCCGCGCACGGCATCAGATGGAAAATCGTTTTGTTCAGCAGGCTTGATTTGCCGAGCCCTACCAGCGGGGTAACGGATAACTCTTCGTTGTTCGCATCGCCCTGGAAATGATAGACCGCATCGCGCAGCTCCTGGCGGAAGGCGCGAACATCATTTTTGATTTCCGGACTTTTAGGGCGCTCGGGATCGTCAAGACGATTAACGCCACGGCCATGAACCAGATTTTTATCAACCCAGTTGAACATGATATCGGCCATCTGCGGATTACGGATCAGATGGTAGCGGTCGTAGCGATATTTATCGAGCTGATGAAGGTAGACATCATTGAGACTGGCGCCGCTGTAAAGCACGCTGTCATCGATGATGAACCCCTTGAAATGAAGAACGCCGAGCGCTTCACGGGTATTCACCGGGACGCCATAAACAGGCACGTCAACGCCAGGATTTTCCTGCGCTGTGCGGCAATACCAGTCAGCATTGGTGTTTGACGCGGCAGCGCCAATACGGCCACGCTGGGCGCGATGCCAGTCTACCAGCACGCGTACATCCAGTTCCGGACGCTGACGTTTGGCTTCATAGAGCGCGTTCAGGATCGCGCGCCCGCCTTCATCCTGTTCAAGATACAGTGCCACAATGCAAATGCGTCGCGTGGCGCTGGCAATCTTTTCCAGAAGCGTCTCCCGAAAATGAGCGGGAGCGTAAAAGAACTCTACATCATCAACTGACTGAGAAATCTTCGGTAGTTGAGCAAGGTGTTGTTGATGTTTATTACGCTTAAATTTTGACAACATCACAGTGCGTTTCTTCTCTGTTCATTGAAGGGTTGTCTGTACTATGCAAACAACATAAGCGGACAATGATACCACCAGTCCCGTCCAAAGTGGGTAACATTTCCAGTAGCTTACTCGCGTTTGTCTGCTGAAGTCAGACTGAGGGACAAGGCAACAATACCTTCGTCCAGCTGAATATCAACGTCAAACCCAAGTTTTCGCGCCAGGGTCACCATACCGCGATTGTTAGGCATAGTAATGCCATTAAGGCGTAACAATCCGTGATCTCGCGTATAACTGATGAGTTTTTCCAGCAGTCGTCTTCCCAGGCCCAGACCTTTAAGATCGGAGCGTACCAGCACGGCAAACTCCGCATCGACGTTATCCGGGTCAGAAATCGCACGCGTGACGCCGAGGATCTCATCACCCTTATCGGCGCGACGAACGGCAACAAACGCCATTTCTCGATCGTAGTCGATCTGGGTCATATTGGCTAAATCATCGTGGGTAAATTCGTTGATTTCGCTAAAATAGCGATAATAAAGGTCCTCTTTCGTGACCTGAGAGATAAAGGCCCGCAACTGTGGCTCATCTTCCGGCAGAATAGGGCGGAACAAGGCGCGTTCCCCATTTTTCATCTCAACCCACTCCTCCAGCTGCAGGGGATACGGGCGGATCGCAAGACGGCTCTCTCTGTCTCCTTCGAATGGCGCGATATCCAGGGTCACGTCCAGCGCCGTAAACTCATTGCCGGAGGCAAGCAGCGGATGAATGTCCAGCCGCTGGATCTCGGCACAATCCACAATCAGGTTAGAGACCTGCACCAGGAACTGACTTAGCCCGGCAATATCAAGCGGACGCAGCGCGCTCCGGCCGCGGATCTTTTTGCTTTTGATCGCCTGGATAATCAGATAACGCGCCAGGTTCATGTTCAGCGGCGGTAACGCCACCACGGCCTGTTCCTCCGGGCGCCACTCCACACCGCCTTCCCCCAGCATGATGAGCGGGCCGAAGACGGGATCGTGTTCGACCACCACCCGTAACTCCTGAGCGCCTGCGCGGTTAGCCATGCTTTGCACCAGCAAGCCGTGGATCCTTGCCTGTGGCCACGCCATTTTGACCCGGTCAAAAATGGCATCTGCGGCCTGCTGCACCTCAGTCGCCGTACGCAGGTAGAGCATCACCCCCTGAACGTCAGACTTATGCGGAATATCCGGGGAGCGCAGCTTCAGGGCAACCGGATAGCCAATCTGCTCGGCAATATGCACGGCCTCAGCGCTATCGCTGGCGATCCAGGTCGGCAGGGTCTGCATCCCGTAGCTGCCCAGAATGGGCTGGACTTCATGCGTATCCAGCGACGTCGCGCCTTCTTCGATTGCCTGCTGCAACAGCCGGTGAACGTCGACGGTATTGGCCGTCAGATTACCGGGCAACGCCGGCGTCTCGCGGAGCTGTTTCTGGTTGCGGCGATATTCCACCATATGCATAAACGCGGTAATGGTGCCTTCCGGCGTGCGGTAGGTTGGCAGTCCGGCTTCGCTGAACAGACGTCGCGCCTCCTGCGAAGAAAACTCTCCGCACCAGTTGGTCAGCAGGGTGACATATTTGCCTCGCGGATGGTTGCGCACCGCCTCAATGAGCGCGCGCGCGCTTTCGCTGCCCGGCGCGACCGCGCTGGGGGAGTGGATAATCATCAGCGCATCGAAATCCTGGCTATCCAGCAAAATGGAAATGGCCTTGATATAGCGCTCGCTGCTGGCATCATCGCGCAAATCAAGCGGATTGCCGGGCGTCACGCTGGTCGGAAGCGCGTCTTTCAGGCGCTGCAGCGTCTCTTCACTCAGCGTGGCCAGCTTGCCGAAGCGCCGCCACAGCTCATCCAGGGCGAGTGCGGCAGGGGCGGCGCCGTTACTGACAATCATTAACTTCTCGCCGCGCAACGGGCGCATATGGCTTAACGTCTCAACGGCGGAAAAAAGCTCGTGCGTATCCTGTACCCGCAGCAAACCCGCGCGCTGAATGGCGGCGTCCCAGGCGGGATCCATGCCGGAATGCGAATGCAGTAGACGCTGTGCCGCAGGGCTGCGTCCGCTTTTGATCACCAGGATCGGCTTATTGCGCGACGCGCTTCGCGACGCCGAGACAAAACGACGCGCGTCGCTGAGGTGCTCAAGATAAAGCAGGATCGCACTGGTTTTGCCGTCGCGCGCCAGAAAATCCAGCAGCTCATCAACGTCGATATCCAGGCTGTCACCGAGCGCAATGAAGTAGGAGAATCCCATTTCACGCTGCTGCGCCCAGTCGAGAATGGTGTTCGATACCGCAGCCGACTGCGAGATAAACGCGAGCTTGCCTTTGCGGATTGGAACCGGAGAGAAGCTGGCATTCAGCCCCTGCCAGGGGGCGAGCAGGCCCAGACTGTTTGGCCCAAGAATGCGCATTTGATAGCGGCTGGCGCAGGCCAGAAGCTCGGCTTTCTGTTCCGGCGGAGACGAGAGAATAATGCAGGTTTTACAGCCTTTCTTGCCGAGCGATTCCAGCAGTTCCAGATTCCGTTTTGCGTTTGTACACAGTACGGCCAGATCCGGTACGAAAGGCAGGCTCTGTACATCAGGCCATGCAAGCACTCCCTGAACCGCCTTATACGCCGGTGTGACGGGCATGACGGGGCCATTAAATCCCCCGGCCAGCAGGTTGCGCATCATCAGATAGCCAGCACGATCCGGTTTCATTGATGCGCCGATGACGGCAATGGATTTAGGACGAAGTAGCGCTTCTAACCCTCGCTGGCTCATGCAGGCCTCCTGTGAATGCAAGCGACCTGATGATTTTAAACGCTTTCCGTCTCGGCTGCTGTGACGCTGCCCTTATGAACGGTTTTTCCCGCCAGATAGCGTTCCCGGAAACAGGAGAAATGGTTGCCCAGGGCGTGAGCCGCAGCGGTATCACCCGCCAGGTCCAGAAGCGCAATGGCCACTTCGGCGGTGCAGTATTGCCCGTCAGCATGCGCTTCACGCAGGCGATAGGCGGAGACGCGGGACAGATCGACAGAAATCACCGGCAGTGCGTCGAGATACGGGCTTTTACGAAACATTTTTCGCGCTTCGGTCCAGGTGCCGTCCAGCATAATAAACAACGGCGGTTTACCGGCTGGCGGCGTCGAAAGCACCTGGCGATCGACACCTGCATATGACGCAGGGAAAACGACCATCGGCTGATAGTCCGGGCTTGCCACTAAGTCGAGCAGCGCCTGAGGAGGCTCCGTACGGGACCACTGAAATGCCGCGGTATCCGGCAGAATATCGGCAATGAGGCGACCTGTATTGCTGGGCTTCATCGGCTCGGTATCAAACATGACCAGACAAAAACGGCTCTGGGCCGTACTCGGCGCCAGCGTCTCGCACAGGCAAACCTTCAGCGGCAGCAGGCAGCGCTGACAGCGGCGAATACGGTTTCCGCGCGCGAGGAAGGGGCGGGTAGCGCGCGCAAGGCGTTCGGCGCGTAATTGAAGAACAGCGTTATCAGTCATGGGCGAAATGCAGGAAAAACCCTATTTTCGCAGAGGCGAGAACGGGGCACAAGATGTGCCCCGAGAATGTTACAGCGACTCGTTTAACCAGCTTTCAAAAGGCGCTTTAGGCACCGCACCGTTGAGCATATCGAGCACTTCACCATTTTTGAAAATCATAATGGTCGGGATGCTGCGAATACGAAAACGGGCGCTCAGTTCAGGTTCAGCTTCAGTATTGACCTTAACGAAACGTATTTTTCCGCTGCGCTCTTCGGCCACGTCTTCGAAGATCGGCGCGAAGCTACGGCATGGGCCGCACCAGGGCGCCCAGAAATCAACCACAACAGGAAGATCGTCCTTGAGGAGTTTGTCCAGCGTAGCACCCGTCGCGTTAATGACCTCGCCATCAAACAATTCATGGCCGCAGCGTCCGCATTTCGCACCATCTTCAATCCGATCGTCCGGAATGCGGTTAAGAGCCTGACAGTTGGCACATACGGTATTCATAACTAACCTCTGATAGAGCCGTGGGACAGCGGCAAAATGCCGATAATGTTTCTAATATGTTACATATTATCAATGAGCCTGTTTGAAACAACAATGCGTTTTATTCAATGAGAACAATAGTCACAGGCTTTTGTACGAAATTATGGCTATGCGCTGGCACATCGGGTAATCTGCGCGCTTCGCGCAGCGCTGGTGGAGAAAAGCATGAACGACGAAATGAAAAATAAAAGCGGCAAGGTCAAAGTGATGTATGTCCGCAGTGATGATGACTCTGATAAACGCACCCAAAATCCGCGTACCGGAAAAGGTGGCGGGCGTCCGGCGTCTTCTCGTGCAGACGGTGGCCGTCGCCCCGCCCGCGATGACAGAAACAACCGCGGTGATGACCGCAAACGTGATGACCGCAAGCGTGACGATCGCAAACGCGATGACCGTCCGCGGGATGACTTCTCACGTGATAACGCCTCCCCGTGGCGCACCGTTTCTCGTGCCCCTGGCGACGAAACGCCAGAAAAGGCCGATCACGGCGGTATTAGCGGTAAAAGCTTTATTGACCCGGAAGTGCTGCGCCGTCAGCGTGCGGAAGAGACTCGCGTGTATGGTGAAAACGCCTGCCAGGCTCTGTTCCAGAGCCGTCCTGAATGTATCGTCCGCGCCTGGTTTATTCAGAGCGTAACCCCGCGCTTTAAAGAAGCGCTGCGCTGGATGGCGGCAAACCGCAAAGCCTACCACGTGGTTGATGATGCCGAGCTGACCAAAGCATCCGGTACCGAACACCACGGCGGCGTCTGCTTCCTGATCAAAAAACGTAACGGTACGACCGTTCAGCAGTGGGTCAGTCAGGCGGATGCCGATGACTGTGTACTGGCGCTGGAAGACGTGGGCAACCCGCATAACCTGGGCGCAATGATGCGTAGCTGCGCGCACTTTGGCGTGAAAGGCGTGCTGTTGCAGGATGCCGCGCTGCTGGAATCCGGTGCCGCGATCCGTACTGCGGAAGGCGGAGCCGAACACGTACAGCCGATCACCGGCGACAGCGTGCTGGATGCCCTTGAGCAGTTCCGTAAAGCGGGTTATTCCATCGTGACCACCTCGAGCCATGCCGGTACGCCGCTGTTTAAAGCGACGCTGCCACGCAAAATGGTGCTGGTGCTGGGTCAGGAACGCGATGGTCTGTCTGATGCGGCCCTCTCTAGTGCGGATCTGAGCGTCTCTATTGATGGGACAGGCAATGTGGAAAGTCTGAACGTATCCGTTGCGACCGGTGTACTGCTGGCCGAATGGTGGCGTCAGAATAAGGCATAAGCCTCTTCATGTGCCGGGTCAGACCCGGCACATTCAAATACTATTCGCTCTCTGCCGGTAACACAGGCATCCAGTCAATGGGCGTTTCGCCACGTTTTTCCAGCCATTCGTTCGCCAGAACAAAATGATTACTGCCAAAGAAACCGCGATGTGCAGACAGCGGTGACGGGTGCGGCGCTTTCAACACGTGATGACGCTGACGGTCAATAATCGCCCCTTTCTTCTGCGCGTGCGATCCCCAGAGTAAAAACACGACCCCTTCACGGTGTTCGTTGATCAGGCTGATGACTTTATCGGTGAACGTCTCCCAGCCCAGGCTGGCGTGCGAGTGCGCCTGGCCGGCCCGAACGGTGAGTACCGTGTTCAATAACAGCACGCCCTGACGTGCCCAGCTTTCCAGGTAGCCATGGTTTGGTCGGGTAAACCCGGGCACGGTTCCCTCAAGCTCTTTATACATGTTGAGCAGAGAAGGGGGGATCGCCACGCCGGGACGTACGGAAAACGCCAGCCCATGCGCCTGACCCGGGCCGTGATAGGGATCCTGGCCCAGAATGACCACTTTCACATCGCTCAGTTCGGTGTAGCGAAAGGCGTTGAACACATCTTTCTGCGGCGGGTAAATCGTCTGTCCGGACTGGCGCTCAGCCGCAACGGTGCTGAGCGTATTGATAAAATAGGGCTGCTGCTTTTCTTCTGCCAGCACGTCATGCCAGGTTAAAGGTGTCGTCATCTCGCTCTCCTGCGAATTTCAATCTCTGACTAGCTTACCTGTTAAAGCCCGGTGAGCAAAATAGCACACTGAAATGCGCGCTAAGTGGCTAAATTTATGTTGAAAATGTGCAGGTTAAATTGAATTGGTAAGGTCATGAAATTGATCTAAAGCAATAAATTCAAACCACACTCTTTATGTGGTTGGTGTTTTTGTTGATTTAAATCAATAAATCACCGGGGTGTGAATGATATATATACACACAAGAAACAATGGTTTTACCAATTGGCCGCGAGAGGCCGACATCAGTTAATGTAGCCTAAGGGAGGCAACACATGATTACAGGTATCCAGATTACTAAAGCTGCAAATGACGATCTGCTCAACTCTTTCTGGCTGCTGGACAGCGAGAAAAACGAAGCGCGCTGTGTCGTCGCGAAAGCGGGTTTTGCTGAAGATGAAATCGTGCCGGTGAGCAAACTGGGCGAAATCGAATACCGTGAAATTCCAATGGAAGTGAAACCGGAAGTGCGCGTGGAAGGTGGTCAGCACCTGAACGTAAACGTACTGCGTCGCGAAACGCTGATGGACGCGGTTGAGCACCCAGAAAAATACCCACAGCTGACCATTCGCGTGTCCGGCTATGCGGTACGCTTCAACTCTCTGACCCCAGAACAGCAGCGCGACGTTATCGCGCGTACCTTTACTGAAAGCCTGTAAGGCTTCAGCTACGGGGGGAATAAAAAAGCCGGGGATTTCCCCGGCTTTTTTTTACTCTTCCGTTTTTGTCTCTGGTGCAGCAGAGCTTGGCTTACGGCGCTTACCAATATTTTTGGTATCGCGGTGGCGCTGCTTCACGCGCGGTTTCTCTTTTTCTTTCTCTTTTCTCTCAGCACGTTTCGCGAGCGCTTTCTTGGACGGTTTACCCGTCATTTTTTCACTCGGCGCACGCGTGGTTGGGCGCAGGCCATCAATAACGCGCGCTTTCAGCGGCTCGTCAACATAGCGGCCAATTTTCTGCAGCAGCAGGTAGTCATGCGCTTCGACCAGTGAGATAGCAATCCCTTTGCGGCCCGCGCGGCCGGTACGGCCAATACGGTGCAGATAGGTATCGCCGCTGCGCGGCATATCGAAGTTAATGACGTGGCTGACGTCAGGGATGTCGATCCCGCGAGCGGCAACGTCTGTGGCAACCAGCACGTTAACGCGGCCATCGGTCAGGCGCTTAATGCCTTCGGTACGCTTGATCTGCGCCATCTCGCCTTCAAGATAGCAGTTGTTGATCCCGGCGTTACGCAGCATTTCTGCCAGCTCATGCACGCGCTCGCGCTTACGGACAAACACGATTGTGCGCAGCGCATCTTCCTGCTTCAGCAGGTGTTTGAGCAATTCGACCTTGTGCTCAAGGTTGTCCGCGCGGTAGTACCACTGGTGGATCTTCTTACGCTCACGGGTGGACGGCGTCGCCGACACTTCTACCGGATCTTCCAGCAGACGCTCTGCGAAGTCTTTAATCGCTTCCCCTTCGAGGGTGGCAGAGAACAGCATCGTCTGGTTACGCCAGCGCGTTTCCCCGGCAATGTGCTCGATATCCTGTGCGAAGCCCATGTCCAGCATACGGTCGGCTTCGTCGAGGATCAGCGTTTCAACCGCACGGCAGTCGAAGTTCTCTTCTTTAATGTACTGCAGCAGGCGGCCCGTCGTCGCAACGACGATGTCCTGGTTTTCGCTGAACACTTCGGCGTGGTTCATATACGCAACGCCGCCGGTGATGGTCGCGATATCCAGATGGGTATTTGCCGCAAGTTCACGCGCGTGATCGGCCACCTGCATGGCCAGTTCGCGCGTCGGCGTCAGGATTAAAATACGCGGCGGGCCAGATTTTTTACGTGGAAAATCGAGCAGATGCTGCAACACAGGCAGCAAATAGGCTGCTGTCTTCCCCGTGCCGGTTGGCGCAGAACCGAGCACATCGCGGCCCTCAAGCGCAGGCGGAATGGCCGCTGCCTGAATGGCGGTCGGGCGTGTAAAGCCTTTGCTCTCAAGTGCATTGAGCAGGCTTTCATCGAGTTCAAGTTCGGAAAAAGTCGTTACAGTCATGTTCTACCTCTGTGTGGGGCGCTGATTATAGACGTTACGGCTGTAATCTTCATCTGTTTGTATGGATATCGCTTTTCGGCCACTTCGCTTTCCCCTATGCTACTCCAGTTTCACTTAGAAGGTTGCTCCGACATGTCTCAACTCAAAGCGCAGCTGCGCCGCGATGGTTTTACGTTTAAACAATTTTTTGTCGCTCACGATCGCTGTGCCATGAAGGTCGGTACGGACGGTATTTTACTGGGCGCGTGGGCGCCTGTCGCAGGGGTTAAGCGTATTCTTGATATCGGTACCGGCAGCGGGCTGGTGGCGTTAATGCTGGCGCAGCGCACGGAAGAGCATGTCACCATCGATGCCGTCGAGCTGGATGCGCAGGCGGCAGAGCAGGCAAGTGAAAACGTGGCCGAATCCCCCTGGGCTGCCCGCATGAAAGTGGACTGCGCCGATGTGCTCGCCTGGGCGCCTGAACAAACCGCACGTTACGACCTGATCGTCAGCAACCCTCCCTACTATGAGCCCGGCGTTGAGTGCGGGACACCCGAGCGCGAACAGGCGCGTTATACCCGTTCCCTCGATCATAAAGCGCTGCTCACCAGTGCGGCCGAACTCATCTCCGAAGAAGGCTTTTTCTGCGTGGTCCTGCCAGAGAGTACCGGCAACACGTTCATCGGTATCGCGCAGGAGATTGGCTGGACGTTACGTCTGCGTACCGATATTTCGGATACGGAAGGCCGACTGCCACACCGCGTGCTGCTGGCGCTCTCGCCGAAAGAGGGTGAATGCTTTAACGATCGAATGGTGATCCGTGGGCCAGACCAGCGTTATTCCGAAGATTACACTGCCCTGACCCAGGCGTTTTATCTGTTTATGTAAACCTGCGGGGCGAGGATCGACGGGCCGGATTCCGCAAGCTGATCCGGATAGTCCAGCGTATAGTGCAACCCGCGGCTCTCTTTACGCATCATCGCGCAGCGAACGATCAGCTCGGCAACCTGCACCAGATTGCGCAGCTCCAGCAGATTATTCGATACGCGGAAATTGGCATAATACTCATCAATTTCCTGCTGCAGCATGGTGATGCGGCGCAGCGCGCGCTCAAGACGTTTCGTGGTGCGCACAATCCCGACGTAATCCCACATAAATAGCCGTAGCTCATGCCAGTTATGCTGGATCACGACCAGCTCGTCCGGATTTTCCACGCGGCTTTCATCCCAGGCAGGCAGGCGCTCAGTCTCGCGGGCGTAGGGCATGCGTTTGGTGATGTCTTCTGCGGCCGACCAGCCGTAGACCAGGCACTCAAGCAGCGAGTTAGACGCCATACGGTTCGCGCCATGAAGCCCGGTATAGCTGACCTCACCGATAGCATACAGGCCATCGACATCGGTACGCCCATGATCGTCAACCATCACCCCACCACAGGTATAGTGGGCGGCTGGCACAATCGGCACCGGATCGCGCGTTAAATCGATGCCAAGGTTGAGCAGCTTTTCGTAAATCATCGGGAAGTGCTGGCGAATAAACTCTGCAGGCTTGTGGCTGATATCAAGATACATGCAATCCACGCCAAGACGCTTCATTTCATGGTCGATGGCGCGGGCAACGATATCGCGCGGGGCCAGTTCGCCACGGGCGTCAAAGTCGGGCATAAAGCGGGTGCCGTCAGGGCGTTTCAGATAGGCGCCTTCGCCGCGCAGGGCTTCCGTCAGCAGGAAGTTGCGCGCCTGAGGATGGAACAGAGCGGTTGGGTGAAACTGATTGAACTCAAGGTTCGCCACCCGGCAGCCGGCGCGCCAGGCCATCGCGATACCGTCTCCGGAAGCAATGTCCGGGTTCGTGGTGTACTGATACACTTTAGAGGCACCGCCCGTGGCCAGCACTACAGCTTTCGCCTGGCAAGTTTCCACCTTCTCTTTATTGCGGTTCCAGACCCAGGCGCCCACCACGCGACGCGTGCCCGGCAGGCCAATCTTGTCGGAGATAATCAGGTCAACGGCGTTACTTCGTTCAAGCACCCGAATATTAGGATGGCTCAGCGCCTTGCCGACCAGCGTGGTTTCCACTTCTTTACCGGTGGCATCCGCTGCGTGCAGGATGCGGCGGTGGCTATGACCGCCTTCGCGCGTCAGGTGGTAGCTCTCTTCACCGTTGGGTTGAACCTGCGTATCGAATAAGACGCCCTGGTCGATGAGCCACTGCACGCAATGGCGGGCATTGCTGGCGACAAACTCTGCGGCGTGCGCATCCACGATCCCGGCCCCGGCAATCAGCGTATCGTCGACGTGGGAGGCAATGCTGTCTGTCTCATCAAACACGGCGGCAATCCCGCCCTGGGCATAAAACGTGGAACCCTCGCTTATCGGCCCTTTACTCAGAACGATAACGTTTTGATGCTCGGCCAGGCGTAGCGCCAGAGAGAGACCGGCAGCGCCGCTGCCGATGATCAGTACATCACAATGGAGTTCAGGTGTTGTGTTCATGATTGTTGTTTAATTTACTAAACAGTGTTAGGCCAGAATAGCACCTGAATGCGATTTATCGCACGTTTTTTTTAATGGCTGTTGCAATGACTAAACGCGTAAGCAGAGGTAAACGGAGGGTAAATGAGTGAAATTATTTTGCGAAGCAGATCGTTAGCGTCAGATTTTGTGATGAAATAAAGACTGGGTTGCGTTACTCTTCTGGCGGGAAAAAGATGTTTCTTGTCAGAAAGTGGTGCGTATCGTGAACAGACTTATAATGAGAGAAAATGAACAGTCTGCGGCGCGATGAACAAAAACAAAGGCGTTACGGAACTTATTGAAGATCAGACACTCTAATTCGGTGCTTGCTCAAAGTGCGGTATTTTTAGAGTGGCGTTTCGATAACGCGTGGAATTTAGGTTTGGGGAGACATTACCTCGGATGAGCGAGCAGTTAACGGACCAGGTCCTGGTTGAACGGGTCCAGAAGGGAGATCAGAAAGCCTTTAACTTACTGGTGGTGCGCTACCAGCATAAGGTGGCGAGCCTGGTTTCCCGCTATGTACCGTCAGGCGATGTGCCTGATGTGGTGCAAGAGTCTTTTATTAAGGCCTATCGCGCGCTGGATTCGTTCCGGGGAGATAGTGCTTTTTATACCTGGCTGTACCGTATTGCGGTCAATACGGCAAAGAATTATCTGGTCGCTCAGGGCCGTCGTCCGCCTTCTAGTGATGTGGACGCAATCGACGCCGAAAACTTCGAAAGTGGCGGCGCATTGAAAGAAATTTCGAACCCTGAGAACTTAATGTTGTCAGAAGAACTGAGACAAATCGTTTTTCGCACGATCGAGTCGCTCCCGGAAGATTTACGCATGGCAATTACGTTACGGGAGCTGGATGGTCTGAGCTATGAAGAGATAGCCGCTATCATGGATTGTCCGGTCGGCACGGTACGTTCACGAATTTTCCGTGCGCGAGAAGCTATTGATAATAAAGTTCAACCGCTTATCAGGCGTTGACGATAGCGGGATACTGGAAAAGGTATTAGGCATGCAGAAAGAAAAACTTTCCGCTTTAATGGATGGTGAAACGGTGGATAGTGAGCTGCTCAACGAGCTGTCTCATTCTCCCGAAATGCAAGAGACCTGGGAGAGTTACCATCTCATCCGTGACACCCTTCGCGGTGACACCGGCGAGGTTCTCCATTTCGATATCTCAGCCCGCGTCATGGCGGCGATTGAGAATGAGCCTGTTCATCAGACCACTCCGCTGATTCCTGAAGCTCAACCCGCGCCTCACCAGTGGCAGAAAATGCCATTCTGGCAAAAGGTGCGTCCGTGGGCCAGCCAGCTTACCCAAATGGGTGTGGCTGCATGCGTATCGCTTGCAGTTATCGTTGGCGTCCAGCACTATAATACTCAGTCTGAAACTAATCAGCAGCCAGAAGCGCCAGTGTTTAACACACTGCCGATGATGGGCAAAGCCAGCCCGGTAAGCCTGGGCGTACCGGCTGATGCTTCCGCCAGCGGCGGTCAGCAACAGCAGGTTCAGGAGCAGCGCCGTCGCATTAATGCGATGTTGCAGGATTACGAGTTGCAGCGTCGTCTGCACTCTGAACAGCTTCAGTTTGAGCAGGCGCAGACCCAGCAAGCTGCTGTGCAGGTGCCCGGAAACCAAACTTTAGGAACGCAATCGCAGTAATGAAGCAACTTTGGTTCGCCATGTCTCTGATGGCGGGTAGCCTGTTCTTCTCTGCCAACGCCTCGGCTGATGTATCATCCGGGGCGTTGTTGCAGCAAATGAATCTGGCCAGCCAGTCACTCAATTACGAGTTGGCATTTATCAGCATCAATAAGCAGGGCGTCGAGTCGTTACGCTATCGCCATGCCCGTCTTGATAACCAGCCGCTCGCTCAGCTTTTACAGATGGATGGCCCGCGTCGGGAAGTTGTCCAGCGTGGTAACGAAATCAGCTATTTCGAGCCCGGCCTGGAGCCTTTCACGCTGAATGGCGACTATATCGTTGATTCTCTGCCGTCACTCATTTACACCGACTTCAAACGGCTGGCCCCTTACTATGATTTTATCTCGGTAGGGCGTACGCGTATTGCGGACAGACTGTGTGAGGTGATCCGCGTTGTCGCCCGGGATGGAACGCGCTACAGCTATATTGTCTGGATCGACGCGGAAACCAAACTCCCCATGCGTGTAGATCTGCTTGACCGTGACGGTGAAACGCTGGAACAGTTCCGCGTTATCTCCTTCAGCGTGAACAATCAGGTTGGCAACAGCATGCAGAATCTGGCTAAGGCCAGCCTGCCGCCGCTGCTTTCCGTTCCGGCAGGCGATTCCGTTAATTTCAACTGGGTACCTGCCTGGATCCCACAAGGGTTTAGCGAAGTGTCCAGCAGCCGTCGTCAACTGCCAACGATTGAAACGCCGGTGGAATCGCGCCTCTATTCCGATGGTTTGTTCAGCTTCTCGGTGAATATCAATCGCGCAACGGCAAACAGCGCCGAACAAATGCTGCGTACCGGGCGCCGTACGGTGAGCACAACGGTACGCGATAACGCAGAGATCACCATTGTAGGTGAACTTCCTCCGCAAACGGCGAAGCGCATCTCCGACAGCATTAAATTCAGGGCCGCACAATGATCAAAGAGTGGGCGACGGTAGTCTCGTGGCAAAACGGCATTGCGCTGGTGAGCTGCGACGTAAAAGCCTCATGCAATAGCTGCGCATCCCGAGCCGGTTGCGGCAGCCGCGTGCTGAATAAGCTCGGGCCGCAAACATCGCACACGATTTCTGTGCCAAGCGAACAGCCGCTGATGGCCGGGCAGAAGGTTGAACTGGGCATCGCGGAAGGCAGTCTGCTCAGCTCCGCCATGCTGGTCTATCTCTCTCCGCTGATCGGGCTGTTTATTATGGGCGGCGTTTTCCAGATGCTGTTTGGCAACGATGGAGCCGCCATGTGCGGTGCCGCATTAGGTGGTCTGGGGGGATTCTGGCTTGCCAAAGGCCTCTCCCCGACGCTTGCCGCGCGCGAGGAGTGGCAGCCTGTCATTCTCAGCGTTGGGCTGGCGCCAGACCAGCTTCGCGTCGAGACGCTCTCTTCTGAGGCCCGGTGATTCATCGGGCTTTATCATTTTTACGTCTTAAAACAGAAAACGTCCTTTCTTCACGCTATACCCGGCGCTAAGTCCATTTCCAGGTAGCGGAGATGTAGTGTAGAATGCTGCGTTTTCGCACTGAAAAACGTCAGGCTAAGAACAGCGGCCTCCAGGAATTCGTAAGGCATAATTATTTAACTATATGAAGAACATACGTAACTTTTCGATCATTGCTCACATTGACCACGGTAAGTCGACGCTGTCTGACCGTATTATCCAGATTTGCGGTGGCCTGTCTGATCGTGAAATGGAAGCCCAGGTTCTGGACTCCATGGACCTGGAACGCGAACGCGGTATCACCATCAAAGCGCAGAGCGTCACGCTGGATTACAAGGCGGCTGATGGCGAAACCTATCAGCTGAACTTTATCGACACCCCAGGCCACGTTGACTTCTCCTATGAGGTTTCACGCTCGCTCGCGGCCTGTGAAGGCGCGCTGCTGGTAGTCGATGCCGGGCAGGGCGTAGAAGCCCAGACCCTGGCAAACTGCTACACCGCGATGGAAATGGACCTCGAAGTTGTGCCGGTTCTGAACAAGATTGACCTGCCAGCCGCCGATCCTGAGCGCGTCGCGGAAGAGATTGAAGATATTGTCGGCATTGACGCGACCGATGCCGTGCGCTGCTCTGCTAAAACCGGTGTCGGCGTGACCGACGTGCTGGAACGTCTGGTGCGTGATATTCCGGCCCCGGAAGGCGATCCGGATGCCCCGCTGCAGGCGCTGATTATCGACTCCTGGTTCGATAACTATCTGGGCGTTGTCTCCCTGGTGCGTATTAAAAACGGCACCATGCGCAAAGGCGACAAAATCAAGGTTATGAGTACCGGACAGGTCTACAACGCCGACCGTCTGGGTATCTTCACGCCAAAACAGGTTGACCGTACCGAGCTGACATGCGGCGAGGTAGGCTGGCTGGTATGCGCCATCAAAGACATCCTCGGTGCGCCGGTGGGCGATACCCTGACCGGTGCGCGTAACCCGGCAGAAAAAGCGCTGCCAGGCTTTAAAAAGGTGAAGCCGCAGGTTTACGCGGGCCTGTTCCCGGTCAGCTCTGACGACTACGAAAACTTCCGTGATGCGCTTGGCAAGCTGAGCCTGAACGATGCCTCCCTGTTCTACGAGCCAGAAAGCTCAACGGCGCTGGGCTTCGGCTTCCGCTGCGGCTTCCTCGGCCTGCTGCACATGGAGATCATTCAGGAACGTCTGGAGCGTGAATACGATCTGGACCTGATCACCACCGCGCCGACGGTAGTGTATGAAGTTGAAACCACCTCGAAAGAAGTGATCTACGTCGACAGCCCGTCCAAGCTGCCGCCGCTGAACAATATTCACGAGCTGCGTGAGCCTATTGCCGAATGTCACATGCTGCTGCCGCAGGAATTCCTCGGTAACGTCATTACGCTGTGTATTGAGAAGCGCGGCGTGCAGACCAACATGGTTTACCACGGTAACCAGGTCGCGCTGACCTATGAAATCCCGATGGCGGAAGTGGTACTCGACTTCTTCGACCGTCTGAAGTCCACCTCCCGTGGCTATGCGTCACTGGATTACAACTTCAAACGCTTCCAGGCTTCCAACATGGTGCGTGTGGACGTGCTGATCAACGGCGAGCGTGTGGATGCGCTGGCGCTGATCACCCACAACGACAATGCGCCATACCGTGGCCGCGAGCTGGTTGAGAAGATGAAAGATCTGATCCCGCGTCAGCAGTTCGATATCGCGATTCAGGCGGCCATCGGCAACCACATTATCGCGCGTTCCACCGTGAAACAGCTGCGTAAAAACGTTCTGGCGAAGTGCTATGGCGGTGACGTCAGCCGTAAGAAAAAGCTGCTCCAGAAGCAGAAAGAAGGTAAGAAGCGTATGAAGCAGGTCGGTAACGTCGAGCTGCCGCAGGAAGCATTCCTTGCCATCCTTCATGTTGGTAAAGACGGCAAATAACCCTAAGGAGTTGGCATGGCGAACATGTTTGCCCTGATCCTGGTCATTGCTACCCTGGTGACGGGTCTGCTGTGGTGTCTGGATAAGTTTATCTTCGCCCCAAAACGTCGTGAACGTCAGGCTGCCGCACAGGCAGCCACTGGCGATGGTATTGACGCGAAAACCCTGAAGAAAGTCGGTCCGAAACCGGGCTGGCTGGAAACGGGCGCCTCGGTGTTTCCGGTGCTGGCGATTGTGCTGGTGGTACGTTCGTTTATTTACGAACCGTTCCAGATCCCATCAGGTTCAATGATGCCAACGCTGCTGATTGGTGATTTTATTCTGGTAGAGAAGTTTGCCTACGGCATTAAAGATCCTATTTACCAGAAAACGCTGATCGAAACCGGTCATCCGAAACGTGGCGACATCGTGGTGTTCAAATATCCGGAAGATCCGCGCCTGGACTACATCAAGCGTGCGGTAGGTCTGCCGGGTGACAAAGTGACTTACGATCCGGTTGCGAAAGAAGTCACCGTTCAGCCAGGCTGCAGTTCCGGTACCGCATGTGAAAACGCGCTGCCAATCACCTACTCAAACGTCGAGCCAAGTGATTTTGTGCAGACCTTTGCCCGTCATAACGGCGGCGAAGCGACCAGCGGATTCTTCCAGGTAACGAAAGGCGAAACCAAAGATAACGGTATCCGTCTGGTTGAGCGCAAAGAGACGCTGGGCGACGTGACGCACCGGATCCTCACCGTGCCAATCGCGCAGGATCAACTGGGTATGTACTATCGTCAGCCGGGTCAGCAGCTTGCAAGCTGGATTGTACCGCCGGGCCATTACTTCATGATGGGTGACAACCGCGATAATTCTGCGGACAGCCGTTACTGGGGCTTTGTGCCGGAAGCGAATCTGGTGGGTAAAGCGACCGCGATCTGGATGAGTTTTGAGAAGCAGGAAGGCGAATGGCCGACCGGCGTACGCCTGAATCGTATTGGCGGAATCCATTAATTCTCACTAAATGAACGTGTAGCCGCTAATTAAAGCGGCTACACGAATTATTTCACCGATAAATCTCTTCGAACTAACGACATCCCCTGTCGTTGTGTATAGAATATTCCCCCGAAGTTTAAGGTTGGCCCTGCAAGGGTGCCACGGCACACGAAACCGCGTTGGTTTTCTCAGGTCGGTTTCGTGTGCTGCATTTTTGACGCATTCATTTATTGGTATCGCATGAACCCCATCGTAATTAATCGGCTTCAACGGAAGCTGGGCTACACTTTTCATCATCAGGAGTTGTTGCAACAGGCATTAACCCACCGCAGTGCCAGCAGCAAACATAATGAGCGTCTCGAGTTTTTAGGCGACTCTATTTTAAGTTTCGTGATTGCGAATGCGCTTTATCATCGTTTCCCGCGTGTGGATGAAGGGGATATGAGCCGCATGCGTGCCACGCTGGTTCGGGGTAATACCCTTGCGGAAATCGCGCGCGAATTTGAACTGGGCGAATGTCTGCGTCTTGGGCCGGGTGAACTGAAAAGCGGCGGCTTCCGTCGTGAATCTATTCTTGCCGATACGGTCGAAGCATTAATTGGTGGTGTGTTCCTGGACAGCGATATCCAGACCGTCGAAAAGCTGATCCTGAACTGGTATCAGACCCGTCTGGACGAAATCAGCCCGGGCGATAAACAGAAAGATCCCAAAACGCGTCTGCAGGAATATTTGCAGGGTCGTCATCTGCCGCTGCCATCTTATCTGGTGGTGCAGGTTCGTGGCGAAGCGCACGATCAGGAATTTACCATCCATTGCCAGGTCAGTGGCCTGAGTGAACCGGTGGTGGGCACAGGTTCAAGCCGTCGTAAGGCTGAACAGGCTGCCGCCGAACAGGCGTTAAAAATGCTGGAGCTGGAATGAGCGAAGATAAGACCTATTGCGGATTTATTGCCATCGTCGGACGTCCGAACGTTGGCAAATCTACTCTGCTGAATAATCTGCTTGGGCAGAAGATTTCTATCACCTCGCGTAAGGCGCAGACCACGCGTCACCGCATCGTTGGTATCCATACTGAAGGCGCGTATCAGGCGATCTACGTCGATACCCCGGGCCTGCACATGGAAGAGAAGCGTGCTATCAACCGTCTGATGAACAAGGCGGCGAGCAGTTCGATTGGCGACGTGGAGCTGGTGATTTTCGTTGTGGAAGGCACCCGCTGGACGCCGGACGACGAGATGGTGCTGAACAAGCTGCGCGACGGCAAAACGCCGGTCATCCTCGCCGTCAACAAAGTTGACAACGTGCAGGAAAAGGCCGATCTGCTGCCGCATCTGCAGTGGCTCGGTAGCCAGATGAACTTCCTTGATATCGTCCCGCTGTCTGCGGAGACGGGGCTGAACGTGGACACCATCGCGGGCATCGTGCGTAAGCACCTCCCGGAAGCGATTCACCACTTCCCTGAAGAGTACATCACCGATCGTTCTCAGCGCTTTATGGCGTCTGAAATCATCCGTGAAAAGCTGATGCGTTTCCTGGGTGCTGAACTGCCGTACTCTGTGACGGTGGAGATCGAGCGTTTCCAGAGCAACGAGCGTGGCGGCTACGACATCAACGGCCTGATCCTCGTTGAGCGTGAAGGGCAGAAGAAGATGGTGATCGGCAACAAAGGCGCCAAGATCAAAACCATCGGCATTGAAGCCCGTAAGGACATGCAGGAGATGTTCGAAGCGCCGGTTCACCTCGAACTGTGGGTGAAAGTGAAATCTGGCTGGGCCGATGATGAGCGTGCTCTGCGCAGCCTCGGTTACGGCGAAGACCAGTAACTCAAGACGACGAGCATATGGATGGATGGCAGCGCGCCTTTGTCCTGCATAGTCGTCCCTGGAGCGAAACCAGCCTGATGCTGGACGTCTTCACGGAAGAGTCGGGCCGCGTGCGCCTTGTTGCGAAAGGCGCACGTTCCAAACGTTCTAACCTGAAAGGTGCCTTACAGCCTTTCACGCCGCTGCTGGTACGTTTTGGTGGGCGAGGGGAAGTTAAAACCCTGCGCAGCGCCGAAGCCGTCTCCCTGGCGCTTCCTCTCTCGGGCATCACGCTCTACAGCGGCCTGTATGTCAATGAACTCATCTCACGCGTTCTTGAACATGAGACGCGCTTCTCTGAACTTTTCTTTGATTATCTGCACTGTATCCAGGCGCTGGCTGGCGCAACCGGCACGCCCGAGCCTGCGCTGCGGCGTTTTGAACTGGCGCTGCTGGGCCATCTTGGGTACGGGGTCGATTTTCTGCACTGTGCGGGCAGCGGTGACGAAGTTGAAGACACCATGACCTACCGCTACCGCGAAGAAAAGGGCTTTATTGCCAGCATCGTGATCGACAACAGCACCTTTACCGGGCGCCAGCTCCGGGCACTGTATGAGCGCGAGTTTCCCGATCAGGATACCCTGCGCGCAGCAAAACGCTTTACCCGGATTGCCCTCAAGCCGTATCTTGGCGGCAAGCCCTTAAAGAGCCGCGAATTATTCAGGCAGTTTGTGCCGAAACGTTAGACCACAGAATCGAAAAGAAAACCGAGGATTGTCATGGCTGAATTACTGTTAGGCGTCAACATCGATCATATCGCCACGCTGCGTAATGCGCGCGGCACGGCGTATCCCGATCCGGTTCAGGCGGCGTTTATCGCTGAACAGGCTGGCGCCGACGGCATTACCGTTCACCTGCGTGAAGACCGTCGCCACATCACCGACCGCGACGTGCGCATTCTGCGCCAGACGCTGGATACCCGTATGAATCTGGAGATGGCGGTCACCGAAGAGATGCTGGCGATTGCCTGTGAGACTCAGCCGCACTTCTGCTGCCTGGTGCCGGAAAAACGCCAGGAAGTGACGACCGAAGGCGGTCTGGATGTGGCCGGTCAGCTCGACAAAATGCGCGATGCCTGCAAGCGCCTGGCGGATGCCGGTATCCTGGTTTCGCTGTTTATTGACGCCGATTTCACCCAGATTAAAGCGGCAGCCGACGTGGGCGCGCCGTATATCGAAATTCACACCGGCTGCTATGCCGATGCCAAAAATGATGAAGAGCAGGCGAAAGAGCTGGAGCGTATTGCTAAAGCGGCCACCTACGCGGCGAGCCTGGGTCTGAAGGTCAATGCCGGTCACGGCCTGACCTACCATAACGTGAAGGCCATTGCCGCCATCCCGGAAATGCACGAGCTGAACATCGGTCACGCGATCATTGGCCGTGCGGTGATGAGCGGCCTGAAAGAGGCCGTCTCAGAAATGAAACGCCTGATGCAGGAAGCGCGTCAGTAATGGCCATTCTGGGCTTAGGCACCGATATCGTTGAAATAGCTCGCATTGAAGCGGTGATCGCCCGCAGCGGCGATCGCCTCGCAAGGCGCGTGCTGAGCGATAACGAATGGGCCATCTGGGAAGCGCATCAGCAGCCGGTGCGTTTTCTGGCGAAGCGCTTTGCGGTAAAAGAGGCGGCCGCCAAAGCCTTCGGGACCGGCATTCGTAACGGTCTGGCGTTCAACCAGTTTGAAGTCTTTAACGATGAGCTGGGTAAGCCAAGCCTGCGCTTATGGGGCGAGGCGCAAAAGCTGGCCGAGAAGCTGGGCGTGAATCACGTCCACGTGACGATCGCCGATGAGCGTCACTATGCCAGCGCAACGGTGATCATCGAAAGTTAAAGTTTGTCCGCGTGGTGCATCAGGACAAACTTATCCCACAGCTGCTCTTCGCTCTCGACGTGTGCCGGATCCTTCAGGATGGTATTGGGGATCGGGCACACTTTCTGACAGGTCGGCGTCTCATAGTGGCCGATGCATTCGGTGCAGCGGTCGCTGTTAATCTCATAAATGCTGTCGCCCATCGAAATGGCCTGGTTCGGGCATTCGGGCTCGCACATATCGCAATTAATGCATTTTTTGGTAATTAACAACGCCATCAGGAAATTCTCAGAAACAACACAAACTGGGCGGGCATTATACGCGTCAAACGAGTTTCTTTACCAGTTCTTCGCTGTGGCGAATGCGCTCGGGCGCACGCTCCAGATCCTGCTGCACCAGCGCCATAAACAGCAGGTCCGTCAGCATCATTTGTGCGCTGGTGGACGAGATAGCCGCGCTGCGCGTGGCCTGTTCCTCGGCAATGGTATATAAACAGCGCGTGGCCCGCTGCTGCAGGGCATTCGGCGTAAAACCGGTGATCGCCAGAATTTTACCGCCGACGCGCAGGACTTCATCGGTGGCCATGTTGATCTCGCGGCGCTCGCCGGAATAGGAGATCGCCAGCAGCAGATCGTCAGGATCCATCGCCTGTACGGTCGCCAGCAGGGCGTGCATATCCTGCTCGACGATGGCGTTAAGGCCAATTTTTGTCAGCTTCCAGCCAAAGTTACGCGCCACAAGTCCGGACGCGCCGATGCCGGTCAGAATGATTCGCCGCGCGCCGCGCAGCATCGCCACGCTCTCCAGCAGCTTCTCTTCCGTATTCACATCAAGCGTCGCATGCATGGCCGCCACATTCTCTTTGATCAGCTTTTCGCCGACCAGCCGCATCGGATCGTCTCCGCGGATCTGATTATGCACCGGCATGGACTGCGGATTGGGGTTACTGACCAGCGCTTCACTGATCGCCAGCTTGAGGGCGGGGAATCCCTTAAAGCCAATCTTCTGCGCAAATTTCACCACGCTGGACTGGCTCACCCCGGCTTCACTCGCCAGCTGCTGCGAACTGAGATGGCGCGCGTGGTCGGGCTGAGAAAGCAGAAAATCCGCCAGCTTCTTGTCGCTTTGGGCAAAGCCTGCGTAGCGCTGGCGAATGCGAATTAAACAGTTCATACGGTCTCCTGGCGAAAATGTGATTATCTGCGCAAATACGGATTTTGCTCGCCTGAATGAATTTTATATTCCATTATAGTGTGATTATTATGAATTAAAAATTCTTGAGGTACAAAAATGAATCTTGGCTCACTTGTTTCTGAAACGCGTAACCCGCAAACCATGGATCTGGATGCGCTCTCCACCCTGGAGCTGGTTAACCGCTTTAATCAACAGGATACGCTGGTCGCGCAGGCAGTGAAAGAGACATTACCTGAGGTGGCGAAAGCGGTCGATGCGGCGGCGGAAGCCCTCAAGGCCGGTGGACGCATTATTTACATGGGGGCGGGAACCAGCGGGCGTCTTGGGGTCCTGGACGCGTCAGAATGTCCGCCAACCTTTGGGGTGCCGCATGGTCTGGTGGTTGGGCTGATTGCCGGTGGACCCGGTGCGCTGCTGAAAGCCGTTGAAGGGGCGGAAGATAACAAACAGCTGGGCGAGAATGACCTGAAGGCGCTGAATCTGACGGCGAAGGATCTGGTGGTCGGGCTGGCGGCATCCGGGCGCACGCCGTACGTGATTGGCGGGCTGGAATACGCTAACCAGACCGGCTGCACGACGGTCGCCATCTCCTGTAACCCAGGCTCACCGATTGCACAGGTGGCCGCTATCGCTATCTCTCCGGTGGTTGGGCCGGAAGCGCTCACCGGCTCCACGCGCCTGAAATCCGGGACCGCGCAAAAGCTGGTGCTCAATATGATCTCCACCGGCGCGATGGTGAAGTTCGGCAAGGTGTATCAGAACCTGATGGTGGATATGCAGGCCACCAACGTCAAGCTGGTGGACAGAGCCTGCCGCATGGTGATGGAGGCGACGGGCGCAGGGCGTGAAGAGGCGGAAGCGGTGCTCAAACAGACCGATCACGATGTTAAGCCTGCCATTCTGATGATCTTAAGCGGGCTGGATGCGGCGAGCGCGAGAGCCAAACTCGATGCGCATAACGGCTTCTTACGGGCGGCATTAGAAAACTAACAGAGGCGTGTATGGACAAAACAGCAGCGCTCGCCAGCGGTATCCTGCAGGGGATCGGTGGGGAAAAAAATATTCAGCGTCTCGAAAACTGCATGACGCGCGTGCGCGTCGAGGTGCATAACGACGACCAGCTTGACGTGCCACGTCTGAAGCAACTTTCCGGCGTCAGCGGCTACGTGAAACAGGGTCAGCAGCATCAGCTGATCGTCGGCCCGGGGAAAGCGGCGCAGGTTGTCGATGCCATGCGGGCGCTGATGGGCGTTAGCGCGAGCGTGTCGATTGACGATGCTGAGCGCACCAAAGCGCAGGTGAAGGCCAAATATAAAGCCCCGATGAGCGACGCGCTGCGACAGCTCGCAAACGTCTTCATTCCGCTGATCCCGGCGTTTATTGCTTCGGGCCTGATCACCGGGATCATCAATATCCTCAAGCGACCGGATATTGTGGGGGATTTCGCCACGCAGTATCCGAACCTGCTGGGGATTCTCGGGATCTTCGGCAGCGCGGTGTTCGCCATCATGAACATTCTGGTCGGGGTCAATACCGCGAAGGTGTTTGGCGGATCGCTGGCGATGGGCGGGGTGATGGCGGGCATCTTGTCCAGCCCGCAGCTGGCGCAGATCACGCTGTTTGGTGAGGCGCTTCAGCCGGGCCGCGGCGGGGTGATCGCGGTGCTGCTGGTGGTCATCCTGATGTGCTGGATCGAGAAACGGCTGCGCGCGGTTCTGCCAGGCTCGATTGAGCTGATTCTCAACCCGCTGCTGACTACGCTGATTACCGGTAGCGTAGCGATTGTCGCCCTCCAGCCGTTAGGCGGGTGGATCTCTGAAGCCATCGCCCACGGTGCGTCGCTGGCGATTGACCGCGGCGGCCTGTTAGTGGGCGCGGTGCTGTCGGGTACTTTCCTGCCGCTGGTGCTGACCGGGCTGCATCAGGGTCTGGTGCCGATCCACGTCGAGCTGGTGCAGGCGCACGGCTGTAATGCGCTGCTGCCTATCCTGTCGATGGCGGGGGTAGGGCAGGTCGGTGCGGCGATTGCCGTACTGATGAAAACCCGCAACGCGCGTCTGAAAAAGGTGATTAAAGGCGCACTCCCGGTCGGCCTGCTCGGTATTGGCGAGCCGCTGATTTTTGGCGTCACGCTGCCGCTGGGTAAACCGTTCCTCGCGGCCTGTCTGGGCGGCGCGGTAGGCGGGGCGCTGATCAGCTACTGGAAGGTCGCAACCGTTATTACCTTTGGCATTTCGGGTTTACCGCTGGCATTAACCATCGTGACCGGAAAAGTGATGCTCTATCTGTTAGGCTATTTAGTAGCGGTGATCGCCGGGTTCCTGTTTACCTGGCTATTAGGATTCAACGACCCAGAGGAGTAAGGTTTGGCAAATCACGCGCGTCGCGTTGTCTTTTTCGACCTGGATGGCACGCTGCATCAGCAGGATATGTTTGGTACGTTTATGCGTTACCTGCTGCGGCGTCTACCTCTGAATGCGCTGCTCGTGCTACCGCTCTTACCGGCGATCGGTATCGCGCTGCTGGTGAAAGGCCGTGCGGCGCGATGGCCGATGAGCCTGCTGCTGTGGGGATGTACGTTTGGGCACAGCGAAGCGCGGCTTAAACAGCTGGAGCAGGATTTTGCGCACTGGTTTCGCGGCCACGTCGCCGCCTTTCCGGTGGTGCAGGCGCGCCTGACCGGCTATCTCGATGCGAATGATGCGGACATCTGGCTGATTACCGGCTCCCCGCAGACGCTGGTGGAGCAAGTCTATTTTGATACCCCCTGGCTTCCGCGCGTGAATCTTATTGCCACGCAAATTGCCCGCGGCTACGGCGGTTGGGTACTGACGATGCGCTGCCTGGGGCATGAAAAAGTGGTCCAACTGGAGAAACGCATCGGTACGCCGCTGCGCCTGTACAGCGGCTACAGCGACAGTAAACAGGACAACCCGCTGCTCTATTTTTGCCAGCACCGCTGGCGCGTTACGCCATCAGGTGAACTCCAGCAACTCGAATAGTCTTATCCATAATCGGCGTGTATAATGCCGCCCGCTTTTCGACTGGAGTATCAACCGTTGTCCAACCCTGAACTCGACCATGAATACTGGATGCGCCATGCGCTGACGCTGGCTCAGCGTGCCTGGGACGAGGGCGAAGTGCCCGTGGGCGCCGTGCTGGTCCACAATAACCAGGTGATTGGTGAAGGATGGAACCGCCCCATTGGTCGCCACGATCCTACCGCGCACGCCGAAATCATGGCGCTTCGTCAGGGCGGTCTGGTGCTGCAAAACTATCGCCTGCTTGATACCACGCTGTATGTGACGCTTGAGCCGTGCGTGATGTGTTCCGGGGCGATGGTACACAGCCGGATCGGGACTCTGGTCTTTGGGGCGCGGGATGAAAAAACCGGCGCGGCCGGTTCACTGATGGACGTGCTGGGTCACCCGGGGATGAACCACCAGGTGAAGACTATCGGCGGGGTGCTTGCACCAGAGTGTTCGGGGCTATTAAGCGATTTCTTTCGAATGCGCCGTCAGCAGAAAAAGCAGCAAAAGGCAGAATTGAAGCCGTCGGCCGATTAAGCTCGTCCGGCGCCACGACAGGGTAGCTTTGGGCCAGCTGTTTGGCCTCTGTCGCCTCTTTCTCTTTTTCCAGCAGATACCCGACCAGGCTAATCTGATATTTACGGATATTTTCCACGTAGGCGTAGGCTTCATGCCCGCGCGCGTAGCCGTACGTCAGCTTGTTATACCATGGCTTCTGGCTCAGCAGCGGCAGCCGCTGCTTTACGTCTGACCAGCTGTCCGGGTTGCCTTTCGTTTTTGCCGTCAGCGCTCGCGCATCCAGCATATGCGCATAGCCCATATTGTAGGCCGCCAGCGCGAACCAGATCCGCTCCTCTTCCGGCACCGTTTCCGGGACTTTGGCCATCATATCCTGCAGGTAGCGCGCGCCGCCGCTGATGCTCTGTTCCGCATCGGTACGGTCATTGACGCCCAGGCTCAGCGCGGTATTTTTGGTTAACATCATCAAACCACGTACGCCAGTCGGAGACGTGGCCTGGGTATCCCAGTGGGATTCCTGATACGAAATAGCCGCCAGCAGTTTCCAGTCAATTTCCTGGGCGTATTTTTCGAACAGCGGCTGCAGGTCCGGCAGGACGCTGTCTACCGCACGCAGGAAGCTGCGGGTGTCAACGTAGTCAAAGTCATCACCATGCCCGAGGTACTTCTCCTCCAGGCGCGCCAGCGTACCGTCTTCATTCATGGTGTTGAAGAAATCGAGCATCGCGGCAGAGAGGGTCTGATCGTCATCAAGCTGAGTAAACCAGGTCACAGGCTGCTCGTCGGTGACGTCCAGCGCCACGGCGATTTCAGGATGCACCCGCTGGAACAGGCTGATCGCGACCGAATCGGCGATGGTGTAGGGGACTTTCTGATCTTTTACCTGCTCCAGCAGTTCCGTCGTGCCGAGTTTCGCATCCACCGTCCAGCTCAGGTCCGGATATTTCTTCTCCTTGAGTTCACGCAGATCGTCAATCACCACGTGACCAGGGGCAATCGTCAGCTGCCGATCGTTAATCGAGGCCAGCGAGCGCGGGCGCAGGCTCCCGACGCGATAAACCAGCTGCTGCGAAACGGAGTAGTAGGTCGGGCCTGGCTGGTAGTTTTTGCTGCGCTCGCTGTTATACACCAGCCCGGCGGCAAGCATATCGGCATCGTCGTTATCGAGGTCATCAAACAGCTGGTTGATATTCTGGCGGACGGTGATTTTTAGCTTCACGCCAAGATAATCGGCGAACTGTTGTGCCAGCTCATAATCCAGGCCAATGATTTTGCCGTTGATGTCGCTGTAAATCAGCGGAGAGTTAAGGGTACTGACGCGCAATTCCCCCCGCTCCTGAATGGCGGCGATACGGTTTTCGGCTTTGCCGATCCAGGGGAGGGAAGGCCAGAGGGCCACTGCCAGCAGCAACGTTACAATGCCGATGAGCAGATAATTAATCTTTAATTTTTTCAATTAGTTAATTCTCTGCGACGCCGGTTGCCTCAGTCTGCTGTAGCCATGTTAACAATAAGGTTTGCCATTGAATGAGCGGCATTTTGCGTAAACTTGCGCCACTTGGCAACCAATTAGAGAGACAGGTCACATCTATTGTTAAATCTCTTCGTCAATTTTATTTCGACGCAAACGGTTTCGTCGGCGCTCAGGATTCTCTATAATGACGCCCGTTTTCCCCCCTTGCGCACACTGTAAGCGCCCCGGCGCTTCGAAGACGAGAGACTTATGATGGAAATTCTGCGTGGTTCGCCTGCACTGTCTGCCTTCCGTATTACCAAACTGCTGGCACGTTTTCAGGCGGCCGACCTTCCGGTAAGCAATATTTACGCTGAGTATGTCCATTTTGCTGACCTGAATGCCCCCCTGAATGCAGAGGAGCGCGTACAGCTGGAACGCCTGCTCAAGTATGGCCCAAGCCTCAGCAGCCATACGCCAACCGGCAAACTGATCCTTGCGACGCCGCGTCCGGGCACCATCTCCCCCTGGTCTTCCAAAGCCACCGACATCGCCCACAACTGTGGCCTGAGCCAGATTAACCGTCTGGAGCGCGGCGTGGCGTACTACGTGGAAGCCTCTACCCTGAGCGACGCGCAGTGGCAGGCGGTTGCGGCTGAACTGCACGACCGCATGATGGAGAGCGTATTTGCCTCTCTTGATGACGCGCAGAAGCTTTTCTCCCACCATCAGCCTGCGCCGGTACAGAGCGTGGACCTGCTGGGGCAGGGCCGTCAGGCACTGATTGACGCCAACCTGCGTCTCGGCCTGGCGCTGGCAGAAGACGAAATCGACTACCTGCAGGATGCGTTCGTTAAGCTCAACCGTAACCCGAACGACATCGAACTCTATATGTTCGCGCAGGCGAACTCTGAGCACTGCCGTCACAAGATTTTCAATGCCGACTGGATTATTGACGGCGAACAGCAGCCAAAGTCGCTGTTCAAAATGATCAAAAACACCATGGAGCAAACCCCTGACCACGTGCTGTCTGCCTATAAAGACAACGCCGCGGTGATGGAAGGTTCCGAGGTGGGCCGCTTCTTCGCCGATCGCGAAGCAGGGCGCTATGACTTCCATCAGGAGCCCGCGCATATCCTGATGAAGGTTGAAACCCACAACCACCCGACCGCGATCTCCCCGTGGCCGGGTGCGGCGACCGGCTCCGGCGGTGAAATCCGTGACGAAGGGGCGACCGGTCGTGGTGCAAAACCCAAAGCCGGTCTGGTCGGTTTCTCCGTCTCCAACCTGCGTATCCCGGGCTTTGAACAGCCGTGGGAAGAAGATTTCGGCAAGCCAGAGCGCATTGTGACCGCGCTGGATATCATGACCGAAGGCCCGCTGGGCGGCGCGGCGTTTAACAACGAATTTGGTCGTCCGGCGCTGAACGGTTACTTCCGTACCTATGAAGAGAAAGTGGACAGTCACAACGGCGAAGAGCTGCGCGGCTACCACAAACCGATCATGCTGGCGGGCGGGATCGGCAACATCCGTGCCGATCACGTGCAGAAAGGCGAGATCGTCGTCGGCGCGAAGCTGATCGTGCTCGGCGGCCCGGCGATGAACATCGGTCTGGGCGGTGGTGCGGCCTCTTCGATGGCCTCCGGCCAGTCTGATGCGGATCTCGACTTCGCGTCCGTGCAGCGTGACAACCCTGAGATGGAGCGTCGCTGCCAGGAAGTGATCGACCGCTGCTGGCAGCTGGGCGACGCTAACCCGATCCTCTTCATCCACGACGTGGGCGCGGGCGGTCTGTCTAATGCCATGCCGGAGCTGGTGAGCGACGGCGGCCGCGGTGGTCGTTTCAACCTGCGCGATATCCTGAGCGATGAGCCGGGCATGAGCCCACTGGAAATCTGGTGTAACGAATCCCAGGAGCGCTACGTGCTGGCCGTTGCGGCGGATCAGCTGCCGCTGTTTGACGAGCTGTGCCGCCGCGAGCGCGCGCCGTATGCCGTCATCGGTGAAGCGACCGAAGAGCAGCACCTGACTCTGAGCGACACCCATTTCGACAACCAGCCGATCGATCTGCCGCTCGACGTCCTGCTCGGTAAAACGCCGAAGATGACCCGCGACGTGCAGACCCGTAAAGCGGCGGGCAAAGCGCTGGATCGCCAGGGCATTACCGTGGCTGAAGCCGTTAATCGCGTGCTGCACCTGCCAGCTGTTGCTGAGAAAACCTTCCTGGTGACCATCGGCGACCGTACCGTGACCGGTATGGTATCCCGCGATCAGATGGTTGGCCCGTGGCAGATCCCGGTGGCAAACTGCGCCGTGACCACCGCGAGCCTCGACAGCTATTACGGCGAAGCGATGGCGCTGGGCGAACGCACCCCGGTCGCGCTGCTGGACTTCGCGGCCTCTGCCCGTCTGGCGGTCGGTGAAGCGCTGACCAACATCGCCGCCACGCAGATTGGCGACATCAAACGTATCAAGCTCTCCGCAAACTGGATGGCCGCTGCCGGTCACCCTGGCGAAGACGCTGGCCTGTATGAAGCCGTGAAGGCGGTGGGTGAGGAGCTGTGTCCTGCCCTCGGCCTGACCATTCCGGTGGGCAAAGACTCCATGTCGATGAAAACCCGCTGGCAGGAAGGTAACGAGCAGCGCGAGATGACCTCCCCGCTGTCGCTGGTGATCACCGCGTTTGCCCGCGTGGAAGACGTGCGTCACACCGTTACGCCGCAGCTGGCGACCGAAGATAACGCCCTGCTGTTGATTGACCTGGGTAAAGGCCACAACGCGCTGGGCGCCACCGCGCTGGCGCAGGTTTACCGTCAGCTTGGCGATAAGCCAGCCGACGTGCGCGACGTGGCGCAGCTAAAAGGCTTCTACGACGCCATCCAGGCGCTGGTGGCGCAGCGTAAGCTGCTGGCCTACCACGACCGTTCCGACGGCGGCCTGCTGGTAACCCTGGCAGAGATGGCCTTCACCGGCCACTGTGGGGTTGAAGCCAACATCGCTACGCTGGGTGAAGATCGTCTGGCGGCGCTGTTTAACGAAGAGCTGGGCGCCGTGATTCAGGTGCGTGCGGCAGATCGCGACGCGGTTGAAGCGATTCTGGCGCAGCACGGTCTGGCAGACTGCGTGCACTATCTGGGTAAAGCCGTTAAGGGCGATCGCTTCGTCATTGAAGCTGACGGTCACGCCGTGTTCAGCGAAAGCCGCACCACGCTGCGCATGTGGTGGGCGGAAACCACCTGGCAGATGCAGCGCCTGCGTGATAACCCGGAATGTGCCGATCAGGAGCACAACGCGAAGGCCAATGACCAGGATCCAGGCCTGAACGTGAAGCTCTCCTTCGACATCAACGAAGACATCGCCGCGCCGTACATTGCGACCGGTGCGCGTCCGAAAGTGGCCGTGCTGCGCGAGCAGGGCGTTAACTCCCACGTTGAGATGGCTGCCGCCTTCCACCGCGCGGGCTTTGACGCTATCGACGTTCACATGAGCGACCTGCTGGCCGGACGTACCGGTCTGGAAGATTTCCAGGCGCTGGTGGCGTGCGGTGGTTTCTCCTACGGTGACGTGCTGGGTGCGGGCGAGGGCTGGGCGAAATCTATCCTCTTCAACAGCCGCGTGCGCGACGAGTTCGAAACCTTCTTCCATCGTCCGCAGACCCTGGCGCTGGGCGTGTGTAACGGCTGCCAGATGATGTCTAACCTGCGCGAGCTGATCCCGGGCAGCGAAGCCTGGCCGCGCTTTGTGCGTAACCAGTCTGACCGCTTTGAAGCGCGCTTCAGCCTGGTGGAAGTGACCCAGAGCCCGTCTCTGCTGCTGCAGGGAATGGTCGGTTCACAGATGCCAATCGCGGTGTCCCACGGCGAAGGTCAGGTCGAAGTGCGTGATGCCGCGCATCTGGCTCAGCTGGAGAGCAAAGGTCTGGTAGCGCTGCGCTTTGTCGATAACTTCGGCAAGGTCACGGAAACCTACCCGGCCAACCCGAACGGTTCGGTGAACGGTATTACCGCGGTAACCAGCGAAAGCGGTCGTGCAACCATCATGATGCCGCACCCTGAACGCGTGTTCCGCACCGTGAGCAACTCCTGGCACCCGGAAAACTGGGGCGAGGACAGCCCGTGGATGCGTATCTTCCGCAACGCCCGTAAGCAGCTGGGTTAAGTTTTAGCGTCCTGACTGTAGGCCCGGTAAGCGCGAGCGCCACCGGGCTTTTTTGTCTCTGTCGCAAAATCGCGACAACACTTTGGTTTGGGTGTCTCCAAAAGGAGACATTTAACTTATTGATTTATATGTGGCAGGAAAGGTTCCCGTTAAGGTGTTGCTAAACAGCGACACTTAGCCTGAAAATCATTCAACCGATAACGAACGGGTTAAGCGAGTAAAAATTATATATTTCAAGGTGTTAATTTTTTGTTTTGCATTCTGGCACGGGTGTTGCATAATATTAACCAGTGGCTCATTCACCTTCTTATGTCAGCCCCTTCGGGACGTGCTACATAAACTTCGAATGACGCACAAAAAGGTGCCTGCCGTCCAACTACTGATCATAGCGATGCTTTATCAGGCCAGGGCGAAACGTCGAGTTAGGCACCGCCTCATTCCATGACAAAGCCGGGTTTTTACCCGGCTTTGTTGTATCTGAAGGGCAGACTCAGTTACGCTCTGCGTAAACCCCCATTAAGAGAGTAATGCGTTGAAACGCTGGCCCGTTTTTCCCCGCTCCCTGCGACAGCTCGTCATAATGGCCTTTCTGCTGATCCTGCTGCCGTTGCTGATCCTTGCCTGGCAGGCGTGGCAAAGCCTGAACGCGCTGAGCGCGCAGGCGGCATTGACCAACCGCACGACGCTTATTGACGCCCGGCGCAGTGAGGCCATGACCAACGCCGCCCTGGAGATGGAGCGCAGCTATCGTCAGTACTGCGTGCTTGACGATCGCACGCTGGAAAAGGTGTACCAGAGTCAGCGCAAGCGCTACAGCGAAATGCTGGATGCCCACGCCGGCGTATTGCCTGACGACAAGCTGTATCAGGCGTTACGTCAGGATCTGAACGATCTCGCACAGCTGCAGTGCAGTAACAGCGGCCCGGATTCCACTGCCGCCGCGCGCCTGGAAGCCTTCGCCAACGCTAACACCGAGATGGTGCAGTCAACCCGCACGGTGATTTTCTCTCGCGGCCAGCAGCTTCAGCAGGAGATCGCCGAGCGCGGCCAGTTCTTCGGCTGGCAGGCGCTGGTGCTGTTCCTCGTGAGCCTCGGGCTGGTTCTGCTCTTTACCCGCATGATCATCGGCCCGGTGAAGGGCATTCAGCGGATGATCAACCGCCTGGGGGAGGGGAAATCACTCGGAGATACGGTCGCCTTTAAAGGTCCCCGCGAGCTGCGATCCGTAGGCCAGCGCATTATCTGGCTGTCCGAGCGCCTGGCGTGGCTTGAATCACAGCGTCATCAGTTTCTGCGCCATATCTCCCATGAGCTTAAAACGCCGCTCGCCAGCATGCGCGAAGGGACGGAACTGCTGGCGGACGAAGTGGCTGGGCCGCTTACGCCCGAACAGAAAGAAATTGTCGAGATCCTGGATAACAGCAGCCGCAATCTGCAGAAGCTGATTGAGCAACTGCTGGATTACAACCGCAAGCTGGCTGACGGGGCGGTTGTACTGGAAAACGTCGACATTGAACCGCTGGTGGATATGGTGATCTCCGCCCATAGCTTGCCAGCAAGAGCTAAAATGATGCATACCGGTGTAGAGCTGAATGCGCCGACCTGTCTCGCTGAACCCATGCTGCTAATGAGCGTGCTGGATAATCTTTATTCCAATGCGGTGCACTATGGTACTGAATCCGGTAACATTTATATCCGAAGCTATACGAAGGGTTCCCGGGTGTTTATAGACGTCGCTAACACCGGCACCCCGATCCCCGATGACGAAAAAACCATGATCTTCGAGCCCTTTTTCCAGGGGAGTCATCAGCGGAAAGGTGCGGTGAAAGGCAGTGGTCTGGGCTTAAGCATCGCCCGGGACTGCATACGACGCATGCAGGGTGAGCTAAACATTGCCACGGACGAACGTTCGGATGTTTGCTTCCGTATTGAACTGCCCCTGAGCCGGAAAAATCAATAAAATGAATCTATGTCTGGTGAGTATGTCACACGTCTTTTCCCGCGCCGTACGCGCGGTGTTTTCCCGCAGCACGCTTCGCCTGAGCCTGCCCTGTTTATTTCTGGCTGGGTGTGTTTCCCATGTGCCGCAAAGTGCGATTAGCGATAAACAAGAAGATAAATGGCCCGATAACCAGCTGGCCGATTTCCTCTCAACCCGCTGTGACGACATCTGGAACCTCTCAGGGCATGACGTCGAAAGTAACCCGCTGTTCTGGCTGCGCGGGATAGACTGCTCCCAGCGTCTGGCGCCGGTTGATGCCCGCGCGAAAGCGGCGATGCTGGATGATGATACCTGGCAGGACGCGTTCAAGCGTGGGATTTTGCTGGCGGATGCGAAAATCACTCCCGTCGAACGCCGCGCCAACGTGACCCGACTGGACACGTTTGTAGTCAATCTTCCGGTACAGATCCGCCCGGTATACCAGCTCTGGCGCGAGGGACAGACGCTACAGCTTCAGCTTTCTGAAGAGCGCTCCCGCTACAGCAAGCTGCAACAGTCAACCGATAGCGAGCTTGATACGCTGCGCCAACAGCAGCAACATTTACGTACGCAGCTGGATACCACAACGCGTAAGCTGGAGAACCTGACCGATATCGAAAGACAGCTCTCGTCGCGTAAATATCAGCCGGGGAGTTCATCCGCTGCGCCGGACAGCGATACGCCGAAACAAGAGGATGTGAAGCATGACGAGCCGTAAACCAGCCCATCTCTTACTGGTGGATGACGATCCCGGTCTGTTAAAGCTGCTGGGGATGCGTCTGGTGAGTGAAGGCTACAGCGTCGTGACCGCGGAAAGCGGGCTGGAGGGGCTGAAAATTCTCAGCCGCGAGAAAATCGATCTGGTGATAAGCGACCTGCGGATGGATGAAATGGACGGCCTGCAGCTGTTTGCGGAGATCCAGAAGCAGCAGCCGGGTATGCCCGTGATTATCCTGACCGCGCACGGGTCGATCCCGGATGCGGTTGCCGCGACGCAGCAGGGAGTATTTAGCTTCCTGACCAAGCCGGTGGACAAAGACGCACTGTATAAGGCTATCGACAGCGCGCTGGAACATGCCGCTCCGGCGGGGGATGAAGCGTGGCGGGAGCCTATCGTCACCCGCAGCCCCGTGATGCTGCGCCTGCTGGAACAGGCGAGGATGGTGGCGCAGTCTGACGTCAGCGTGCTCATCAACGGCCAGAGCGGAACCGGGAAAGAGATCCTCGCGCAGGCGATTCATAACGCCAGCCCGCGCAGCAAGAACGCCTTTATTGCGATTAACTGCGGCGCGCTCCCGGAACAACTGCTTGAATCCGAACTGTTTGGTCACGCCCGCGGCGCATTCACCGGCGCGGTAAGCAGCCGTGAAGGGCTGTTCCAGGCGGCGGAAGGTGGCACGCTGTTCCTGGACGAGATTGGCGACATGCCCGCGCCGCTGCAGGTCAAGCTGCTGCGCGTGCTGCAGGAGCGCAAAGTGCGCCCGCTGGGCAGCAACCGCGATATCGATATTAACGTGCGAATTATCTCCGCTACCCACCGCGATCTGCCAAAAGTGATGGCCCGCAACGAGTTCCGCGAAGATCTCTACTACCGTCTGAACGTGGTCAACCTGAAGATCCCGGCGCTGGCCGAACGTGCGGAAGACATCCCGCTGCTGGCGAACCATCTTTTGCGTCAGGCGGCCGATCGTCATAAACCGTTCGTGCGCGCGTTTTCCACCGATGCGATGAAGCGGCTGATGGCCGCAAGCTGGCCGGGTAACGTGCGTCAGTTGGTCAACGTGATTGAGCAGTGCGTGGCGCTGACCTCCTCACCGGTCATCAGCGACGCGCTGGTGGAGCAGGCGCTGGAAGGGGAAAACACGGCGCTGCCGACGTTTGCCGAAGCGCGTAACCAGTTTGAGCTGAACTATCTGCGCAAGCTGCTGCAGATCACCAAAGGCAACGTGACCCACGCGGCGCGGATGGCCGGACGCAACCGCACCGAGTTTTACAAGCTGCTCTCGCGTCACGAGCTGGAAGCGAACGATTTTAAAGAGTAGTACCGCAAAATTCGCCTGAATATGGTACTGTGAGCAATCGATTACGAGGCAGCTTACAGGCAAGAGTTTAAGGACCCACCATGAAAAAGATTGATGCGATTATTAAACCTTTCAAACTGGATGATGTGCGTGAAGCGCTGGCGGAAGTCGGTATCACCGGGATGACCGTGACGGAAGTGAAAGGTTTTGGTCGTCAGAAAGGTCACACCGAGCTTTACCGTGGCGCAGAATACATGGTCGACTTTCTGCCGAAAGTGAAAATTGAAATCGTGGTCAGCGACGATATCGTGGACACCTGCGTGGACACCATTATCCGCACGGCGCAGACCGGCAAAATTGGCGACGGTAAAATCTTCGTCTTTGACGTGGCGCGCGTCATCCGTATCCGTACAGGCGAAGAAGACGACGCCGCAATTTAACGTTCTTGCCGGGTGGCGCTGCGCTTACCCGGCCTACAAAACTCTTCGTAGGCCCGCGCAAGCGAAGCGCCGCCGGGCGATTACAGCACCTTATGCGGGCCGAAGCACTCGTAATGAATGCTGTCTTTGTTCACACCCAGCCCCACCAGCTGCTGCGCGGCATACTGCATAAACGCCACCGGCCCACAGATGTAGAACTGCATGTCCGGCGCGCTAAACGCCCCTTCCATCTGGCTTAAATTCATCAGACCTTCGCTGTCAAAGCGGGCAGCTGCGCGGTCTGCTTCCGTCGGCAGGCGATACCAGGTGTGCGCGGTGAAACGCGGCAGGGAGGCCCCGAGCGTTTTCACCTCATCCGCAAAAGCGTGCACGTCGCCGTTTTCGGCGGCATGGAACCAGTTAACCTGTGCACCGTGGTGTGATTTTGCCAGCGTATCAAGCATCGCCAACATCGGCGTCTGGCCGACGCCCGCAGAGATCAGCGTGACCGGCGTATGGGCTTCAACGGCCATAAAGAAGTCGCCCGCTGGCGCGGCCAGATGGACCACGTCGCCCACGTTCGCTTCGTTGTGCAGCCAGCTGGAAACCTGACCGCCGTCCTCACGCTTCACCGCAATGCGGTAGCCTTTACCGTTTGGCTTGCGGGTAAGAGAATACTGACGGATCTCCTGATGCGGGAAACCTTCAGGCTTCAGCCACACCCCCAGATACTGCCCTGGCTGGTAATCGGCCACCGGTTGACCGTCCACCGGCTCAAACTCGAAGCTGGTGATTAACGCACTGCGCGGCGTTTTCTCAACGATGCGGAACGCGCGCGTGCCTTCCCAGCCGCCGTTCTTACTGGCGTTTTCGCTGTAGATCTGCGCTTCACGGTTGATAAACACGTTTGCCAGCACTCCGTAGGCTTTACCCCACGCGTCCAGCACCTCCTGGCCCGGGCTGAACATCTCGTCCAGCGTTGCCAGCAGGTGACCACCCACGATGTCGTACTGCTCGGGTTTGATCTGGAAGCTGGTATGTTTCTGCGCGATTTTTTCCACCGCAGGCAGCAACGCTGGCAGGTTTTCAATGTTGCTGGCGTACGCCGCGATGGCGTTGAACAGCGCTTCACGTTGATCGCCGTTACGCTGGTTGCTCATGTTGAAAATCTCTTTGAGCTCCGGGTTGTGCGTGAACATGCGATCGTAGAAATGGGCGGTGAGTTTAGGGCCGGTTTGCACCAGCAGGGGAATGGTGGCTTTTACGGTAGCGATGGTTTGAGCGTCGAGCATGAGCGCGTCCTTTTGATGTCACTTTAATGATGTATTTTAAATGCATCTTATAAAAAATACCCCTGCGTTGTAAATGGTTCTTTGCAAGATGAAAAATATGCATCACAAACCTGAAAAGAAATCCGCTGGAAAGGGCGAGCGCTTTATTCCTCAAACCCTTGCGTGGCGGGTAGGGAAACGTTTGCGTAAAATCGTTTGTCAAGACCTGTTATCACAGAACTAATCAGTTATACTGTTGCCCGTCGTCCAACAGGACTGCCTTTTCAGGCCAAAATTTACTTGTTAGCTGAGTCAGGAGATGCGGATGTTAAAGCGTGAAATGAACATTGCCGATTATGATGCCGAACTGTGGCAGGCTATGGAGCAGGAAAAAGTACGTCAGGAAGAGCACATCGAACTGATCGCCTCCGAAAACTACACCAGCCCGCGCGTTATGCAGGCGCAGGGTTCTCAGCTGACCAACAAATACGCTGAAGGTTACCCGGGCAAACGCTATTACGGTGGTTGTGAGTACGTTGATATCGTTGAGCAGCTGGCTATCGATCGTGCGAAAGAACTTTTTGGCGCTGACTATGCAAACGTCCAGCCGCACTCTGGCTCTCAGGCTAACTTCGCGGTCTACACCGCGCTGCTGCAGCCGGGCGATACCGTTCTGGGTATGAACCTGGCACAGGGCGGCCACCTGACTCACGGCTCCCCGGTTAACTTCTCCGGCAAACTGTACAACATCATCCCTTACGGTATTGATGAGTCCGGTAAAATTGACTACGAAGACATGGCGAAGCAGGCTAAAGAGCACAAACCGAAGATGATCATCGGTGGCTTCTCTGCTTACTCCGGTATCGTTGACTGGGCAAAAATGCGCGAAATCGCAGACAGCATCGGTGCTTACCTGTTCGTTGACATGGCGCACGTTGCGGGTCTGATCGCTGCAGGCGTTTACCCGAACCCGGTTCCACACGCTCACGTTGTGACCACCACCACCCACAAAACCCTGGCGGGTCCACGCGGTGGCCTGATCCTGGCGAAAGGCGGTGACGAAGAGCTGTACAAAAAACTGAACTCCGCGGTGTTCCCAAGCGCGCAGGGCGGCCCACTGATGCACGTTATTGCGGCAAAAGCGGTCGCGCTGAAAGAAGCGATGGAGCCAGAGTTCAAGGTTTACCAGCAGCAGGTTGCTAAGAACGCCAAAGCGATGGTGGAAGTGTTCCTGAACCGTGGCTACAAAGTGGTATCCGGCGGGACTGAAAACCACCTGTTCCTGCTGGATCTGGTTGATAAGAACCTGACCGGTAAAGAAGCTGACGCAGCCCTGGGCCGCGCCAACATCACCGTGAACAAAAACAGCGTGCCAAACGATCCGAAGAGCCCGTTCGTGACGTCCGGTATCCGTATCGGTTCTCCGGCCGTGACTCGCCGCGGCTTCAAAGAAGCGGAAGTGAAAGAGCTGGCTGGCTGGATGTGTGACGTTCTGGACAACATCAATGACGAAGCGGTTATCGAGCGCGTCAAAGGTAAAGTTCTGGATATCTGCGCACGCTTCCCGGTTTACGCATAATTCCTCTGCTTTGCAGAAATAAAAAAGGCCGCGCATGCGGCCTTTTTTTATGGCTTAACGCCTGTCCAGGGAGATGGCGCCTGGCCCCACAATCGCCAGCAAAATAAAGGCGCCAGCAATACTGATATTTTTGTAGAAGTTAATCATATTCGGTACGACTGCATCACCGGTCATATCCCAGTAGTGATGCCCAATCACCGCCGTTCCGAGAGTGTAGAACACAAACAGTACCGCGAGAGGACGGGTGAAAAACCCCAGTACGATCAGAATGGCGGCAGGCACTTCCATGACTACCGCAATAATGGCCGCCAGCATGGGCATCGGCGTGCCCAGCGAGGTCATGTATTGTACGGTGCCGCTAAACCCCGTCAGTTTTGGATAACCAAAGATAATAAACAGCACGACAAGCGCGATGCGGCCAATGAGCAGCAGCAGGTGACGTGACTGGCCGAAATCGAGATAACGTAGTGAGTTCATGGCAGAAAAACCTCTGCAAGTGGAGTAATTTAAACGTAATACATATTTCCATTCCCTGCCATAAGCCAGACGATTGCACAAGATGTTAAATTTTCGTTAATTTATAGCAGGCTATCTACTTGCTTAATTTTTATATTCTCGCCAGACTATGGCCTCGATTTCGGGAGGGATTCATGGTCTTGCATTCCACGCGCTGGCTGGCGCTCAGTTATTTCACCTATTTCTTTAGCTACGGCATTTTTCTGCCTTTCTGGAGCGTCTGGCTTAAGGGTATCGGCCTGACGCCCGAGACCATCGGCGTCCTGCTGGGGGCCGGGCTGGTGGCGCGTTTCCTCGGCAGCCTGCTGATCGCCCCGCGCGTCAGCGATCCCTCCTTACTGATCAAGGCCGTACGCATTCTGGCTCTGCTGACCCTGGTCTTTGTGGCCTGCTTCTGGGTCAGCCATCAGTTTGCCTGGCTGATGGTGGTGATGGTCGGCTTTAACCTGTTCTTCTCACCGCTGGTGCCGCTGACGGATGCCCTGGCGAACACCTGGCAAAAGCAGATCACCATGGATTACGGTCGCGTGCGCCTGTGGGGCTCTATCGCCTTTGTGATTGGCTCGGCGCTGGTGGGCAAACTGGTCAGCCTGTACGATTACCGCGCCATTCTTGCCCTGCTGAGTATCGGTATTGCCTCGATGCTGCTGGGCATGCTGCTGCGACCGTCGGTGATGCCGCAAGGGGAAAGCCGCCATCAGGAGAGCGCTGGCTGGCCCGCATGGCGGAGCCTGGTCGCGCAGAGCTGGCGTTTTCTGGCGTGCGTGTGCCTCCTTCAGGGGGCACATGCGGCGTACTATGGTTTCAGCGCCATCTACTGGCAAGGCGCAGGATATTCCGCTTCCGCCGTGGGCTATCTGTGGTCGCTGGGCGTGGTGGCCGAAGTCATTATCTTTGCCCTGAGCAAAAAACTGTTCCGCCGCTTTGGCGCGCGTGACCTGCTGCTGCTTTCCGCCGTGTGCGGGGTGGCGCGCTGGGGGATTATGGGCTGGACGACCGATCTGCCGTGGCTGATTGTGGCGCAAATTCTTCACTGCGGCACCTTTACCGTGTGCCATCTGGCGGCCATGCGCTATATCGCTGCGCGCGAGGGCGGGGACGTGATTCGCCTGCAGGCCGTCTATTCGGCAGTGGCAATGGGGGGCAGTATCGCGATCATGACGGTCTTTGCAGGGTTCCTCTACCAGCATCTGGGGCATGGCGTGTTCTGGGTAATGGCTCTGGTGGCGCTACCGGCAATGTTTGTTCGACCGAAAGTGGCCGCACGCGCGTAACTACGATTCCAGCATGGCGCGAATATGTTCTTGCTGCTGCGCGTTCAATGTCTCAACGGCATGAATCAACGGCGGCGAGAACAGCGGCAGGGCCGTAGGGTAGGGGGTGATAACCAGCGCAGCTTCGCGCGGCGCTCCCTCTTTCTGGAAAGCCTGCAGCGTCAGATAGCGAATGTTGAGCGGCAGCAGCGTCAGCTCGCGAAGCTGCTGTTCGATCTGCTCCTCACAGGCTTTGTCTTCTCCCGTCAGCAGGATCACCTGTTTTTCATGCAGGTCAGTCTCCTGCATCAGCCAGGCCCCAAAAATCACCGCCACGAGGCTCATCTCTTCATCGGAAAAACGTAGCCCAAATTCCGCCTCCAGCTCAAACAGCGCCTCTTTCGTAGTGCGTAACAGTCGGGGATAAAGGCGGTGGATCTCCTCCGGCAGGCTATTGTCGATGCCGATCTCAAACAGCGAACGGTCAAGCGCCTGAGCCAGATGGATATACAGCTGATCGGTCAGCCCTTGTTCATCGCTGAAGTTCATCCCGGTCTGCGAACGAAAGCGGGCCACCATGCGCACGATGGCCCGGCGCAGACGCTGATCCTGCTGGTGCTTATCAAGCACCGGATCGGGGGTGCGGAGCATCATAAACAGCAGCGCCAGAAACAGCTGTTCATCCCCGTGGGCACCCTGCGGGACGCGTCGTCTCCAGTGGCGCACGATCTCCTGCGCCGTAAAATACTCCCCTCTCGACTGGGTCCAGCTGCGCTGAACGTGGGAAAACTGCGGCGTATTCCCGAGCTGGTGCTGAATAAGGCAGTATTGCAGATAGAGCTGTAAAAACTGGACGTCGCGGCATTCAAACTGGCGCTGGAGCTTGCGTGAGCAGAAACCGATCAGCGCCCGCAGGTTCGCATCGTCGTAAAGCGGGCGCGCGATGCCGTGTTGTTTAAGCGCGGTTTTTAATGCGGGGGTAAACTGGTGCGAGACGAACTGCGGGCAAAGCCGTAGCGCCCGGCGCAGCCAGTGCAGCAGGCATAAACGCTGATTCAGGGCTGTGCCTTCAATCCGGTAGCAGCCGTCGTGGTGCGTAACGATATCCAGCCGGTGATAGCGCTGGATTTCATCGCGCGTCTCGGCTATATCTTGCCGTGCCATCGCGTCGTCCACGCCGTTGGCAGCGATTATGCTCTGTGCGGTGACGGCAGCATCGGGCAGGTAAAGCATCAAAAGCACCTGGCAGCGGCGCTGCGAACTGGAAAGCACAGATGGAATTTCAAGCGTCGTCATCATCTGTCGGGTATCCAGTGTGAATGTTTGATAAGAATAGCTAAAGGATGAGCGCTGAAAAGCGCGCCGGCAGGCCTTTCATTCAGGATTGCTGGGGAACATCACAGAATTTTTGACGTGAGGAATTGATGCAAACAGTTAAACAATGTGCGATAGCGTTATTTTTGGCGGTTATCAGCTTAACTGCCAGCGCACACCCTCACAGCTTTATTGACCTTAAAACCGAGCTGGTCACCGACGGCACGCAATTGAGTGGCCTGAAAATGCGCTGGACGATGGATGAAATCACCTCGGCTGACCTGCTCTATGACGCGGGAAATGCGAAGCCCGGCGACGAAATCTGGAAAAAGCTGGCAGCGGAAGTAATGGCCAACGTGCTCGGCCAGCACTACTTCACCGAGTTCTGGCATAACGGCCAAAAGGTCAAATTTCTGAACCGACCAACGGAATACGGGATGACGCGTGAAGGGCACCAGGCGGTGCTGACGTTCGTGCTTCCGCTGGCGCATCCTCAGCCGCTGGCCGGGCAAACGTACACATTTTCCACTTTTGATCCCACTTACTATGTTGATATGCGCTATGACAAAGACAGCGACGTACGACTGCCGGACGCGCTGCAAAAAAGCTGCAAAATTGGCGTTCATACCCCGAAGCCCAGCGAAGAGATGCTGAACTTTGCGGTCTCACTCGACAAGGACGATGCCCCACCCGAGGATATGGAATTGGGTAAACAGTTCGCACAGGAGGTGACGTTACAATGTCAGTGATCTCCTCTCCGGTTCGGAAACCTCGCCGCTGGCTGCATCTCTGGCCGCTGGCGCTCTTTTTGCTGTTAGCGGTTTGCGGCGCGCTGTGGCTGTGGCAGGCCTGGCCGCAGGTCATGATGAAAAGCATTATCTGGCAGCGTGAGGTCAACCAGCAGATGAGCGGACTGCTGAAGGCGGTGGCGGAGAACCCGACCAAAGCGGGCGGATCCCTGCTGGCGTTCAGTTTTGTCTATGGCGTTCTGCACGCGCTGGGGCCGGGGCACGGCAAAATCGTGATTACGACCTGGCTCGCCACCCATCCGTCAAAGCTGAAATCGAGCATCGGCCTGACGCTGGCCTCCTCGCTGCTGCAGGGCGGCGTGGCGATTGCGCTGGTCGCTGTTGTGCTTTCACTTTTGCAGCTTCCGGCGCGCCAGCTGCACATGAGCAGCTTCTGGCTGGAGAAAGGGAGCTACGCGCTGGTGGGCGTGCTGGGGCTGATTCTGTGCTGGCGGGCGCTGAAAAAGCTGCGCGTGCTGCTGCAAAAACCGACATTCAAAGCCTTTACGCCGCACCACGTTCATAATGAACACTGCGGCTGCGGACATCAACATTTGCCCACGCAGGAACAATTACAGAACGGCGACGACTGGCGCGCGCGGTTGATGATTGTTCTTTCGATGGGGATGCGCCCGTGCTCGGGTGCCATCATGGTGCTGCTGTTCAGTAAGGTCATCGGCGTGTTCGGCTGGGGCATGTTGTCCGCGCTGGCGATGGCGGCTGGAACCTCTCTCACCATTTCGTCTTTAGCGCTGCTGGTACACAGCTTCCGTCAGCTGGCGGTCAAACTCAGCGGCAATAAAACGCCGGTGCTGTGGCGACAGATAGGGTGGACCACGCTTGCGCTGGCGGGTGGGGTGATTCTGCTGGTGGCGGCGGTGACAATGTGGATGAGTGCGGTACCGTTGGGAAGGGGGTTGCGGCCTTTCTAGCGTACTGAGGGATTATGTAGGCCCGGTAAGCGTAGCGCCACCGGGCTTAACAAACTGGATTAACGCTTCAGCGCATCGCTCAGTTCATCACGCATGTTGGCCAGCATGGCTTTAACAACGCGTGGGTTACCCGCAACGATGTTGCCGGTAGACATATAGTTATGGCCGCCGGTGAAGTCGCAAACAATGGCGCCTGCTTCACGCGCGATCAGCTCGCCCGCAGCAAAATCCCATGGCTTCAGTGAGAGTTCGAAGTAACCGTCAACGCGGCCGGTTGCCACGTAGGCCAGATCCAGCGCAGCAGAACCGGTGCGACGGAAGTCCGCACATTCGGTGAACAGTTTGCCCAGGATATTCATATAGGTGGTCGCGTGCTGTTTCGCCTTGAACGGGAAACCGGTCGCCAGGATGGTGCCGTCCAGATCGCGTGCGTTGCTGCAGCGCAGACGGTAGCCGTTCAGCTGGGCGCCCTGACCGCGGGTCGCGGTGAACAGTTCGTTACGCATTGGATCGTACACAACGGCGACTTCAGTACGGCCTTTAATGCGTACTGCGATAGACACAGAGAAGTGTGGCAGGCGTTTGACGAAGTTGGTGGTGCCATCCAGTGGATCGATAACCCATTGAACATCCTGATCGGTACCTTCATGTTCACCGCTTTCTTCGGTGATGATGGTGTGCTGTGGGTAAGATTTGCGGATCGTTTCGATAATAATCGCTTCTGCGGCTTTATCGACGTTTGTCACGAAATCATTGCTGCCTTTCTGGCTGGTTTCTACGGAGTCTGGCGTTTCGTAGTGTTTGGCAATTACATTACCCGCCTTGCGCGCTGCGCGCACGGCGATGGTCAGCATCGGATGCATCGGTCTCTCTCACTGGATGTTAAAGAACAGGAAAATCGGCGCAGAGTATAGCAGCGGGATCGGATTATGTCTCCCGTTTATGATAATATGCCCGAATATTCTTCAGACACTGAATTCAGACATTAAAAATTATGCTGCAAAACATTCGAATTGTGCTGGTCGAAACATCGCATACCGGCAACATGGGCTCCGTTGCCCGCGCTATGAAAACCATGGGCTTAACGAACCTGTGGCTGGTTAACCCGCTGGTGAAACCTGACTCGCAGGCTATCGCGCTGGCGGCCGGGGCCAGCGACGTGATCGGCAATGCCCAGATCGTCGATACCCTTGACGAAGCGCTGGCTGGCTGCAGCCTCGTGGTCGGTACCAGCGCGCGTTCGCGCACGCTGCCGTGGCCAATGCTCGATCCGCGTGAATGCGGCCTGAAAAGTGTCTCGGAAGCAGAACAGGCACCGGTTGCGCTGGTGTTTGGCCGCGAACGCGTTGGCCTGACCAACGATGAACTGCAGAAGTGTCATTATCACGTCGCGATTGCGGCAAACCCGGAGTACAGCTCGCTGAACCTGGCGATGGCGGTGCAGGTTATCGCCTATGAAGTGCGTATGGCGTGGCTGGCAACGCAGGAAAAAGAGGTTGAGCCTAAAGAAGAGACGGCTTACCCGCTGGTGGACGACCTTGAGCGTTTCTATGGTCACCTGGAGCAGACGCTGCTCTCGACCGGCTTTATCCGCGAAGGCCACCCGGGTCAGGTGATGAATAAGCTGCGCCGTCTGTTCACCCGCGCGCGTCCGGAAAGCCAGGAGCTGAACATCCTGCGCGGGATCCTGGCGTCGATTGAGCAGAAGAATAAAGAGTAGTGTCGGTTTGTTTTCTCCCTCTCCCTGTGGGAGAGGGGCGGGGTGAGGGCATCAGGCCGCACCTATATTATGAAGGCACAGAAGGTTAAATACCTGACTAAAACAGTCAAGTAAATAGTTGACCATTTTAGTCAGGAATGTCAGACTTGGCCCTGCTATGCAATACCCCATTTTACAATAAAAAACCCCGGGCAGGGGCGAGTTTGAGGTTAAGTAAGACATGAGACTGACATCTAAAGGGCGTTATGCCGTGACCGCGATGCTGGACGTTGCGCTCAACTCCGAAGCGGGCCCGGTTCCGTTGGCTGATATTTCTGAACGACAAGGGATCTCCCTCTCTTACCTGGAACAGCTGTTCTCCAGACTGCGTAAAAATGGACTGGTTTCCAGCGTTCGTGGCCCAGGCGGCGGTTATCTGCTGGGTAAAGACGCGGGCAGTATTGCAGTTGGCGAAGTGATCAGCGCAGTTGACGAATCCGTTGACGCGACCCGTTGCCAGGGTAAAGGCGGCTGCCAGGGCGGCGATAAGTGCCTGACCCACGCGCTGTGGCGCGATCTGAGCGACCGTCTGACCGGCTTCCTGAACAACATCACCCTCGGTGAGCTGGTGAATAACCAGGAAGTTCTGGACGTATCGGGCCGTCAGCACGGCCATGATTCCCAACGCAGCACCCGCGCGCAGGACGCTATCGACGTCAAATTACGCGCGTAATAAAACGATAAGTATTTCAGAATCAGGCCGGGGCGAAGACTCGCCCCGTGTACTCGGTCGTACATCCAGCCGGTTGCCTGATTCCTTGCATTGAAGCGATGTACGGAGTTTATAGAGCAATGAAATTACCGATTTATCTCGACTACTCCGCAACCACGCCGGTGGACCCGCGTGTTGCCGAGAAAATGATGCAGTGTCTGACCCTGGACGGAAACTTTGGTAACCCAGCTTCCCGTTCACACCGTTTTGGCTGGCATGCTGAAGAGGCGGTTGATATCGCCCGTAATCAGATTGCTGACCTGGTGGGCGCCGACCCGCGTGAGATTGTTTTCACCTCCGGTGCGACCGAATCCGACAACCTGGCGATCAAAGGTGCAGCCAACTTTTATCAGAAAAAAGGTAAGCACATCATCACCAGCAAAACCGAACACAAAGCCGTGCTGGACACCTGCCGTCAGCTGGAGCGTGAAGGGTATGAAGTCACCTACCTGGCGCCACAGAGCAACGGCATCATCGATCTGAAAGAGCTCGAAGCGGCCATGCGTGATGACACCATTCTGGTCTCCATCATGCACGTCAACAACGAAATCGGCGTGGTACAAGACATCGCGACCATCGGCGAAATGTGCCGCGCGCGCGGTATCATCTACCACGTGGACGCGACCCAGAGCGTGGGCAAACTGCCTATCGACCTGAGCCAGCTGAAAGTGGACCTGATGTCCTTCTCCGGCCACAAAATCTATGGCCCGAAAGGGATTGGCGCGCTGTACGTTCGTCGTAAACCACGTATCCGCATCGAAGCGCAGATGCACGGTGGCGGTCACGAGCGCGGCATGCGTTCCGGTACGCTGCCTGTTCACCAGATCGTGGGCATGGGCGAAGCCTACCGCATTGCAAAAGAAGAGATGGAAACCGAGATGGCACGCCTGCGCACGCTGCGTAACCGTCTGTGGGACGGCGTGAAAGATATGGAAGAAGTGTATCTGAACGGCGATCTCGAGCAGGGCGCACCAAACATCCTCAACGTCAGCTTCAACTATGTTGAAGGCGAGTCGCTGATCATGGCGCTGAAAGACCTGGCAGTTTCTTCCGGTTCTGCCTGTACGTCTGCAAGCCTTGAGCCATCCTACGTGCTGCGTGCGTTGGGTATGACTGACGAGCTGGCACACAGCTCTATCCGTTTCTCTTTAGGTCGTTTCACTACCGAAGAAGAGATTGACTACACCATCAAGCTGGTTCGCAACTCCATTGGCCGTCTGCGCGACCTTTCTCCACTGTGGGAAATGTTCAAGCAGGGCGTGGATCTGAACAGCATTGAATGGTCACATCACTAATCGGTACATAAGGAGAATTCAATCATGGCATACAGCGAAAAAGTCATCGATCATTACGAAAACCCACGCAACGTTGGCTCTTTTGACAACAGCGACGAATCTGTTGGTAGCGGCATGGTCGGTGCGCCAGCGTGTGGCGACGTGATGAAGTTGCAGATTAAAGTCAACAATGAAGGTATCATTGAAGACGCGCGCTTCAAGACCTACGGCTGCGGTTCTGCAATTGCGTCCAGCTCCCTGGTTACCGAATGGGTGAAGGGCAAGTCTCTGGACGAAGCCCAGGCAATCAAGAACACGGATATTGCTGAAGAACTCGAACTGCCACCGGTGAAAATTCACTGCTCAATTCTGGCAGAAGACGCGATCAAAGCCGCCATTGCGGATTACAAAAGCAAACGTGAAGCAAAATAATTGAGGTTTGAGTATGTCGATTACCCTTAGCGACAGCGCTGCCGCGCGAGTAAGCTCTTTTCTGGCGAACCGTGGTAAAGGCTTTGGCCTGCGACTGGGCGTACGTACCTCCGGCTGTTCTGGTATGGCTTACGTACTGGAGTTTGTTGACGAACCGGCGTCTGACGACACCGTGTTTGAAGACAAGGGCGTGAAGGTGGTGGTCGATGGCAAAAGCCTGCAATTCCTCAACGGCACTCAGCTGGACTTCGTTAAAGAAGGCCTGAACGAAGGGTTCAAATTCACGAACCCGAACGTCAAAGACGAGTGTGGTTGCGGCGAAAGCTTCCACGTTTAACCGCGCGTCATCTGAAACCCCACCGTGGCGTTACCCGCTACGCGTGGGGTTTGTTTTAACAGGCTACCCCTGAGATTGTTATGGATTACTTCACTCTCTTCGGATTACCCGCTCAATACCCGATTGATCTCCAGGCGTTGACGATCCGTTTTCAGGATCTGCAGCGTCAGTACCATCCGGACAAATTCGCGAGCGGTACTCAGGCAGAGCAACTGGCTGCGGTTTCCCACTCTGCCACCATCAACCAGGCCTGGCAGACGCTGCGCCATCCGCTGGCGCGCGCTGAATATCTGCTCTCGCTCCACGGTTTTGATCTGGCGAGCGAACAGCACACCGTGCGTGACACGGCGTTTCTGATGGAGCAGCTGGAGCTTCGCGAAGAGCTCGATGAGATTGAACAGGCCAAAGACGAAGCGCGTCTGGAAAGCTTTATTACGCGCGTAAAGGGCATGTTCGATACCCGCCATCAGCAGATGGTGGAGCAACTGAACAACGAGACCTGGGACGTGGCGGCAGATACTGTGCGCAAACTCCGTTTTCTCGATAAACTGCGAAGCAGTGCTGAACAACTCGAAGAAAAGCTGCTCGATTTTTAATTTCGGAAGCAATTATGGCCTTATTACAAATTAGTGAGCCTGGCTTAAGTGCCGCACCGCACCAGCGTCGTCTGGCGGTGGGTATTGACCTGGGCACCACCAATTCCCTCGTGGCGACCGTGCGCAGCGGCCAGGCGGAAACGCTGGCTGACGAGCAGGGGCGCCATCTGCTGCCTTCCGTGGTCCACTACCAGCAGCAGGGTCACGCGGTAGGCTATGACGCCCGCGCTAATGCCGCGCGCGATCCGGCGAATACCATCAGCTCCGTCAAGCGCATGATGGGCCGCTCGCTGGCCGATATTCAGACCCGCTACCCGCATCTGCCGTATCAGCTGCAGGCAAGTGAAAACGGCCTGCCGATGATTGCGACCGCGGCCGGTCTGCTGAACCCGATTCGTGTTTCTGCTGACATCCTCAAAGCGCTGGCTGAGCGCGCTACGGCAACGCTCGGTGGTGATCTGGACGGCGTGGTGATTACCGTTCCTGCCTACTTTGACGATGCACAGCGTCAGGGCACCAAAGACGCCGCGCGTCTGGCGGGCCTGCATGTGCTGCGTCTGCTGAACGAACCGACGGCGGCGGCGATTGCCTACGGCCTCGATTCCGGTCAGGAAGGGGTGATCGCGGTTTATGATCTTGGCGGCGGGACGTTTGATATCTCTATCCTGCGCCTGAGCCGCGGGGTGTTTGAAGTGCTGGCGACCGGCGGGGATTCCGCGCTGGGCGGTGATGACTTCGACCATCTTCTGGCGGACTACATCCGCGAGCAGGCGGGCATCAGCGATCGCAGCGATGCGCGCGTACAGCGTGAACTGCTGGATGCGGCCATCGACGCCAAAATCGCCCTGAGCGATGCGCAGACGGTTACCGTTAATGTTGCGGGCTGGCAGGGTGACATCACCCGCGACCAGTTCAGCGATCTGATCGCCCCACTGGTGAAACGCACCTTACTGGCCTGCCGTCGCGCATTGAAAGATGCGGGCGTTGAGGCGAACGAGGTGCTGGAAGTGGTCATGGTGGGCGGTTCGACCCGCGTGCCGCTGGTGCGTGAGCGCGTGGGCGAATTCTTTGGCCGCACGCCGCTGACCTCCATCGACCCGGACAAAGTGGTTGCCGTAGGTGCCGCAATCCAGGCCGATATTCTGGTCGGCAACAAGCCGGACAGCGAAATGCTGCTGCTGGACGTCATCCCGCTGTCGCTGGGCTTAGAAACCATGGGCGGCCTGGTGGAGAAAGTGATCCCGCGTAACACCACCATTCCGGTGGCGCGCGCGCAGGAGTTCACCACCTTTAAAGACGGCCAGACCGCGATGTCCATCCACGTGATGCAGGGCGAACGCGAGCTGGTGCAGGACTGCCGTTCTCTGGCGCGCTTTGCGCTGCGCGGTATCCCGGCGCTGCCTGCGGGCGGGGCGCATATTCGCGTCACCTTCCAGGTGGATGCCGACGGCCTGCTGAGCGTCACGGCGATGGAAAAATCCACCGGCGTGGAATCGTCCATCCAGGTGAAGCCGTCCTACGGCCTGACCGATGGCGAAATCGCCTCCATGATTCAGGACTCAATGAGCTACGCCGAGCAGGATGTGAAGGCGCGTATGCTGGCGGAACAAAAAGTGGAAGCCGCACGCGTGCTGGAGAGCCTGAACGGCGCGCTCGCTGCCGACGCCGCGCTGTTAAGCGCCGCTGAGCGTCAGGTGATTGACGAAGCCGCCGCGCGCTTAAGCGCCGTGGCCGAAGGCAATGACGCTGACGCAATAGAAGAAGCCATTAAAAACGTTGATAAACAAACCCAGGACTTTGCTGCTCGCCGCATGGACAAATCTGTCCGCGTCGCGCTGAAAGGCCAGTCCGTGGACGAGGTTTAATATGCCAAAGATTGTAATTTTGCCTCATGCGGACCTCTGTCCGGATGGCGCTGTTCTGGAAGCGAAGACCGGTGAAACCATTCTCGATGTTGCCCTGCGTGCAGGTATCGAAGTGGAACACGCCTGTGAAAAATCCTGTGCCTGCACCACCTGCCACTGCATCGTGCGTGAAGGTTTTGACTCTCTCGCCGAGAGCACCGAAGACGAAGACGACATGCTGGATAAAGCATGGGGTCTGGAGCCAGACAGCCGCTTAAGCTGCCAGGCTGCGGTGACCGATGAAGATCTGGTCGTGGAGTTCCCACGCTACACCATCAACCACGCACGCGAGCATTAATATGGGACTGAAGTGGACAGACAGCCGTGAAATCGGCGAAGCGCTCTACGACGCGAACCCGGATCTCGATCCGAAGACCGTACGATTCACCGATATGCATCAGTGGATCTGCGATCTGGAAGATTTCGACGACGATCCAAACGCATCCAATGAAAAAATTCTGGAGGCGATTCTGTTAGTCTGGTTAGATGAAGCAGAATAAATAACAAAACGGGCTGCCTTCAGGCGGCCCGTTTGCTAGTTGCTAATAAGGAAAAATAAAATGACCGAAGCGATGAAGATTACGCTCTCTACGCAGCCCGCCGACGCACGCTGGGGCGAGAAAGCCAGCTACAGCATCAACAACGACGGTATTACCCTGCACCTGACGGGCAACGATGATTTGGGCCTGATCCAGCGCGCCGCGCGTAAAATTGACGGTCTGGGCATTAAGCATGTCTCGCTGGAAGGCGAAGGCTGGGACACCGACCGCAGCTGGGCGTTCTGGGCGGGTTACAAAGGGCCGAAAGGCACCCGCAAAATTGAGTGGGCGAACCTCGACGAAGCCGGTCAGAAAGAGCTGGAAAGCCGTCTGCAAATCATCGACTGGGTACGCGACACCATTAACGCTCCGGCGGAAGAGTTAGGCCCTGAGCAGCTGGCGCAGCGCGCCGTTGACCTGCTGTGCGGCGTGGCGGGCGACAAGATGTCCTACCGCATCACCAAGGGCGAAGACCTGCGCGAGCAGAACTACATGGGTATCCACACCGTGGGCCGTGGTTCTGAGCGTCCACCGGTGCTGCTGGCGCTGGACTACAACCCAACCGGCGATAAAAACGCCCCTGTCTTTGCCTGCCTGGTAGGTAAAGGTATCACCTTCGACACCGGCGGCTACAGCCTGAAGCAGAGCGCGTTCATGGACTCCATGAAGTCCGACATGGGCGGCGCGGCAACTATCACCGGTGCGCTGGCGTTTGCCATCACCCGCGGTCTGAAAAAGCGCGTGAAGCTGTACCTGTGCTGCGCGGACAACATGGTCAGCGGTAACGCCTTCAAGCTGGGCGACATCATTCGCTACCGTAACGGCAAAAACGTTGAGGTGATGAACACCGACGCCGAAGGCCGTCTGGTGCTGGCCGATGGCCTGATCGACGCGTCTGCCCAGAAGCCTGAGCTGATCATCGACATGGCAACCTTGACCGGTGCGGCGAAAACCGCGCTGGGTAACGACTACCACGCGCTGTTCAGCTTCGACGACAAGCTGGCCGCACGCCTGCTGGCCAGCGCCGCGGCGGAAAACGAACCGTTCTGGCGTCTGCCGCTGGCCGAGTTCCACCGTAGCCAACTGCCGTCCAACTTTGCCGAGCTGAACAACACCGCCAGCGCGGCGTACCCGGCGGGTGCAAGCACCGCAGCAGGCTTCCTGTCTCACTTCGTTGAGAACTACCATGAAGGCTGGCTGCACATTGACTGCTCCGCAACGTACCGCAAAGCGGCGGTTGAGCAGTGGTCCGCGGGCGCGACCGGTCTGGGCGTGCGTACCGTGGCGAACCTGCTGACGGCTGAGTAATCTTTTTTGCCGGGTGGCGCTACGCTTACGCGCGCCTTCGGATTCATCATATTGCCCGGCGGCGCTGCGCTTGCACGGGCCTACGGTTTTGTAGGCCGGGTAAGCGAAGCGCCACCCGGCATTTTTTGAAGTAGCCAAACTATGTCAGATACCAAAAACGAATTAGAGACCCTGCTGGAGCAGGCGGCGACCGAGCCCGCCCACCGTCCGGCATTTTTCCGCACGCTGCTGGAGTCCACCGTCTGGGTGCCGGGTACCGCCGCGGAAGGTGAGCAGGTCGTAGAAGACAGCGCGCTGGATCTGCTGCACTGGGAGAAAGACGACGGCACGTCGGTGATCCCGTTCTTCACCTCGCTGGAAGCGCTGCAGGAAGCGGTTGAAGACGAACAGGCGTTCGTGGTGATGCCGGTGCGTACCTTGTTTGAAATGACGCTCGGCCAGACGCTGTTCCTCAACGCCAAGTTGCCGACCGGGAAAGAGTTTACGCCGCGTGAAATCAGCCACCTGATTGGCGAAGAGGGCAACCCGCTCAGCACGCAGGAAGTGCTGGAAGGGGGCGAAACGCTGCTGCTGTCTGAAGTGGCCGAGCCGCCCGCGCAGATGATTGATTCTCTGACGACGTTGTTCAAAACGCTCAAGCCCGTCAGGCGCGCGTTTCTCTGCTCCATCAAAGAGCGCGCGGACGAAAAGCCGGTGCTGTTGATCGGTATTGAAGCCGATGGCGATTTTGACGAGATCGTTCAGGCGGCGGGCAGCGTGGCGACCGACACGCTACCGGGCGATGAGCCGATTGATATCTGTCAGGTGAAAAACGGTGAGAAGGGCATCAGCCACTTTATTACCGAGCACATTACGCCGTTCTATGAGCGTCGCTGGGGGGGCTTCCTGCGCGATCTCAAAACCAACCGCATAATCTGATTTCAGCGGGGTGAATGTCACCCCGTTGCTTCCAGCAGCAGTAAATCCATCAGCAGCACCAGATTCGACTCAAACGACGTCACCCCTGCGGCTTCGGCGGCGTAGTGTACCGCTTCGTCATAGAGCGCAAAGTGCACGTCGGCCATCTCCGCCAGCGGGTTGGCCGAGGCGCGGGTAAACGCGACGATGGTCATGCCAACGTTTTTGGCTATCCGCGCTTTATCCAGTACCTGTTCCGTTTCGCCGCTGCGTGAGACGGCAATAAACACCTGATAGCGGGCGGCATTGCTGAGAAAAATGTTCCGGCTGTCGCCCGGTCCGGAGATAAACGCCGTTTTGCCCAGCACCTGCAGCTTCTTGGTCAGGTACTCCGCAAACAGATAAGAGAACCCGGCCCCGTAGAGAAAGAAACTCTCTTTCTGGCGCAGCAGGTTAGCAAACTGCTGGCGTTTGTCCTGGGTGACCCACTGAAAGGTGTGCTGATAGTTGGCGATAAACTGATTAAACAGCGCCGGGAGCTCAGGGGGCGATTGCCCCTGAACGGCAATGTGCGGCGTGTCGGTGAGCAACTGCTTGCAGTGCCAGATAAACTCGCTAAAGCCGCTGAACCCCAGCTTCTGGCACAGCCGCATAATGGTGGCGGTAGAAACGAATGTCGCCTGTGCCAGCTCGCGAACCGTAATATTGCCCACCAGCAGCGGATGCTCCGTGAGGTGGGCGAGGACGCGATACTCCGCGCGGGTCAATGACGCTCCGCGTGTTAACAGCGTGGCCAGGCGGTTATCCATTATTTCGCGGGTTCGACAGGCAGATCGTCTCGCGCACCCCATTCGCTCCAGGCGCCGTCGTAGAGCGTGACGTCGCTTACGCCGAGCGTGGCGAGCGCCAGAATGACCACGCAGGCCGTTACGCCGGAACCGCAGCTGGCAATCACTGGACGATGCAAATCAACCCCTGCCCGGTCAAAAATGGCGCGCAGTTCGTCGGTAGTTTTCAGCTCGCCCTCAAATACCAGATCGCCCCACGGCACGTTCAGCGCGCCCGGAATATGCCCGCGCTTCAGCCCCGGACGCGGTTCATCCGCTTCGGCATTGAAGCGAGGAGCAGGGCGGGCATCGACGATTTGCGCCGTTTTTTCATGGCTCACGACCAGCACGTCGGTCAGGCGTTTTACCACGTGGGTATCAAAGGTCGCGTCGAATTCACCTTCCGGCAGCGTGACATCACCCTGCTGAAGCGGCAGCTCGTCGCGCTTCCAGCCCGCCAGCCCACCGGCAAGAATCGAGACTTTTTCCACGCCGAAGTTTTTCAGCATCCACCACGCGCGCGGCGCGGAGAAGAGGTTACCTTCATCATAGACAACGAGGTGCTTGTCTTTGCTGATGCCCAGCTCGCGCATCGCCACGGAAAACGCTTCCGGGCGCGGCAGCATGTGCGGCAGGGGAGAGGTGTGATCGGAGAGGGCTTCAATATCAAAAAATACCGCCCCCGGCAGATGCCCGGCACGGTATTCACCGGGCACGTCACGATGCTCTTGTCCCGGAGGGGCCATACGCGCGTCGATAATCTGAACTTCCGGATCTTCGCCGTGCTCAATCAGCCAGTCGGCAGCGACAAAATATGAGGTGGACATGGGTTGCCTCCATTCTTTTCCGTAAAAAAGGATTGTCGGTGTTTTTTCTGACACCGACAAGCAAACCACGTTCAACTCGCGAGCAAGCCCCTATTTTTTCACCGGTTCGCCGTCCTGCCAGGCTTTTTGCAGCGCTGGCCAGTAGTCGCGGTTGGCCTCAATCATCTCATCCAGAATGGCTTTTGCATGTTCCATGGTCGGCACGGTGCGGTTGAGGGTAAACGCCTGCAAGGCTTTCTCATAGCTGCCTTCGATAGTCGCCTCCACCAGCAGCTGTTCAGATGCGAGCTGCTGTTGCAAAAGCGTCTGATGGAACAGCGGCACCTGACCAATACGGATCGGTTCTGGGCCCTCGGAGGTGATATAAGCGGGAACTTCCACCACCGCATCGTACGGCAAATTGGTAATCGCCCCGCGGTTTTCCACCATCACCAGATGGCGGCTTCGCAGGTTAAAGGCCAGCGAGCAGGCCACATCGACGATAAACTCGCCGTGGACGCCCACGTGGAAGGCATCCGGTAAAATTCCGGTGCGTTGATATTCTTCGGCGGCGGCGAACAGCTTTTTCTCGCGCCCGTCCATCACTTCGTTGGCGCGGGTATAGTCCGGGCTCTGGTGCGCCACAATCTGGTTCGGCATCAGGTAATACTGCAGATACGGGTTCGGCAGATACTCGGGGAAATTGTCCATGATCGGCTTGATGTTGCGCCAGGTTTTCACCCAGGAGGGGTCGGAATGCTGCGGATCGGTTTTAGCCGCATCTTCCGTCAGCAGGCCAAACTTAGCGATATGCTTACGCAGCGCCGGGAGCTTGTCTTCGCCGTCCACCAGCACGCGGGTAAACCAGCCGAAGTGGTTCAAGCCGAAGTAGTCCACTTCCAGCCTGCGGCGATCGACACCCAGAATCGCCCCCATATTGCGCATGGCGGCCACCGGCATATCGCAGATGTTCAGCACCCGCGCATTTGGCCGCAGACGGCGCACGCCCTCCGCGACGATCGCCGCCGGGTTGGAGTAGTTCACGATCCAGGCTTTTTCATGCGCGTAGCGATCCACCAGATCGATAAGCTCCACCATCGGCAGGATCGTGCGTAGTCCGTACGCAAGGCCACCGGGTCCGCACGTTTCCTGGCCCACCACGCCGTGACGCAGCGGGATCTTCTCATCCTGCTCACGCATTTTGTACTGGCCGACGCGCATCTGGGCAAAGACGAAATGGGCGCCGCTGAAGGCCACTTCCGGGTCGCTGGTGACGGTAAATTTGATGTGCTGACTGTGGTCGCGAATGACCTTCTCGACAACCGGCGCAATGGTGTTCTGACGCGCCTCGTCGATATCGTAGAGGCGAATTTCGGCCAGCGGGAAATCCTGCAGGCGCACCATCAGGCTTTTCACAATGCCCGGCGTGTAGGTGCTGCCGCCGCCGGCAATCGACAGAATGAATGGGGGTGTAAACATCTTTAGCTCCTTTCAGAGAAACGTCTCAACGGCTTCTCGCATTTTTTTGACATGCAGCCCATAGACCACCTGAACGTTGTTACCTTGTTTGATAATCCCTTTCGCGCCGGTCGCCTTCAGACGCGGCTCGTCGATAATGGCGACGTCCTTTACCGTGACGCGTAAGCGGGTGTAGCAGTTGTCCACCACTTCAATATTTTCCCGGCCACCCAGCCCCACCACGATGGATTTGCCCAGACCGTCGTTATTGCCCTTCGCCTGGTACTCTTGCTTGCTGTAGAGGCGCGTCTCCTGGTCCTCATCTTCACGACCCGGCGTTTTCATGTTGAAGCGCAGGATCAGGAAGCGGAACACCACGAAGTAGAGGGCGAACATGATCAGCCCGACCAGGATGTACATCGGCCAGTTGGACTTGGCCGTGCCGAGCGGCAGGTTGTAGAGGATGAAGTCGATAATCCCGTTGGCGCCGATGGCGTGAACGCCCAGCAGGGAGAACAGCATCATGCCGATGCCGGTCAGCACCGCGTGCACCACGAACAACAGCGGGGCGACGAACAGGAAGGAGAATTCAATCGGCTCGGTGACGCCGACCAGCAGCGAGGTCAGCGCCGCCGGGATCAGAATCGCTTTCGCCGCCGCTTTACGCTCTGGCCTGGCGGTCATATACATCGCCAGCGCCGCGGCGGGCAGGCCAAACATCTTGCTGATGCCGCGGGCGTCCCACACCACCGTGCTGCTGAGCTGCTTCACGTCCGGGCAGGCCATCTCAGCGAAGTAGATATTGCGCGCACCCTGATAAACCGTGCCGCAGACCTCCTGCGTGCCCCCGAGTTCGGTATAGAGGAACGGGGTATAGACCAGATGGTGCAGGCCAGTGGGGACCAGAATGCGTTCCAGGAAGCCGTAGATGGCCACGCCAAATGGTCCGGAGCCTTTGATGGCCAGCGCCAGGGCGCTAATGCCGTGCTGGGCAAACGGCCACAGTTCGCTCATCACCACGCCGAGCATCATGGAGACTGGAAGCATTACAATGGCGACAAAACAGTGGCCGGAGTAAATCGCCATCGCGCCGTTAAACTGTACGCCGGAATATTTATTGTACAGGTATCCCGACAGCGCCCCGGTCAGGATCCCGGCGAAAACGCCCATCTCCAGCACCTGGACGCCCAGCACCATGGTCTGCCCGGCCGCCTTCATTTCGGCTGCAGGCGCCAGCGCGCCCTGCAGCTGCAGCGTGACGTTCATGGCGTTGATGAATACGACAAAGGTGACCAGCCCAATCAGCGCGGCATAGCCTTTATCGCGCGTCGCCAGACCAATCGGAATACCAACGGCAAACACCAGCGCCAGGTTCACCAGCACCGACACGGCCGATTTCGCGATAAGCTGACCAAGATGCTGAATCAGCGGATGGCCAAGAAAGGGCAGGTATTCAGCGAGATTACCGTTACCCAGCACGTTACCAAAGGCGATAAACAGACCGACGATCGGTAAGATAAGCACCGGTCCGTACAATGATTTTCCGAAATTTTGTAGGGCGTTCACGGCTCGTTTCATGGCTTTCTCTCTTATTGAACCGCGCACTCGGGGTGCGTCATGGTTATAAAACTAGCAGCCTTCAGGGACGCTTATCCAGCTATCCTCTTGTTTTAAAAACAAATGACGTGAAAGGTAACATGTGACGTTTGGGGCTGTGATCGCGGTTCCATCACGGCGTAGCGGCGTGTTGCCATTCTGCGAGGCGCTTTCCAGATTCTAAAATTGGACTTTTTGAATTAATGAAACTTGCGGATAATACTTATCCGGACGACGACCAACAGGCCCCCTCAGGGCCAGGGACAAAGGATGAAACCGTTTCGCTTAGCCGTGCTCTCCCTTGCGCTGCTTACCACGTTTACGCTTGTCGGCTGTGATAACAGCGACGATAAATCTCAGGCTGCGGCTCCCGCGGCATCCACCGCATCCACACCGAAAGCCGCGGAAAAGCCAAATGCTGAAACGCTGGCTAAGCTCGCCGCCCAGAGTCAGGGAAAAGCGCTGACCCTGCTGGATGCCTCTGAAGTTCAGCTCGACGGTGCCGCCACGCTGGTGCTGACATTCTCGGTTCCGCTGAATCCCGATCAGGATTTCGCGAAAACCGTGCATGTCGTGGACAAAAAAAGCGGCAAAGTTGACGGGGCGTGGGAACTTGCGCCTAACCTGAAAGAGCTTCGCCTGCGCCATCTGGAGCCCAACCGCAACCTGGTCGTCACCGTTGAACGGGGCCTGCAGGCGCTGAACAAGGCGACGTTCGGCATTGATTATGAGAAAGCCCTGACCACCCGGGACGTTGAACCCACCGTTGGTTTTGCCAGCCGCGGCTCGCTGCTGCCGGGTAAGGTGGTGGAAGGGTTGCCGGTAATGGCGCTCAACGTCAACAATGTTGACGTCAACTTCTACCGCGTGAAGCCGGAATCGCTGGCTTCCCTTGTCAGCCAGTGGGAGTACCGTAACTCGCTGACCAACTGGGAATCCGACAACCTGCTGAAGATGGCGGAGCTGGTTTACACCGGTCGATTCGATCTTAATCCGGCGCGCAACACGCGCGAAAAATTACTGTTGCCCCTGAAGGATATTAAACCGCTCCAGCAGTCTGGCGTTTATATCGCGGTCATGAACCAGGCCGGGCACTACAACTACAGCAACGCCGCGACGCTTTTTACCTTAAGCGATATTGGACTGTCCGCTCACCGTTATCATAATCGCCTGGACATCTTCACCCAGAGTCTGGAGAACGGTGCGGCGCAGTCTGGCGTCACCGTCACCCTGTTGAACGATAAAGGGCAGACGCTTGCCGAAGCGAAAAGCGACGGCGATGGCCACGCAAAGCTTGAGACCGACAAAGAGGCCGCGCTGATCCTGGCCAGTAAAGACGGCCAGACCACGCTGCTTGACCTCAAGCTGCCGGCTCTTGATCTGGCGGAGTTTGATATCGCAGGGAGTCCGGGCTACAGCAAGCAGTTCTTTATGTTTGGCCCACGCGATCTCTACCGCCCGGGCGAAACGGTGATCCTCAACGGCCTGCTGCGCGACAGTGACGGTAAGCCACTTCCCGATCAGCCCGTGAAGCTCGACGTGCTGCGTCCGGATGGACAGGTCGCGCGTACCATCGTCGTCAAGCCAGAGAATGGTCTCTATCGCTTCAACTATCCGCTGGACAGCGGGGCGCAGACCGGCATGTGGCATATCCGCGCCAACACGGGCGATAACCTGCAGCGTCTGTGGGACTTCCACGTTGAAGACTTCATGCCAGAGCGTATGGCGCTCAACCTGAGCGGACAAAAAACGCCGGTTTCACCGCAGGATAACGTCGACTTTAACGTGGTCGGCTATTACCTGTATGGCGCTCCGGCCAACGGTAACTCTCTGCAGGGCCAGCTCTTCCTGCGTCCGCTGCGTGACGCGGTGGCCGCGCTGCCGGGCTTCCAGTTTGGTGATATCGCTGAAGAGAACCTGAGCCGCAGCCTGGATGAAGTGCAGCTTACGCTGGACGAGCAGGGACGTGGGCAGGTTTCTACCGAAAGCCAGTGGAAAGAGGTGCACTCTCCGCTGCAACTGATCCTGCAGGCCAGCCTGCTGGAGTCGGGCGGTCGTCCGGTGACGCGTCGTGCTGAGCAGGCTATCTGGCCCGCAGCGGAATTGCCGGGTATTCGCCCTCAGTTCGCCAGTAAAGCCGTTTACGACTACCGCACCGATACGACCGTCAACCAGCCGATTGTTGATGAGAACGGCAACGCCAGCTTCGACATCGTGTATGCCGATGCCAGCGGCGCGAAAAAGGCCGTTTCCGGGTTACAGGTTCGTCTGATTCGCGAGCGTCGGGACTACTTCTGGAACTGGTCTGAGAGCGAAGGCTGGCAGTCTCAGTTCGATCAGAAAGACCTGGTCGAAGGCGAGCAGGAGCTGACACTTAAGGCCGATGAAACGGGTAAAGTCACCTTCCCGGTGGAGTGGGGCTCTTATCGTCTGGAGGTGAAAGCGCCTGATGAGATGGTCAGCAGCGTGCGCTTCTGGGCGGGGTACAGCTGGCAGGATAACAGCGACGGCACCGGCGCTGCACGCCCTGACCGTGTGACCTTGAAACTGGATAAGCCAGCCTATCAGCCAGGCGACACCATCAACCTGCACATTGCTGCGCCAGCCGCAGGCAAGGGCTATGCGATGATCGAGTCCAGCGAAGGGCCGCTGTGGTGGAAAGAGATCGACGTACCGGCAAACGGACTGGATCTCGCTATCCCGGTCGACAAGGCCTGGAAGCGTCACGACCTCTACCTGAGTACGCTGGTGGTACGTCCCGGAGATAAATCCAAATCCGCCACGCCGAAACGCGCGGTCGGCCTGCTGCATCTGCCGATGAGTGACGAAAATCGCCGCCTGAATATTGCGCTCGATAACCCGCAGAAAATGCGTCCGAACCAGACGCTCTCGGTGAAGGTGAAAGCCAGCGTGAAAGAGGGGGCCGTGCCGCAGAAGGTGAACGTCCTGGTATCGGCGGTGGACAGCGGCGTGCTGAACATTACCGACTACGTCACGCCGGATCCGTGGCAGGCTTTCTTTGGTCAGAAGCGTTACGGCGCGGATATCTACGATATATACGGCCAGGTCATTGAAGGGCAGGGCCGTCTGGCCGCGCTGCGCTTTGGTGGCGATGGGGATGAACTGAAGCGCGGCGGCAAACCGCCGGTGAACCACGTCACCATCATTGCCCAGCAGACACAGCCGGTCACGCTGGATGCCAACGGGGAAGGCACAATTACATTGCCGATTGGAGACTTCAACGGTGAGCTGCGTCTGATGGCGCAGGCCTGGACGGAAGAGGATTTCGGCAGCAGTGAAAGCAAGATTATCGTGGCCGCGCCGGTCATTACCGAACTGAATACCCCGCGCTTCCTGGCAAGCGGAGATACCTCGCGGCTGACGCTGGATATCACTAACCTGACCGACCAGCCGCAAACGCTGAATATCGCCCTGAACGCGACAGGCAAACTGGCGCTGGAAGGCGCGCAGCCTCAGCCGGTTCAGCTGCCACCGGGGGCGCGCAGCACGCTGTTTATTCCGGTACGCGCGCTGGACGGTTATGGTGACGGTGAAGTGACCGCGCAGGTGACCGGCCTGCAGCTTCCGGGCGAGACCTTCGCCCCGCAGCAGAAGAGCTGGAAAATCGGCGTGCGTCCGGCGTTCCCGGCGCAGACGGTCAATACCGGTGCCATGCTGAACCCTGGCGAATCCTGGACTGCACCGGCGCAGCACAGCAACGGTTTCTCTCCTGCCACCCTGCAGGGGCAACTGCTGCTGAGCGGCAAACCACCGCTCAACCTGGCGCGCTATATTCGTGAACTGCAGGCCTATCCGTATGGCTGTCTGGAGCAGACCACCAGCGGTCTGTTCCCGTCGCTCTACACCAACGCGGCGCAGCTTACGGCGCTTGGCATCAAAGGTGATACGGACGATAAACGCCGTGCCGCCATTGATATCGGTATTTCCCGTCTGCTGCAGATGCAGCGTGAAGACGGCGGGTTCGCGCTGTGGGATAAAAACGGTCCGGAAGAGTACTGGCTGACGGCCTACGTGACCGACTTCCTGGTCCGTGCGGGCGAGCAGGGCTACAGCGTGCCTGCCGATGCGGTGAATAATGCCAATAGCCGGTTGCTGCGCTACCTGCAGGACCCGGGCATGATGTCTGTTCGCTACAGCGACGATACGCAGGCCAGCAAGTTCGCCGTGCAGGCCTATGCCGCGCTGGTGCTGGCACGTCAGCAAAAAGCGCCGTTGGGCGCGCTGCGTGAAATCTGGGATCGTCACGCTCAGGCGGCGTCCGGCCTGCCGCTGATGCAGCTGGGCATGGCGCTCAAGCTGATGGGCGATGCCCCGCGCAGCCAGCAGGCGCTGGATCTGGCGCTCAAAACGCCGCGCAACGACAGCAAAACCTGGATGGCCGATTACGGCAGCCAGCTTCGCGATAACGCGCTGATGCTCTCTCTTCTGGAGGAGTACAAGCTGCTGCCGGATGCGCAAAATACGCTGCTGAATGCCCTGTCTGAGCAGGCCTTCAGCCAGCGCTGGTTGTCCACTCAGGAGAGCAATGCGCTGTTCCTGGCCGGTCGTTCGCTGCAAACCTTGTCGGGTGCGTGGCAGGCGAAAACCTCCCTGTCAGATTCCGCATCAGGTGGCGATAAAGCGCAGGTACAAAACGTGAGCGGCGACCAGCTTGGCGCGCTGGAGGTGACCAATACCGGTACTTCACCGCTGTGGGTACGCCTTGATAGCACCGGTTATCCTGACTATGCTCCTCAGCCGAGCTCGAACGTGCTGCAGGTTGAACGCCATATTCTGGCAACGGACGGCAGCACGAAATCGCTCTCTTCGCTGAAGAGCGGCGAGCTGGTGCTGGTATGGCTGGAAGTCAAAGCCAGCCAGAACGTGCCGGACGCGCTGGTGGTTGATCTCCTCCCTGCGGGTCTGGAGCTGGAAAACCAGAACCTGGCAAGCAGCAGCGCCAGCCTGCAGGACAGCGGTAGCGAAGTGCAGAACCTGCTCAGCCAGATGCAGCAGGCGGACATTCAGCATATGGAATTCCGCGACGACCGCTTTGTGGCCGCTGTGCCGGTAAATGAAGGTCAGCCGGTTACGCTGGTTTATCTGGCGCGCGCCGTGACGCCGGGAACCTACCAGGTGCCGGTTCCGATGGTCGAGTCTATGTATGTGCCGCAGTGGCGGGCAACGGGTGCGGCCAGTGGCCCGCTGATTGTTGTTCCGTAATATGCGAATGGCACGTTTGACACGCTCCCGCTGGCTGTGGCTGGCGGGAGCGCTTCTCGTTTTATGGGGGCTGATTGTCGCCGCCGACCGCCTGTGGCCGTTGCCGCTGAAAGAGGTTAACCCTGCCCGGGTGGTGGTGGATGAGAAGGGCACGCCGCTCTGGCGTTTTGCCGATAGTGACGGGATCTGGCGCTATCCGGTGACGATCGAAGAGGTCTCTCCCCGTTATCTTGAGGCGCTGATCCAGTACGAAGATCGCTGGTTCTGGGATCACCCCGGCGTAAACCCGCTTTCTGTCCTGCGCGCCGCCTGGCAGGATCTCAGTTCCGGGAAAGTCATCTCTGGCGGAAGCACGCTCACCATGCAGGTCGCACGACTGCTGGACCCGCATCCGCGCACCTTCGGCGGTAAAATTCGCCAGCTCTGGCGTGCCATGCAGCTGGAGTGGCATCTTTCCAAACGCGACATCCTCACGCTCTATCTCAACCGCGCGCCGTTTGGCGGTACGCTGCAGGGCGTGGGTGCGGCAAGCTGGACGTATCTGGGCAAGCCTCCGTCGCAGCTCAGCTATTCCGACGCGGCGCTGCTGGCGGTGCTGCCGCAGGCACCGAGTCGTTTACGCCCGGATCGCTGGCCTGAACGGGCCGAAGCGGCGCGCAATAAAGTGCTCGACCGCATGGCGACGCAGGGGGTCTGGTCTGCAAAGCAGGTCAAAGAGTTCCGTGAAGAATCAGTATGGCTGGCGCCCCGGCAGATGCCGCAGCTGGCGCCGCTCTTTGCACGGATGATGCTCGGCAAAAGTCGCGACACGAAAATTGTCACCACGCTGGATGCCGGACTGCAGCGGCAGCTGGAAGAGCTGGCGATGAACTGGAAATCCCGCCTGCCGGCACGCAGCTCGCTGGCGATGATCGTGGTCGATCATACCGATATGAAAGTGCGCGGCTGGGTGGGATCGGTGGATATCAACGATGACACGCGTTTTAGCCATGTGGATATGGTCAATGCGATCCGATCGCCGGGATCGGTGTTAAAACCTTTTATCTACGGCATGGCGCTGGATGATGGCCTGATCCATCCCGCCTCGCTGCTTCAGGACGTTCCCAGAAAAACCGGTGACTATCGGCCCGGGAATTTTGACAGCGGGTTTCATGGACCGGTCAGCATGAGTGAAGCGCTGGTACGCTCCCTCAACCTGCCTGCCGTTCAGGTGCTGGAAGCCTACGGACCAAAACGATTTGCCGGGATGCTGAGCAACGCAGGCCTGCCGCTGATCCTGCCTGCGGGGGCGCAGCCGAATCTGTCTCTGATCCTCGGCGGGGCAGGCGCGCGGCTGGCAGATATCGCCGCGGCCTACAGTGCTTTTGCCCGACACGGTAAGGCGGGAAGGCTGCGCCTGCAGCCGGGCGATCCGCTGACTGAACGTCCTCTGTTATCACCGGGCTCGGCGTGGATTATTCGCCGTATTCTGGCCAATGAAGCGCAGCCGCTGCCGGATAATGCGCTACCGCAGGTTGCGCCGCTGGCGTGGAAAACCGGTACCAGCTACGGCTACCGTGATGCCTGGGCCATCGGTCTGAATGCCCGTTATGTGATAGGCATCTGGACCGGACGACCGGACGGCACGCCCGTGGCGGGACAGTTCGGGTTTGCCAGCGCGGTTCCGCTATTAAACCAGGTCAATAACCTGCTTCAGTCGCGCTCAACGGTAGACGAAGCCCGCCTGCCGCGCGATCCGCGTCCGGCAAGCGTCGGGCGGGGCGTGATCTGCTGGCCGGGCGGCCAGTCGCTACCGGAAGGCAGCGAAAACTGTCGACGTCGCCTGTCGACCTGGCTGCTGGAAGGCAGTGAACCGCCCACGCTGCTCCTGCCCGAACAGGAGGGCATACGCGGGATCCGTTTCCCGGTCTGGCTGGATAAAACCGGCAAACGCGTGGCCGCAGATTGCCCGGATGCTACTGAAAAAGTCCTGGATGTATGGCCGCTGCCGCTGGAGCCGTGGCTGCCTGCAACCGAGCGTCGTGCGGTACGGATTCCGCCTTCATCAAGAATTTGTCCTCCACTCTTGCAGGACGCACCTGCGCCACTCATTCTGACCGGCGTGCGTGAAGGGGCCGTTATTAAACGTCTCCCGGGTGAATCCCGCGTTTCGCTGCCGCTTCAGGCGACTGGCAACAGCGGTGAGCGCTGGTGGTTTTTGAACGGTGAACCGCTGAGTGTGAAAGGAAGCATTTACACATTACAGCTTGATAAGTCGGGCGATTATCAGTTACTCGTTATGGATGAGACCGGGCAGGTCGCGACGGTGAATTTTACGCTTCAGTGATCTGAAAACAGCTTTCTGATGTGAGCTGTTGCTAAAACTCGTCTTATTTTAAAAAAATGTTACCTGAATCCATAGGCAATGGCGCCATTGCTCATTATAATCCGCGCCACACCATACTCAGGTATGCAAAACAACAGAACATTGACAGAGGTTATCATGGCTATTGAACGTACTTTTTCCATCATCAAACCAAACGCGGTGGCAAAAAACGTTATTGGCAGCATCTTCGCTCGCTTTGAATCTGCAGGGTTCAAAATTGTTGGCACCAAAATGCTGCACCTGACCGTTGAGCAGGCGCGCGGCTTCTACGCTGAGCACGAAGGTCGCCCATTCTTTGACGGCCTGGTTGAGTTCATGACCTCCGGTCCAATCGTGGTATCCGTACTGGAAGGCGAAAACGCCGTACAGCGTCACCGCGATCTGCTGGGTGCAACCAACCCGGACAACGCGCTGGCAGGAACTCTGCGCGCTGACTACGCTGACAGCTTCACCGAGAACGGCACCCACGGTTCTGACTCTGTTGAATCTGCTGCACGCGAAATCGCTTTCTTCTTCGCTGAAGGCGAAGTGTGTCCACGTACCCGTTAATTTAACGGTTTCGTTTACACATTATTTTCGTAAATGCCGCGTCCAGACGTGGCATCCCTGCGCCAGACTTTGTACAATGCAACGCCCCGGACGAGCAGACCGCTTTCCGGGGCGTTTCTATTCAACCCTCCATGGGCCATAACGTGTAACAACGAGGCCGGTAAATATTATGTCTGAATTAGTGAATACCTCCGAAGTCGCCATTCCTGCGGTTCCCAATAAAAATGGAAAAATCAACCTGCTGGATCTGAACCGTCAGCAGATGCGCGAGTTCTTTAAAGAGATGGGCGAAAAGCCGTTTCGTGCCGATCAGGTCATGAAGTGGATGTACCATTACTGCAGCGACAATTTTGATGACATGACTGACATCAACAAGGTCCTGCGCAATAAGCTCAAAGAAGTGGCTGAAATTCGTGCACCGGAAGTGGTGGAAGAGCAGCGCTCCGCGGATGGCACCATCAAATGGGCGATTGCGGTCGGCGATCAGCGCGTTGAAACCGTCTACATCCCGGAAGAAGACCGCGCGACGCTGTGCGTCTCCTCCCAGGTTGGCTGTGCGCTGGAGTGCAAATTCTGCTCAACCGCGCAGCAAGGCTTTAACCGTAACCTGCGTGTTTCAGAAATTATCGGCCAGGTCTGGCGTGCCGCGAAAATCGTGGGCGCGGCAAAAGTCACCGGTACGCGCCCTATCACCAACGTGGTGATGATGGGGATGGGTGAACCGCTGCTGAACCTGACCAACGTCGTTCCGGCGATGGAAATCATGCTGGATGACTTTGGCTTTGGCCTGTCCAAGCGTCGCGTCACGCTGTCGACCTCAGGCGTTGTGCCTGCGCTGGACAAGCTCGGCGACATGATTGACGTCGCGCTGGCGATCTCCCTGCACGCACCAAACGATGAAATTCGTGACGAAATTGTGCCGATCAACAAAAAGTACAATATCGAAACCTTCCTCGCCGCCGTACGTCGCTACCTGGAGAAATCCAACGCCAACCAGGGCCGCGTGACCATCGAGTACGTGATGCTGGACCACGTCAACGACGGCACCGAACATGCGCATCAGCTGGCTGAACTGCTGAAAGATACGCCGTGCAAAATCAACCTGATCCCATGGAACCCGTTCCCGGGCGCGCCGTATGGCCGTAGCTCGAACAGCCGTATCGACCGTTTCTCCAAGGTGCTGATGGAGTATGGTTTCACCACCATCGTGCGTAAAACGCGTGGTGATGATATTGATGCCGCATGTGGACAGCTGGCTGGTGATGTCATTGACCGTACCAAGCGTACCCTGCGTAAACGCATGCAGGGCGAGACGATCGCGGTTAAAGCTGTTTGATTATTATGCACTCGCGGCGCATTATCTGCGCCGTGAGACATAACCTTACTGAATAATCAGTCAGATTCGTGAAGACTGATCAATAATTACGGTGCGTTTCATCCGACTTTCGGGCAGTATGTAACGACGTAACAACAGTTTAGCCGTACGGGCAGGGCTGTACTGTCATCTCCGGGCTGACAGTCTTATACTCTCTGTTCAAGGTTAACTGACCAGAAGTTTCGCGGTGCGGGTGGCATTGTGACTCACCGGCGCCTGAACCCTTATTTTTCACGTACCAGTAGTTGTAGCGAATGAATACTGAAGCCACTCACGACCAACATGAAGCACTCTCCACTGGCGTTCGTCTTCGCAACGCCCGTGAACAACTCGGACTCAGCCAGCAAGCCGTTGCGGAACGCTTGTGCCTGAAGGTTTCCACGGTTCGCGATATTGAAGAAGATAAGGCGCCTGCCGATCTGGCTTCAACGTTCTTGCGCGGTTATATCCGCTCTTACGCAAAACTGGTGCACATCCCCGAAAACGAATTACTGCCAATGATGGAGAAGCAGGCGCCGGTCCGTGCAGCAAAAGTTGCGCCGATGCAGACCTTCTCCCTGGGGAAACGTCGTAAAAAACGTGATGGCTGGCTGATGAGCTTTACCTGGCTGGTGCTGTTTGTGGTGATCGGTCTGACCGGAGCATGGTGGTGGCAAAACCACAAGGCGCAGCAGGAAGAGATCACCACCATGGCCGATCAATCCTCCGCCGAACTCAACCAGGCCGGAACGGATAACGCCCAGAGCGTGCCGCTGAATACCGACGGTGCAGCGACTTCCAGCGAGCCACAGACCGCAGCGCCAGATGCGACAGCGACCAATGCTGCGCAGGCTCCAGCAGCAACGGCTAACACCGCTGCGCCGCAAGCTCAGGATCAAAATGCGGTGGTTGCCCCTTCTCAGGCAAATGTTGATACGGCGGCGAACGCGCCTGCAGCTACTCAGCCTGCAGACAATACCGCAGCGTCTCTGCCAACCAGCCCGGCGGGTACGGCGACCACAGCAGCCGATCCTAACGCGCTGGTAATGAACTTCAGCGCCGACTGCTGGCTGGAAGTGACTGACGCGACAGGTAAAAAACTGTTCAGCGGCCTGCAGCGCAAAGATGGCACGTTAAACCTAACAGGCCAGGCTCCCTATAAACTTAAAATCGGCGCTCCGGCAGCGGTACAGATCCAGTATCAAGGAAAACCTGTCGACCTGAGCCGCTTTATCAGAACTAACCAGGTTGCACGTCTTACCGTTAATGCCGAACAATCAGCAGCACAGTAACAGACGGGCAACGCGGGAGATTTTTCATGCATAACCAGGCTCCGATTCAACGTAGAAAATCGAAACGGATTTACGTTGGGAATGTGCCAATCGGCGATGGGGCACCTATCGCCGTTCAGTCGATGACCAACACGCGCACCACCGATGTGGAAGCGACGGTCAATCAAATCAAAGCATTAGAACGTGTAGGCGCGGACATTGTTCGCGTCTCCGTCCCGACCATGGATGCCGCTGAGGCGTTCAAACTGATCAAACAGCAGGTCAGCGTTCCGCTGGTGGCGGATATTCACTTCGACTACCGCATCGCACTGAAAGTGGCCGAATACGGCGTCGATTGCCTGCGTATTAACCCGGGCAACATCGGTAACGAAGAGCGTATCCGCATGGTCGTGGACTGCGCCCGCGATAAAAATATTCCTATCCGTATCGGCGTTAACGCCGGTTCGCTGGAAAAAGATCTGCAGGAAAAATACGGTGAGCCGACGCCACAGGCGCTGCTCGAATCCGCGATGCGTCACGTCGATCATCTCGATCGTCTCAACTTCGATCAGTTCAAAGTCAGCGTAAAAGCCTCCGACGTGTTCCTGGCCGTAGAATCTTATCGCCTGCTGGCAAAGCAGATCGACCAGCCTCTGCACCTCGGGATCACTGAAGCGGGCGGCCTGCGCAGCGGCTCGGTAAAATCCGCGATCGGTCTGGGGCTGCTGCTCTCTGAAGGGATCGGTGACACCCTGCGCGTCTCGCTGGCGGCCGATCCGGTCGAAGAGATCAAGGTCGGTTTCGATATCCTGAAGTCGCTGCGTATTCGCGCGCGTGGGATCAACTTCATTGCCTGCCCAACCTGTTCGCGTCAGGAGTTTGATGTGATCGGGACGGTGAATGCCCTGGAGCAACGTCTGGAAGACATTATCACCCCGATGGACGTCTCTATCATCGGCTGCGTGGTGAACGGTCCGGGGGAAGCACTGGTGTCAACCCTGGGCGTGACCGGCGGTAACAAGAAAAGTGGTCTCTATGAAGATGGCGTTCGTAAAGATCGTCTGGATAATAGCGACATGATCGACCAGCTTGAAGCCCGCATCCGTGCGAAAGCCGCCATGATGGACGAGACACAGCGTATTAACGTTCAGCAGGTTGAAAAATAACGTGATGGGAAGCCGCGAGCTTCCCATGTATGATTGAACCCATTCTTTGGGTTTTTTTTGTATATAGAAAGAGAATAAACGTGGCAAAAAACATTCAAGCCATCCGCGGCATGAACGATTATCTGCCTGGCGAAACCGCCATCTGGCAGCGCATTGAAGGCACGCTGAAGCAGGTGCTCGGCAGCTACGGTTACAGCGAAATCCGTTTGCCGATTGTAGAGCAGACCCCGTTATTCAAACGCGCGATTGGTGAAGTCACCGACGTGGTTGAAAAAGAGATGTACACCTTTGAGGACCGCAACGGCGACAGCCTGACCTTGCGTCCGGAAGGGACGGCGGGCTGCGTACGCGCCGGCATCGAACATGGTCTTCTGTACAATCAGGAGCAGCGCCTGTGGTATATCGGCCCGATGTTCCGCCACGAACGTCCTCAGAAAGGGCGTTATCGCCAGTTCAATCAGCTGGGTGTGGAAGTCTTTGGCCTGCAGGGCCCGGACATCGACGCTGAACTGATTATGCTGACCGCCCGCTGGTGGCGTGCGCTCGGTATCGCCGATCACGTTTCCCTCGAGCTGAACTCTATCGGTTCTCTGGAAGCGCGCGCTAACTACCGCGATGCGCTGGTGGCGTTCCTGGAACAGCATAAAGAGAAGCTGGACGAAGACTGCAAACGTCGCATGTACAGCAACCCGCTGCGCGTTCTGGATTCCAAAAACGCAGATGTTCAGGCACTGCTGAACGATGCGCCTGCGCTGGGTGATTATCTGGATGAAGAATCTCGCGAACACTTCGCGGGCCTGTGTAAGCTGCTTGAAGCGGCTGGCATCGCCTACACCGTAAACCAGCGCCTGGTACGCGGTCTGGACTACTACAACCGTACCGTGTTTGAGTGGGTGACCACGAGCCTCGGCTCTCAGGGCACCGTGTGCGCGGGCGGTCGTTATGACGGTCTGGTTGAGCAACTTGGCGGTCGCGCAGCACCTGCTGTAGGCTTCGCAATGGGTCTTGAGCGACTTGTTTTGCTGGTTCAGGCAGTTAATCCGGAATTTAAAGCAGATTCCGTTGTCGATATATACCTGGTGGCCTCAGGCGCGGAAACGCAGTCTGCGGCAATGCAGCTTGCCGAACGCGTGCGCGATGCGCTGCCGGGCGTTAAGCTGATGACCAACCATGGCGGCGGCAACTTCAAAAAACAGTTTGCTCGTGCCGATAAGTGGGGCGCAAGTATCGCACTGGTGCTGGGTGAGTCCGAAGTGGCCAACGGCGAAGTGGTGGTGAAAGACCTGCGCTCTGGTGAGCAGACAACGGTAACGCAGGACGGCGTTGCGGCGCACTTGCGCACTCTATTGGGCTAAGGAGAAGGACTGCGTGGAAATTTACGAGAACGAACACGATCAGGTCGACGCGATTAAACGCTTCTTTGCTGAAAACGGCAAAGCGCTGGTTGTTGGGGTTATTTTAGGTGTCGGTGCGCTGGTAGGCTGGCGTTACTGGAACAATCATCAGGCGGATTCCGCGCGCGGCGCGTCCCTGTCCTATGAAAATACCGTGAGCGCAATTCGTGCCGATCAGCCGCAAACGCTGACGGCGGCAGAAAAATTTGCGGCTGACAACAAAAACACCTACGGTGCACTGGCTGCGCTGGAAGTGGCTCAGCAGTACGTTGATAAGAACGAACTGGATAAAGCCGTAGCACAGCTGTCTCAGGGCCTTGCTGCCGCCAGTGATGAAAACCTGAAAGCGGTGATCAATCTGCGCCTGGCACGTATTCAGGTTCAGCAGAAGAAAGCTGACGATGCGCTGAAAACGCTCGATACCATCAAAGGCGAAGGCTTTGCTGCCATCGTTGCCGATCTGCGCGGTGAAGCACTGCTGAGCAAAGGTGACAAAGCGGGCGCGCGTAAAGCGTGGCAAGCTGGCGTAGAGAGCAATGCTTCACCTGCGCTGAGCGAAATGATGCAGATGAAAATAAATAATTTGTCCGTCTGAGAGGGACCCGATGCAATTGCGTAAATTACTTCTGCCAGGACTGCTTTCTGTTACGTTATTGAGTGGTTGTTCACTGTTCAGTGGCGAAGAAGACGTTGTGAAAATGTCCCCACTGCCGACGGTTGAAAACCAGTTTACCCCATCCACCGCGTGGGATGTCTCCGTGGGCAATGGGATTGGTGATTTCTATTCCAACCTTCATCCAGCGTATGCAGACAGCGTTGTCTATGCGGCTGACCGCAAAGGTACCGTGAAAGCGGTGAACGCGGATGACGGAAAAGAAGTGTGGTCCGTTAACCTGGCGGAAAAAGACGGCTGGTTCTCCCGTAAGCCGGCACTGCTGTCTGGCGGCCTGACCGTTGCCGGTGGTCACGTCTACGTGGGCAGCGAAAAAGCGCAGGTTTATGCCCTGAACAGCAGCGACGGCTCCATTGCCTGGCAAACAACCGTGGCGGGTGAATCCCTGTCGCGTCCGGTGGTGAGCGATGGCCTGGTGCTGATTCATACCAGCAACGGCCAGCTGCAGGCGCTGAACGAAGCGGACGGCCTGGTGAAATGGACCGTTAACCTGGATATGCCTGCGCTCTCTCTGCGCGGCGAATCTGCCCCGGCTACCGCATTTGGTGCTGCCATTGTGGGCGGTGACAACGGTCGCGTGAGCGCCGTGCTGATGCAGCAGGGCCAGATGATCTGGCAGCAGCGTATCTCTCAGGCCACAGGCTCAACGGAAATTGACCGTCTGAGCGACGTGGACACAACACCGGTTATCGTTAACGGTGTGGTTTACGCGCTGGCCTACAACGGCAACCTGACCGCGCTGGATCTGCGCAGCGGCCAGATCATGTGGAAACGTGAGCTGGGCTCGGTAAATGATTTCATCGTTGAGGGTAACCGCATCTATATGGTTGACCAGAACGACCGTCTGCTGGCCCTGAGTACCGAAGGCGGCGTGACGCTGTGGACGCAAAGCGACCTGCTGCACCGTCTGCTGACTGCGCCAGCGCTGTACAACGGTAGCCTGGTTGTGGGCGACAGCGAAGGGTATATGCACTGGATCGATCCGGATAACGGCCGCTTTGTTGCGCAGCAAAAAGTCGACAGCTCCGGTTTCCTGACCGACCCGGTTGTGGCCGACGGCAAACTGCTGATTCAGGCAAAAGACGGCACGCTGTACGCGATCACGCGTTAATTACCCGGCGGTTGTAGTATACTAAACGGCTCCTGTTCACTCAGGAGCCGTTTTGACATTTTTAAAAACGCCGCGAAAGCGACGTTATTTTGAATTTTATGAGGCTTCAAACATGGTACCTGTGGTCGCGCTTGTCGGGCGCCCTAACGTTGGAAAATCCACTCTTTTTAACCGTTTAACACGCACCCGTGATGCGCTGGTTGCGGATTTCCCGGGGCTGACGCGTGACCGTAAGTACGGTCGTGCAGAGGTGGAAGGACGCGAGTTCATCTGTATTGATACCGGTGGTATTGACGGTACAGAAGACGGCGTGGAAACACGCATGGCGGAACAGTCGCTGCTGGCGATTGAAGAAGCGGACGTGGTGCTGTTCATGGTGGATGCACGCGCTGGCCTGATGCCGGCGGACTCCGCTATCGCTAAACACCTGCGTTCACGCGAAAAACCAACCTTCCTGGTGGCGAACAAAACCGACGGCATCGATGCCGATCAGGCCATCGCGGATTTCTGGTCTCTGGGCCTGGGTGAAATCTACCCTATCGCGGCATCGCATGGCCGTGGCGTTACCAGCCTGCTGGAAACCGTTCTGCTGCCGTGGGTTGACGAAGTGAACCCGCCGGAAGAGGTGGACGAAGACGCTGAATACTGGGCGCAGTTTGAAGACGGAGAAGAGGGCGAAGAAGAAGAGCCTGAGGACGACTTCAACCCGCAGGATCTGCCGATCAAGCTGGCTATCGTGGGCCGTCCAAACGTAGGTAAGTCTACACTTACTAACCGTATTCTGGGTGAAGAGCGCGTGGTCGTTTACGACATGCCGGGCACGACCCGCGACAGTATCTACATCCCGATGCAGCGCGATGAGCGTGAGTATGTCCTCATCGACACCGCCGGGGTGCGTAAGCGCGGGAAAATCACCGATGTGGTGGAAAAATTCTCCGTTATCAAAACCCTGCAGGCGATCGAAGATGCCAACGTCGTGCTGCTGGTTATCGACGCACGCGAAGGTATCTCCGATCAGGACCTCTCTCTGCTCGGCTTTATCCTGAATAGTGGGCGCTCACTGGTTATCGTGGTCAACAAGTGGGATGGCCTGAGCAACGAGGTTCGTGAGCAAGTGAAAGAGACCCTCGACTTCCGTCTGGGCTTTATCGACTTTGCCCGCGTGCACTTCATCTCTGCGCTGCACGGCAGCGGCGTGGGTAACCTGTTCGAATCCGTGCGCGAAGCTTACGACAGTTCCACCCGTCGTCAGAGCACCGCCATGCTGACCCGTATCATGAATATGGCTGCTGAAGACCATCAGCCGCCGCTGGTGCGCGGTCGTCGCGTGAAGCTGAAATACGCCCACGCCGGTGGTTATAACCCACCAATCGTGGTGATTCACGGCAACCAGGTGAAAGACCTGCCGGATTCCTACAAGCGCTACCTGATGAACTACTTCCGTAAATCGCTGGACGTAATGGGTACGCCTATCCGTATCCAGTTCAAGGAAGGGGAAAACCCGTTCGCCAACAAGCGCAACACCCTGACGCCAAACCAGATGCGTAAGCGTAAGCGCCTGATTAAGCACATTAAGAAAAGCAAATAAGCTTTCATCGTAAATTGCTAGCTATCATAAGCATCCTAAAGCCCGAATATTTCGGGCTTTTTTGTTTTCAGGGGCTATCATAAGAGTGCAGGAAAGTGCATCCTTTAGGTGTACACAGAGGTGTACCCAGCATGCAGTTATGTCGTTTTGGGTACACCTTTACGCTTTTGGGTACACATTTTTGATGTACCAGTAGATTGCTAGGTATACGTGCATGCCAAAACTTACCGATATGCAGATCCGAGCGTGGATCAAGAGTGGCGAACGATTCGAGGGTAGGTCCGATGGCGAAGGACTTTATCTCCGCTTTCGCAAAGAAGACAAAACTCCATTCTGGCGTTTTCGATACAAACTTGCCGGCAAGCCTCGGACCTTAATGATTGGTTCTTATTCTGTTATCTCGCTTGCTAAAGCAAGGGAGATTGCTAAGGAACTTGCAGCCCGTGTTGCTCTTGGGCATGACGTGGCTGCAGAGAAGCAACAACGCAAGGCTGAAGCGATAGCGAAAATTGAAGCTGAAAAGAACGCTATCCACGTTTCTGAACTTGCAGCTGAGTATTACTCTCGTCAGATCGAGCCTACGTACAAGCATCCAGAGCTTTTCCTCGCTAGCCTGCAAAAGAATATTGTGGCCTTAATTGGAAAAATGAAGGTCGAAGAAGTTCGCCCACGCCACGTTGATAGTGTTCTTCAAGACGTTCTTAAGCGTGGGTCGCCCACAGTCGCTAATGACGTTCTCCGTATGCTCAAACGCCTGTTTGACTTCGCGGTCGTTCGAGGCATGATTGATGTTAATCCTGCTATATCATTCGGCTCAAAAGATGCTGGGGGAAAGGAGAAGGGAAGAAAGCGGGCATTGAGTCGTGATGAGTTAAAAATGTTCTTTAAAGCGCTGCGTAGTGGGCAAGGAATCAGCAGGGAAAATGAGCTAGTTTTTAAACTTATTTTGGCGCTGGGTGTGCGCAAAATGGAGTTATGTGCTGCTGAATGGACTGAGTTCGATCTTGAGAAGGGCGTCTGGCATCTTCCCGGCTCAAGAGCAAAGAATGGCGATGACATTGATATACCATTGGCGCAGCCGGTGATCGAGTGGATAAAAGAAATAAGACTTTTTGCTGGAAACAGCCGTTGGTTTATACCCGGCAGGAGAGCTAGTAGCAGAACTCACATTAGCCGAGCAACTCTCAATATGGTCATGCCGTCTGTGTTGAGGGAAATGCATGGAATCGAGCCGTTCAGTATTCATGACTTGCGCCGTACTATGCGCACTCAAATGGCGGCGTTAGGCATTGATCCTTTGATAGCCGAGCGTTGCTTAAACCATAAAATCCCCGGCGTTGAAGGTATCTATAACCGGCACCAGTACTTCGAAGAGAGAAAAGCTGCATTATCGTGTTGGGCCGAATTAATGGTGACGTTGGAAAGAGGGGATAACTGAGGAGTTATGACATCTAAAGTGAAAGGGAGTAAAGCATGAAAGACATCTTGAGGAAATCACCAATTGAGAGGTTATGTGCTTCTGTATCCATCACGCCACAGGAAATGGCATTGGCACTCGCCGGTTTGAATCCACTAATGCGTCTCAGTGATGTACCCCCTGAGCACTCTGACTATGTTGATCTTACTCGCAAATCAATTGCGAGGGCGCTAAAAGTTCACAGGGATAAAAAAATAACTACAGATGAAGCTTGTAACGCCTTAGACATTTTTTTAGCTGCTTTCCCGTTCGTTGAAGAAAGTACACCCGAAGTAATCGCTCAAAAAGTTAAAGAAGCTATTGATGATTTGCGCGGCACTAAAGGATGGGAGGAGAAGGCTCGTAATTTAGGTGGGCTGCAGCTTATAAATTACATAAAAGAAACAAACAGAAGTGGACGTGGCCAACACCGTAAACAAGATGAACAGGAAGGAACGATGAAGATGATGGGGGTTCTCATTCATCTCTTAGTTAAAAAGTCCGGGGCATCCTCATATGTTAACTCGGGAAAGCCCAATATAAGTGCAATTTATAGTGACGTATTGGAATTGTTAGAATCTGAAGGTTTATCAACGAAAGGCATAAGCCGAGCGGCATTTGCAGCAAAGGCAAAACAGGCGCTATTAGCGATGTATGCTGCAGAATAGAGTTTAGTTAGAGTGCCCGTTGCGTACTTGCACGAAGACAAAATGGGCATCTTATCGGTTTTCATTACTCAATATTTATCCGCCTTACTAAGCTGTTCCGCAACAAAAAAACTCATTCATTTCCTGATCTCCCCCCTCGATATCCACTTTCCCCTTTTATGTCATGGTTAGCCCGCTGTATTACTTAGCGCACTTGTACGCAGTTTCGCGCAGTTTTGTGCGGTTTTATGATGTTGTGGGCTATTGAATATTGTTGGATGTCGTTGAGTGATGTTGAGTGATACGACGTTATGCATTGGTAGGTTAAGTCTTATCATATAACCTCACTGCAAGTCATAGCTGGGCATTAACGGCCAATAACAGTCATTAACAGCCAATGTAACCCATTGAGTTACATGTGATGAGCATACATACCAAATGATACCTAGAGATACCTAGACCTACAAAAAGATGTAAAGCGTTGATAACTCATCATGTTCGTATGACTTGTAATGTCCTGTTTTATAACAGTGATCAAATTTTCGGCGGCCACCTCATTTTTCAAAAGATATTCATTATTTCAAAAGAAACCTAATTTCTTTCAAAAGAATCTATTTATGCTGGAAATGCTGCGTAAGGAATCATTAAACTTCATCTAACCTTACCAGCTATCACAGGAGCATAAAAATGTTGGAAAAACAGGAAGTTTACTCAGCTATTCCTACTGAAGGTTACATCCGTCGTTTCCGTATGCCTGCGTTGCTTGGGGTATCCATGCCCACAATTGATCGTTGGGTCAAAAATGGAATCTTGCCACGTCCCGTCAAGTTGAGTGATAACGTGACTGCTTTTGATGCGCTAGAGATTAATCGCTGGCTAGAAGAGCGGCGCAAAGCTAACTAAGTCAGATCTTCACTTCTGTAAATTAGATTCGAGGAAAAGTATGAAATCAAATAATGGCCTTAATGGTCAGGGCTTCCCTCACCCTGAAAACTGTAGTGATGATATTTCCGTTATCAATTTTGAGGGGCTAAAAGTTCGCATTGTTAAGCTCAATGGTGAACCGTGGTTCGTTGCAAAGGATGTTTGCGCGGCGCTGGAATTATCCAATTCGCGTATGGCGTTGCAGGCTCTGGATGATGACGAGAGAAATACCGTAACTTTAACTTACGGTATTCGTGGAAACCCAAATCATAGTGCTGTCTCTGAATCTGGTTTCTACAAACTGATCGCCCGTAGCCGCAAAGCTACTACGGCAGGCACATTCGCCCATCGTTTCAGTAATTGGGTATTTCGCGAGGTGATTCCCTCAATCCGCAAAACTGGCTCTTATGGCGTGCCGTTCGTGTTCCTGAACGATTTTAGCCGGCGTATGGCAGCCTATCAGCAGGAGGCCAGTAAACGCGGTTATAAGTTGCAGCAATGTAAGGGTGCTAAAGAGGCTCTTGTGCGCGAGGAGATTCAACTGTGGCGTAAGTATCAGCCTGAGCTGTTAGGTGAAGATGTTCACGAGCCGTTCACTGAGGTTCGCCCAGCTACGGATGGAAACAACAATCGGGTTCATGAATAACTTGCGTGCTCTTGCGATGTAGAGCACTCAAAATAAGTTTGTCGCGACAGCTCACTAAACAATTCAAAAAGGTTAATGCCATGAAGAACAATTATGCTCATCTGGGGCAGGGCTTCGCTCGCACCGAAAGCAGCCAATTAATTATTCCCCGTAGCAAGGGCGAGGATCTCTCCGTCGCCCCCTGCGATAATCAATTTTTGTTTAGTAATTTTTCGCAACTTTGCTTCAGCACGTCTTTTTCGTTACTTCCGCAAGCGCTCTCACTGCTGAGGCATGATTTGAGTGCGAATACTGCTATTAATAAGACGAGAAGACCAAGCAGGATTTTTTTCATTATTTACTCTTTAGGGGCAATTCCACGCTGTTGGAGTTCTTTGCGAACGATCCTCTTCAGCCACGCGGCTAGCGACTCATCACCATCCTGCTGTTGCGCCCGTTCCATCATTTCTCGCAGTTCTGGATCCAGCCGAAATTGGAATGGAGGATTACCACGTCTCTCGTTTTTGTGTGTTGACACGTTAATTACACCCGATGTAATGTGTTTATGTGTGATGACACATTACACACAGAAGTTAAAAAAAACAACGCCCCGAAGTGCGGGAACACTTTCAGGGCGTCTGACCACAACGTTAGAGGGACTAACATTATGGCTTGCACTAAGTCTACCCAAACACGCCCTGAATTTACATGGCGTTTTCTCACCCTGGGTGAATTCACAAATCAGATCGTTAACGTTACTGCTTCCACCGAGCGCGAAGCACGCGAAAAAACGCCTGCAGGATGTGTCTGTATTCTGGCGTGTCGTTTTCGTCTTGAGGAGGTACAGCATGTTTAACCTCCAAACCCTGACAGCAAAAGCACGCGAGCTGCGTGGTAACGTGGTAAAAGCCACTACCACGAAAGGCACCCGCACCATGACCCCCGTTTACGAACGGGAAGAGCAGCGCAAACTGCGTGAACGCATCCAGCAGACTCAGCCGGACTGGGTTTTACTCTGGTGGGATATTGCGACCGTTACCGGCTGGCGTACCAGCGACGTGTGCAACTTCCGTTACTCCTGCATCAACTGGGAAACCGGCATTGGCACAATCATCGTAGCGAAGCAGACCAAAGCAGCGGAAGCCAGAGCGACCCGGAAGGGGATCGAGATTGTTCGCCAGCAGCGCAAGGACGCTGCCCGGCTTGCTGGCGATCACATTGGGTACATGCACTGGGATAGCGTGAGCTGCGACGAACTGGCCGCCGGCATGACGGAAGAAGAACAGGCGATCGTGTTTGAGCTGGTGGCAAAGGCTGAAGTGAAGCACGACACCAAACAGCTGCCGCCGGGCATCATCAAACGACTGCGCGAACGCATGGAGCGCAATCTTATCGGTGACGACCTGGTATTTTCCCGCAGCCAGATTGAAAGTAACCGTTGCCAGTCTCTGGAAGGTAGCGTGAGCCGCCAGACAATCTGGAAGAAACTGCACAACGTAATGCTGTGGTTTACGCGCGTCGTAAACACGCGTCTGCGCCTGAGCGCCTATTCCAGCCGCAAAATTGCCGCCTTTAATCTCATGTCCGCCGGCGGCGAACAGGGCTTGCTGGTCGCCTCTGAAATGCTCGGGCACAGTAACCCGGCAATCACCCGAACTTACCTCCAGTTAGGCAGTAAGGCCTCCGCCATTCAATCCCGTCTGGCCATGGAGGTATCTGTATGAAAATGGTTATCCAATTTTGCCGTCTCGGCGCGTTCGCCGGTCACGTAACTGAGCCATTAAATAGCGCGCGATATTGTTTTGCCAGCCAGTCATTAAGGGACGGGGAGGCGAAATTATGACTCCTGTTTACGATCTGGTTCGCCGGGCCGACGGCAAAAACGTTTTCAGTTTCCCGGCCGGCGGCCGCTATCTCGTGGACACTTCAAACGGTCTTCAGTCGATGCGCCCCCTTATGGACGATGAGATCATTTTTACGGTGGAGAGTGCTGCGCGCTTTCTGAGGAAAATTGGTTATCAGGTAATCCCGCCAGCGGCGTGAGGTAAAAAATATGACGATTAAAAATTCCGGCTTAGCTGCTGGTGGCCGCGCTCACCCTGAAATCAGGCCGGGCGATAAATGGAAGGACAGTCGTGGCAACCTGGTAATTATCGAAAGTTACCGATTCGACAGAGTGACATATTGCCGCGAGGGGTACAGCTCACCGTGTTTTTGCACGCCAGAAAGACTGGTGCGGGAATTTGAATTTGTATCTTCCGCGCCGGTCGCCGGCGAAAAAGATATCGATCGAATTATGCGGGTGCAGGGCATCGAACGAATTCGGGTTATGCGGGAAATCATCAGGGAGCGAGGGAACAGAAAATGAAGAATGCACCAAACCTTAAAAAGCAGCCGGCGGATCTCATGGAGGAGTCAATTATCTTTGCCGGCGCTGATGCCTGGACGTTCGCCAAAGCATGGCAGGAAATGAACCCGATTGGCGACACGGTGCCGCCGGTCGTGCTGGATAAAAAGCAGCTGGCAGAGCTGGAGAATATCCGGATTGTGGATGATGGCCGGCTCTATGCCCGGGTTTGCCGTGGCGGGCATCTGACCGAACGGCAGATAACCATTCTCGCTACAAAGCTGGCGGTGGCCGGCGTGGAACGCGCGCAATTCTACTCTGAAGGTTATCAGCTTCTGGAGGACTGGACGCCACAGCTGCCGCGCCTCAAAGCCGATGCGGAAGCCGGCAAAAGCATGGTGATCGGCAAACCGCTGACGGATGTAAACCTTCGCGACCTTGCTGATAACGAAAAGGCGCTCATACTGGCCGCGCGTTACACCGGCATTGCAATCAACGAAAACAGCGAAGGCGTGTACGTCTACCGCGCCGGCATCTGGGAGAAAACGTCACTGCTCGAACTGAGCCGCGAAATGGTGGCTATCTACAACGAGAACAAAACCAACTTCAGCAAGCGCGCGATCAACAACGTTATCGACGCCCTGAAAATCGTTATTCCGGTAATGGGGGAGCCGCGGCGCAGTCTGATCCCCTTTGCTAATGGCGTCTACGATATGGAAACCGGCGTTTTCTCCGAACACAGCCAGGATAACTGGCTGACCAACCACAACGGCGTGACCTACACGCCGGCGGTGCCGGGCGAAAACCTCCGCGACCACGCGCCGAACTTCCATAAGTGGCTAAGTTACACATCAGATAGAGACGCAATTAAGATGCAGCGTATCGCTGCGGCGCTCTTTATGGTGCTGGCGAACCGGTACGACTGGCAGTTGTTCCTCGAGATAACCGGGGAGGGCGGCAGCGGGAAAAGCGTCTTTACCCATATCGCCACGATGCTGGCCGGCGCGCATAACACCGCCAGCGGGAATATGGCGGCGCTCGACAGCGCGCGTGGGCGGGCGCAGTTCGTCGGGAAAAGCATGATAACGCTTCCTGATCAGCCCAAATATTCAGGAGAGGGCACCGGGATAAAAGCGATAACCGGCGGGGATGCCGTGGAGATAGATCCGAAACACGAACACCAGTACACCGCCGTTCTGCGGGCGGTGGTTGTGGCCACGAACAACACGCCGATGATTTTCACCGAACGTGCCGGCGGCGTTTCCCGGCGCCGCGTAATTTTCCAGTTTAACCGGCGCGTCAACGAAGAGGATAAGGATCCCGACCTGGCAGAAAAGATATCCGCTGAAATTCCGGTGGTTGTTCGTCGGCTGCTGGCAACCTTTTCGGACCCAGAAAAAGCGCGGGCGCTGCTGCTGGAGCAACGGAACAGCGAAGAAGCACTGGAGGTGAAGCAGAAAACGGATCCCCTGTACGCCTTCTGTGCGCATCTGGAGCGCCTGGCTGATTGCGTGGGAATGCTGGTGGGCAACCGTAACCCGCCTCATCGCCCCCGCATTTACCTCTATCACGCTTATCTGACGTTTCTTGAGGCTAACGGTTTCGAGAAGCCGCTGACGCTGAATAAATTCTCTGAGGGAATGGAAAGCGCCATGCGGGAGTTTAATCACGAGTACCGCAAGGAGAGAAAGACCCGCGGCGTGGTGACGAACGTCGAACTTTCAGAGAGTGCGGAGGACTGGCTGCCGCAGGCGCACCCGTTAGCTGAGGAAAAAAGATGAATGTTTAGCTAAATATGGCGAAAGGTGTTCATAGTGTTCATTGATTGATTAAAGTTCAATAAAATCAATAAGATTAACTATGAACACCTTTGTGTAAGGTATTCATAGGGTATTCATAGTGTTCATAGGTCACTTTGACTATGTGCTCATAAAGTAAACAGAAATATGAACACCATGAACACTTTTAACCCCTGTATGTAGACCGGTGTTCATAGGTTAATTTATTGTTTTTTATGTAATTTATCGCCCTTATGAACACCATGTATACCTTGAGGGCAAATTCTTTAAAACGCATCCACTCTTTTCACGTTGTGGACCCCTGCTATTTCATTAACATCGTTTCATAAATCGCAATTTATTATTTGGTTTTTGCGATTAATGAAACTTTAACGATCGCTTTAACAGGGGGCATCATGAGCAAGGTTAACGTTAAGCCCGTTTTGCTGAACGGGGAGCAGATTCAGGCTCTGAAAACCATCCAGGAGAGGGAGCGCCAGAAGTCGGGCATGGGGATCGCGCCGTCAATCCATGCTGTTGCACGCAAGGTATTTGATGCGGGGCTATCAAAAATGGAGGCTGGCCAGTGAGCTACTCAATCAAAATAGGGAAACACAGTATCGAGCTGGCAGGTTATGCCGGTAAGGTTGTTGCGCCAAATACTCAGATGGCCGCTTTATTCCGTGGTATGGCGGGCGAACTCACCAGCCTGAGGACAACGGCGCAGCAGGCCGAAGCTGAGGCGGATTTGCTGGACGTTATCCGCAACGATCCGGATCTGAACGAACAGGCAAAAAACCGCAGGGCAGGTGAAGCCCGGAACCCGGACACGCTCAAAGACTTTACACGCCGGGTGGCAGCCGTAAGCGATCAGGCCGCAAACATTCTCGATTACCTGAAGAACAAGCTCGCTCCGGTTAATCCCCTGGCAACTGATGATATTCAGGGATTCATGCGTGACAGTGAAATGCGCCAGGCATTCGCCCGACTGGATCGCCGCAGCCAGGAAAAAATGTTGCTGTCGATGCACAGTGGAAAGCATCAGGAGCTGGCTGACGCTTTACTAAGGGCGCACGCAGTGTGTTCTGGACTCGATACGGAACAGCTAAAACGTCTCGGCTTCTCCCGTATCGCATCGGAGAACGGGCAGGTGATTAGCGCGGTTGCCGAGCTGGTCGATGCGGTAAGGAAAGACGTCGCACAAATTACAGCTGTCCGAACCTGGTATAACAATCTCGTTTACGGGAAGAACGACGATCCATCAGAAGTTCTGCCCCGCATGACCGGCCTTGATCAGTTAAGCGAACATGTCAGCGCGATGCTCAAAGGCAGCCAGCGGCAGACACATTCAGAAGAGAAGCAGGCCGCCTGAGGGCGGCTTTTTTCTGCCCGGAGGAATACACCAGAATGCTGTTAAGTAAATCAGCCTACGCCAGGCATATGGGCGTCAGCCGGCAAACTGTTTACGGCTGGATAGCCCGCGGTGAAATTGTAATTTCAGGCGATAAAGTGGATGTCGAAGCATCGCAGGCTAAAAAAAATTCTGCTGGTGCTGGCGAACACCAGACTGAAATGACGTGGGCACAGGCCGCCGTGTGGGTATGGGGGCATGACGGCGGGAAAGAGCTGCCGGCTGATATTAATGCTGGCCAGCGAATAGAGGTAGCAGCCGCTGAGCTGGGTTTTGATGTTCAGCACGAGCCCGATGAACAATTGCTGATTCTCTTCCGGCCGGATGAAGAAACCCACAGCTTCTATGGCAAAGACCGTGCAGCAGGCGCTTTACGGTTTCTTCGTTCTGAGCTGGCTTACGTTGCCACAATGCATCCCGATACGCTGGATGACTGGAACAAAACTGGTTTAATGTCACTCTGCCTGCTGGACGGCGAAAAACTGTAAACCCCCCAGCCCCTCAAACTTGACACTTTTCGCGAGAAACTGGGAAAAGTGTCAACCCAACCTAACGGATCCTGACGCCTACGAACAGCAGCTACAGCAGAAGTGTAAAGGGCTGGCGTTGAGATTTGTTGAGCCTTGGCTGTTAACTTTTGTTAATCCTGATGCGAAGCAGGGCAGGTGTCAGCCTGTTATGGTTTGTTATGCCTCACCAAAAAAGTGTCAGCCGCTGCCGCTTCAGAAAACTTCAGGTACACGAACTCGTGAAGGGGAGGTGTTAAACACTCCCCCTTTGCACCCATCCTCGAGCCTCTTTCAGATCGCTGTTCTGGTTTGCCCGGACGCTGGCGTTCAGCTTGAGTTGTCAAAAGTTGTCACCCACCGGCACTGCCAGTGGGGATTTTTGGCAGAACGCGCTCTAAGTTACAGTTGCTTCATCCAGTAAATTATGGACTAACTATGGTTTGCAAAAATAACTCTAAATTTGTATATAATTTCATCAAATTATCCCATCCAGACAATACACCAATAATGGTCGCTATTGTCACAACGAATGTTAATACAAACATCCATTTTTGAAGTTTATACATGACATAAATATTTTGAGTTGAAAGATAATTGGTTAGCCCAGCATCAATTGTATTTGCTGCATCTTTTATGCTTTTTAAACGTGATTTCGCTTTGCTAATTATCTCTGAATGGAAATTTATAACACTGTTTTTTCGTATACTAGTTAACTGTCCTATTTCTGATATAGTACTAGAAATAAAAAACCTTGAATTAATAAGTTCTTGCTCAAATCTTGATAGTATCACAAGGGTTCTTTTAATTTCTTGAATGTTTTCCTGCGTTCTTTTCGTTAGTTTTGTTCGTTTATATAGATTTTCAAAACCAAGACTTCTTAATTTCTTTATACGTTCAGCATATTTACTAATGGTGTTTAAAATGGTTGCAGAAACGGCAACTGCTCCAATTTTATAAGTGAATAGATCTCTTCCGTTGTCTTGTGATTCTAAATCGAATCTGGTTAAAATATGAGATAGAGTATACTTTTGCTTGCTTTCTTCAGGCATTGTAAGGAAAAACTTATCACCTTCTAATGAATTGAAAATATTGAGGTTTATTCCGTAATTTCCGAGCCATGACTTATTCTCATCCAGCCATTTCTGACGATTTGTATCCAGTGTAGGCATACCTTCTACTTCATAGATGTCTATGAACGAGATTGAATATTTGTTATTCAATTTCCATTTAAACCCTTTTCTGATCCAATTTAGTATTTCATCTCTGAGAATATCTTTTCGTTCATTTATCTGAGTCAGTGAAACCTCATACGAACTTCCCATTGTATATCCATTAGGTATTTTTTTAAGCGGTATGAATTTTTTGAATACAACTGGCCCGAGGTGTAGTTTGCTTTGAATTAAAGCCAAGTCTTTGGATAACAAATCATTCAGATGAAATTCAAAAATGATACATGCTAGAGAAGGTAATATTCTATGAAAGTTTATTGATGCGCTGTTTACGGAATCCGGTAAATTTTTATCTATTGTTACATCCGGAACGTAATATCCTTTTTCCTTTGCAATAAAACCTAGGTTATGCCAACTGCTGGCATGTAAACTATCGGCTGATTTTTTTAGAGAATCTGAAAAGCGTTGGATTCTATTATTTTTTGGAAAATAGTACTTTAACCCTTTAAGTATGCTTTTAAAGTCTTCATGCTCAAAGATTAATGTCACATTCATAGTCTTCAATTGAATACCTGAGTTTTCAGGTGATTTACTGGCCTCCTGTGCACTTAAAGCCCATTCTTGTTGCTGCTCTCTTATCTCCTGCAAATCGGAAATCAGTCCTTTCCTGAATCTTGGAAGCCCTTCAGCCACATTTAGTATAGCTGTGGAAACCTTGAGTCTGAGATCATTCATTTATTGACATCTCCGTTTGCCTAATCAATTGAATCTTTCTTTGTTATGGATCTAAAAAACTTTTTTGATAGTAATTTTCAATCGCAACGCTTTGTTTTCTTCTAAATCGCTGAATCCATCCTAGATGGAAAATTTCATTTGTAAGTTTTATGACATTCTGAGGGAAATTTTGCCTGTAAAAAAGATAAGAATCTTAGAATTATAAAAGTTTTCTGTGTACCCAAGGGTGTACACAATTTCTATATTTTTTTGTCTTTTATCATTAAAATCAATTGGTTTTGGCTTACATTTATCTTCACATTAAGAAAAGCAAATAAGCTTTGCTGCTCTCACGAAAGCCCGCGATGATCGCGGGCTTTTTTTTGCCCAATCATACCGCCGGTTTTCCCTGTGTGAAGTCAATCACTATTCACTTTTAACCATGTTTAAATCTAAGAAAGTAGACAATCGTCGAATTTTCATCTTAAAGTCCAGGGTCCGGTACTAGACAAAACTAGCGCCTGGTTATCAAATGGTTAACTAACCTTTCGCCGCATGTAAAAAATCGACCAGATACGTAACTGGCCGGCGTACCTGCTGGTGTTTACAAGCACGACGACATACCTTTCGGGAGAATTATGCAATCCACTGTTAATCAAAAAGAGAGCCGAACGTTCTTCGGCCACCCGTATCCGCTCGGTTCGCTGTTCTTCACCGAGATGTGGGAGCGTTTCTCGTTTTACGGCATTCGTCCGTTACTGATCCTGTTTATGGCCGCCACCGTCTATGACGGTGGGATGGGCCTGGCGCGTGAAAACGCCTCGGCGATTGTCGGTATCTTTGCCGGTACCATGTACCTGGCCGCGCTGCCGGGCGGCTGGCTGGCGGATAACTGGCTCGGTCAGCAGAGAGCCGTCTGGTACGGTTCGATCCTGATTGCGCTCGGTCACCTGTCGATTGCGCTCTCGGCAGTGATGGGCAACAACCTGTTCTTTATCGGACTGATGTTCATCGTGCTCGGCTCCGGGCTGTTCAAGACCTGTATTTCAGTCATGGTCGGTACCCTGTATAAAAAAGGCGACGCGCGTCGCGACGGCGGTTTCTCGCTGTTCTATATGGGTATCAACATGGGCTCGTTCATCGCGCCGCTGATTTCCGGCTGGCTGATTAAAACCCACGGCTGGCACTGGGGCTTTGGTATTGGCGGTATCGGGATGCTGGTGGCGCTGATTATCTTCCGCGTGTTTGCCGTTCCGGCCATGAAACGCTATGACGGCGAAGTCGGCCTCGACTCCACCTGGAACAGCCCGGTGGTGAAGCGTAACGGCGTGGGCGTTTGGCTGCTGGCGCTGGCGGCAGGCGTGGCAACGCTCGTGACGCTGATTGCGCAGGGCGTGATTGTGATTAACCCGGTCGCGGTAGCCAGCGTGCTGGTCTACGTGATTGCGGCATCCGTTGCCCTCTACTTTATCTATCTGTTTGTCTTTGCTGGCCTGAACCGTAAAGAGCGCGCCAGACTGCTGGTCTGCTTTATTCTGCTGATCTCCGCGGCGTTCTTCTGGTCCGCGTTTGAACAGAAGCCAACCTCGTTCAACCTGTTTGCCAACGACTACACTAACCGCATGATCGGCGATTTCGAAATCCCGGCGGTGTGGTTCCAGTCAATCAACGCCCTGTTCATCATCCTGCTGGCACCGGTGTTCAGCTGGGCGTGGCCGAAGCTGGCGAGCATGAACATTCGTCCGAGCAGCATCACCAAGTTTGTTATCGGTATTCTGTGTGCCGCAGCGGGCTTTGGCCTGATGATGCTGGCGGCACAGAACGTGCTGAGCAGCGGTGGGGCGGGCGTATCGCCGTTCTGGCTGGTGGGCAGTATCCTGATGCTGACGCTCGGCGAATTGTGTCTGAGCCCGATTGGCCTGGCGACCATGACGTTGCTGGCGCCGGAGAGAATGCGCGGTCAGATGATGGGGCTGTGGTTCTGTGCCAGCGCGCTGGGTAACCTGGCGGCGGGTCTGATTGGCGGCCATGTGAAGGCCGACCAGCTGGATATGCTACCGGATCTCTTTGCGCGCTGCTCTGTCGCGCTGCTGATTTGTGCCGCGGTACTGATCGTCCTCATTGTTCCGGTACGCCGCATGCTGGAAAATGCGCAGACTAAACCGGCAGCTAACGCCTCATAAACCTCGGGCTTGCCGGGGCGGCGTTATGCCCCGGCAATTTACTCAACGAGGTAAGAACATGCTGTTAGGGTTTGTTGGTCTTGGCGCAGTCGTTGAAACAGCTTACCTGCCCGCAATACGAAAATGCTTTGATAATCCCCCGCACTTTTTAGGCTTTGATATCCAGCCCGTAAAACAGCCGGAGGGGGTAACGCGTTGTGCCACACTGGCTGAACTCCTCTCCCAGCCGCTTGATACCCTGTTTATTACCACGGCGTCGCTCCACCATCTTGAGGTGCTTGAACACGCTCTCGCCTCATCGGTTTCCCGCATCGTGGTTGAAAAACCGATCGTCGCCACGCTTGCCCAAATCGAACAGCTCAACGCGCTGCTGGCAAACCCCGACATTGCACCCCGCGTGCTGGCGCTCGATCACTGGATGGCGCGCCTCGAAACGGTGAAGCGGTCGCTGGTGGGCACTGTCTCTGACATCGTCAAAATCGACGGCTTTTTGCAGGAGCCGAGCGGAGTTAACGCTGCAGGGGAGCCCATCGCGCTTAACTTTGCTACCGGCGAACCGGACACCCGCACGCTTCGCCACCCGGACGGTGTGATTCTGGATATCGGCACGCATGTGCTGGCGATGCTGCGCGAAACGGTGCGTTATCTGGGCGGGAATGATGAGATGACGTTGCAGGTGGTGACGGCTAAAGACCGCCTGGGCCGCGCTATCGCAAAAGGCGACCTGACCACAGCGGAGGGCGAGGCGCATCTGCAGGGCCGCATCAGCGGCGTGCCGGTGGATATCTGGCTTAATAAATATGCGGGACCCGCTGGCGGGCAAAAAGGCTTACGGATCTGGTTGCGCGACGGGCGCATCATTAGCTACGACCGGCGCGGTGCGGAGGATGTGCTGGAGCTGATTGAGGGTGAGAACATTCAGCGCTGGCATATCCCCGGGACAATCTACGAGCACTGTCTTACCGGACACATTCTGGGCACGAACAGCCTGTTTGAACGGGATCCGCACGAGGTGAGCCGCACGACGCGCCGCCGAATCGAGGAAGTGACGCTGCTGCTGACCTTGCAGCAACAGCTGCGTGGCCCGCACTGAACGCAACGTGGTAAAATTATTGCAGACCAGAATGCTTTAAGGAGTCACCATGACGATTACCTGCCCGAATTGCCAGGCACCGCTTGAGCCCCTGAACGGGGTGGCACACTGCGAGAGCTGTAATAAGGATATTGCGCTTGAAGCCCGCTGCCCGGAGTGCCATCAGCCACTCCAGGTCTTAAAAGCCTGCGGGGCGGTGGATTATTTCTGCCAGAACGGCCACGGTCTTATCTCTAAAAAACGCGTGGAGTTTGTTCGGGCCGAAGGTTAATCGCACACGCAGCCTTCGCCTTTCTTCCACAGCTCGACCAGCGACTCGGGCGCTTCCTGCTCCGGTACCAGCACGATGATATCGGCGTAGTGCGCCTGATTTTGCCCGGTCCAGATAATCTGGATGCGGAAATAGCGCTGGTCGCCGCTGCCGGGGGACGAGGCCTGTCCCGGCGGCTGACCGCGCGGAAAGGCCTGCTCCAGGATGCTTACCAGGCGCTGGCGCTGAGCCTCATTGAGCGAGGAGAGCGCGATGGTGCGCTGGCCGCTCAGCTTGGGAATATAGGCGACGCCGCCTTCCCGGGCCAGCTCAACCACGGCGTCATCCGTCAGTTCCGGAACCTGCATTTACAACACTCCCACCTGTTCCCAGGCTTGTTTAATGGCCGCCCCAACGTCGCCGCCGGAGCGTTTCTCTCCGTGCGCGATCGTCAGTTTTGCGAAGGCCTCAAAATCTGCATCCTGCGCCAGATTGCGATCGCAAACCGTGTCGTACCAGGCATAACCCGCTTTTTCCCAGGCGTAGCCGCCGATCGCCGTCGCGGCCAGATAAAATGCCCGGTTGGGGATGCCGGAATTCAGATGAACGCCGCCGTTATCCTCGCGCGTTTTGATGAAATCTTTCATGTGCGCGGGCTGCGGGTCTTTGCCGAGCAGCGGATCGTTGTAGGCGGTGCCCGGTTCAGACATCGAGCGCAGCCCTTTGCCGTTGATGCCTTTCGCCAGTAATCCCTCACCAATCAGCCAGTCCGCTTTATCGGCGGTTTGCTTCAGATGGTACTGCTTCACCAGTGAGCCAAACACGTCCGACAGCGACTCGTTCAGCGCGCCGGATTGCTCAAAATAGATAAGCCCGGCTTCGGTCTCGGTCACGCCGTGGCTCAGCTCATGCGCCACGACGTCTATGGCGATGGTAAAGCGGTTAAATATTTCCCCGTCGCCGTCGCCAAATACCATCTGCTGACCGTTCCAGAAGGCGTTCTGATATTCCCGGCCATAGTGAACGGTACCGGTTAAAATAAGCCCTTTGTTATCGAGCGAATCGCGCTGATATTCCTTCCAGAAGAAATCATGGGTAATACCCAAATACTCGTAGGCTTCGTCTACCGCCACATCGCCGTTCGACGGCTGACCTTCATAACGCACCTGCGTACCCGGTAGCTCCTGAGTTTGCTTCGCATCGTAGATGTCCCGCTCCAGTTGTCCGGCTTTATTTACGTGCGGCGCGGCAGGTTTGCCCGGCATATGGGCCATCAGCGTCTGGACGTGGGTTAAGGTCTGGCGGGCACAGCGCTGCTGCGGTTCGGAACCGCTTTCGATAATACGACGAAGAATATACGGGGGAATCACGCTATAAAGATGGGACATGCTGCTCTCCTTATTAAAAAAGGGAATAGCAGCAGTATAGTAAGTAACCGGCGAAGAATTATCCGGTTTTACGCTGACGCGTCTTTTTCACCGGTTTAATTGATTTCACTTCGCTTTCTACCCAGCCGTCTGACAGACGCGTCGTCAGCACATCGCCGGTATTCACCTGTTTGGTTTGCTTCAGCACCTTGCCGTCCGTCGCCGTCGTCACGCTATAGCCGCGCGCCAGCGTGGAGAGGGGGCTGACCGCTTCAAGGTGGGTCACCGCATTGCCAAAGCGTTCGCGGGTGGTGCTCAGTCGCGCGCGGAGAGTTTCCGCCAGACGGTACTCCAGCTGTTGAATCCGCGTTTGCGCGCGATAAATTTTCGGCTGCGGGTTCTGCTGGTTCAGACGCTGCGTCATGCGCTGCTGGCGCGACACCGCGCGCTTGATCTGCGTGTCCATCGCCACGTTCATGCGCTGGCGCAGACGCTCCAGCACGGTTTGCTGACGCGCCAGACGCAGCTGCGGATGTTGCTGCTGGAGACGGTGATGAAGCTGGGTAAAGCGCCGGGTCCGGTTGGCGAGGTAGTAGTCCATCGCCATCTCAAGACGTTGCTGGCCGCTCTGGATCTGACGCAGCAGCTCCAGCTGGTTGCGGCTGACCACCTCTGCCGCCGCGGACGGCGTCGGCGCGCGGAGATCCGCGACAAAATCGGCGATCGTCACGTCCGTTTCGTGGCCGACGGCGCTCACCACGGGGATCTGACTTGCAAAGATTGCCCGCGCCACGCGCTCGTCGTTAAAGCTCCACAGATCTTCCAGCGAGCCGCCGCCGCGTCCGACGATTAAGACGTCGCACTCCTGACGCGCGTTCGCCAGCGCTATGGCGCGCACAATTTGGCCCGGCGCATCGTCACCCTGAACAGCGGTCGGGTAGATGATGACGGGCAGGGAAGGGTCGCGACGCTTCAGAACGTGTAAAATATCGTGCAGTGCTGCACCGGTTTTCGAGGTGATGACACCCACGCAGTGGGCAGGCGAGGGCAGCGGCTTTTTGAACTGCTGGTCGAAAAGTCCCTCTTCCGAGAGCTTCGCCTTTAACTGTTCGTACTTTTGCTGCAGCAGGCCTTCGCCCGCAGGCTGCATGCTCTCGACGATAATCTGATAATCACCGCGCGGCTCATACAGGGTGATATTGGCGCGCACCAGAACCTGCTGGCCGTGCTGAGGACGGAACGTCACGCGGCGGTTGCTGTTGCGGAACATCGCGCAGCGCACCTGGGCGGTATCGTCTTTTAGCGTAAAGTACCAGTGGCCGGAGGAGGGCTGCGTGAAGTTAGAGATTTCACCGCTGATCCAGACCTGCCCCATTTCCTGCTCAAGCAGCAAGCGCACCGTCTGATTCAGGCGGCTGACGGTATAAATTGAGGGGGATTGAGAGGATAACATGTGAGCGGGATCAAATTCTAAATCAGCAAGTTATTCAGTCGATAGTAACCTGCTGAGAGGCAATCGCAAGCTTTTTTATAAAAAAGTGTAGATGCAATCGGTTACGCTCTGTATAATGCCACGGCAATATTTAACCACCCAGGTCAGAGATATTGCCCATGCTACGTATCGCTAAAGAAGCACTGACGTTTGACGACGTCCTCCTCGTTCCCGCTCACTCCACTGTTCTGCCGAATACTGCCGATCTCAGCACGCAGTTGACGAAAACCATTCGCCTGAACATTCCTATGCTCTCTGCGGCAATGGACACCGTGACTGAAGCGCGCCTGGCTATTGCCCTGGCACAGGAAGGTGGCATTGGCTTTATTCACAAAAACATGTCTATCGAACGTCAGGCGGAAGAAGTTCGCCGCGTGAAGAAACATGAATCCGGTATCGTGTCCGACCCACAGACCGTTCTGCCAACTACCACCCTGCACGAAGTGAAGGCCCTGACCGAGCGTAACGGCTTCGCCGGTTACCCGGTGGTGACCGAAGAGAACGAGCTGGTTGGTATTATTACCGGTCGTGACGTGCGTTTCGTGACTGACCTGAACCAGCCTGTCAGTGTGTACATGACGCCAAAAGAGCGTCTGGTCACCGTTCGCGAAGGTGAAACCCGCGACGTGGTGCTGGCAAAAATGCACGAAAAACGCGTTGAAAAAGCGCTGGTTGTTGACAGCAACTTCCACCTGCGCGGCATGATCACCGTTAAAGATTTCCAGAAAGCAGAACGCAAACCGAACGCCTGTAAAGACGAGCATGGCCGTCTGCGCGTTGGCGCTGCGGTAGGCGCAGGTGCTGGTAACGAAGAGCGCGTTGACGCGCTGGTTGCTGCGGGCGTTGACGTCCTGCTGATTGACTCCTCTCACGGCCACTCCGAAGGCGTGCTGCAGCGTATTCGTGACACCCGTGCCAAATACCCTGACCTGCAGATCATCGGCGGTAACGTGGCCACTGGCGCAGGCGCTCGCGCGTTGGCTGACGCTGGCTGCAGCGCGGTCAAAGTGGGTATCGGTCCTGGCTCTATCTGTACCACGCGTATCGTGACCGGCGTGGGCGTTCCGCAGATCACCGCGGTGTCTGACGCGGTTGAAGCCCTGGAAGGGACCGGTATTCCGGTTATCGCTGACGGCGGTATCCGCTTCTCTGGCGACATCGCAAAAGCCATCGCCGCTGGCGCCGCTGCCGTGATGGTTGGCTCCATGCTGGCCGGTACCGAAGAATCCCCGGGTGAAATCGAACTCTACCAGGGCCGTTCTTACAAATCCTACCGCGGCATGGGCTCCCTGGGCGCGATGTCCAAAGGTTCCTCTGACCGTTACTTCCAGACCGATAACGCTGCTGACAAACTGGTGCCGGAAGGTATCGAAGGTCGCGTTGCCTATAAAGGCCGTCTGAAAGAGATCATCCACCAGCAGATGGGCGGCCTGCGCTCCTGTATGGGTCTGACCGGCTGTGGTACCATTGATCTGCTGCGTACTAAAGCGGAATTCGTACGCATCAGCGGTGCGGGTATCCAGGAGAGCCACGTTCACGACGTGACGATCACTAAAGAGTCCCCGAACTACCGTCTGGGCTCCTGATAAGTTTCCGCGCCCGGCTCCTGCCGGGCGCTCTGTTTTTGTTTCACTTGCCTCGGAATTAGCGTCAATGACGGAAAACATTCATAAACATCGCATTCTCATCCTGGACTTCGGTTCGCAGTACACTCAGCTGGTGGCGCGTCGCGTACGTGAACTGGGCGTTTACTGTGAACTGTGGGCGTGGGATGTCACGGAAGCACAGATTCGCGAATTCAATCCAAGCGGCATCATCCTGTCCGGCGGCCCGGAAAGCACCACCGAAGAGAACAGTCCGCGCGCGCCGCAGTACGTGTTCGAAGCTGGCGTGCCGGTATTCGGCGTTTGCTACGGTATGCAGACCATGGCCATGCAGCTGGGCGGCCACGTAGAAGGCTCCAGCGAGCGCGAGTTCGGCTATGCGCAGGTTGAAGTGGTTAACGACAGCGCCCTGGTGCGTGGTATCGAAGACTCCCTGACCGCAGACGGCAAACCGCTGCTGGACGTGTGGATGAGCCACGGCGACAAAGTCACCGCTATCCCGTCTGACTTCGTGACCGTTGCCAGCACAGAGAGCTGCCCGTTTGCCATCATGGCGAACGAAGAAAAACGCTTCTACGGCGTGCAGTTCCACCCGGAAGTAACCCACACCCGTCAGGGTATGCGCATGCTGGAGCGCTTCGTGCGCGACATCTGCCAGTGTGAAGCCCTGTGGACCCCGGCAAAAATCATCGACGACGCCGTTGAGCGTATCCGCCAGCAGGTTGGCGATGACAAAGTGATCCTCGGCCTCTCCGGCGGCGTGGACTCCTCCGTGACCGCGATGCTGCTGCACCGCGCTATCGGCAAAAACCTGACATGCGTCTTCGTGGACAACGGCCTGCTGCGCCTGAACGAAGCCCAGCAGGTTATGGACATGTTCGGCGACCACTTCGGTCTGAACATCGTTCACGTGGAAGGCGAGCAGCGCTTCCTGGACGCGCTGAAAGGCGAGAACGATCCGGAAGCAAAACGTAAGATCATCGGTCGCGTGTTCGTGGAAGTGTTCGACGAAGAAGCGCTGAAGCTGGACGACGTGAAGTGGCTGGCGCAGGGCACCATCTACCCTGATGTGATCGAGTCTGCGGCCTCCGCCACCGGTAAAGCGCACGTTATCAAATCTCACCACAACGTGGGCGGCCTGCCGAAAGAGATGAAGATGGGGCTGGTTGAGCCGCTGCGCGAGCTGTTCAAAGACGAAGTGCGTAAGATCGGTCTGGAACTGGGTCTGCCGTACGACATGCTCTACCGTCACCCGTTCCCGGGTCCGGGTCTGGGCGTGCGCGTGCTGGGCGAAGTGAAGAAAGAGTACTGCGACCTGCTGCGTCGTGCGGACGCGATCTTCATCGAAGAGCTGCACAAAGCTGACCTGTACAACAAGGTAAGCCAGGCGTTCACCGTGTTCCTGCCGGTTCGCTCCGTCGGTGTGATGGGCGATGGCCGTAAGTACGACTGGGTAGTTTCCCTGCGTGCGGTGGAAACCATCGACTTCATGACCGCGCACTGGGCGCACCTGCCGTATGACTTCTTAGGCCGCGTGTCTAACCGCATCATCAACGAAGTGAACGGTATTTCCCGCGTGGTGTATGACATCAGCGGTAAGCCACCGGCTACGATTGAGTGGGAATGATTTCCCAACCGGATACGTCTGGTACTAACAGGTTCTAAATTATCTCTAAGCCCGCGGATTGCGGGCTTTTTTTTGGGCCATGGCTGGCAACATCATGTCAGGTGAGTGCCAGGAGCGGGCGCAACGTAAGGCTATCCATTCAATCCTTATTCGATGCGTTCCACATTTGGATGACGATCGGTTGCGGCTTCATGGAAAATGTCACCCAGCCAACCGGCAATCTCGCCTTCAGTCATATCGTCAGGAATAGCGATGTCATAGAGTCGAGAAAACTTTCTCTCCGTCAGGTCAGCACGAAATACCAGCCACCGATCATGCTTACGTTGAACGCCAATATGCCGTCCAAAAACGTTATATATCAGCATATGCAATCTCCGATCATGCTAGTGAATTCCTGTATCTATGATACATGTCAGATCAGGCCAGAGCGTAAATCGTACAAATATGAAAGGCCAGCGTTCGCATCTCGCTTACAGTGGACATCATGCTTCTGTATCTGCTCTGTCTGCTCTGTGCCTGCAGCAGACGCTGCAGTATATTCCACTTTCGGCTCGAATCGGACTGAGGTAACGTAGCAGAAATATTTATCCGGACTCAACCAAGATGCCTTCCATCGAAACGTTTATCACTTTTCTTCTCGCGCTGACGCTTCTGGAGATTTCTCCGGGGCCAGACATGATGCTAACTATCGCCAGAGGCGTCGGTCAGGGAAGACGTATTGCACTGTTTACGGTACTGGGTAATGTATTTGTAGCGGGTTTTGTGCAAGTTTCTTTTCTTGTCCTGGGGCTGGTAGCCGTTGTTCATGCCTGGCCGGTTGCACTAGATCTGTTAAGGTGGGCTGGTGCGGCTTATCTGATGTGGCTGGGCATAAAAATGATTGCGACTTCAGGCACAGATACGCGGCTGCGAAAAACGGCCAAAATTTCTGACTGGAGTGCCGTTAAGGAAGGCGCCCTGAACAGCCTGACTAACCCAAAATCCCTGCTGTTCATGTTTGCTTTTCTTCCTCAGTTTGTCGATCCTGCCGCGGGTCCTGTCTGGTTGCAATTGCTTGTTCTGGGTAGTATCCAGAAGCTGGCAGGAATTATTTCCCTGGGGTCAGTCGCGATGGCATCAGGGACATTTGGAAACTGGCTAAGTAAACACCCTGGCTTTATC